>NZ_JBVJBP010000001.1:621482-914272 GCF_055589465.1 Streptomyces sp. NPDC041940
AGGGGGGGGGGGGGGGGGGGGGGGGGGGGGGGGGGGTGGGGGGGGGGGGGGGGGGGGGTGGGGGGGGGGGGGGGGTGGGAGGGGGGGGGGGGGGGGGCTGGGGGGGGGGCCCCCCCCCCCCCCCCCCACCCCCGCATCCTCCGGCCGCGTCAGCCGCGAACGCCGCACAGGTGCAGCAGCGCCGCCACCCCGCGGTACGGATCCGTCCGCCCGGCCTTCTCCTCCACCGCGAGCAGCGCCTGGACGTCGCCCGGGACCTCCGCGCCGTCCGCCGCCGTGTCCGTGAACACGCGCACCCCGTACCAGGCGTGCAGCGGCGCCCCGATCCCCGCGAGCGTCGACGTCAGGTCCTTCAGCCGGTCGGCCCGTACGGGGAGCCCCAGCCGGTTGCGATAGGCGGTCGTGTCGAAGGCGGTCAGCGCGTCGGACCAGGCGCCGGACAGCCCCGGCCGCAGGGCGAGCGCGTCCCCGTTGCGCACGAGCAGGGACAGCAGTCCGCCGTGCGCGAGCATCCGGGCGAGACCCGCCAGCAGCGGGTCGGGCTCCTCCACGTACATGAGCACGCCATGACACAGGACCACGTCGAAGGCGCCCGGCAGGAAGTGCACACCGGTGTCCCGGCCGTCGCCCTCGATGATCCGCATCCGCTTCCGGATGCCCTCGGGTTCCCCCGCGAGGGACTCCCGGGCCACGGCGACCATCCTCGGGTCCTGCTCCAGACCGGTCACCTGGTGCCCGGCCCGGGCCAGCCGCAGCGCCTGCGTGCCCTGGCCCATGCCGACGTCGAGCACGCGCAGCCGCTGCCCTACCGGGAACCGCCCGGATATCTGTTCGTCCAGCTGCCGGGCGACCAGCTCCTGCCGGACCACATCGCGCAGCCCGACCGGCCCGGTCTCCCGGGCATCCGCCGCGCTCTCGGGGAACGGCGTCGTGGTCAGGGCCGCTCTCCGCGCTTGACCTGCGGCTTCGGCAGCCGGAGCCGACGCATCTGGAGGGAGCGCATCAGGGCGTAGGCGACCGCGCCACGCCTGTTCTCGCCGGCGAACCGCTCGGCCAGCTGCTTCTTCAGACGGAAGGCCGACACGAACGAGTCGAGCACGATCAGCACGATCACCACGAGCCACAGCAGCAGCGCGATGTTCTGCAGCGAGGCCACACGCACCATGCTCAGCACGAGGATGACCACGGCCATCGGCAGGAAGAACTCCGCGATGTTGAACCGCGAGTCGACGAAGTCGCGCGCGAACCGGCGGACCGGTCCCTTGTCGCGGGCGGGCAGATACCGCTCGTCGCCGCTGGCCAGCGCCTGGCGCTGGCGCTCCATCGCGGTACGGCGCTCCGCGCGCTGTCGCTTGGCGGCCTCCTTGCGCGTCGTCGACGTGTTGGCCACGCTGCGGCGCTGCGACTGGGCCGCGCTGCGCTTGGGCGTGGGACGGCCCTTGCGGGCCTCGGGGTGACGGGGCTGACTGGAGTCGGTCTCCGGCGCCTTCACGGCGGCCTGGGCCTTCTCATCCTTCGCACGGCTACGGAACACAAAACCCAAGGGTAAGGGCTTCCGGGCATGGACCCCAGCCCCGTGGGGAACGATCCGGCAACACCAGTCGTCTGTATGGGGACAGAGGGGACGTTGTGTACGGCACCGGTCGTTTCCCGGGACGTACGCCTCCGGTAACCCCGGGGATCACCTACTCCCTACGCCGGAGCGGGGCCGTCCGCAGTCGTCCTTGGGGATGAGCGCATCCGTCCCCGAACAGTGCGGTAATGGATGCAGGGCCCGTACTGTGGGTTCTGTCGCAGGAGCAGCTGCCGGAGTCGGTCAGAAGGGGGCGCGCGAAGCCCATGAGCGGTGTCATGAAGCGTATGGGGATGATCTTCCGCGCGAAGGCGAACAAGGCCCTTGACCGGGCCGAGGACCCGCGCGAGACCCTCGATTACTCGTACCAGAAGCAGCTGGAGCTGCTCCAGAAGGTGCGCCGCGGCGTCGCCGACGTGGCGACCAGCCGCAAGCGCCTGGAGCTGCAGCTCGCCCAGCTGAACAAGCAGTCCTCCACCCTGGAGGACCAGGGCCGTAAGGCGCTCGCGCTGGGCCGTGAGGACCTGGCCCGTGAGGCGCTGTCCCGCCGGGCCGCCCTCCAGCAGCAGGTGACCGACCTGGAGACCCAGCACTCCACGCTGCAGGGCGAGGAGGAGAAGCTCACTCTCGCGGCCCAGCGGCTCCAGGCCAAGGTCGACGCCTTCCGTACGAAGAAAGAGACGATCAAGGCGACGTACACGGCGGCCCAGGCGCAGACCCGGATCGGCGAGGCCTTCTCCGGCATCTCGGAGGAGATGGGCGACGTCGGCCTGGCGATCCAGCGCGCCGAGGACAAGACGGCCCAGCTCCAGGCCCGCGCCGGAGCGATCGACGAGCTGCTCGCCTCCGGGGCGCTGGACGACCCCTCCGGCATGCACAAGGACGACATCCAGGCCGAGCTGGACCGGCTCTCCGGTGGTACGGATGTAGAGCTGGAACTGCAGCGGATGAAGCAGGAGCTGGCCGGGGGCCCGGCCGCCGGGCAGCAGGCCATCGAAGGTGGCACGAGCCAGCAGCAGTCGCAGCAGCAGCCGCAGGACACCCCGCGCTTCGACAAGCAGTAGGGGCCCACGCCTAGGAGGGCGACATGATCGTACGGATCATGGGGGAGGGCCAGGTGAGGCTGGCCGACGGCCACCTCACCGAACTGAACAAGCTGGACGACGAGCTCCTGGCGGAAATGGAGAACGGCGACGGCCCGGCCTTCCGCCGCACCCTCCAGGCCCTCCTGACCAGAGTCCGCGACCTCGGCGACCCCCTCCCCGACGACTCCCTGGAACCATCAGAACTGATCCTCCCGTCCCCGGACGCAACCCTGGAAGAGGTCAGGGACTTCCTCAGCGACGACGGCCTGATCCCAGGCTGACCCCACCGCGCGCATGCGCGCCGCCCCCGCTGCGGGCATGCGTGCCGCTAGGGGCGGCACGGGTGGGCGGTGGGGGTCCCCCCGCTCGAGCGAAGCCGAGAGTGGGGGAGGCACCCCGCCACGCCGGGCTGCGAAACCCCCCGCCCCCAGCCCCCACGCCGAGCACCTCACCCCCGACCTCCTGAACCCCGGCCCCCATACCCCCGCACACCCCGCCCAGCTACCGTAAACAGCCGTGAGCACAATCGCGCGGGTCAGAGTCCAGGCCAAGGCACACCCCCTGGCCGTAGACGCCGTCCTGGCCGCTGCCGTCCTGGCCTGCATGGTCGCCGGCTCCTTCGTGGAACCCCGCCACCACGACACCCCCGTCACCTGGGCCCTGCGAACCCCCGACCCCCTCAGCCTCGTCCTGATGGTCCTCGCCGCCGCCGCCCTGGTCTTCCGCCGCCGCGCCCCCATGACGGTCCTCGCCCTCACCGGCACGTTCTCCGTCATCGAGTCCGTCACCGGCGACCCCCGCGCCCCCGTCGCCATGTCCGCGGTCATCGCCCTGTACACCGTCGCCTCCACCACCGACCGCCCCACCACCTGGCGCGTCGGCCTGCTCACCACGACCGTGCTGACCGGCGCCGCCATGGCCGCCGGCCCCCTGCCCTGGTACGCCCAGGAGAACCTCGGCATCGTGGCCTGGGCCGGCATCGGCGCGACCGCGGGCGACGCCGTCCGCAGCCGCCGCGCCTTCATCCAGGCCATCCGGGAACGCGCGGAAAAAGCCGAACGCACCCGCGAGGAGGAGGCCCGCCGCCGGGTCGCCGAGGAACGCCTGCGCATCGCCCGGGACCTGCACGACGTCGTCGCGCACCACATCGCCCTGGTCAACGTCCAGGCCGGCGTCGCCGCCCACGTCATGGACAAGCGCCCCGACCAGGCCAAGGAGGCGCTCTCCCACGTCCGGGAGGCCAGCCGCTCCGCCCTCAACGAGCTGCGGGCCACCGTCGGCCTGCTCAGACAGTCCGGTGACCCGGAGGCCCCCACCGAACCCGCCCCCGGCCTGGACCGCCTCGACGAACTCGCCGGCACCTTCCGCAACGCGGGACAGCGCGTCGAGGTCGCCCGCACCGACCAGGGCACCCCCCTGCCCGCCGCCGTCGACCTGGCCGCCTACCGGATCATCCAGGAGGCCCTCACCAACGTGCAGAAGCACGCCGGGCCGCACGCCAAGGCCGAGGTCAGCGTCGTACGGGTCGGACCGAACATCGAGATCACCGTGCTCGACGACGGCAGCGGCGAGGACGCCGACCCGGGCAGCGGCGGCGGCCACGGCCTGCTCGGCATGCGGGAGCGCGTCACCGCCCTGCGCGGCACCCTCACCACCGGTCCCCGCTACGGCGGCGGCTTCCGCGTCCATGCGATCCTGCCGGTCAAGAACCGCACACCGACCGGGGAGGACCCCGCATGACCATCCGTGTCCTGCTCGCCGACGACCAGGCACTGCTGCGCAGCGCCTTCCGGGTGCTCGTCGACTCCGAGCCCGACATGGAGGTGGTGGGGGAGGCGTCCGACGGCGCCGAAGCGGTGCGGATGACCAAGGAGCAGCACGCCGACGTCGTCCTCATGGACATCCGGATGCCCGGCACCGACGGTCTCGCCGCCACCCGCATGATCAGCGCCGACCCCGAACTCGCCGACGTCCGCGTGGTCATCCTCACGACGTTCGAGGTCGACGACTACGTCGTCCAGTCGCTGCGCGCCGGCGCCTCCGGCTTCCTCGGCAAGGGCGCCGAGCCCGAGGAACTGCTCACCGCGATCCGCACCGCCGCCGGCGGCCAGGCCCTGCTGTCCCCGGCGGCCACCACCGGCCTCATCGCACGCTTCCTCGCCCAGGACCCCACCGACGACGGCGAGCGCGACCCGGCCCGCGCCGAACGGCTCGACTCGCTCACTGGACGGGAGCGCGAAGTGCTCGTCCAGGTCGCCGGAGGACACTCCAACGACGAGATCGCCGAGCGTCTCGAGGTCAGCCCGCTGACGGTGAAGACGCACGTCAACCGGGCCATGGCCAAGCTGGGTGCCCGGGACCGGGCCCAGCTCGTCGTCACTGCGTACGAGTCCGGACTGGTCCGTCCAAGGGTGGAGTGAGCCCGGCCCGGGTGTACTGCGCCCGGAGTATGCGCGGCATAAGGAAATGGACCTGGGGCCTACGAAACCCCGGCCTCCCATGGCTCAGGGTGTAGGGGCGGGTGCTCATCTGCGCGCTCGCTGCCGCTTCTGCCGCTAACAGAAGAGAGACCCTCACCCATGTCCTGGCTGTCGAAATTCAGCCTCGCGCAACGGGCCCTGATAGGGCTGATGTCGATCATCGCGCTCGTCTTCGGGGCGATCGCGATACCCCAGCTCAAGCAGCAGCTGCTGCCCACCATCGAACTGCCCATGGTGTCCGTGCTGGCGCCGTATCAGGGCGCGTCACCGGACGTGGTCGAGAAGCAGGTCGTCGAACCCATCGAGGACAACCTCGAAGCCGTCGACGGCATCAGCGGCGTCACCTCCACCGCCAGCGAGGGCAACGCCGTGATCATGGCGTCCTTCGACTACGGCAACGACACCAAGCAGCTCGTCGCCGACGTCCAGCAGGCCGTCAACCGGGCCCGCGTCCAGCTCCCGGACGAGGTCGACCCGCAGATCGTCGCCGGTTCCACGGACGACATGCCGACCGTCGTCCTCGCGGTCAGCTCCGAGCGGGACCAGCAGGCCCTGGCGGACCAGCTCGACAAGACCGTCGTACCGGACCTCAAGAGCATCGACGGCGTCGGCCAGGTCACCGTCGACGGTGTGCGCGACCTCCAGGTCGCCATCACCCCCGACAACGCGAAGCTCGCGAAGGCGGGCCTCACTCCGCAGTCCCTCATGCAGGCGCTCCAGGCGGGCGGCGCCACCGTCCCGGCCGGCTCCTTCGACGAGGACGGCGCCAACCGCACGGTCCAGGTCGGCGGCGGTTTCACCTCGCTGAAGCAGATCCAGGACCTGATGGTCACGGGCGAGCCCGGCAAGGGGAAGCCGGTGCGCCTCGGCGCCGTCGCCACGGTGAAGCAGCAGGAGGCCCCGGCCGACTCCATCACCCGCACGGACGGCAAGCCCAGCCTCTCCGTCGCCGTCACCATGGACCGCGACGGCAGCGCGGTCGCGATCTCCGAGGCCGTCCAGGACAAGCTTCCCGACCTCCGCAAGGACCTCGGTTCCGGTGCCGACCTCACGGTCGTCAGCGACCAGGGCCCGGCCGTGTCGAAGTCCATCAAGGGCCTGACCACCGAGGGTGCGCTCGGTCTGCTCTTCGCGGTCCTGGTGATCCTGGTCTTCCTGGCCTCGATCCGCTCCACCCTCGTCACGGCGGTCTCCATCCCGCTGTCGGTCGTCCTCGCCCTGATCGTGCTGTGGACCCGCGACCTGTCGCTGAACGTCCTGACGCTGGGCGCTCTGACGATCGCCATCGGCCGGGTCGTCGACGACTCGATCGTGGTCCTGGAGAACATCAAGCGGCACCTCGGCTACGGCGAGGAGCGCCACTCGGCGATCCTCCTGGCCGTCCGTGAGGTGGCGGGCGCGGTGACGTCCTCGACGCTCACCACGGTCGCGGTGTTCCTGCCGATCGGCCTGGTCGGCGGCATGGTGGGCGAGCTGTTCGGCTCGTTCAGCCTGACGGTCACGGCCGCCCTGCTGGCCTCGCTCCTCGTCTCCCTGACGGTCGTACCGGTCCTGTCGTACTGGTTCCTGCGCCCGCCGAAGGGCACCCCGGAAGACGCGGACGAGGCACGCCGCCTCGCCGAGGAGAAGGAGGCCAAGAGCCGCCTCCAGCGCCTCTACGTCCCCGTCCTGCGCTTCGCGACCCGCCGCCGCCTCACCAGCGTGGCTCTCGCGATCGTCGTCCTCGTCGGCACGTTCGGCATGGCGCCCCTGCTGAAGACGAACTTCTTCGACCAGGGCGAGCAGGAGGTCCTCAGCGTCAAGCAGGAGCTGAAGCCCGGCACCAGCCTCGCGGCGACCGACGCCCAGGCGAAGAAGGTCGAGCAGCTGCTCGCCGACACCAAGGGCGTCAAGGACTACCAGGTCACCATCGGTTCGTCCGGCTTCATGGCCGCCTTCGGCGGCGGCACGGACTCCAACCAGGCCTCGTACCAGGTGATGCTGGACGACTCGGTGCCGTTCGAGGACGTCCAGGACGACATCGAGAAGGGCCTGGCCGGTCTCAAGGGCATCGGCACGACCACCATCGCCGCCGGTGACGGTTTCGGCGCCCAGGACCTCAGCGTCGTGGTGAAGGCCGCCGACGCCGATGTCCTGCGTACGGCGTCCGAGGAGGTCCGCAAGACGGTCGCCGAACTCGACGACGTCACGGACGTCACCAGCGACCTGGCGCAGAGCGTGCCGCGCATCTCGGTGAAGGCCAACGACAAGGCGGCCGCGGCCGGCTTCAACGACCAGACCCTGGGCGCAGCCGTCGCGCAGGCGATCCGCGGCACCAACGCGGCCAAGGCGACCCTCGACGACAGCGAGCGCGACGTCGTCATCCGCTCGGCGAAGCCCGCGCAGACCCTGAAGCAGCTTCAGGACCTGAACCTGGGCGCGGTGAAGCTCGGCGACATCGCGACGGTGAAGCAGATCGACGGCCCGGTCTCCATGACCCGGATCGACGGCCAGCGCGCGGCCACCATCTCCGCGAAGCCGACCGGCGACAACACGGGCGCGGTGAGCACCAAGCTCCAGTCCGAGATCAGCGCGCTGAAGCTCCCGGACGGCGCCACGGCGTCGATCGGCGGTGTCTCCGAGGACCAGGACGAGGCGTTCCTCAACCTGGGCCTGGCGATGCTGGCGGCCATCGCGATCGTCTTCATGCTGCTGGTCGGCACCTTCAAGTCCCTGGTCCAGCCGCTGATCCTGCTCGTCTCCATCCCGTTCGCGGCCACCGGCGCGATCGGCCTGCTGATCGCCACCGGTACGCCGATGGGTGTCCCCGCGATGATCGGCATGCTGATGCTGATCGGCATCGTGGTGACGAACGCGATCGTGCTGATCGACCTGATCAACCAGTACCGCAAGCAGGGCTACGGCGTCGTCGAGGCCGTCATCGAGGGCGGCCGCCACCGACTGCGCCCGATCCTCATGACGGCCCTGGCGACGATCTTCGCCCTGCTCCCGATGGCCCTCGGCATCACCGGCGAAGGCGGCTTCATCGCCCAGCCGCTGGCCGTGGTCGTGATCGGCGGCCTGGTGACATCGACCCTGCTCACCCTCCTCCTGGTCCCGACGCTGTACGCGATGTTCGAACTCCGCAAGGAGCGCCGGGCGAAGAAGCGCGCGGCGAAGAAGGGCCTCCCGGCCCCGCGCACGGAGACGGCGGAGGAGCCGGAGCCGGCCGGGGTGTAGGCGACGGAACCGGGAGCGGGGCGTGCTGCACGGCACGCCCCGCCCTGGTGTTCCTGGCCGAGCCTCACTCCGAGCGTTCGACGAAGCGAGGCTCGGCCGCATATGAGCCGCTCTCGAGATAGTGAGACAGCGCGGCGCCGCTTCCGGGTTCATCGGCAGGGGAGGCAGGCAGCGGCCGACGCAAAGCGTCGTACAACAGTTCACGGTGAACGTCGAAGCAGGCCACGAAGAGCTGGCCGTAGAGCACGGCGGCGCCGAGGGCCCGTAGGTAGGCCGTCACGCAGACTGCCAAGCCCAACGGGAGCGCCCACCACGCCCAGGGCGTCCACATGACGACGAGCAGACCCCATAGCCATGTCTGCGCTGTGGCGCCGAAGCACCGCTGGGCCTCGGCCACCTCCTGCTTCGCCGCATCCGGCAGCAGCAGCCACAGGCGCGGCCAGCAGACCTCGGCGTTCAGTCCGTAGCGGGTCCTCGGCCGGTCCTCGAAGGCGCTGAGGATGCTACCGAGACGGGTGGCCGACTGCCGGGAGTGGTCCTGCTGCGTCTGAAGATGACGGCGGTTGAGATCCGAGTAGGCACGGCGCTGCCGCCAGTCCAGAGCCGCATCCGAAAGCGCCGCGAGGTTCCGCAGCCGTTCGGTGTCTGCATCGATGCGTTGACGGCGGCGCTTCAGCAACGGCCCGTGGAGCCAGTCCAGCCACCGTGGCCAGACGCCCGACAACAGCCGCACCACCGGAGTTGTGAGCCGCTGGGCGGCCAGCGCCGACAGGCTGACTACGACGAGGGGTATCACCACGAGGAGTCCCTGGACGACGGCGGGCAGTCCCCGCACCTGGTCGCCCAACTGTCCGGCGACCGCGGCCAGCCCGTCGCGGCGCAGGGAAGGATCCGTGCGCTTCCAGTGCCAGGCGACCGCCCCCACTGTCCAGAAGAAGAGGGCCGGTGACAGCAGAAGGGCGACCCAGCGCTCCGCCAGCCTGCTTCCCAGCCCGTTCCAGAACTGACCAAGCACGGCCGCCCCCTAGTCCTCGGTGCCGGCGGCCCGGAAGACGAGCGCCACCTCGGGGTGGTCGGGGCAGTACTCGAGTGGCGGCCGCGGATCCTCGACGCTGAGCACCGCCCAGGCGTAGCCGTTGTCCACGGGGCAGACGTAGCGGTCCTTCAGAACGGGTACCGCCGGCGAGTACGTCGGCTGCTCCAGTCCCTTCTCCCTGGTGGTGTCGGGCAGGAGTTCGTCCAGACGGCGCCGGCTGGGCTCGTGGGCGGCGAGCAGGGTGTACAGCTCGTCCTCACGGTCCGCCCTGGCCTTGGGGTCGGTCTCCTCGCGCGCCATGCGCACGAGGTCCGCCAGGAGACCGACCCGCATCTCCGGCTCGGGGGACCGCCGCAGTTCGGACAGGATCTGCTCCGCGACCGCGACGATCTCGTCCTCGGCGCCGGTGATCTCCTCGCCGCGCGCCTGCTCGCCCAAGGCATCCCCCTCGCTCATGTTGACTCCCGGTTCACTCATGGCTCCCTCCGTGGCACGCGAGCACCGGGACGAGTGCGGCGGGCACACCGTCGAGGGGGAACTCCGCCAGGACGCGGTCCAGTTCGTCCCAGGCCCCCCGCAGAGCGTCCCTACCCGCCCCCGGCCTCTTGAAGTCCAGCGAGGACCTGTCCAGATGCCGCACCCGCTCGGCCGCAGCCCGGTGACGGGTGGCCAGGTCCCCGGGAAGAGGCCCGGGCAGCCCCCGGGAAGCGTGGACGAGGAGTTCGTGCACGGCGTCGGCACCGGCCGCGGCGGGGGAGCCGTGGAGCTCGATGCGGGTGCGCGACGCCCGCCGTTGCAGCGGGCGGAACCTGTGGGCCGCCTCCGCACCCCCCGCCAGCCAGATCCGTGCCACCCGCAGCGCGGTCGCTCGAGCGTGGTCGATGGCTTCGGCCGCCTCCTCACCGTCCTCCCGAGTGTGCGCCCACACCGCCCAGTCACAGGCGGCGGCGAACCGGGACCGCAGATCTCCCTGCTCGGGGTACCCGGCGGCGAGCCGATAGGCCTGCAGCGCACCTGGGGCGTCCCCACGCGCGCGCCGCGCGTACGCCAGGCTCCGCAGTTGCGCGGGCAGGGCGGGCCACTGTGCGCGCGGCACGGCCACTGCGAAGTCGGCCAGCTCCTCGGCTCGTTCGAGGTCATCCGGCGATCCGCGGCGCCGAAACCGCTCCAGCAGGCCGTGAGCCAGGTCGTCGATCAGCCGGGGGCGGCTCACGTGGCCGGCCCTCAGTGCCCCGAGTGCGTCCTCCCCGGCGGCTATCGCGGTGTCGTGGTCGGCCGTGTCACCCACGACGCGGCACCACCGGACGAGGAGGAGGCACCGCCATGCCTGGACCAGACCGCGGAACGGCGAGTCTGCCGCGTCCTCCGCCGCGCAGCCGTCCACAGCCTCCACCGCTGCGGCCAGCAGGGGCAGTCGCCGGGCGCGAGGTTCGTCCGTGACCATCGCGACCATGGCCTCGGCGAGACTGCGACGACGCTCCCCGCTCACCGTCTGACCGGCGGGGGTCAGGGCCACGGCCCGCCGAAGCAGGCCGACGGCCCTGCGTATGTCCGCCATGTCGCCCAACCGCTCGTGGCGTGTCAGGTGGGCGACGCCGAGGTTGTTGAGCGCGTACGGGTAGTGCTCCGTGTCGGCGGGCCCCGCGGTGAGGACGCGTTCGTGCACGGCGATCGCGCTGTCGAGGTCGCCGGTCCGGCCCAGGTACTCGTAGCGGAGCCGGAGATTGGCGCCCAGGTGGGTCAGCAATGCCAGGGACTCGCGGTCGTCGGGCAGCGGCAGCCCCAGGGCTTCCTGCAGGGTCCGCACCGCTTCGTCCAGGTCGTGTGCGTCCTGCGCGGCCATCGCCCTGTTGCGCAGCGCCACCGCCAGCTGGCCGTGCCGGAGGGCGCGCGTGCCAGGCTCGGCGTCCTCGTAGCCCACCAGCTCCCGGCGGACGTCGATCTGCCTGTCGAGATCGGTTCCGCTGCCCCATCGGTCGTACCGCTCCGCCAGTGCCTCGGCGAGGGCATCGAGGTACAGGACACGATCCGGCGCGGGGCAGGTCTCGGACGTGCTCTGCAGGATCTCGACGACACGGTCCTGTGACTCGGGTGTTCCGGCCTTCGCGCGCATCAGCCGCAGCAACGCCACGTGCTCGCGCCGGGCGTCGCGTTGCATGGTGGCGTCGAATCCGAGCGCCTGGACCATCGCGGCCAGCACCTCCCCGACGGCCTCCAGATCCGCGTAGCGGCCCTCCGCCTCGTACCGCCGCCAATGTGCCCAGCGCAGCCCGCGCCAACCGTAGTTGCGCTCCCCGGACGGGCGGCCCAGACGCTCGGTCAGCTCGATGGTGCGGCGCCAAACTGCTGCGCCGTCCGCCACCGCCTGTTCGGTGGGGGCCGTGGCGATGCGCCGGTGGAGCCGCGCCGCCTCGCGTACGACGGTGGCCAGCTCTTCGGGGACTCGGTCCTCCTCAGGGACCGGTTCTGTGCTGGACACCTTCCACTCCAGGAGCTCGTCGTATGCTTGCTCGACGCCGATCAGCCGGCAGCGCTCGAGCAGGCGCCCGATCTCCCCGAGCGTGTCCTGGGCCTTGGGATGCCGGCCGTACTTCGGCAGCAGCCCGGCCAGCACCTCCGTGGCCGCCTCGCTCATCAGCACAGGATGTGTCAGTGTGCGTTCGCGTGAGCGCCACCAGTCCGGCTCGGTGAGGAGCTCGGCGATCAGCTCCGTCAACTGTCCTTCCAGTAAGGGCGGGACGGTGAAGCGCACACCGCCACAGCAGTCCTGGTACTGGTCACCTCGCTCGCACCAGCACGGGTCACCGGGCTGCGGTGGCCAGTCGCGACGAGTCTCGCAGGGCCCCATCGCGTAGAGAGTGAAGTGGTCCTTGTCCCAGGGATCCAGCTGTTCGGTACTGCACCATTTCACATAGGTGTCGACTGACACCTGTGCGACCTGGAACCGCTCGGCCAGCAAGGCCAGTTCCCGGAAGAATCCTTCGTGGCGCCGGCAGTACGACGCGAAGTCACCGCTCCATTCGGCAGCGAAAGCAGGCCACAGGCGACGCAGACGATGAAATTCCCGTTCCGGAAGCCACCAGGACGTGACAAGCGGAATCGACAGTTCTTCTTCCTGGCCTTCCGGCACCCGTCACTCCCGCCCCCGGTCGACTGCCCTGATGGGCCCTCAAGGTGCGATTCTGTCAGGCATGCTAGGGGTTCGTCCGTGTCTTCGCCACGATGGACGGACTGATCACGAAAGGGGCCGCTTATGGGCCTGTCACTTCCGTTTCCCGAGGGAAGCCGACCCGAAAACATTCGTGTGTATGCCGTTCCGGGTGGGAAGTCGGAGCAGCCTGAAGGGTCCGAGGGTGTTGGTGATTCAGGTGATTCAAGGGAATCCATAGAAGGTGCGACAGAGAGTTCGAACAAGATCCCTGCCGTGTGGCCCGAATTCGTGTTCGTCGGATTCCAGCCCTCACGCCCTCGGCGACAGGACTCTGCGTTCCTCACGACTCTCCTCGCTCTCATCGATTCGTGGCGCGAGGAGCGGGACCGGCTCTCCGAGGACGTTCTGCTCAGAATCCTGACGGAGTCCACGCTCCCGGACCTCACCCCCGGGCAGCGCATCGCCGTGCTGCTGCTGATCGCCGAGACGTTCGGCGCGGTTGAGGCACACACCGGCGAGGTCATATCCGCAGCGGACCGAGCGCTGGGCGAGGCCCGAGCGCTGAGCGGGGCCGGAGGGGGGCTGTCCGCCGAGGTGTCCTTCCGGGCAGGGCGGCTACTGGCGTACCGGGGCGACGTGCAGCACCGGCGGCGGGGGATCGCCGTGCTCGACGAGGCGGCGGCACTGGCCGGCCCGGACCTGCGCCACCGTATGGCGGCCGCTGCCGGCCTGGCACACATGGCCATGTACGAGGAGGACGGGGAACCGGCGAACCTGGAGCAGGCCGTGGCGGCGTACCGCCGGGCGGTAGCGGAAGCGCGGCCGGACTGCGAACGCCGGCGCGAGTACCTGGTGGACCTCGCTGCTCTGCTTGCCCTCCGGTCCCGCGTGGTCGGCTTGCGCCCGGACCTCGTGGAGGCGCTCGATCTCTTCACGGAGGTGCTCGGCCCCGGACACGAGGATCCTGCTCTCCCGGTCGCTCCCGGTGGCCGGGTCCCGCAGGACACCCCACGAGAATGGCAGGGGCTGCTGCTCGACACGATCGGCGAGCTGCTGCGCCGCGCCTCCGGCCCTGCCGACGTGGACCGGGCCATCGGCCTGCTGGAGAGCCTGCTCTCCCGGTCGGCCGATCCGGCACTGAGCGGCGATGCCCGCTACACCCTCGCCTACGCGCTGGAACTGCGATGGTCCGGAAGCGGTGAACTCGCCGCTCTGCGGCGCAGCCGGGACCTCCTCGCAGGGCTCCTCGACGAGAGCGACCCGGACACACCCCCGCCCCCGGACCTGCTCGCCGGGGCCGCCATGGTCGGCTTCCGCTACGCGCAAGCAACCGGCGCCGCACACGACCTGAACCAGTCGCTACGTCTGGTGGACGAGGCACTCGCAGCGTCGGCGGACGACCCCGGGCGTACGGCCGGCCGCCGACGGGACAAGGCCGTGCTGCTGGAGGCCAGGGCGCTTGCGGACGGCGACCCGGCCGATCTGGACGCCGCGGTCGCCCTGCTTGAACAGGCCGCGGGCCATTCCAGCACAGCTCTCGACGCCCTCATCAGCCTCGGTTTCGTCCTCCTCACCCGCTACCGGCGGACCCACCGGACGGCGGACCTGGACCGCGCGGTCCGTGAACTCGACGCCGCCGTCGCCGCGGCGGGCACACCGGCGGACCGGATGCGCGCGCTGCAGGCGATGCACCACGCCACCGGCGTACGCCACACCGCACTCGGCGCCCCCGAGGACCTGGACCGGATGCGCACCCTTGCGCAGGAAGCACGGTCGGCCGCGGCGGAGACACCCGAACTGCGCGACACCGTCTCCCGCTATCTGGCTGAGGCCCTTGAGTCGCGCTTCTCCGCCACCGGCGACCCGGCCGCTCTCGACGAGGCCGTCACTGTCCTGGAGGAGCGCTTGGCCGACGCCGGTCCCGACGAGGCCGCGCTGGACCGCACCAGGCAGGAACTCGCTCTGACCTTGTGGAAGAGGTACCAGAGCGACGGTGACGGCGGGCGGCTGTCCCGGGCCGTCGTCCTGCTTGAGACCACGCTGCCGAGGCAGCCCGCCCACAGCTTCGCCCGTGCCCAGGTCCTGGGGCTCCTGGGCCTGTTCCGGCGCGACCTGTACATCCACGCGGGCGTCGGCGCGGACCTGGACGCGGCGCTCGAGCACCTGAACGAGGCGCTGGCGTATCTGGCGCCGACGGACGACAAGTACGCGGAGATCGCCACGAACTACGGTCTGGCCCTGTGGGACCGGTACGGCCGGGACGGCAATCTCAACGACCTGGACCGGGCGATCGCCGTCATCGACATGGTCCTGGACGGACCAACCGCGGGTGGCGCGGCGCCGGTCATCGGACTCAACCTCCTGGGCGTCGCCCTGCGTGACCGGTACCACGTCACGAGCGACCCACAGGACCTGCATCGCGCCGTGGACGCCTACGAGCGGGCCACGGCGTCACCCTCGATCGCCGACACCTTGTTTCCCGGCGGTGTCCTCAACAACTACGGCGGCGCCCTCATGGACCGCTACCGGCACACCCACGATCTGATGGACCTCACGCGTTCCATCGACGTGTTCGACCGGTCCGTCGACGCCGCCCCGCCCGGCAGCCCCGACCGGCCCAGGTACCTGTTGAACCTCGCCGGAGGGCTGCAGCTGCGGTACGAACGCCTGCACGACCTCGAGGACATCGAACGGGCCGTCCGCCTGCTGGAGGACGCTCTCGCCGCTGCGTCTGAAAGCTGGGTCAACCGCTCCTCCGTGCTCATGGCGCTGGGCAGAACCCTGCGCGTCCGGTACCAGCAGCTCGGCCGGCGTGACGACCGCCGCCGTGCTGTGGAGTCGTACCGCACCGGTTGCCTCTCCGGGCTGAGCACCCAGGCGGGCCCGGCCCTGATCGCCGCCGGGGAGTGGGCGAGATGGGCCTTCCGGGAGGGGGCTTGGTCCGATGCGGCCGAGGCGTGCCGCGTCGCCGTGCGGGCCACGACCAACCTCTACGAGGCTCAGTTCGGCAGGCGTCACAAGGAGAGCTGGCTGCTTACGGCCCAGGGCCTGCCGGCCCTCGCCGCCTTTGCCATGGCCATGCGCGGTGCGCCGAGGGAAGCGGTCGTCGCGCTGGAGCGGGGCCGTGCCCAGCAACTGAGCGAGGTACTGGAACGCGACCGGGCACAGCTCGATGACCTAATCGAGGGCGGGCACGGGGACAGCGTGCGCCGCTACCAGCGAGCCAACAGGGAGTGGAGCGAACGCATCCGTAGCTGGGAGGCCGCTGGGGAAGGCGTCACCATCGGGCCGGCCCCTGTGGCCACCGAAGAGGAGCGGCTTCGTGCCGCGCGCCGCGAGCTCGACACGAGCATCGAGGAGATCCGCCGCGTCAAACCCGACTTCCTGGACGCCCCGGAATTCTCCGACATCGCCGCAGCGGCCACCACGGCACCCCTTGTCTACCTCGCGGCCACCGGCGCGGGCGGTGTGGCGCTGGTCGTGGGCCCGGGCGACGGCTCCGTCGACACTGTGTGGCTGCCCGGGCTGACCGAGCAGGCCGTGACGCGGCGAGCCCACGACCTACGGGAAGCATATGCCGGGCGGAGGCGGGAAGCGGGCATCTGGCGCGGAACGCTGGACGCGGTCACCGCATGGCTGTGGGACGCGGCGATGAAGGACGTGCTCGGCCGACTAGCCCCGAAAACAAGCGCCTTCCTCATTCCGGCAGGCCAGCTGGGCCTGCTGCCCCTGCACGCGGCCTGGACCCTCGACGCCTCGCGTCCGACGCGGCGCCGGTACGCCATGGACGACTGCGTCCTGAGCTATGCACCGAACGCGCGCAGTCTGCGCACCGCCCAGGAGATCGCCGAGCGGGTTCCGATGTCCTCGCTGCTCACAGTCAACGACCCGCTGCCGAGCGGATACCCGCCCCTGGCGTTCGCCGCGGTGGAAGTCGCTGCGGCCCGCGCACACTTCGCCGACTCTCGTGGCCTGTGCCGCACGGCCGCCCGTGTTCAGGAGGTGACGGACGAGCTGGGGCGGCATCAGGTGCACCACTTCGCCTGCCACGGTGTCGCCAACCTCAGTGATCCCTTGGAAAGCGCCTTGGTGCTGGCCGACGACCAGCCTCTGACACTCGGCGATGTGCTGCGGCTGCGGCTGACCGGCCACGGCTCGGGTGGTGTGCGCCTGGCGATCCTGTCCAGCTGCGAGAGCCAGGTGCCCGGGCTGGCGCTCCCCGACGAGGCGGTGAGCCTGCCGACCGGGCTCCTGCAGGCCGGAGTGGCCGGGATCACCGCCACCCAGTGGGCGATCCAAGACCTGGCCTCCTGTCTGCTGATGACCTGCTTCCACCAGGAACTCAGGCGCACGGACTCCACGCCGGCCGCAGCTCTGAGAGCGGCGCAGCGGTGGGTGCGGGACACCACCAATGAGGAGAAGGTGAAGGCCCTCCGAGGAGACGCCGAGTCCCTCCTTCCGCCCGAGGCGACGCGCGCCCTGTGGCGGGCGCTGGTCCGCAGACCAGCCCAGGAGCGGTCCTTCGCCCACGCATCGGACTGGGCGGCCTTCTCCCACGTGGGTCTCTGAGACACGGGCCCCGCCCGAGACCCAGGGGGTACGGGCGGGGGCTGTGTCACCGGGAACGTACGGGTCGGTGGGCGGGCGCCCTACGGCAGCGCCAGCATCCGCTCCAGCGCCAGCTTCGCGAACGCCTCCGTCTCCTTGTCCACCTCGATGCGGTTGACGAGGTTGCCCTCGGCCAGGGACTCCAGGGCCCAGACCAGGTGGGGGAGGTCGATGCGGTTCATCGTCGAACAGAAGCAGACCGTCTTGTCGAGGAAGACGATCTCCTTGCCCTCGGGTGCGAAACGGTTCGCCAGGCGGCGGACCAGGTTCAGCTCCGTGCCGATGGCCCACTTGGAGCCGGCGGGCGCGGCCTCCAGAGCCTTGATGATGTACTCCGTCGAGCCGACGTAGTCCGCGGCGGCCACGACCTCGTGGCGGCACTCGGGGTGGACCAGGACGTTCACGCCCGGGATGCGCTCGCGGACGTCGTTCACCGAGTCCAGGCTGAAGCGGCCGTGCACCGAGCAGTGGCCGCGCCACAGGATCATCTTCGCGGCGCGCAGTTCCTCGGTCGTCAGCCCGCCGTTGGGCTTGTGCGGGTTGTAGAGGACGCAGTCCTCCAGGGACATGCCCATGTCCCGGACGGCGGTATTGCGGCCGAGGTGCTGGTCGGGGAGGAAGAGGACCTTCTCGCCCTGCTCGAAGGCCCAGTCCAGGGCCCGTTTCGCGTTCGAGGAGGTGCAGATCGTGCCGCCGTGCTTGCCCGTGAACGCCTTGATGTCGGCGGACGAGTTCATGTACGAGACGGGCACGACCTGCTCGGCTATGCCGGCCTCGGTCAGCACGTCCCAGCACTCGGCGACCTGCTCGGCCGTCGCCATGTCGGCCATCGAGCAGCCGGCGGCCAGGTCGGGCAGGACGACCTTCTGGTCGTCGGAGGTCAGGATGTCCGCGGACTCCGCCATGAAGTGCACACCGCAGAAGACGATGTACTCGGCCTCCGGGCGCGCGGCCGCGTCCCGGGCCAGCTTGAACGAGTCACCCGTCACGTCGGCGAACTGGATGACCTCGTCGCGCTGGTAGTGGTGGCCGAGCACGAAGACCTTGTCCCCGAGCTTCTCCTTCGCCTTGCGGGCGCGCTCCACCAGGTCCGGGTCGGACGGCGAGGGCAGGTCGCCGGGGCACTCCACGCCGCGCTCGCTCTTCGGGTCGGCCTCACGGCCGAGGAGCAGCAGGGCGAGGGGCGTCGGCTGAACGTCGAGCTCCTGGGGCTGGGCGGTGGTCACCACACGCACCCTTTCTCTTCCGCGACTTTTCGTCGATTTGACGCTATCTATCATAACTGCTTCACGTCACTTTGACGATGGCCATAGCGTCTGTGTGACGTGAATCCCGGTGAGCCGCCGTTCATTCCCGGGAAGACCCGGAAAGAGACGTTTTCCGGTTCCCGGCGCGTGTGCGAGCATGAAACGGAGCCGTAAATCGAGCGCCCGGCCCGGAATGAATCCGCGGCCCCGCCGGTTGCCACTGTCGGCAAGCAGTCTCCGTACAACCCGGGAGAGATGTAGATGTCCGTATCGGACGAGACCACCACCGTCAGCGACGGCATCATCCTGACCGACGCCGCCGCGGACAAGGTCAAGACCCTGCTCGACCAGGAAGGCCGCGACGACCTCGCGCTGCGCGTCGCCGTCCAGCCCGGCGGCTGCTCCGGCCTGCGCTACCAGCTGTTCTTCGACGAGCGTTCCCTCGATGGCGACGTCCTGAAGGACTTCGGCGGTGTGAGGGTCGTCACCGACCGCATGAGCGCCCCGTACCTGGGTGGTGCCACGATCGACTTCGTGGACACGATCGAGAAGCAGGGCTTCACGATCGACAACCCGAACGCGACCGGCTCCTGCGCCTGCGGCGACTCCTTCAGCTGAGCCTGCCGGGCCGCCATCGGCGGCAGCGGACATGACGAAGGCGGCGGCCCCCTCCGACGGGGCCGCCGCCTTCGCGCTGCGTACCTGCGCCGCTCCTACCGCTCCCGCGTCGGGGGAGCCGGAAGCCGTGCGCCCTCACTGGCCAGCGGGACGCCCTTGCCGTCCGAGTCCACGACCGTACGGTCACCCAGCGGCTCGTCCAGCCGCACGGTCTCCTGGAACTGCTTCGCGATCATGATGCAGACCTTGTCCGTCCAGGCGGTGGAGGTCACCTCGACCGTCACCTCGTCGCCCTTCTCGCTCGCCTTCACGTCGTAGTCGGCACACACACCGCCCGTGAAGGTCACGGTCAGCTCGTCACCCTCGGCCCGGTAGCCGTCCACCTCGACGTTGCGCGGACCGGGCGCCGACGTCGGCCTGTCACTCGGCTCGCTCGGCTGGGCAGAGGTCAGATACTTCGGGTCGACCGCCGGGTACGTCACCGTGAACGGGTCCTTCGCGCCCGGCGCCGTCACCTCGAACAGCCAGGACGGCACCAGCGCCTGCCGGCCGTCCACGAAGTGCGAGGCCAGCCCGAACACCGCGTTCTCGACCGTGACCGAGTCCTGCTCCTGCCCCTGCCCCTGCTCGGGACCACCGCTCGCCGACGCTCCGCAGGGCTCCTCCAGCCGGTCCTTCAGCGGCACGGCGCTCGCACAGCCGCCGATGCCCATCCGGTGATCGCTCGTCGGCCGCTCCTCCATCAGCTCCAGCGCCTTCTTGGCACTGACCACGGGGTACGTGTCCCCCTTGGCCGGCACCTTCAGCTGACCGCTGCCGCCGACGACCACGCCCTCGGAGCCGACCGTCACCCCGGTGTTCCAGCCGTGCGTCGGCAGCCCGCCGACCTCGGGAGCGGCGTTCACCACCCGCTGGGCTCCCATGACCTGGCTCGCGTCGAGCTTCGCGTCGTCCTGACCCAGCGCCTTCAGCACGGGCGCGGCGGCCTTCTCGGCCTCCGCCTCGCTCACCGGGGTGCCGCCGGACTGCGGAGCCGTGCACGTGTCGGTGCCCTTGCAGTTGTCGGTGCCCGGGGCATAGCGGTTGAACGTCCAGGCTCCCGGCGCCTGCTTGTTCACCTGGAGGCTCGGCCCGGAACCGTCCTGACCGGCCCCGACCTTCCAGGCCTCGCCCTGTGCCACCGGCGAACCCTCGACCCCGAGGGCCTTCGCCAGCCGGGCCACGTCCTCCTTGGTGACCTCGCCCCGCGCCCGGTACACCGGGGCTTCGCCGGGGCCGTCCGGCAGCGTGCCGCCGAGCTTGTAGGTGGGGCCGTAGGGGTTGGGCTCACCGGGTGCGATGCCGTTGCCCTCGCCGGAGGTCGATTCCGAGTACCCGTCGAGCGCGAGCGGCGGGGGAGTGTCGTCCCCGCCGGGCGCGCCGGACGTCTGTCCACCGCCGGACCCGTCGGCCACGTTCGTGGCGAGCCAGGCCCCGCCCCCGCCGATCAGCAGCACGGCGGCGGCGACGGAGGCGATGATCGCGGGCGTCCGAGGCCGCCCGCCGCCCGGGTGGACCAGGTCCTCGTCGTTGCGGGGCAGGTCATTGTCCGGCGTCGCGGCGGCGTCTTCGCCGGCTTCCGCGTCAGTGGCGGCTTCTGGCTCTGTTGCTGCCTCTCCCTCTCCTTCTGCTTCTGCCGGGGGCGAGCCGGCGTCTGCCGTGTCGTCCTCACGGGGCTCGTCCTCACGGGCCTCGGACTCACGGCCCTCGGACGCCTCGGGAGCCTCAGGGGCTCCGTCGGCGTCGGCGTCGGGGCCCTGCTCCGTCTCGGCGACCCCCGGCGTGTCGACCTCACGGGATTCGGCGGCCTCGGTCACGTCCTCGGCGTCCGCCGAACCCCGTTCACCGTCGGAGACGCCCCCGATGTCCCGGGCAGGGTCGGCGGCGGCTCCGGGGCCGCCCGCTTCCCTGGCGTCGTCGTCGTTGTCGGGTCGCTCGGTGTTCACCGCATCGCTCCTTCGGCTGCACAGCCGCCCCATGGGACCCGGACCGGTCACATATGGGGCGCTGGTGGGTCGTATCCCGCCTCCCCTTTACGGGGGACAGCGATGGGACGCAGCGGGGGAGCACACGGTTCCCGCAGGGGCCCGTTCAGTCCCCGTAGTCCGACATGGCGTCGAGCAGCCGGGCCGACGCCGGGGGTACCGTCACACCATGGATCAGGGCCGGGGAGACCGGTCGGGAGGCGATCCGGTCGGGAGCCGCCCAGTGGGGAGCCATCCGCGCCCCGTCACCCGGCAACGACGCCAGATCGCCTTCGAGATCGACCGGAACGGGTGTCTGGACCTTGAGGTTCGTCATAGCGGCACCGTAGGCACGCTCGAGCTCGCGGAGAAAGATCTACTATCGGGTAGTTTCGTTGCCTTCAGAGCTGCCCCGCCCACCCGATAGCGTGAAGTGTCAAGGCCCGCCTCCCTCAGGAGAATCCACGCCGTGCGCATCGCAGTCACCGGCTCCATCGCCACCGACCACCTCATGACCTTCCCCGGTCGCTTCGCCGACCAGCTCGTAGCGGACCAGCTGCACACGGTCTCGCTGTCGTTCCTGGTCGACAAGCTCGACGTCCGCCGCGGCGGCGTCGCCGCGAACATCGCGTTCGGCATGGGACAGCTCGGTACCCGGCCGATCCTGGTCGGCGCCGCGGGCGCGGACTTCGACGAGTACCGCGCCTGGCTCGACCGGCACGGCGTCGACACCGACTCCGTCCGCATCTCCGACACGCTGCACACCGCCCGCTTCGTGTGCACGACCGACTCCGACCACAACCAGATCGGCTCCTTCTATACGGGCGCCATGAGCGAGGCCCGCCTCATCGAGCTGAAGACCGTCGCCGACCGGGTCGGCGGACTCGACCTGGTCTCCATCGGCGCGGACGACCCGGAGGCGATGCTGCGCCACACCGAGGAGTGCCGCTCCCGGTCCATCCCGTTCGCCGCCGACTTCTCCCAGCAGATCGCCCGGATGAACGGCGAGGAGATCCGCATCCTGCTGGACGGGGCGACGTACCTCTTCTCCAACGAGTACGAGAAGGGCCTCATCGAGACCAAGACCGGCTGGAGCGACTCCGAGATCCTGTCCAGGGTCGGCCACCGCGTCACCACCCTCGGCGCGCGCGGCGTGCGTATCGAGCGGGTCGGCGAGGACCCGATCGAGGTCGGCACGCCGGACGAGGAGCGCAAGGCCGACCCCACGGGCGTCGGCGACGCGTTCCGCGCGGGCTTCATGTCGGGCCTCGCGTGGGGTGTCTCCCTGGAGCGGGCCGCGCAGGTCGGCTGCATGCTGGCGACTCTCGTCATCGAGACGGTGGGGACGCAGGAGTACCAGTTGCTCCGCGGGCACTTCATGGAGCGGTTCACCAAGGCGTACGGGGATGAGGCGGCGACCGAGGTTCAGGGGCATCTGGCCTGACCGTTGTCGGCTGCGGGGGCGTCGGGGGGGCTGGTCGCGCAGCTCCCCGCGCCCCCGAAAGCAGGGCGTTCAGCTCACCCGGCGGACCAGGTACGCCGTTCCCTTGTCCGCCGGCTCCTCCCCTACGTACTCCTGGCCCCTCATCTCGCACCACGCGGGAATGTCGAGCCGCGCCGCCTCGTCATCGGAGAGGACCCGGACCAGACCGCCCACGGTTACGTCACCGATGACCTTGGCCAGCTCGATCACCGGAATCGGGCAGCGCTTGCCGAGGGAGTCCACGATGAGGACGTCCTCCTCGCGGGCGACATCGGAGACGACCGGCGCCCCCAGTTTCTCCCGCACTCCCGCTACCACCCGGGGAAGCACCTCCAGGAAGCGCTCCACATCCTCCTCCGCCGCCCCCAGCGGCAGCGACACCCGCACATTGCCCTCGCTCAGCACGCCCATAGCCCGCAGCACATGGCTCGGCGTCAGCGTGCTGCTCGTGCAGGACGATCCGGACGAGACCGAGAACCCCTCCCGGTCCAGCTCGTGCAGCAGCGCCTCTCCGTCGACATAGAGACAGGAGAAGGTGACGACCCCGGGGATCCGGCGCACCGGATCCCCGACCACCTCGACATCGGGAACCAGCCCCGGCACCCGGGCCCGGATCCGCTCCGTCAGCTCCCGCAACCGCGCGGCTTCCCCGGCCGCCTCCGCGCGCACGGCCCGCAGCGACGCCGCCGCGGCCACGATCGCCGGGATGTTCTCGAAACCGGCCGCCCGCCCCGACTCCCGCTCGTCCACCGGCCCTTGCGCCGAGAACCGCACCCCCTTCCGCACCACGAGCAGCCCGACCCCGGACGGCCCGCCCCACTTGTGCGCACTGGCCGTCAGCAGCGACCAGTCCCCGTCCACCGGCCCCCAGCCGAGCGACTGCGCGGCATCCACCAGCAGCGGCACCCCGGCCTCCCGGCACCGCTCGGCCACCGCCGCCACGGGCTGCTCCGTCCCCACCTCGTGATTGGCCGACTGGAGGCAGGCCAGCGCCGTGTCCCCGCGCAGGGCATCGCCGTACGCCGCCGGATCCACCGCCCCGCCCCGGTCGACCGGCACCTGGGTGACGGAGCCGCCGCCTGCCTCGTGCACCTCGGCCGAATGGAGTACCGAAGAATGTTCGACCGCTGACACGATCAGGTGGCCCCCGATCCGCCGCCGCCCGGCCAGCGCCCCCGCAACCCCCGCATGCACGGCACGCGTTCCGGACGACGTGAACACCAGCTCGTCCGCCCGGCACCCCACCGCCTCGGCAGCGGCCTCCCGGGCGGCGTCCACCAGCATCCGAGCCCGCCGCCCTTCCCTGTACAGCCGCGCGGGATCCGCCCACCCCTCATCGAGGGAGGCCAGCAGAGCCTGCCGGGCAACAGAATGAAGCGGAGCAGCGGAAGCAGCATCGAAGTAGGCCACACGTCAACGCTAGAACGCCCAGCGCGCAGACGTCCCTCAGGGGCGCGGGGAACTGCGCGAAGAGCCACAAACCACCCGCAGCCGCCAATTCAGCGAACCCCTCGGGTGAGTAGGCACCCCTCCTAGAGAACCCCCGGAAGGCGTCGGCTAGGGTTTGGTCCGCATAAACATCCAAACCCCTGCCCGACGCAGGGCGGCGACCGACCAGCGAGAAGGCCAGGCCGCAGCCGATCCGCGCGGGCGAGACTCTCGGGAAGGCGCTACGTGAGTCCCAACGGCTCCGACCGCTCGCCGCGGCGCCCGATGCGGCGGAAGCTGCTGCAAGGCATGACCGCGGGCCTGGTCCTGGCGACAGCCACCGGTTGCTCGTACAACTGGGAAGACTTCCCCCGCCTTGGTATGCCCACCCCGACCACGGAAGAGGCTCCGCGGATCCTCTCCCTGTGGCAGGGGTCCTGGGCGGCCGCCCTCGCCGTTGGCGTGCTGGTGTGGGGTCTGATCCTGTGGAGTGCGTTCTTCCACCGGCGCAGCCGCACCAAGGTCGAAGTTCCCCCACAGACCCGGTACAACATGCCCATCGAGGCGCTGTACACCGTGGTCCCGCTCATCATCGTCTCGGTGCTGTTCTACTTCACCGCCCGTGACGAGTCCGAGCTGCTCAGCCTCAAGAAGAAGCCCGACGTCACGGTCAACGTGGTCGGCTTCCAGTGGAGCTGGTGCTTCAACTACATCG
Organism: Streptomyces sp. NPDC041940; assembly: GCF_055589465.1. Classification (NCBI taxonomy): domain Bacteria; kingdom Bacillati; phylum Actinomycetota; class Actinomycetes; order Kitasatosporales; family Streptomycetaceae; genus Streptomyces; species Streptomyces sp. NPDC041940. The sequence goes on from NZ_JBVJBP010000001.1 coordinate 646,129, forward strand.
AGCCCGTCGCGGGTTCCACCGGTGACGCCAAGACCTCCAAGGACCTGGACGCGATCCCGGACCGCTTCAAGAAGGCGTTCCCGGACAACGCGGGCGGTGCCTACGACTGCGGTACCCCCGGTACGCGGAACCCGCAGACCAACAACCCCGGTCCGACGCTCTGGCTGCCCAAGGGCAAGACGGTCCGCTTCGTGCTGACCTCGCGTGACGTCATCCACTCCTTCTGGGTGGTGCCGTTCCTGATGAAGCAGGACGTCATCCCGGGCCACACCAACGCCTTCGAGGTGACCCCCAACAAGGAGGGCACCTTCCTGGGCAAGTGCGCCGAGCTCTGCGGCGTCGACCACTCTCGGATGCTGTTCAACGTGAAGGTCGTCTCCCCCGAGCGCTACGAGCAGCACCTCAAGGACCTCGTGGACAAGCAGCAGAACGGTTACGTTCCTGCCGGCATCGCGCAGACGAGCCACGAGAAGAACCGGGAGACGAACAACCTGTGAGCATCCTCAACGAACCCCAGGGTGCCGCGGCAGCAGGGTCCCACTATGCGGACGAGTTGCCGGTCAGGCGCCAGAACCGCGGCAGTGTCGTGGTCAAGTGGCTGACGACGACGGACCACAAGACGATCGGCACGATGTACCTCATTACATCGTTCGCCTTCTTCGTCATCGGTGGCGTGATGGCGCTCTTCATGCGCGCCGAGCTGGCCCGGCCGGGTCTGCAGATCATGTCGAACGAGCAGTTCAACCAGGCGTTCACGATGCACGGCACGATCATGCTGCTGATGTTCGCGACGCCGCTGTTCGCCGGCTTCGCGAACTGGATCATGCCGCTGCAGATCGGCGCGCCCGACGTGGCGTTCCCGCGGCTGAACATGTTCGCCTACTGGCTGTACCTCTTCGGCTCGCTCATCGCGGTCGGTGGCTTCCTCACCCCGCAGGGCGCGGCCGACTTCGGCTGGTTCGCCTACAGCCCGCTCTCGGACGCGGTCCGCAGCCCGGGCATCGGCGCCGACATGTGGATCATGGGTCTGGCCTTCTCCGGCTTCGGCACCATCCTCGGCTCGGTCAACTTCATCACCACGATCATCTGCATGCGCGCCCCCGGCATGACGATGTTCCGCATGCCGATCTTCGTGTGGAACGTGCTGCTGACCGGTGTGCTGGTCCTGCTCGCCTTCCCGGTCCTCGCGGCCGCGCTGTTCGCCCTGGAGGCGGACCGCAAGTTCGGCGCCCACATCTTCGACTCCGCCAACGGCGGCGCGTTGCTGTGGCAGCACCTCTTCTGGTTCTTCGGCCATCCAGAGGTGTACATCATCGCGCTGCCGTTCTTCGGCATCATCTCCGAGGTCATCCCGGTCTTCTCCCGCAAGCCGATGTTCGGTTACACGGGTCTGATCAGCGCGACCATCGCGATCGCGGGCCTGTCCGTGACGGTGTGGGCGCACCACATGTACGTCACCGGCGGTGTGCTGCTGCCGTTCTTCTCCTTCATGACGTTCCTCATCGCCGTACCCACAGGCGTGAAGTTCTTCAACTGGATCGGAACGATGTGGAAGGGCTCGTTGTCCTTCGAGACACCGATGCTCTGGGCGACCGGCTTCCTGATCACCTTCACCTTCGGTGGTCTGACCGGTGTCATCCTGGCCTCGCCGCCGATGGACTTCCACGTCTCCGACTCGTACTTCGTGGTCGCGCACTTCCACTACGTCGTCTTCGGCACCGTGGTGTTCGCGATGTTCTCCGGCTTCCACTTCTGGTGGCCGAAGTGGACCGGCAAGATGCTGGACGAGCGCCTCGGCAAGATCACCTTCTGGACGCTGTTCATCGGCTTCCACGGCACGTTCCTGGTCCAGCACTGGCTGGGTGCCGAGGGCATGCCGCGTCGTTACGCGGACTACCTCGCGGCCGACGGCTTCACCGCGCTGAACACGATCTCGACGATCAGCTCGTTCCTGCTCGGCATGTCGATCCTGCCGTTCTTCTACAACGTGTGGAAGACGGCCAAGTACGGCAAGCCGGTCGAGGTCGACGACCCGTGGGGCTACGGCCGCTCCCTGGAGTGGGCCACCTCCTGCCCGCCGCCGCGGCACAACTTCATCACCATGCCGCGGATCCGCAGTGAATCCCCGGCGTTCGACCTGCACCACCCGGAGATCGCCGCTCTCGACCAGCTCGAGAACGCGGGGCACGGCGAGAAGGCCCTCGCCGGCGGCAAGGAGGCCGGCAAGTGAAGATTCAGGGCAAGATGTTCATGTGGCTGAGCTTCTTCGTCCTCGTCATGGCGGTCGTCTATGGCGTGTGGTCGAAGGAGCCAGCCGGCACCACGGCCCTCTTCCTGACCTTCGGCCTGTGCATCATGATCGGCTTCTACCTCGGCTTCACGGCCAAGCGGGTCGACGTGGGCGCGCAGGACAACAAGGAGGCGGACGTCGCGGACGACGCCGGCGAGGTCGGGTTCTTCAGCCCGCACAGCTGGCAGCCGCTCTCGCTGGCCATCGGCGGCGCCTGCGCCTTCCTGTCGGTCGCCATCGGCTGGTGGCTGATGTACTTCTCGCTGCCGATCATCCTGATCGGCATCTGGGGCTGGGTCTTCGAGTACTACCGCGGTGAGAACCGCACCCAGTAGTACGCGCCGAGCGCTTCAGGGGCCCGGACACTCCGAGAGGAGCGTCCGGGCCCCTGCTTTGTGCCGTCTTTCTGCCGCAATATCTGTCACCCGTACGAGTCTCTCGGCGTGCCGCTGTTGACGGGCCTTCCTAGCGTGAGGTCATGAGCCACACAGCGATATCCCGGCCCCGCACCGTCGTCAGTTGCACGCTGCTGGTGATAGCCCTCAGCGCGGGCGTCATCACCGCCTGCGGCTCGGACGGCAACCCCCTCGCCCACCGCCCCTACGACGCGGCGGACCAGATCTCCTTCAACGGCCCCTCCGAGGGCCGCGAGAAGGCCGACCCGGACAAGCCCCTGGAAGTGGTCGCCGAGGACTCCGACGGGCGCATCACGGACGTCACGGCCTACGACGCCGCCGGACGCCACCTGGCGGGCGAACTCGCCGCCGACGGCAGCCGCTGGCACAGCACCGCACCGCTCGCCGCCAACGCCGGCTACACCGTCCGGGTGAGCACCGAGGACGAGGACGGGGCGCCCGGCCGCAAGGTCCTCACCTTCGACACCGGCAAGCCCACCACCAAGAAGCGCCTGGACGTCGCCTTCGGCCCCAAGGCGGGCACCTACGGCGTCGGCCAGCCCGTCACCGCCGAGCTGAGCCGGCCCGTCAAGGACCCGGCCCAGCGGGCCGTCGTCGAACGCGCGCTCAAGGTCTCCTCCATGCCCGCGGTGGACGGCGCCTGGCACTGGGTGGACGACAAGAAGCTCCACTACCGCCCCAAGGACTACTGGCCCGCCCAGGCCACCGTCCAGGTCCGCAGCAACCTGGAGGGCATCAAGATCGGCGACCGCCTCTGGGGCGGCGGCAAGGCCAAGCCGCTGACGATCAGCACCGCCGACAAGCTCATAGCCGTCACGGACGCCTCGGCCCACCAGATGACGGTCTACAAGAACGACGACATCATCCGCCAGATACCGGTGACCACGGGTATGCCGGGCTACGACACCCGCAACGGCGTCAAGGTCGTCCTGGCCAAGGAAGGCACCGTCCGCATGACCAGCGCCAGCATCGGCGCCTCGGACTTCTACGACCTGATCGTCCACCACTCCGTCCGCGTCACCAACAGCGGCGAGTACGTCCACGCCGCCCCCTGGTCGGTCGGCTCCCAGGGAGCCGCCAACGTCAGCCACGGCTGCACGGGCATGAGCACCGAGAACGCCGCGTGGTTCTACGACACCGTACGCGAGGGCGACATCGTCAAGGTCATCAACTCCGGCGGCGACACCATGGCCCCCTTCGGCAACGGCTTCGGCGACTGGAACCTCGACTGGCAGAAGTGGCGCACAGGCAGCGCCCTCCTGGGCGGCACCCCGGACGGCCCCTCGGCGGCAGACAGCGCCCGCCTACGCCCCCAGAGCGTCTGACCTGAAGGGGCGCGGGGAACTGCGCGACAAGCCACAGACAACCCGCACCCGCCACACAACCGGTCGAACCGAGCCCCTAGGCGTTCAAAGCCGCCTTGTCCCGCAACAGGGAAGCCAGGGCCGCGGCGAACTCCACCGGCTCCACCGGCAAGGTCACCGCCGACTCCGCACGACTCCACGTCGCCAGCCACGCATCCTGCGGCCGCCCGATCAGCAGCAGCACCGGCGGGCAGTCGAACACCTCGTCCTTGATCTGCCGGCAGAGCCCCATGCCCCCCATCGGCACGGCCTCACCGTCCAGCACACAGACATCGATCCCGCCCCGGTCCAGCTCCTTGAGCACCGCGGCCGGAGTAGCGCACTCCAGAAACTCCACCACGGGGACGTCCGGCGCCGGCCGCCGTCCCGTGGCGAGCCGCACCTGCTCGCGGGTGTTGGAGTCGTCGCTGTAGACCAGCACCGTGGCGGTCGGCTGCATTGTTCCTCCGTGACGTCAGCGTCGTAAGGACAGGCCCGATGGGCGGGATGCTACTCCCTTGAAACCCACGTCAACACCGGTACGACAGGCAGAGACACTCCGAACGGTACCCCCCGGAGTGAGGGCGGGATAAGCGACCGACATAATGTCGGTCGTGGCGACAGCAACGACAGCAGAAACCGGGCACGCGCACCCGTCGGTCAACCGGCCGAACCTCACCAGCGTCGGAACCATCATCTGGTTGAGTTCCGAGCTGATGTTCTTCGCGGCCCTCTTCGCGATGTACTTCACCCTGCGATCGGTGACGGGTCCCGATCACTGGAAGGAGATGGCCGGCCATCTCAACTTCCCGTTCTCGGCGGCGAACACCACCATCCTGGTGCTCTCCTCGCTCACCTGCCAGCTCGGCGTCTTCGCCGCCGAGCGAGGTGACGTGAAGAAGCTCCGGATGTGGTTCATCGTCACGTTCGTGATGGGTGCGATCTTCATCGGCGGCCAGGTCCTCGAATACACGGAGCTGGTCAAGGAAGCGGGCCTGTCCCTCTCCTCCGACCCCTACGGCTCGGTGTTCTACCTGACCACCGGCTTCCACGGCCTGCACGTGACGGGCGGTCTCATCGCCTTCCTGCTGGTCCTGGGCCGGACCTACGCGGCCAGCCGGTTCACCCACGAGCAGGCGACCGCCGCGATCGTCGTGTCCTACTACTGGCACTTCGTCGATGTCGTCTGGATCGGCCTCTTCGCGACGATCTACATGATCAAGTAGCAGGCCCGCATCCACGCGTGCTCGACGAAGCGCGCATCCCAGAAGCATCGACGCAGAAGATCCTGACACCGGGGTAATCCGTGAAAAAGCTCTCCGCACGACGACGCCACCCGCTGGCGGCGCTCGTCGTCCTACTCCTCGCGCTGGCATGCACCGGGGGGCTGTATGCCGTGTTCGCACCGACGAGCCCGGCGAAGGCCGACGAAACCGCCCAGTCCCTCACCATCGAGGAGGGCAAGAAGCTCTACGCCGTCGGCTGCGCCAGTTGCCACGGCACCGGCGGTCAGGGCACCTCCGACGGGCCGAGCCTGGTGGGTGTGGGCGCCGCGGCCGTCGACTTCCAGGTGGGCACCGGTCGCATGCCGGCCGCCACCTCGCAGGGCCCGCAGGTCCCGGCGAAGAAGAACATCTACTCGCAGGCCGAGATCGACCAGCTCGCGGCGTACATCGCCTCGCTGGGCGCCGGTCCGTCCGTCCCGACGGAGGAGCAGTACGGCCCCGAGGGCGCCGACATCGCCAAGGGCGGTGAGCTGTTCCGCACCAACTGCGCGCAGTGCCACAACTTCACCGGCAAGGGCGGTGCGCTGACGCACGGCAAGTACGCGCCGACCCTCGAGGGCGTCTCCGCGAAGCACCTCTACGAGGCCATGCAGACCGGCCCGCAGAACATGCCGTCCTTCCCCGACACCACGCTGTCGGAGAAGAACAAGAAGGACATCATCGCTTACCTCGACGCGGTCAACAGCGACAAGACCGAGAGCCCCGGCGGCCTCGAGCTCGGCGGCCTCGGGCCGGTCAGCGAGGGCCTGTTCGGCTGGATCTTCGGTCTCGGCGGACTGATCGCCGTCGCCGTGTGGGTCGCCGCCCGGACCGCAAAGGCCAAGAAGTCATGAGTAGCCAAGACATTCCAGAAGAGAACCTGCCCGCCGAGCACGCGGGACGTGACGAGCACGGGCACGACGCGGTGAGCGTCCCGGACGACAAGCACCCGTTCGCCGACCCGGGCCTGCCTCCCCACGAGCACCGGGTCCAGGACGTCGACGAGCGGGCCGCCAAGCGGTCCGAGCGTACGGTCGCCCTGCTGTTCACGGTGTCGATGCTGGCCACCGTCGCCTTCATCGCCGCGTTCGTGGCGATCCCGGTCGACAAGTCGGTCTTCATCTTCCCGCTGGGTCACATCAGCGCCCTGAACTTCGCGCTGGGCATGACGCTCGGCATCGCGCTGTTCTGCATCGGCGCGGGCGCCGTCCACTGGGCGCGCACCCTGATGTCCGACGTGGAGGTCGCCGACGAGCGGCACGCGATCGCGGCGACGCCCGAGGTCCGCGAGAAGGTCTTCGCGGACTTCAAGCAGGGCGCCAAGGAGTCCGCGCTCGGCCGCCGCAAGCTGATCCGCAACACCATGCTCGGCGCGCTCACGCTGGTGCCGCTCTCCGGAGTCGTGCTGCTGCGCGACCTCGGGCCGCTGCCCGGCACCAAGCTCCGCCACACGCTGTGGTCCAAGGGCAAGCTGCTCGTCAACATGAACACGGACGAGCCGCTGCGTCCCTCGGACGTCGCGGTCGGTTCGCTGACCTTCGCCAAGCCCGAGGGCCTGGAGGAGCACGACCACGACTTCCAGAACGAGATCGCCAAGGCCGCCCTGATGATCGTCCGGATCCAGCCGGAGAACATCAAGGACAAGCGCGAGCTCGAGTGGTCGCACGAGGGCATCGTCGCGTACTCGAAGATCTGCACCCACGTCGGTTGCCCGATCTCCCTGTACGAGCAGCAGACGCACCACGTGCTCTGCCCCTGCCACCAGTCCACCTTCGACCTCTCCGACGGTGCCCGAGTGATCTTCGGTCCGGCCGGTCACGCCCTGCCGCAGCTCCGCATCGGCGTGAACGACGAGGGCTATCTCGAGGCGCTCGGCGACTTCGACGAGCCCGTCGGCCCTGCTTTCTGGGAGCGCGGATGAGCACTGCACAAGAACGCCGCAAGGCGCCCGCCGGTGAGCGGGTCGCCGACTGGGCCGACGGCCGCCTCGGGATCTACTCCCTGGCCAAGGCCAACATGCGCAAGATCTTCCCGGACCACTGGTCCTTCATGCTGGGCGAGATCTGCCTCTACAGCTTCATCATCATCATCCTCACGGGTGTGTACCTGACGCTGTTCTTCCACCCGTCGATGAACGAGGTGGAGTACCACGGCAGTTACGTCCCGCTCCAGGGGCAGCTGATGTCGGAGGCGTTCGCCTCCACCCTGGACATCAGCTTCGACGTCCGCGGCGGTCTGCTGATCCGGCAGATCCACCACTGGGCGGCGATCATCTTCCTCGCCGGCATGTTCGTGCACATGATGCGCGTCTTCTTCACCGGCGCGTTCCGCAAGCCGCGCGAGATCAACTGGATGTTCGGCTTCCTGCTGTTCGTCCTGGGCATGTTCACCGGCTTCACCGGCTACTCGCTCCCGGACGACCTGCTCTCCGGAACCGGTGTCCGCTTCACACAGGGCGCGATCCTGTCCGTGCCGATCGTGGGCACGTACATCTCGATGTTCCTGTTCGGCGGGGAGTTCCCGGGTACCGACTTCGTCGCCCGGTTCTACTCGATCCACATCCTGCTGCTGCCGGGCATCATGCTCGGGCTCGTGGTCGGCCACCTGATCCTGGTCTTCTACCACAAGCACACCCAGTTCGCGGGTCCCGGCCGGACCAACAAGAACGTCGTCGGCATGCCGCTGCTGCCGGTCTACATGGCCAAGGCCGGAGGCTTCTTCTTCCTGGTCTTCGGTGTCATCGCGGCCCTCGCCGGCATCGCGACGATCAACCCGATCTGGGTCCTGGGCCCCTACCGTCCCGACCAGGTGTCGACCGGTGCCCAGCCCGACTGGTACATGGGCTTCGCCGAGGGTCTGATCCGCGCGATGCCGGGCTGGGAGGTCAACTTCTGGGGCCACACGCTCGTCCTGGGCGTGTTCATCCCGCTGGTGCTCTTCGGTGTCTTCCTCGGGATCATCGCCCTCTACCCGTTCATCGAGTCGTGGGTCACCGGGGACAAGCGCGAGCACCACATCCTGGACCGGCCGCGCAACGCCCCGACCCGCACCGGTGTCGGTGTCGCGTGGGTCACCGGCTACATCATCATGCTGATCGGCGGTGGCAACGACATCGTCGCCACGCACTTCCATCTGTCGATCAACGCGGTCACCTGGTTCGTCCGGATCGGGTTCTTCCTGGGACCGGTCCTCGCGTTCATCGTCACCAAGCGCATCTGCCTCGGCCTGCAGCGCCGGGACAAGGAGAAGGTGCTGCACGGCCGCGAGTCGGGCATCATCAAGCGCCTGCCGCACGGTGAGTTCATCGAGGTGCACGAGCCGCTCAGCCAGGAGCAGATGTACACGCTCACCGCGCACGAGCAGTACCAGCCGGCCGAGATCGGTCCGACGACCGACGAGAACGGTGTCGAGCGCAAGGTGAAGGGCTCCGAGAAGCTGCGCGCCAAGCTCAGCGACTCCTACTTCGGTGAGGGCGCCCAGATCCCCAAGCCCACCGCCGAGGAGTACCGGGAGATCACGAGCGGCCACGGCCACCACTGATCGCTGTTTCGCCACGCCACAGAAGGGCCTCGTCCGGTGTTCGGACGGGGCCCTTCGTGGTGCCCGGGGCTGGATAGGGTGGGACCACTGCTTTTACGTGACGTACGAGGACCCAGGAGCGGCTGATGAGCGCTGTGACCCCCGCTGGAGGCGACACCGCGGCGGGCCGCTCCTGGCCCGCCCTGCTGAACGGCCTGCTGGACGGCAGGCACCTGAGCGCGGACGACACCGCCTGGGCGATGGACCTGATCATGCGCGGCGAGGCGACCGAGGCGCAGATCGCGGGCTTCGTGGTGGCCCTGCGGGCCAAGGGCGAGACCGTCGAGGAGATCAACGGCCTCGTCCGGACGATGTACGCGCACGCCAACGTGATCGAGGTACCCGGGGCGACGGTCGACATCGTCGGCACGGGCGGTGACGGCGCCAAGACGGTCAACATCTCCACGATGTCCTCGATCGTCGTCGCCGGCACGGGCGCCAAGGTCGTCAAGCACGGCAACCGGGCCGCGTCCTCGGCGTCCGGGGCCTCCGACGTGCTGGAGAAGCTCGGGGTCAATCTGGAGCTGCCGCTGCACCGGGTCGCAGAGGTCGCCGAGGAGGCCGGGATCACCTTCTGCTTCGCGGTGAAGTTCCACCCGGCCCTGCGCCACGCGGGCGCGGCACGCGGCCAGCTGGGCATCCGTACGGTGTTCAACGCGCTCGGCCCGCTGACCAACCCGGCCCGGGTGCGGTCCCAGGCCGTCGGTGTGGCGGACCCGCGCATGGCGCCGATCGTCGCGGGCGTCTTCGCCGAGCGCGGCAACTCGTCCCTGGTCTTCCGGGGCGACGACGGCCTGGACGAGCTGACCACCACGGCCACCTCCCGGGTGTGGATCGTCCGGGACGGCACGGTCACCGAGGAGCCCTTCGACCCGCGTGACGTGGGCCTCGAACTGGTCCCCGTGGAGGCCCTGCGCGGCGCGGACGCCTCCTACAACGCGGAGGTCGCGCGACGGCTGCTGGAGGGAGAGACCGGGCCGGTGCGGGACGCCGTGGTGCTGAACTCGGCGGCGGCGCTGGTGGCCCTGGAGCCGACGGCGGCGCCCCTGGCCGACCAGGTCCGTGCCGGGATGGCGAAAGCGGCGGAGTCGATCGACTCGGGGGCGGCGAAGCGGACCCTGGAGCGCTGGGTGGCCGCGAGCAACGCGTAGCTGATCCCCTACGGCGTCCCGCGATCCGGACTCGGGTTGCGGGACGCCGATCTTTTCCCGTACGTTCCTGATCAGGTCATGAGTGACAGTCATGAGGCCCCGGCCGACTGTCCGGCAACCCTCCGTCCGTGGCGGGGTGCCCCGGGTGAAGACCAGGCCGCAGGCAGCGAGGTCTGTGGCAAGCGCGTGACGAGGAGCTTCTCGTGAACCAGCGAATGCGATAGGGCCGCAGAGCCCCGCCTCCGCACCCCCTTCTTCCTTCACCCCCGCTTGAGCCGTACGTGCTCGCGGGCGGATTCCACCTGCCTTCACGGGAGTTCCGCCATGTCTGTCTCCACCGCTGCCGCCGCCCCGTCCGTTTGTGCCTCGCTGCCCGTTCTCGGCCGGGATGTCACCGTCCCGCTCGTGACCGGCGGCGAGGTCACCTACGCCGCGCTCGACTACGCCGCCAGCGCCCCGGCGCTCCAGCGTGTCTGGGACGACGTCGCCGCCTACGCGCCGTACTACGGCAGCGTCCACCGCGGTGCCGGGTACCTGTCCCAGCTGTCGACCGACCTCTTCGAGAACGCCCGGCGGACCGTCGCGGAGTTCCTCGGCTGCCGGGAGGGCGACCAGGTGGTGTTCACCCGGTCCACCACCGACTCCCTGAACCTCCTCGCCGCCGCGCTCCCGGACGGCTGCCAGGTCTTCGTCTTCGAGACCGAGCACCACGCCTCCCTGCTGCCGTGGCGGAACGCCCACGTCACCTACCTGGACGCCCCGAGCAGCCCGCGGCAGGCCGTCGAGATCCTGGAGCGCGCCCTCGCCGACCGCGACCCGCACGGGCCTGCCCTCGTCTGCGTCACCGGCGCCTCGAACGTCACCGGCGAGCTGTGGCCCGTACGGGAGCTGGCGGCGGCCGCGCACGCCCATGGCGCCCGGATCGTGCTGGACGCCGCCCAGCTGGCCCCGCACCACCCGGTGTCCGTCGCGGACCTCGACGTCGACTGGGTCGCCTTCTCCGGGCACAAGCTGTACGCGCCCTTCGGCTCCGGCGTCCTGGCCGGCCGGGCCGACTGGCTGCGTGCGGCGGACCCCTACCTCGCGGGCGGCGGTGCCTCGCGGAAGGTGGCGCGGCGTACGGACGGCGGCGTCGACGTGGAGTGGCACGAGAGTGCCGCCCGGCACGAGGCCGGCTCCCCGAACGTCATCGGCGCCTACTCCATCGCCTCCGCCTGCGCGGCGCTCACCGAGGCCGGGTTCGACAACCTGGTCGCGCGCGAGCAGTACCTGATCGAGAAGGTGCGTACCGGTCTCGCCGAGGTGCCGGAGGTCCGGATCCTCTCCCTCTTCGGCGACGATGCCCCGCGCGTCGGCGTCATCTCCTTCGTCGTCGAGGGCTGGAACAGCTCCCACTTCGCCGCCGCCCTCTCCGCCGAGTACGGCATCGGGGTGCGGGACGGGCTGTTCTGCGCGCACCCGCTCCTGCGGACCCTGCTGGGCAGCGACCCGCAGACCCAGGGCGAGTGCGGCGCACCGGAGGCGGCTCCCGGCGAGAAGTCCCTCAACGCCATCCGGGTGAGTTTCGGCGCGGGCACGCCCGACGAGCACGTCGAGCGGTTCGTCGGCGCGGTCAAGGAGCTGGTCCAGGACGGTGCGCGGTGGAACTACCGCACGGAGGACGGCCGTTGCGTCCCGGACACCTCCGCGTGAGCCGGTAGCCGGGCGCCCGGCAGGATCATCCGCAGGGCGCGTTCGGTCGCGTCCGTGAGGAGTTCGGAGGCCCGCGCCAGGGCCTCCGCCAGGGCCAGGACAGGGCGGCCGTGGGGCTTGGCCCGGCGGGCCACCTCGGCCGGGACCTTGCCGCGCGGTGTCTGGTGGTCCAGGGCGCCCTCGGCGGTGACGACCAGGTCGGCGCGGGCCGGCCGGGCGCGCCAACGCGGCTCCTCCGTACGGCAGTTCCCGGCCCTCCTCGTCCGCGTCGGGGTACTGCCGTTCCAGGAACACCGTCAGCAGCTGGTTCGCGTCGGTGAACGGGTGGCCATGGTCACCGAGGCGAGCGCGACCGCCATCACGAGCAGCAGCCAGAGCACGATGAACCCCGGATGAAGAGCTCTTCATCCGGAGCCCGGCGAGCCGGCCCGCTCTAGTTGTCCAGCCCGATCGAGAACGCGGCCTCCAGGTCGTGCTGCGAGTACGTACGGAACGCCACGTGCGTGTCCGTGCCCTCGACGCCGGGGATCTTGCTGATCCGGCCGGGGATGACCTCGGCGAGGTCCTCGTGCTGCTTCACCCGGACCATCGCGATGAGGTCGTAGGTACCGGTGACGGAGAAGACCTCGCTGACGCTCTCCAGCGCCGCGATCGACTCCGCGATCTCGGGGATCCGGTCCACGCTGGTCTTGATGAGGACGATCGCGGTGATCACGGCTGGTTCTCTCCCTCGGGGGCCGGAGCTGGGGCGGTCTTCACTCTAGTGGGGCCGGTGGGACGGCCGTAGCGGACCGAGGCGTAGCAGAAGCCCAGACCGAAGCCGATCAGGTGGGCGAGGTAGGCCACCCCGGGCCCGTCCGAGGCCCGTCCCGCGGCCAGCCACTGCAGTGCCGCCCAGAACGGCAGCACGACCCAGGCCGGGAAGCGCACCGGCAGGAAGAAGAGGAACGGCAGGAGACTGGTCACCCGGGCACGGGGAAACAGGTACAGGAACGCGCCGAGGACCGCCGAGATCGCCCCGGAGGCCCCGACCAGGGGCTGCTCGGAGTCCGCGTTGGCGACGGCGTACCCGAGCAGGGCCAGGTAGCCGCAGCCGAGGTAGAACAGGGTGAACTGCACCCGCCCCATCCGTTCCTCGGTCATCGCCCCGAAGACGTAGAGGAAGAGCATGTTGCCGAGCAGGTGCACCCAGGTGCCGTGGACGAAGAGCGCTGTCGCCGGGGTGAGGGCCGACCCGGGGGATCCTTCGAACAGTTCTGCGGGAATCACGCCCCAGTGCCGGAAGTAGGCCCGCTGCGCGGCGAGCAGATCGTCGCCCGAGCCGTACGCCGGACCGATGCCCGAGGCGGGTCCGGCCAGGAAGACCGTGCAGCACAGGGCGATCAGTGCGTACGTCACCGGCGCCGACGAGCCCCTGATCGATCCGCTCACCCGGCCGATCGACGCGCTCCACTTGCTGATCATGGCTACAGAGCATGACGTAACCGGACGCAACCGCACAGACCGCCTCGCCGCCGTGGACACGCAGGCGACGAGGACCTTGCAGGCCGTAGGGTTACGAGCCACACGCACCGGGGAAGCCGGTGGCGTCACGGACACTAGAAGGAAAGAGAACAGGCCACGATGACGGTTCCCCTGCCGACCGCCGAGACGCGGTGGCGCTGCACCCTCTGCGGCAACCTCACGCGCTTCGACGTGACCCGCTCGTCGAAGGTCGTCGAGTACGTCCACCTCGACCTTGCCGGAGAGGCGAAGGTCGAGGAGCGCGAGGTGCTCAGTGAGACCATCGAGTCGGTGCGCTGCCGCTGGTGCAACGCGGTGGACCAGGTGGAACTCGTGGACAGGCCGGGCGCCGGCTCCTGAGGGGAGCGGGCCCGCACAGGCATTGGGGTGTGACGGATGGTGGAGACCACAGGCGGGGGGCCGGGCGACGGCGCCGCCGAGGTGCTCGACCGTCCGCTGCCCGACGGCGTGCGCCGCAAGGTCGTGCAGATCGTCTCCGACGGCTTCGGAGCGCTGACGGTCGGCGAGCTGCCCGCACAGCTCAGGCAGTACGCCCGGTTCGCCCCGAACCGCAGGGCCAAGTTCGCCGGCAGCGCCATGGCCTCGGCGCTGGAGACCGACCCGCTCTTCCGGCAGCGCATCGGGGAGAAGCTCAGAGAGGCCCAGCCGGAACTGGCCGGCGCCCTCGACTCAGGCTCCCCGCCCCCGGCCGCGGACCCGCTCGACGTGGCGGCCGCGGCCTACGTACTGCGGCCGACCGACTGGGTGAAGCTGGTGACCGCCGCCGGCGAGGAGGCCCAGCGGGCCGACGCCGAGCGCGCCGAGGAGGAGAGCCGGGCCGAGCTGGAGCGGCTGCGCGACGAGCTGGCCCGGGCCCGTGACCACACCCGGGCCGAGACCGAGCGGCTGCGCACGGAGCTGGATTCGGCCAAGAGGGAGTCCGAGTCGCTGCACCGCAAGCTCCGGGCCGCCCTGAGTGACGTCAAGCGCGGCGAGGCCGCCCTGCGCAAGGCGCACGGCGAGATGGAGGCCCTGCGTGCCGAGGGGCACGCCCAGGTGTCCGCCGCCGAGAGCGAGACCCGGCGGCTCAAGGCCCGGCTGGGGGAGACCGAGGCGGCCCTGGAGGCCACGCGCCGGGCGGCCCGCGAAGGCCGCAGCGTCGAGGACATGCGGGTGCGGCTGCTGCTGGACACCCTGCTGGACGCCACCCAGGGTCTCCGGCGCGAACTGGCCCTGCCGCCGGTGTCGGTGCGACCCGCCGAGACCGTGGACGCCGTCGAGCCGGGCCGGATGACCCCGAAGGACATCGCCGCCCGCGCGCTCTCCGACGACGACCCGCAGGTCCTCGACCAGCTGCTGGCGCTGCCGCAGGCCCATCTGGTCGTCGACGGCTACAACGTCACCAAGACCGGCTATCCGCAGATGCCGCTGGAGAAGCAGCGCCTCAGGCTGCTGGGGCAGCTCTCGCAACTGGCGGCGCAGAGCGGTGCCGAGGTGACATGCGTCTTCGACGGCGCCGAACTGGCCGCGCCGGTCCTGCTGGCGCCGCCGCGCGGGGTTCGGGTGCTGTTCTCGAAGCCGGGCGTCACCGCCGACGAGCTCATCCGTCAACTCGTGCGCGCCGAACCACCCGGAAGGCCGGTCATCGTCGCGTCCACCGACCGTGAGGTCGCCGACGGGGTGGCCCGGGCCGGCGCCCGGCCCGTGGCCTCGGCGATGCTCCTCAAGCGGCTTTCGCGCGCCTAGGCGCCGTACGGGCGATGCGTAACGTCCGCGCGTGATGCCCGAATTGATGAGACCTGTGGGCCACGTTAAGTCAAGTGAGTCTCACCGCCTGTGAGTCCAGGGGAAAAGTTGGCTCACTGTGACGCAATTTTTCATCTGAGGATTTGAACTGATCACAGGAAGGTCACTAGGGTCGGGCTCCGAAACCTCCGCTCGGGTGATCACTCATCGGGAGAGACGGCGGAGGGGGCAGAAGGAGCTTTCACCCGTGGCGTCCCACCGTCGTCCCAAGCAGCCGAGCCGCGCACGTGTGACCGTGCTGACCACCGCCGCCGCCGCTGCCGTCGCCTTCAGCTCGCAGGCCGCCAACGCGGCCCCCAGTGAGAAGCCGAGCAAGGACGAGGTCAAGACCAAGGTCGACAAGCTCTACGAAGAGGCGGAGCA
Organism: Streptomyces sp. NPDC041940; assembly: GCF_055589465.1. Classification (NCBI taxonomy): domain Bacteria; kingdom Bacillati; phylum Actinomycetota; class Actinomycetes; order Kitasatosporales; family Streptomycetaceae; genus Streptomyces; species Streptomyces sp. NPDC041940. The sequence continues at coordinate 661,537 of NZ_JBVJBP010000001.1, forward strand.
GGCCACCGAGAAGTACAACGGGGCCAAGGAGAAGCAGGAGAAGCTCCAGAAGGAGATCTCCACCATCCAGGACAACGTCGCCCGCGGCCAGGAGGAGCTCAACGAGCTGCGCGACAGCCTGGGCCTCGCGGCCGCGTCGCAGTACCGCACCGGCTCGATCGACCCCTCGGTCCAGCTCTTCCTCTCCTCGAACCCGGACGACTACCTCGAGAAGGCCTCCACGCTCGACCAGCTGAGCAGCCAGCAGGTCGAGGCGCTGAAGAAGGTCCAGGAGAAGCAGCGCGAACTCGCCCAGGAGCGCGCCGAGGCCTCCGAGAAGCTCAAGGACCTCGCCTCCACCCGCACCGAACTGGGCAAGAAGAAGAAGGAAGTCCAGGGCAAGCTCGGCTCCGCGCAGAAGCTGCTCAACAGCCTCACCGCCGCCGAGAAGCAGGCGCTCGCCGCCGAGCAGGACCGCGCCAGCCGGGACAGCCAGCGCGACGCCCTCACCGACAACGTCCCGCCGGGCTCCGGCCGGGCCGCCGCGGCCTTCGCCTTCGCCCAGAGCCAGCTCGGCAAGCCCTACGTCTACGGCGCCACCGGCACGAGCTCCTACGACTGCTCCGGCCTCACCTCCCGGGCCTACGCGGCCGCCGGCATGCAGATCCCGCGTACCTCCGAGGCGCAGGCCCAGACCGGCACCAGGATCTCCTCGGTCAGCCAGCTCAAGGTCGGCGACCTGGTCTTCTTCTTCAACGACCTGCACCACGTCGGCCTCTACGCCGGCAACGGGCAGATCATCCACGCCCCGCGCACCGGCACGGTCGTCCGCTACGAGTCGATGGACACCATCGGCGGCCCCTTCATGTTCGGCGTCCGCGTCTGACCTCTTCACGATCGGCCCCCCGTGTCCGCCATTCGGGGGAATCACGTAAGCCTCGAGTAAGCCCACGCCCCGCCGGTGACCTGCGTCAGCGGCGGGGCGTCGTGCCGCGTACCCACGGATGGTCGTTGGCTGCCCCCCGTCCCGGGGCTACTGTCTGCCGCGTTTCCATGTCCGCCAGCGGAAGGAGTGCGGCTTCCCGTGGGGTCCCATCGCCGACTTGCACCGTCCGGGTTCGACCGGGGCGCCGGTGCCGCGGTCGGCTTCCTGTCCGTCGCGGCCACCGCCCTGTGCGCGGTACCGGCCGCGTCCGCACCGCACGACGACACCCGGGCCGAGGTGGACCGCCTCTACGAGCAGGCCGAGAAGGCCACCGAGGCCTACAACAAGGCCGACGAGCGCGCCGACGAGCAGCGCGAGGAGGCCGGTACCGCCCGGGACCGGATCGCCCGGCAGCAGCAGCGCATCAACTCCATGCGGGAGTCGCTCGGTTCGCTCGCCGGCGCCCAGTACCGCTCGGGCGGCCTCGACCCGTCCCTCGCCCTGCTGTTCTCCGACGACCCGGAGGACTACCTCGACCGGGCCGCCCGGCTGGACCGCCTCACCGCCCATCAGGCCGGTGAGCTGAAGGACCTCCAGGACGCCATGCGCGAACTCGCCCAGGACCGCGAGGAGGCCGCCGGGAAGCTCCGCGAACTGGAGAAGAGCCGCAGGACGGTCGCCGTCCACAAGAAGTCCGTCGAGCGGAAGCTCGCCACGGCCCGGCGGCTGCTCAACTCCCTGCCGGAGGCCGAGCGCGCCGCCTACGACCGGGCCTCCCGCTCCGGCCGGGGAGACCTGCCCTACCTCGGGAACGCCACCCCCGCCTCGGGACGCGGGGCCGCCGCCGTCGCAGCCGCCCGCAGCGTGGTCGGCAGGCCCTACGTCTGGGGCGCCAACGGCCCCTCCGGCTTCGACTGTTCGGGCCTGACGCAGTGGTCGTACGCGCAGGCCGGGGTGTCCCTGCCGCGCACCTCGCAGGCCCAGCGGTACGCCGGCCGGCAGGTCCCGCTGTCCGAGGCGCGCCCCGGTGACCTGGTCGTCTACCGGGACGACGCCAGCCATGTCGGGATGTACATGGGCAACGGCCAGGTCATCCACGCGCCCTACCCCGGCGCACCCGTGCGCTACGACCCGGTCGGGATGATGCCCGTCTCCTCGGTCACCAGGGTCTGACCGGCGCGGCCCGGCGCCCGTACGATCGGGAACGTGGCAGGTCGAAGGTCGGGGTCCGCGGTGGTGGCGCTCGTCGTGCTGCTCGTCGTCCTGGTCGGGTGCGGTGGGCGGTCCGCCGCCGACAGCGCCACGGCCGACGTCCAGCGGCTCCTGGACCGGCGGGCCGCCGCCGTCCTCCACCGCGACGAGCGGGCCTGGGAACGGACGGGCACGGGGGTGGATTTCGCCCGGCTGCGCGCGGTGCCGCTGGCCGACTGGTCGTACCGGGTGACCGACGTGCGCCGCACCGGCGACACCGCCACCGCCGACGCCGAACTGCGCTACCGCGTCGCCGGGTACGACCGGGCGCCGGTGACCGCGGGCCGCACCCTGCGGCTGAGCCGGGACGCGGACGGGCGATGGTCCGTCGAAGCGGACCGGCCCGCGAAGAAGTCCGCGCAGCAACTGTGGGACCAAGGCGCGGTGCAGGCCGTCCGGGGCGACCGCAGCCTCGTCCTCGGCGTCGGGCAGTCCGGCCGGTCGCTGCGCGACTTCGCGGACCTGGCCGACCGTGCGGTGCCCGCCGTGTCCGAGGTGTGGGGCACGGACTGGTCCCGGCAGGTCGTCGTGCTCGTGCCGAAGTCACTGGAGGGGATGGCGGGGCTGCTCGGCTCGCCCGCCTCCTCCTACCGGGGGATCGCGGCGGTCACCACCGGAGAGACGGGCGCTCCGGCCCGGGCACCGGCGGACCGGATCATCGTCAACCCGGACGCCTTCACCCTCCTCGGCGGCCTCGGCGAGCAGGTCGTCGTCACCCACGAGACCACCCATGTCGCCACCCGCGCCCACACCGGCGCCGCCACCCCCCTCTGGCTCTCCGAGGGGTACGCCGACTGGATCGGCTACCGCGCCACCGGCCGCGTCCCCTCCGAGGCCGCGCCGGAACTGTCCCGGGCGGTGAGCCAGGGGCAGCTTCCGCAGGCGCTGCCGGAGGACAAGGACTTCGGCTTCACCGGCGACGCGAGCCGCCTGGCCCGGGCCTACGAGAGCGGCTGGACGGCGTGCCGGCTGATCGCCGACCGCTGGGGCGAGTCCCGGCTGGGCGAGTTCTACCGGGCCGTCGGGGAGCACCGGAAGCGGGCCGGGGCGGTGGCGGGGGCGATGCGGGAGGTGCTGGGGACGACGCCGGAGGAGTTCACGGGGCTGTGGCAGGAGTATCTGCGAGCTCAGCTGGGCTGATCGGGCTGTGGCCGGGTGGGGCGGTTCCGCGGCCTGAGCAGGCCGATCGCGCCGTGGCCGGACAGGCCGCCCGCGCTGTTCCGGCGGGCCCCGGCTCAGGAGGAGACGGGGGTCTCGCCGGCGCGGGCCGGCTGAGACGGTGGGGGAGCGGGGGCCGTGCGCGGCACCGTCGCCTTCCACAGGGCGCGGGCCGCGAGGAGGGTGGCGGCCACCAGGAGGCCGTTGCGCAGGAACAGCAGGGTGATGCCGAGGCCGTCGCTGGCCACCACGTTGGCGAAGTAGAGCGGGAACTCCAGCACCGTCACGAAGCACGCCACCAGGACGAGGCCGACCGGCAGCCGCATCCGGCTCCCGGGGAAGCAGAGGCACACCGCGGCCAGCCCGACCAGCCACACCATGTACTGCGGGCTGATCACCCGGCTGGTGGTCGTGAACATGAGCACCGCCACGAAGGCCGCGTCGGCGAGCGTGTGCTCCTCGAAGCGCCGGGCCAGCAGCCGCCACAGCACCAGCCAGCCGAAGGCCGCACCCGTCAGGAACAGTGCGCCCGTGCTCACCTCGCTCACATACGGCCCGAGGAACTCGATCGAGCCGTAGTTCAGCCGCACCTCGCCGTTCCAGCCGAAGTGCCGGGCGACATGGAAGACGAGCGCGCCGAGCGACTCCACCTCGGTGCCCCGGTCGCGCTGGAAGGTGAGGAAGGCGAACCCGCCGGGCATGGCCAGGGCGAAGGCGCCCGTCACCGCGATGCCGGTCACCAGGGCCGACACCCAGGCGCTCCGCCGGCGGGCGGCCAGCAGGAGCATCGCGGGCCAGACCTTCAGCAGCGCGCCGAAGGCCGCCAGCGCCCCCATGGTCTTCGGGTGCCGGACGCCCGCGAGCAGCGCGGCCATCGCCACGGCCGTGACCATCACGTCGTAGCGCGAATACACCGTCGGCCCCAGCAGCGGGACGCCCACCACCCAGACCCAGGCGCCGCGCAGAGTCTTGCCGGGGCGCCGTCCGGCGTACATCAGCAGGGCCAGGACGGCCAGGTCGGTGACGCAGACCAGGACGAAGAACGCGGTCGCGTAGTGCAGGAAGGGCAGCAGCGCGGGGGAGAGGATCGCCAGGGCGGCGGCGGGCGGGTACTGCCAGGTGACGTCGTTCTGAGGGAACGTTCCGGTGCGCAGGACCTCGTACCAGCCCTGGTAGATGACGTGCACGTCGCTCGTCACGTCCGGGCCCGGGAAGACGTACACCTTCAGCACGAACAGCAGCAGCGCCAGCCTCGTGAGACACCAGACCACCGGCAGCCATGCCAGGGACCGCCTCGCGCCCTTCGTCTTCACCTGATCCCTGCCCGTCCGCGTGCTCTGTTCGATGGGGTCATGATGTCCCGGAGAGCTGTGAGCGTGCCATAAGAGCCGCCCCGCACGGCTGTGAGGGTCGGGTTCGGTAGGGTCGGCGGCGTGCGCAAGACCCTGATCGTGACCAACGACTTCCCGCCCCGGCCCGGCGGCATCCAGGCGTTTCTGCACAACATGGCGCTACGGCTGGACCCGCGGGAGCTGGTCGTCTACGCGTCGACGTGGAAGCGGAGCCGGGAGGGCGTCGAGGCGACCGCCGCCTTCGACGCCGAGCAGCCCTTCACCGTCGTACGGGACCGTACGACCATGCTGCTGCCGACGCCCGCCGTCACCCGGCGTGCCGTCGGACTGCTGCGGGAGCACGGCTGCACCTCGGTGTGGTTCGGGGCGGCGGCACCGCTCGGCCTGATGGCACCGGCGCTGCGCGACGCGGGCGCCGAGCGGCTGGTGGCCACCACGCACGGCCACGAGGCCGGCTGGGCCCAGCTGCCCGCGGCCCGGCAGCTGCTGCGCCGGATCGGGGACTCCACGGACACGATCACCTACCTGGGCGAGTACACGCGCTCGCGGATCGCCGGCGCGCTGAGCCCGCGGGCGGCCGCGCGGATGGAGCAGCTGCCGCCCGGGGTCGACGAGAAGACCTTCCACCCGGACTCGGGCGGCGACGAGACCCGGGCGCGGCTCGGGCTGACCGACCGCCCGGTGATCGTGTGCGTGTCCCGGCTGGTGCGGCGCAAGGGGCAGGACACGCTGATCCGGTCCATGCCCAGGATCCTGGCCGCCGAGCCCGACGCCGTCCTGCTGATCGTCGGGGGCGGCCCGTACGAGGGTGATCTGCGCAAGCTGGCCCAGGAGACCGGAGTCGCCGCCTCCGTACGCTTCACCGGCGCCGTCCCCTGGGCCGAGCTGCCCGCCCACTACGGCGCCGGGGACGTCTTCGCCATGCCCTGCCGGACCCGGCGCGGCGGCCTCGACGTCGAGGGCCTGGGCATCGTCTACCTGGAGGCCTCGGCGACCGGGCTCCCCGTCGTCGCAGGCGACTCCGGCGGCGCGCCGGACGCGGTCCTGGACGGCGAGACGGGCTGGGTCGTCCGCGGCGGCTCCCCGGCGGACGCGGCCGACCGCGTCATCACCCTCCTGGGAGACGCCGAGCTGCGCCGCAGGATGGGCGAGCGAGGCCGCGAATGGGTCCAGGAGAAGTGGCGCTGGGACCTGCTGGCTGAGCAGCTGAAGGGCTTGCTGTAGTTGCCTTTAGGGGCGCGGGGAACTGCGCGATCAACCACATCGAATCCGCACCCGCCCACGACGAATAATGGGCACCCCACTAGGCGGAACCCAATAATCCGCCCATGCTGCGCACATGACAGCAAACCTGATACAACGTCAGCTGACAAGACGTCAGATCCTCGGAATGGCGGCACTCCAAACGGCGGCCGCCCTCGGCTTCACCCGCATCGGCCTCCGATCAGCCCAAGCCGCCGAGCCCGACGCAGTCGACAACGCCCCGGCGATCGTGGTCGGTTCCGGCTACGGCGGCGCCGTGGCCGCCCTCCGCCTCGGCCAGGCCGGCATCCGCACCCTCGTCCTGGAAATGGGCCGGCTCTGGAACACCCCCGGCCCCGACGGCAAGATCTTCTGCTCCACCCGCACCCCGGACCAGCGCTCCATGTGGTTCCGCACCCGCACCGAGGCCCCCCTCGGCACCTTCCTCTGGCTCGACGTCGTCAACAAGGACATCGGCCGCTACCCGGGCGCCCTGGACCGGGTGCACTTCGCGGAGATGTCCGTCTACGTCGGCCGGGGCGTCGGCGGCGGCTCCCTCGTCAACGGCGGCATGGCGGTCACGCCGCCCAGGTCCTACTTCGAGCGGCAGTTCCCCACCGTCGACGCCGACGAGATGTACGGCACGTACTTCCCGCGCGCCCGCGCCGCCCTCGGCGTCAACACCGTCGACCCCACCTGGTTCGAGTCGACGGAGTGGTACCGCTTCGCCCGCGTCTCCCGCAAGCACGCCGAGAAGGCCGGCCTGCGCACCACCTTCGTGCCCAGCGTCTACGACTTCGGCCACATGCAGCGCGAGGCGGCCGGCACGGCCCCGAAGTCGGCGCTCGGCGGCGAGGTCATCTACGGCAACAACCACGGCAAGCGCAGCCTCGACAAGACCTACCTCGCCGGCGCGCTCGGCACCGGCAACGTCACCCTCCACACCCTGGAGAGGGTGCGCGCGATCAGCCGGGCGCCGGACGGGACCTACGTCCTGACCGCCGACCGCATCGACGAGACCGGCCGGGTCGTGGAGACGAAGGAGTACGGCTGCACGTACCTCTTCCTCGGCGGCGGCAGCCTCGGCACCACCGAACTGCTCCTGCGCGCCCGGGAGACGGGCACCCTGCCCGGCCTCGACGCCGGTGTCGGTGCCGGCTGGGGCACCAACGGCAACGTGATGCTCGGCCGGGCCAACCACCTGTGGGACACGGTCGGCGCGAACCAGTCGACCATGCCGGTCATGGGCATCGACGACTGGGCGAACGCCTCGAACCCCGTGTTCGCCGAGATCGCCCCGCTGCCGACCGGCCTGGAGCACTGGGTGAGCCTCTACCTGGCGATCACCGGGAACCCGGAGCGGGCGTCCTTCTCCTACGACACCGGCTCGGGCCAGCTGCGGCTCGGCTGGACGAGCGCCCACAGCGCGGCCTCCGTCGCCATGGCCAAGAAGCTGTTCGACCGGATCAACGCGGCCAACGCGACGATCTACCGGTACGACCTGTTCGGCTCCTCCAGCAAGGTCTTCGCCGACGACTTCACGTACCACCCGCTGGGCGGCTGCGTGCTCGGCAGGGCCACGGACGACTACGGGCGGGTGAAGGGCTGCTCCCGGCTCTACGTCACCGACGGCTCGCTCGTGCCCGGGTCGCTCGGGGTCAACCCCTTCGTGACCATCACGGCGCTCGCCGAACGCACGATGGCGCGGGTCCTCGCCGAGGACACCGCGCCATGACGCCGCTCGCGCGCTACTTGGCGTAGATCGCCTCGACCTCGTGCGCGTAGTCCTTCGCCACCACGTTCCGCTTCAGCTTCAGTGAGGGGGTCAGGTGGCCCGACTCCTCCGTGAACTGGGAGGACAGAATGCGGAACTTCCGCACCGATTCCGCCTTCGACACCGCGGCGTTGCCGTCGTCGATCGCCGCCTGGATCGCGGCCAGCAGGTCCGGGTCCTCGCACAGCGACGCCGCGGTGGCACCCGCCGGCTTGCCGTGGTCCGCGCACCAACGGCCCAGGAACTCCTCGTCGATGGTGACCAGCGCGCCCACGAACGGCCGCCCGTCGCCCACCACCATGCACTCCGCCACCAGCGCGTGCGCCCGGATGCGGTCCTCGATCACGGCCGGGGCGACGTTCTTGCCGCCCGCGGTGACGATGATCTCCTTCTTGCGGCCGGTGATCCTGAGGTAGCCGTCCTCGTCGAGGGTGCCGATGTCACCGGTGTGGAACCAGCCGTCGGCCAGCGCCTCCCCGGTCGCGGCCTCGTTGTTCCAGTAGCCCTTGAACAGGTGCTCGCCGTGCAGCAGCACCTCGCCGTCGTCGGCGATCCGGATCACCGAACCCGGCAGCGGCTGCCCGACCGTGCCGATCTTCGTCCGGTCCCACGGGTTGAACGCCGTGGCCGCGCAGGACTCGGTCAGGCCGTAGCCCTCCAGGACCGTGAAGCCGATGCCGCGGAAGAAGTGGCCCAGGCGCTCGCCCAGCGGGGCACCGCCGGAGATGGCGTACTCGCCCCGGCCGCCGAGGACCGCGCGGAGCTTGCTGTAGACGAGCTTGTCGAACGTCTTGTGCTTGATCTTCAGGCCGAAGGACGGGCCCGAGGGCGTGTCCAGCGCCTTGCTGTAGGCGATCGCGGTGTCGGCGGCCTTGTCGAAGATCTTGCCCTTGCCGTCGGCCTGCGCCTTGGCGCGCGCCGAGTTGTAGACCTTCTCGAAGACGCGCGGCACCCCGAGGATCAGCGTCGGGCGGAACGAGGCCAGCTCGTCGGTGAGGTTCTTGATGTCCGGGACGCAGCCGAGCTTGATCGGCGCCATCATCGGCGCGATCTGCACCAGCCGCCCGAAGACGTGCGCCAGCGGCAGGAAGAGGAGCACCGAGCACTCGCCCGTGCGGAAGAGCGGACGCAGCCGCTCCACGATGTTGCCGCACTCGGCGAAGAAGCTGCGGTGGGTGAGCACACAGCCCTTGGGGCGGCCGGTGGTGCCCGAGGTGTAGACGATGGTCGCCGGGTCGTCGGCCTTGGCGATCGAGCCGCGCTCCTCGACCGTGCGGTCGGTGACGTCCTGCCCGAGCCGGCCCAGTTCGTCGAGGCCGCCGCCGTCGATCTGCCACACGTGTTTCAGCGCCGGCAGCCGGTCGCGCACCGACTCGACGGCGGCCGTGTGCGCGTCCGACTCCACGATGCACGCGGTGGCGCCCGAGTCACCGAGGATCCACTGCACCTGCTCCGGCGAACTGGTCTCGTACACCGGCACGGTCACCGCGCCCGCGCTCCAGATCGCGAAGTCCAGCAGCGTCCACTCGTAGCGCGTGCGGGACATCAGGCCCACCCGGTCGCCCGGCTGGACACCGGCGGCGATCAGCCCCTTCGCGGCCGTGTGCACCTCGGCGAGGAAGACGGTGGCCGTGACGTCCTGCCAGGTACCGCCGATCTTGCGGGCGATGACGGCGACGTCCGGGTGCTGCGCGGCGTTTCTGCGGACGATGTCGGTGAGATTTCCGTCCGCAGGGACCTCGTACAAAGCCGGAAGGCTGAACTCGCGCAAGACTGCTGCTCCTCATAGGGCGCCGGCGCCACGACGTTGTGTGCTGCGACGGTGTGGTCCAAGGCTCGGGCAGGTACTCAGGCATTCACTAGTTGAAATGCAGAGCACGACTGGACGGCCCGGACGTTACCCGCCGGTATGGCTTCTGCGACAGGGGGTCCTGTCGAGATGTTCGCTGCGTCACACACTTGGGTATTCCTTCGCGCACAGTAGTCCACGTACTAACTGACTGGCCAGTAACCGCAGGTAGGGCCGCCACTGTTCACAAGGACAGCGCTCGGCCTACTCTTGATCGCCATGGCACCCACACCAGCCCGAAACCACCGGACGCGCGTGCACGTGGTGAGCGACGTGCACGGCAACGCCCGTGACCTGGCCAAGGCCGGCGAAGGCGCCGACGCCCTGATCTGCCTGGGCGACCTCGTCCTCTTCCTCGACTACGCCGACCACTCGCGCGGCATCTTCCCCGACCTGTTCGGCGTCGAGAACGCCGACCGCCTCGTGGCGCTGCGCACCGCCCGCCGCTTCGAGGAGGCGCGGGAGCTCGGGGCCCGGCTGTGGGCCGGGGTCGGCGCGGACCGGGCCTCGGTGATCGAGCAGGCGGTGCGGGGGCAGTACGCCGAGATGTTCGCCGCGTTCCCCACTCCTACGTACGCGACCTACGGCAACGTCGACATGCCGCCGCTGTGGCCGGAGTACGCCGGGCCCGGCACGACCGTCCTCGACGGCGAGCGCGTCGAGATCGGCGGCCGGGTCTTCGGCTTCGTGGGCGGCGGCCTGCGCACGCCGATGCGGACGCCCTACGAGATCAGCGACGAGGAGTACGCGGCGAAGATCGAGGCCGTCGGTGAGGTCGACGTGCTCTGCACCCACATCCCGCCCGAGGTTCCGGAACTGGTCTACGACACCGTCGCCCGCCGCTTCGAGCGGGGCAGCCGCGCCCTGCTGGACGCCATCCACCGCACCCGGCCCCGGTACGCCCTGTTCGGGCACGTCCACCAGCCGCTCACGCGGCGCATGCGGATCGGGGCCACCGAGTGCGTGAACGTGGGCCACTTCGCCGGGACCGGAACGCCCTGGGCGCTGGAATGGTGAGGACGCCCCAGGTCGGGTGAGATCGGCGGGCCCCGTGCGCGGTAGCCTTCACGCTGCACACACGTGCGCACGACGACGTCTTACCGGCCCGTATCTGGAGGAGCCACGGCGATGGCGGAACACACCAGCTCGAGCATCACCATCGAGGCAGCCCCGGCCGACGTCATGGCGGTCATCTCCGACTTCGCCCGCTATCCGGACTGGACCGGCGAGGTGAAGGAGGCGGAGGTCCTCAAGACCGACGAGCAGGGCCGCGCCGAGCAGGTCCGCCTCGTCATGGACGCGGGTGCGATCAAGGACGACCAGGTGCTCGGGTACACCTGGACCGGCGAGAACGAGGTGTCCTGGACGCTGGTGAAGTCCCAGATGCTGCGCTCTCTGGACGGCTCGTACCTCCTCAAGCCGGCCGGGGCGGGGGGTACGGAGGTCACGTACGTGCTGACCGTGGACGTCAAGATCCCGATGCTCGGCATGATCAAGCGGAAGGCCGAGAAGGTCATCATCGACCGGGCGCTGGCCGGGCTGAAGAAGCGGGTCGAATCCGCCTGATCGCGGTCGTCGGCCGAGTGCGGGCCGGTGGGGGGCGTCCGCGCAGTTCCCCGCGCCCCTTCAGGGGCTACCGTTCATTCTCATGCGCACCATCCTGATCACCGGCCCCGGCGGCAGCGGTCGTACCACCCTCGCGGCCGCGACCGCCCTGGCCGCGGCGACGAAGGGCACCAACACCCTCGTCCTGAGCGCCGACCGCACGGACACCCTCGGTGCCGCCCTCGGTGTCCCGACCGGCCCGGCCCCCGTCGAAGCCGCACCGCGCCTCACCGCCTGGCGGCCCGACCCCGCCGAGGAATTCCGCAAGGACCTCACCGCCCTTCAGGACCGTGCCTCCTCCGCCCTGGATCTCCTCGGCGCCTCCCGGCTGGACCCCGAGGAACTCACCCCGCTGCCCGGCGCGGAGGAACTCGCCCTGCTGCGCGCCCTGCGCGACGCGGCCCTGTCGGCGTCGTACGACCTCCTCGTCGTCGACCTGCCGCCGGCGCCGCAGGCCCTCGCCCTCCTCGCCCTGCCCGAGGAACTGCGCCGCTACCTGCGCCGGCTGCTGCCGCCCGAACGGCAGGCCGCCCGTGCCCTGCGCCCCGTCCTGGGACGGCTGGCCGGCGTGCCCATGCCCGCCGAGTGGCTGTACGAGACGGCCGGCCGCTGGGATCTGGAGCTGGCGGCCGTGGAGGCGGTCGTCGCCGACCGTGACACCGTCGTACGGCTGGTCGCCGAGCCCGGCCCGGCCGGTGCCGACGCCGTCCGCACCGCCGGCCTCGGCCTCGCCCTGCGCGGCCTGCGCACCGATGTCGTGGTCGCCAACCGCGTCCTGCCCGAGGCGTCCCCGGACACCTGGCTCGCCGGGCCGGTCGCCCAGCAGCGCAAGACGCTGGAGGAGTGGCGGGAGAGGTACGACGTGCGCGCCGTCGCCCACCTCGGACGCGACCCGCGCGGCGCCGACGACCTCACCGCCCTCGAGGTGCCCGGCGCCGGGCACGCCGCCTCCCCGGCCGAATGGCCCGTGACCGACCGGCTCGGCGAGGACGGTGTGCTCGTCTGGCACATCCCGCTGCCCGGCGCCATACGCGAGGAACTGGACCTCGTCCGGCGCGGCGACGAACTCGTCGTCACCGCGGGGCGGTTCCGCCGTATCGTCCCGCTGCCCTCCGCGCTGCGCCGCTGCACCGTCGACGGGGCCGCCCTGCGCGAGGGCGAACTGCGCATCCGCTTCGCACCCGATCCGAAACTGTGGCCGCAGGCCCGGTGAGCGGGGTACGCCCGTTCGGGTAACGTCGTAGAGACGAACCGTAGTCAGGAGTCCGTCATGAGCGAAGAGCTCCCCCCGTCCGACGCCGCCCGCGAAGAGGCCGTCGACGAGGTACGGGCGACCGACGCCGACGCCTGGGCGACCGCGTGTGCCGAGGACCTCGAGGCGGAGAAGGCCCGCCGCCGCGCCGAGTACGGCCCGCCCCCGGGCTCCGCGGCCGAGGAACTGAAGAAGCTCGTCGACGCCGTCGCGGACAAGCTGTCCGGCCTCGAGTCCCCGCTGTTCGGCGCGGTCGCCGGGCCCGCCGCCCAGCAGGTGGTCCGCCAGGTCGTCCAGCAGGCCAAGGACGCCGTGGAACCCGTCATCGAGCGCAACCCGGACGTCTTCGACCACCTGGCGGCGGCCGGGAACGAACTGCTCGCCGCCTACCGCTCCGCCGTCCAGGCCCAGGAGCGGCGCTGGACCGGCCGCGACGACGAGACCGATCCCCGTGACCAGGACGAACGCCGTGACCGGGGCGACGACGACGGCCCCGGAGAGCGCATCGACCTGGACTGAGCCCCCGGCCGAGCCCCCGGCCTCTCGGGTACCGTTGGCCGTAGCGGGGCTCGACCGAAACTGAGGGATTCATGGGACTCACCATCGGCGTCGACATCGGCGGCACGAAGATCGCGGCCGGCGTGGTCGACGAGGAAGGCAACATCCTCTCGACCCACAAGGTGCCGACCCCGGGCACGGCCGAGGGCATCGTGGACGCCATCGCCTCGGCGGTGGAAGGCGCCCGCGTCGGGCACGACATCGTCGGCGTGGGCATCGGCGCCGCCGGTTATGTGAACCGGCAGCGCTCCGAGGTCTACTTCGCGCCCAACATCCACTGGCGCAACGAGCCGCTCAAGGAGAAGGTCGAGGCCCGCGTGGGCCTTCCGGTGGTCGTCGAGAACGACGCGAACGCCGCGGCGTGGGGCGAGTACAAGTTCGGCGGCGGCAAGGGCCACCGCAACGTCATCTGCATCACCCTGGGCACCGGCCTCGGCGGCGGCATCATCATCGGCAACAAGCTGCGCCGCGGGCACTTCGGCGTGGCCGCCGAGTTCGGCCACATCCGCATGGTGCCGGACGGCCTGCTGTGCGGCTGCGGCTCGCAGGGCTGCTGGGAGCAGTACGCCTCGGGGCGCGCGCTCGTCCGGTACGCCAAGCAGCGCGCCAACGCCACCCCGGAGAACGCCGAGATCCTGCTCGGCCTCGGCAACGGCACGCCGGAGGGCATCGAGGGCAAGCACATCTCCATGGCCGCCCGCCAGGGCGACCGCGTGGCCGTCGACTCCTACCGCGAGCTGGCCCGCTGGGTCGGCGCGGGCCTCGCCGACCTCGCCTCCCTCTTCGACCCCTCCGCGTTCATCGTGGGCGGCGGCCTCTCCGACGAGGGCGAACTGGTCCTCGGCCCGATCCGCAAGTCCTACAAGCGCTGGCTGGTCGGCGGCAACTGGCGCCCGGTGGCGGAGGTAAGAGCCGCCGAACTGGGCAACAAGGCAGGCCTGGTGGGAGCGGCGGACCTGGCGAGGGAACCCGACCCGATCATGTAACGCCCTTTCTTTGTGCTTTTAGGGGCGCGGGGAACTGCGCGACAAGCCACGAACCACCGGCACTCGCGCACAACCCCCGCGCCCCGAGTAATTGGGCGTAAATTGCTCCCATGCCCCTGCTCCCCAACTCGCGTACAGAACCCGACGGTTCCGCAGTCATCAGGGTCCTCAGCTACAACATCCGCTCGATGCGCGACGACAACGCCGCCCTGGCCCGCGTCATCAGAGCCTGCGAACCCGACCTGGTCCTCCTCCAGGAAGCCCCCCGCTTCTTCCGCTGGCGCAAGAAACTCGCCCGCCTGGCCCGCGAGGCCGACCTCGTCGTCCTCACCGGCGGCGCCACCGCCGCGGGCCCGGCGATCCTCTGCTCGCTGCGGGCGACGATCGAGCGCACGGAGGACGTCCTCCTGCCCCTCACCCCCGGCCTGCACCGCCGCGGCTTCGCCACCGCCGTCGTCAGGTTCGCCGGTACCCGGCTCGGCGTCCTGAGCTGTCATCTCTCGCTGCAGAAGGACGAGCGCCACGAGCAGGGCGGCATGCTCCTCGACCGGCTCGCCGGGATGGGCGTGGAGCACGCCATCGCCGGCGGTGACCTGAACGAACGCCCCGACGGCCGCACCTTCCGCCGGCTGACCGCCGCTCTCACCGACTGCCGGGCCGCCACGCCCTGGGGCGGCGAGCACACCTGGCCCCCCGCCGACCCCTACCAGCGCATCGACGCGATCTTCGCGACCAAGGGCATCGAGGTGCTGGGCTGCGGCGTGCCGGCCGGGCTTGCGGGAGTGACCGGGACAGACCTGAGGGCGGCCACGGACCATCTCCCGGTCCTGGCCGCCCTCAGAATCCCAGCCGGCTAGACGACCGCCCCGCGTCCCGGGTCCTCGTCGTCCTCGTCGTCCGTCCGCATCCGCATCACCAGCGTCGCGAACCCGCCGAGGAACCCGCCGATCCCCGCCGTGGCCAGCCACCACGTCATCTCCCAGCCGAGCACCACGGCCAGCAGCAGCAGGACCGGCCCGCCGAGCACGCCCAGCCAGGCGAACTTCGCGGTGGCGTCGGCCGCCGGCAGCGGAGGCGGCTCCGGCGGCACGAAGTGGCCCTCGTCGTCCTCGTCGAAGTCCTCCTCGGCGGGCTCGGGCGCGGCGTAGTCGCGCGGGCCGACGCCGGGCGCGAAGGAGACGGAGCCGCCGAGCGGCTTGGCCGGCTTGTCTCCGGGCTCCTTGACCTCCGGTCCCTCGGGCTCGGAGGGTTTCGCGGCGTCCTTGACCGTCCCGGCCGTGTCCATCCGGTCGTCGTTGGTCGGAGACTCGAGCAGGGCCAGGTCCTCGATCGACTTGAACGGCTTGGCGCCCGGCGGGTCCGGCGGCTCCTCGCCGTACGCGGCGACGATCGAGGCCCAGGCGGCCTCCTCGTCGAACGGCACGCCCTGCTCGTCCGGCTCGCGGTCCTCGCGGTCCGAGTCGTGCTCAGCCACCTGCGGTCGTCCCTTCCTTGCCGAGACCGGGCTCCTTGCCGAGGCCGGACGCGAGCCGGCCGATGAACTCGACGCTCTCCTCGAAGATCCGGTCCGCGTCATGGTCCAACGTGGCGACGTGGTAGCTCTGTTCCAGGATGACCTCTTTCACATCCGTCGAGGAGATGCGGCTGAGGATGCGGGCGGAGTCGGCGGGCGGCACCACATGGTCCTGCGGGCTGCGCAGCAGCAGCACCGGCTGGGTGACCTGCGGCAGCTCGCCGTCGGTGATCTGGAAGAACTGGCGCAGGGAGTGCGCCGCGTGCAGCGGGACCCGGTCGTAGCCGAGCTCCCTGCTGTCCGGCTTGGCGATGTCGCTGGCGATGCCCTTCGTCGCGGGGACGAGGTGGCGGACCACCGGGAGCGCGTGCGCCGCCAGACCGTGCACCTTGTTCGCGGGGTTGACGACCACCACGCCGCTGACGGCGTCGCCGTGCTTCGCGGCGAGGCGCAGGGCCAGGGCACCGCCCATGGACAGACCGGCCACGAACACCTGCTCACGGCGCTCGCACAGAAGGCGCAGCTCGCGGTCCACCTCCGCGTACCAGTCCTGCCAGCCGGTGATCCGCAGGTCCTCCCATCGGGTGCCGTGCCCGGGCAGCAGCGGCAGGGAGACGGTCAGACCGCGCTCGGCGAGGTGCTCCGCCCAGGGGCGCAGCGACTGCGGTGATCCGGTGAAACCGTGGCAGAGGAGAACGGCGACCTCCCCGCCCTCGTGGCGAAACGGCTCGGCTCCGGAAAGGACCGGCACCTTCGGCCTCCTGGTCGTGAGAAGGGACTGACACGATCACGGAATGTCACGGAACGTCATGGAAGGGGTCGCACGTCGTTCGCGGGACCTTCACCGTACGCGACCGCACTGACACCGACCAGGGCCGTCGGCGCCTTTGACAGCACTCCGGGTTAAGGTCTGACCGACACATACAGGAGGCACTCGGTTGTTGTACGGCGCGATGAAGGTCGCTGTTGGGGGGCCGCTGAAGGTCGCCTTCAGGCCCTGGGTGGAAGGCCTGGAGAACGTTCCCGCAGAGGGCGCCGCGATCCTGGCGAGCAACCACCTGTCCTTCTCGGACTCGTTCTTCCTGCCCGCGGTCCTGGACCGCAAGGTCACGTTCATCGCGAAGGCGGAGTACTTCACGACGCCCGGGGTGAAGGGCCGGATGACGGCCGCCTTCTTCAAGGGCGTGGGTCAGCTCCCCGTGGACCGCTCCGGTGCGCGCGGCGCGGGTGAGGCCGCGATCAAGAGCGGCATAGAGGTGCTGGAGCGCGGTGAGCTGTTCGGTATCTACCCGGAGGGCACGCGCTCGCCCGACGGGCGGCTCTACCGGGGCAAGCCGGGCGGCCTCGCGCGCGTGGCCCTCGCCACCGGCGCCCCCGTCCTGCCCGTCGCGATGATCGACACGGAGAAGATCCAGCCGCCCGGCAAGGTCATGCCGAAGCTGATGCGCCCGGGCATCCGGATCGGCAAGCCCCTGGACTTCAGCCGCTACCAGGGCATGGAGCACGACCGTTTCGTGCTGCGCGCGGTGACCGACGAGGTCATGTACGAGATCATGAAGCTCTCCGGCCAGGAGTACGTCGACATGTACGCCACGGCCATGAAGCGGCAGATCGCGGACGCGGCGAAGGCGGACAAGGAAGCCGAGAAGGCGGCGAAGGCGGCGCTCGCGCGGGCGGAGAAGGAACAGGCCGCGAAGGAGAAGGCCGAGCGGGAACAGGCCGAGAAGCATCAGGCCGACAAGGACCAGGCCGAGAAGGACCGGACGGAGCGGCGGCACACCGAGCCCTAGTCGGGGCTCGAAGCCGGGGGGCGGGGAGATGGCCAAGCGCGAGCGCGTCATGAGGATGTCGGTGGAGCAGCCGCTGTGGCGCGCGCTGTCCGGCTACCGGGTGCTCACGATGCTGTACGCGGTCGGCCTGTTCGCCACCGCCTACGAGGAGTTCGCCCGCCCCTGGGTCGCCGTCGCCTACTACGCCGTGCTGGGCGTGTGGACCCTTGCCACCCTGCCCCGGGTCGCGAACGCCGCCGGCTGCACCAAGCGGTTCCTCGCCGCCGACCTCACCATCGCGATCGCCGGCATCCTGCTCACGCCCGTCGCCGACGCCCACGAGCGGGTCCAGGCCGGCGGCCCGACGCTGCCGTCGATCTGGACCGCCGGAGCCGTCCTCGCCTTCGCCGTCAAGGGTGGCTGGCGCTGGGCGGCCCTGGCCTCCGGCCTCGTGGCCGTCGCCAACCTGGTCGAACGCGGCACCCCGGCCCGCGACACCGTCCACAACGTCATCCTCGTCTGCATCGCCTCCATCGCCATCGGCTACGTCGTCGAGGTCGCCCGTGCCTCCGAGCGCACCCTCGCCCGTGCCCTGGAGATCGAGGCCGCCACCAGGGAGCGGGAGCGGCTCGCCCGCGACATCCACGACAGCGTGCTCCAGGTGCTGGCGATGGTGCAGCGGCGCGGTGCGGTGATCGGCGGCGAGGCGGCCGAGCTGGGCCGGATGGCCGGTGAGCAGGAAGTCGCGCTGCGCACCCTGGTCTCCGGCGGGCTCGTGCCCGTCTCCCGGGTCTCGGAGGACGCCGCCGAGGGCGCGGTCGTCCGGACGGTCGACGAGGAGCCGCGGGACAGCGGCCCGGTCGACCTGCGCGCCCTGCTCGCGCCGTACGCCGGGGCCAAGGTCAGCCTCGCCGAGCCCGGCGCGCCCGTGCCGCTGGCCCCGGTCGCCGCCCGCGAAGTGGCCGCGGCCGTCGGCGCCGCCCTGGACAATGTCCGCAGGCACGCCGGGGAGCAGGCGCGCGCGTGGATCCTGGTCGAGGACGAGCCGGACGAGGTGATCGTCACCGTCCGGGACGACGGACCCGGCATCCCGCAGGGCCGGCTCGCCCAGGCCGAGGGCGAGGGGCGGCTCGGCGTCGCCCTGTCGATCCGCGGCCGGCTGCGCGACCTCGGCGGCAGCGCGGAACTGATCTCGGTGCCGGGCCAGGGCACGGAGGTCGAGCTGAAGGTACCGAAGGACGTGACGGACGCACGGGGGAAGGCGGAGCGGCGATGACGGAGAGCAGTGCGGACCGGCGGGACCCGATCAAGGTCATGGTGGTCGACGACCACCCCATGTGGCGCGACGCCGTCGCCCGCGACCTGGCCGAGTCGGGCTTCGAGGTGGTCGCCACCGCGAGCGACGGCGACCAGGCCGTGCGCCGCGCCAAGGCCGCCGCACCCGACGTCCTCGTGCTGGACCTGAACCTGCCCGCCAAGCCAGGCGTCCAGGTCTGCAAGGAGGTCGTCGCCGCGAACCCCGCGCTGCGCGTCCTCGTGCTGTCGGCGAGCGGTGAGCACGCCGACGTCCTGGAGGCCGTGAAGTCCGGCGCGACCGGCTACCTGCTGAAGTCGGCCTCCACCGGGGAACTCCAGGACGCGGTGCGCCGCACGGCCGTCGGCGACCCGGTCTTCACCCCCGGCCTCGCCGGACTGGTCCTCGGCGAGTACCGCCGCCTGGCCTCCGAACCCGCCCCCGCCCAGGACACCGACGAACCGAAGGCGCCCCGGCTCACCGACCGCGAGACCGAGGTGCTGCGCCTGGTCGCCAAGGGCCTGAGCTACAAGCAGATCGCCGAACGCCTGGTCATCTCCCACCGCACGGTGCAGAACCACGTCCAGAACACCCTCGGCAAGCTCCAGTTGCACAACCGGGTCGAGCTGGTCAGGTACGCGATAGAACGCGGCCTCGACGACGAGTGAGGCGCACGTCACACTGACCCTTCGTCAGGCATCTGCGGCGAAGGGACTGTTCCATGCGCGTCGGAGTACTGACCGGAGGCGGCGACTGCCCCGGGCTCAACGCCGTCATCCGGGCGATCGTCCGCAAGGGCGTGCAGGAGTACGGCTACGACTTCACCGGCTTCCGGGACGGCTGGCGCGGTCCCCTGGAAGGCGACACCGTCCGTCTCGACATCCCCGCCGTGCGCGGCATCCTGCCCCGTGGCGGCACCGTCCTCGGCTCCTCGCGGACCAACCCGCTGAAGGTGGAGAACGGCATCCGCCGTATCAAGGAGAACCTCGCCGCGATGGAGGTCGAGGCGCTCATCGCCATCGGCGGCGAGGACACCCTGGGCGTGGCCGCCCGGCTGTCCGACGACCACGGCGTGCCCTGCGTCGGCGTCCCGAAGACGATCGACAACGACCTGTCCGCCACCGACTACACCTTCGGCTTCGACACCGCGGTCGGCATCGCGACCGAGGCGATCGACCGGCTGCACACCACCGCCGAGTCCCATATGCGGGTCCTGGTCGTCGAGGTGATGGGCCGGCACGCCGGCTGGATCGCCCTCCACTCGGGCCTGGCCGGCGGCGCGAACGTCATCCTCATCCCCGAGCAGCGCTTCGACGTCGAGCAGGTCTGCGCCTGGGTGACGTCCCGCTTCAAGGCGTCGTACGCGCCGATCGTGGTCATCGCCGAAGGGGCGATGCCGAAGGACGGCGACATGGTCCTCAAGGACCAGTCGCTGGACTCCTTCGGGCACGTCCGGCTCTCCGGCGTCGGCGAGTGGCTGGCCAAGCAGATCGAGAAGCGCACGGGCAAGGAGGCCCGCACCACGGTCCTGGGCCACGTCCAGCGCGGCGGCACCCCCAGCGCCTTCGACCGCTGGCTCGCCACCCGCTTCGGCCTGCACGCCATCGACTGCGTCCGCGACGGCGACTTCGGCACGATGGTCGCCCTGCGCGGCACCGACATCGTCCGGGTCCCGATCGCCGACGCGACGGCCCGCCTGAAGACGGTGGACCCCACGCTGTACGAGGAGGTCGGCGTCTTCTTCGGCTGACCGGGAACCGGGCGTCCGGGGGCGCCGGCCCCCGGACGGCTACACCGTCGTGTGGCGCAACCGCCCCACCAGCTCCCGCACGACCGCCGCGCCGTTCAGCGTCAGGATCGACTCCGGATGGAACTGCACACCGGCGAACCCGGGCCCGCGCATCGCGTGCACCTCGCCGTTCGCGGCCCGGCTGACCTCGACTCCGTGCGCGGCCAGCTCCTGGTGGGCCTCTTCGTCGCAGCGCGCCACGAAGCTGTTGTAGAAGCCGACGGTCTCACGCCGCCCGAACAGCTCGATCTCCGTCTGCGCGCCCTGGTACGGCACGTCCTTCCGTACGATCTCAAGACCCAGCTCGGCCGCGATCAGCTCGTGCCCGAGGCAGACGCCCAGCACCCCGTGCGCATGGCCGCGGAGGACCTCGGCGGTGAGGCTGCGCAGGATCCGCATCTTGGGGTCGGTGAGATCGGCGGGGTCCCCGGGACCCGGCCCGAGCACCACCGGCCCCTCGTGCGCGAGCACCGCCTCCCGCAGCCCCGCCTCGTCGTACCGCCGGACGGTCACCTCCAGAGCGTTCGACCGCAGCACATGCGCGAGCATCGCCGTGAAGGTGTCCTCGCCGTCGACGACCAGGGCGTGTCCGGCGAGCCCCTCGGACCGCTCCTGCATCCGCAGCCAGAACGGCGCCAGCGACGCCCGGCGCCCGTCGAGCGCGGCACGCACGCGTGGATCGTCGGCGAGCTTAGGCCGCACGGACTCCGCACGCGGCCTGCCCGGCCGTACGCCCAGGGCCGCCAGCACGCCCGCCGCCTTCGCGTGCGTCTCCGCGACCTCACTCTCCGGGTCCGACCCGCGCACGAGCGTGGCGCCCACCGGCACCCGCAGCTCGCCGTCCGCGTCGATGTCGGCGGTACGGATGAGGATGGGGGAGTCGAGGGTCTGCGCCCCGCCGGAATCCCGCCCGAGGAGGGCCAGCGCCCCGGCGTAGTAGCCACGCCCCCCGGCCTCGTGCCGCTCGATCACCCGGCAGGCGTTCTGCACCGGCGAGCCGGTGACGGTCGCCGCGAACATGGTCTCCCTCAGCACCTCCCGCGCGTCCAGCGAGGACTTCCCGCGCAGCTCGTACTCGGTGTGCGCGAGGTGCGCCATCTCCTTCAGCCGCGGCCCGACCACGACGCCGCCCATGTCGCCGACGGTGCACATCATCTTGAGCTCCTCGTCGACGACCATCGACAGCTCCTCGATCTCCTTGCCGTCGGCGAGGAAGCCGAGCAGATGCTCGGGGGTCGGCCCCTCGGCGGGGTAGCGGTAGGTGCCGCTGATCGGGTTCATGACGACCGTGCCGCCGGACATCCGGACATGCACCTCCGGGCTCGCCCCCACCAGCGTCCGGTCCCCGGTGTGCACGACGAACGTCCAGTACGCGCCCCGCTCGCCCTCCAGCAGCCGCCGGAACAGCGCCAGCGCGTCGGCCCGCCCGAACCCGGGGATCTCACCCTCGTACGTCCGCCGGATCACGAAGTTCGCGCCCTCGCCCCGTCCGATCTCCTCCCGCAGCACCCGCCCGACGATCTCCGCGTACTCCCCGTCGCCGACGTCGAAGCCGCCGCCCTCGACCCGCACGTCATGCCCCGGAAGCTGCTCCAGGGCGTCGGCCAGCGGGATCTCGTACGACTCCTCGGGCGTCAGCACCGCCAGGGGCGTGCCGTCGTCGCGGACGTCGAAGCCGCGCTCGCGGATCTGCCGGAAGGGGACGAGCGCGAGGCCCTCGTCGGGGAGGTCGGCGAGACGGTCGTACGTGGCGACCGGGCCGATCAGGACCTCGACCTGATCATGGTCCTGGCCCGGGGTACGGCGGCGCAGCAGGGCGAACGGGCGGGAGTCGTCCAGCAAGCCGTGCAGGTTCATGGGTCCGTGCTCCATCTCGGTGAGAGAGGAACGGACCCCGGAAACACCGAAGGCCGCCCCTCGGGCGGCCTTCGCGAAGTCAGTCGTACGCGCAGTCAGTGGGCCGCCGGATGAGCGGTCCACCACCAGGTCTGGATCGAGTGCGCGAACATGCGAGGGACCTTACCCCATGTCCGAGGGGTGTACGCGGTGTCTCAATTGCTGGGCATGGGTCAGGACGCCCGACACGACCCCGTAATGTTGAGGTCGTGACCGTGAACGCTAAGACCAGCGCGAGTGCTGGCAACACCTGGCGAGACCTGCCCGCGGCGCAGCAGCCCGAGTACCCCGACACCGAGGCTCTGCGCGCAGTCGTTGCGGACCTCGAGTCGTATCCGCCGCTCGTCTTCGCGGGCGAGTGCGACCAGCTGCGCGCCCGGATGGCGTCCGTCGCCAAGGGAGAGGCGTTCCTCCTCCAGGGCGGCGACTGCGCCGAGGCCTTCGACGCCGTGTCGGCCGACCACATCCGCAACAAGCTGAAGACGCTGCTCCAGATGGGCGCCGTGCTCACGTACGCCGCGTCCGTGCCCGTGGTGAAGGTCGGCCGCATCGCCGGCCAGTACTCCAAGCCGCGCTCCAAGGGCACCGAGACCCGCGACGGCGTGACCCTGCCGACCTACCGCGGCGACTCGGTCAACGGCTTCGACTTCAACGAGGCCGCCCGCATCCCGGACCCCGAGCGCCTGAAGCGGATGTATCACGCGTCCGCCTCCACGCTGAACCTGGTGCGCGCCTTCACCACCGGCGGCTACGCCGACCTGCGCCAGGTGCACGCCTGGAACCAGGACTTCGTGAAGTCGTCCCCGTCGGGGCAGCGCTACGAGCAGCTGGCGCGCGAGATCGACCAGGCGCTCAACTTCATGCACGCCTGCGGGGCCGACCCGGAGGAGTTCAAGACCGTCGAGTTCTACGCCTCGCACGAGGCGCTGCTGCTCGACTACGAGTCCGCCCTGACCCGGGTCGACTCGCGCACCGGGCAGCTGTACGACGTCTCCGGGCACATGGTGTGGATCGGCGAGCGCACCCGGCAGCTGGACCACGCGCATGTCGAGTTCGCCTCGAAGATCCGCAACCCGATCGGCATCAAGCTGGGCCCGACGACCACGGCCGAGGACGCGCTGCAGTACATCGAGCGCCTCGACCCGGAGCGTGAGCCGGGCCGGCTGACCTTCATCGTCCGCATGGGCGCCGACAAGGTCCGCGACAAGCTCCCCGAGCTGGTCGAGAAGGTCACCGCCTCGGGCGCCACCGTGGCCTGGGTGACCGACCCGATGCACGGCAACACCTTCGAGGCGGCCTCCGGGCACAAGACCCGCCGCTTCGACGACGTGCTCGACGAGGTCAAGGGCTTCTTCGAGGTCCACAAGGCGCTCGGCACCCACCCGGGCGGCATCCACGTGGAGCTGACCGGCGACGACGTCACCGAGTGCGTGGGCGGCGGCGACGAGATCTTCGTCGACGATCTGCACCAGCGCTACGAGACGGCCTGCGACCCGCGGCTCAACCGCAGCCAGTCGCTCGACCTGGCGTTCCTCGTGGCCGAGATGTACAGGGACCAGTAACGGGCTCGCCTGTTACCCGGGCATGGACTGGGGCGCGGATCACAGGATCCGCGCCCCTCTCCACTTTTGTGGCTCCGGCCCGGCGGGTAAGGTTAGGTTAGCCTCACCGATCAACGGGACGGCACCAGGAAACGAAACCCGCCGGGAGGTGAGCCGCGTGTACATCTGCAGTTGCTTCGGGATCACCGAGCAGCAGGTCAAACAGCACGCGGACAGCGGCGCCTGCACCCCCCGCCAGATAGCCTCCGCCTGCAAGGCGGGCACGGACTGCGGGTCGTGCGTACGCCGTATCCAGGCGCTCCTCGGCAGGGGCGCGTGCCCACGCCGGGACATGGCCGACCGGGGCGAACCGGTGCTCTCGGACCTGTCGGATCTGGAAGACGCCGCCTAGGGCCAGGCGGGTCCTAGCTGGGCTGCTCGATCTGCTGCGCGATGTACAGCGCCTCGCCGAGCTTCTCGATGAGTTCCAGCTGCGTGTCCAGATAGTCGATGTGGTGCTCCTCGTCCTCGAGGATCGACTCGAAGAGGTTCGCGGACGTGATGTCGCCCTTGGTGCGCATCACCTCGATGCCCCGCTTGAGGCGGTCGATCGCCTCGACCTCGACCTGTCGGTCGGCCTGGAACATCTCGGTGACCGTCTGCCCGACCCGGACATGGAAGAGCCGCTGGTAGTTGGGCAGACCGTCCAGCATGAGGATGCGCTCGGTGATCTTGTCCGCGTGCTTCATCTCATCGATGGACTCTTCACGCGTGTACTTGGCGAGCTTGGTCCAGCCTTTGTTGTCCTGGATCCGGTAGTGCAGCCAGTACTGGTTGATCGCCGTCAGCTCGCCGGTCAACTGCTCGTTCAGGAATTCGAGGACCTCGGGGTCGCCCTGCATCGCAGAGGCTCCTTCCACGCGTAAGAACTGGCAGGTTGCGCCGCATGATTCCACCGCGGAAGAAGATCGTCCAGTAAGTCTTCACTTAGTAAGTAAGGGCATGCTTAGTTCTGAATGCCCCGATTTGGAATGGCCCGGGTCAGGGGCATGACCCGGGGTCTGTCAGGATGGACACATGGGTCAGCCGGTGGGACGTGAATCGGGAGAAGGGCGCGATTCAGCGGGAGCGACGCAGCCCGGGCTTCCGCCGGGACAGCGATTGCAGCGCGGCTGGCCGGTCACGCACTACGGGCCCGTCCCCAAGTTCCGGCCCGAGCGCTGGGAGTTCAGGGTCTTCGGCGCCACCGCCGGCGGCGGCAAGCACTGCTGGACCCACGAGGAGTTCACGGCCCTGCCGTACACCACCGTCGTGGCCGATCTGCACTGCGTCACGAAGTTCAGCATGCTGGGCGCCGAGTGGGGCGGGGTCCCCGCGCGCACCATCCTCGACATCGCTCCGCCCGCGGACGACGTCACCCATGTGATGGTGTGGGCCGAGTACGGATTCAGCTCCAACCTCCGGCTGTCCGACTTCGCCTCCGAGCAGGCCCTGTTCGCCACCCACAAGGACGGCGAACTCCTCACCGCCGAGCACGGCTTCCCGCTGCGCCTGATCGTGCCCCACCTGTACGCCTGGAAGGGCCCCAAGTGGGTGCGCGGCGTGGAGTACATGACCGCCGACCGGCGCGGTTTCTGGGAGGAGCGCGGCTACCACAACCTCGGTGACCCGTGGCAGGAACAGCGCTACTCGTACCAGGAGAAGCCCGGGGACGGCCCCGACCTCTGACCCGGCCGTCGGCCGTCAGCAGTCGCGCAGCTTCTTCAGCCGCTCCACGTCCGCCGCGTGCCCTTCCTTGCCGCCCGGCGTCTCGATGATCAGCGGCACGCCCTCGGTCGCGGGGTGCGTCATCAGGGCCCGGAAGGGGTCCTCGCCGATGTGGCCGACGCCGATGTTCTCGTGCCGGTCCTTGTGCGCGCCCGCCACGTCCTTCGAGTCGTTGGCGTGGATCAGCTTCAGCCGTCCCTCGCCGACCGTGTCCACCAGCAGGTCCAGCGTCTGGTGCATGCCGCTGGGGCCGGTCAGGTCGTGCCCCGCGGCGAAGATGTGGCAGGTGTCCAGGCACACGCCCAGCATCGGGTGGGCGTCCAGAGCCTCGAAGTACGGGCCGAAGTCCCAGGTCCGCGAGCACAGCGAGGCGCCCTGGCCGGCGGTCGACTCCAGCAGCAGATACGGGTCGTCGTCATGGGTCAGCTCGTCCAGCAGCGGCAGCAGCCGCTCCCGCACCTGCCGCAGCGCCACGGACCGCTCCCGGCCGCCCGTCGCGCTGCCGGTGTGCACGACCACGCCCAGCGCCCCGATCTCCCGCCCGCGGCGCAGCGAGTGCCGCAGCGACTCCACCGACTTCTCCACGGTCGCCTCGGTGTGCGAGCCGAAATTGATCAGATAGGGGGCGTGGACGTACGCCGGGATCGACTCGGCCTCGCAGGCCGCGCGGAACGCCTCGTCCTGCTTGGGGTTCCCGGCCGGTGTGGCCCAGCCGCGCGGGTTGGCGACGAAGACCTGGACGGTCTCCGCCTTCAGATCACGGGCGTACGACAGACCGACGGAGTGCAGCCCACCGGCCACGGGGACATGGCCGCCCACCGGGTTGCGGGAGGGGCCGGACAGCTGATTGTTCACCCGTTCAGGGTGTCATGCGGCCGGCCCCGCCCCGTCCAGGGGCTCCCGGCCCGCGCCCGTCACCTGATCTTGATGGTGATCGTCGAACCCTTGGGCGCGGACTGGCCGCCCTCGACGGACTGGCCCTTGACCTCGTCGCCGAACAGGCCGAGCAGACCGCGGTCCTCGTCCACCTGGAACCCGGCGCCCTCCAGCGCTTGCGTGGCGTCGTCGACGTTCTGGCCGACCACGTCAGGCACCTCGATCATCTCGGGGCCCTTGGAGAGCGTCAGCGTCACCGTGTCGCCCTCCGCCGCGCGGCCGCCGGGGTTCGGGCTCTGCTTGGCGACCTGGCCCTTGTCGAACTCGGAGGAGTTGACCCGCTCGGTGGCGACCTTCACCTTGAGCCCGGCTTCCTGCAGCTGTGCCCGGGCGTCGGCCTCGTCCGCGCCGGTGACGTCGGGGACGTCGATGGGGCTGCCCTTGCTGACGACGAGCGCGACGGCGGTGCCCGCGCGCACCTTCGTGCCGTCGGCGGGCCGTGCGGAGATCACCGAGCCCTTCGGCACGTCCTCGCTGAACTCCCGGGTGACCATGCCCGGCTGCAGCCCGTCCTCCTTCAGCTGGGCCCGCGCCTTGACGAGCTTCTGGCCGGCCAGGGCGGGCACCCGCACGGTCTCGGGGCCGTCGGAGACGGTGATGCTCACCGTGTCGTTGCCGCGGATGCGCGACCCGGGCTTCGGGTCGGAGCTGATGATCTGGCCCCGCTCCACGGTGTCGCTGTAGGCGTGCTCGACCTTGCCGAGATCCAGCCCGGCGTCCTCCAGCCGGCTCTCGGCCTGGGACTGGGTCTTCGCCAGCAGCGGGGGGACCTCGGTGAACTGGCCCGAGTTGATGTACCAGATGCCCGCGCCGAGGCCCAGCACCAGCAGCACGGCGACGGCGATCGCCAGCGGGCCGCGCCGGGCCCCCGGGCGGCGCCGGGACGGCGGGGGCGGCGGGGACTCGAAACGGCTGGTGCGGTCGAGCGCCGCCTCGGACGTCTCGTCGTCCTCGTTGACCGGCAGCGGGCGCAGGTTGGTCAGCGCGCGCGGGATCACGCTCGTACGGTCGTCGGCGCCGTCGTGCTCGGCGCTGAGCGCCTGCGGCGGCACCGCGTCCAGCTGCTCCTCGCTCAGCCCGGCGCGCCCGTCGCGGACCCGCGCGAGCAGCGCCACCGCGTCGTGCGGGCGGATGTCCGGGGTGCGGGCGGTCGCCGAGGCCACCATCTCGTCCAGCTCGAAGGCCAGACCGGGCACGGCGGCCGACGGCGGCGGGACGTCCTCGTGCAGGTGCTTGTACAGGATCACGGCCGGGGAGTCCCCGTCGTGCGGCTTGTCGCCGGTCAGCATCTCGTACAGCATCACGCCGCACGCGTACACGTCGACGCGGGGGTCCGCGGTGCCGTTCTCTATCTGCTCGGGAGCGAGGTAGGCGACCGTGCCGAGCACGGTCCCTGTGGTGTTCGTCACCGTGTCCACGGCCCGGACGAGTCCGAAGTCGGCGACCTTCACCCGGCCGTCGTCCCCTATCAGGACGTTCTCGGGCTTCATGTCCCGGTGCACGAATCCGGCGCGGTGGGCGGCGCCCAGCGCGGCCAGCACCGGCTCCAGGATGTCCAGGGCGGCGCGCGGCTGCAGGGCCCCGCGCTCGCGCAGCACGTCCCGCAGGGTGCAGCCCGCGACGTACTCCATGGCGAGATAGACGTAACTGCCGTCGGTGCCCTGGTCGAAGACCTGCACCACGTTCGGATGGGCCAGTCGGGCGACGGACTTCGCCTCGCGGATGAACCGCTCGACGAACGAGCCGTCGACGGCGAGCGAGGGGTGCATCACCTTGAGCGCGAGAACGCGGTCCAGCCGGGTGTCCACAGCCCGGTAGACCGTCGCCATCCCGCCGACGGCGATTCGCGCGTCGATGCGATACCGGCCGTCGAGCACCTGCCCGACCAAGGGGTCCTGAAGGGTCGTGTCCACGCAGGCGAGTGTACGAGCCACGACCGACACCCCGCCGCCCCGGCCGTTTCCCGGTGCGGGACTGCAGCCGACCTGTGACGTGTGACCAACCCCGCTGCGGGCATCGCACAGCTACCGGAAAGCAGGCCGCTCCGGATCGAGTACAGCCATCCCCTCACCCGGCGAAGACGCCTCCGCGAAGTGCCGCCGAGGAATCCGCCCGGCTCGATACGCCAACCGCCCCGCTTCCACCCCGTTCCGCATGGCGGCAGCCATCAGCACCGGCTCCTGCGCCCGCGTCACCGCCGAGGCGAGCATCACACCCGCACACCCCAGCTCCATCGCCAGCGCCGCGTCCGACGCCGTACCGGCCCCGGCGTCCAGAATCACCGGCACCCCCGCCCGCTCGACGATCAGCTGGAAGTTGTGCGGGTTGCGGATGCCGAGCCCGGAGCCGATCGGCGAGCCGAGCGGCATGATCGCCGCACAGCCCACGTCCTCCAGCTTCCGCGCCAGCACGGGGTCGTCATTGGTGTACGGCAGCACCGTGAACCCGTCGTCGACCAGCGTCTCGGCCGCCTCCAGCGTCTCGATCGGATCCGGCAGCAGCGTGCGCTCGTCGGCGATGACCTCCAGCTTGACCAGGTCGGTGCCGAGGGCCTCGCGCGCGAGACGGGCCGTGAGGACGGCCTCTCCGGCGGTGAAACAGCCCGCCGTGTTGGGCAGCACCCGGATGCCGAGCCGGTCCAGGACGGACAGCACGGAACCGTGCACCGAGGGGTTCACCCGGCGCATTGCGACCGTCGTCAGCTCCGTCCGCGACGCGACCAGCGAACGCTCCAGCACGTCGAGGCTGGGCGCCCCGCCCGTGCCCATGATCAGGCGGGACGTGAAGGACGTACCACCGAGGACAAACGGATCGTCGGCCATGGTCAGCCTCCTTGGACGGCGGTGAGGACTTCCACACGGTCTCCCTCGGCGAGGGACGTGGACGGCCACCGCGTGCGCGGGACGACGGTTTCGTTGAGGGCGGCCGCCACTCCGGAGGGCGAGGTGGTGAGCGACCTCACTACGGTGTCGAGAGCCGTGCCGGGCCGGACGTCCCGGGGCTCCCCGTTGACGGAGATGTTCATACGGGCTGCTCCGTGAGTGCGGTGATGGTACTGAAGCGCTTGGGGGTGAAGGGACGGGCTTCCTCGGGGAGTTCGCCCGTCGCCAGGACGTGCGCCATGGCGTCGCCGGTCACCGGCGTGAGCAGGACACCGTTGCGGTAGTGCCCGGTGGCCAGCAGCAGGCCCTCGAGACCGGTCGGGCCGAGCAGCGGCGCGTTGTCGGGGGAGCCGGGCCGCAGTCCCGCCCGGGTCTCCGTGAACGGCAGCTCGGTGATGCCCGGGACCAGCTCGTGGGCGTCGCGCAGCAGCTCGTACACGCCGCCCGCGGTCACGGTGGTGTCCCATCCCGTCTCCTCGCTGGTCGCCCCGATGACCAGCTCGCCGCTCTCGCGCGGCACCAGGTAGACATGGCTGCCGCGCACGACCGCGCGCACGGTCCGGCTCAGGAAGGGCCCGTGCCGCCCCGGCATGGTCAGCCGTACGACCTGCCCCTTCACCGGTCGCACGGGAGGCAGCACGTCCTCGGGGACGCCCGCGAGCCGCCCGCTGAGGCTGCCCCCGGCCAGCACCACCTGCCCCGCCTCCAGGGCGGTCCCGTCGGCCGTGACGACGCCGGCGGCCCGGTCCCGTACGACGGTGAGCCGCTCCGCCCACGCCCGGTGGATGACCACTCCTGCCCGCTCGCACGCCGTCACCAGCGCCCCGGACAGCCGCCGCGGGTCGATCTGGTGGTCGCCGTCGACCCGCAGCCCGCCGCGCACGCCCGGCGCGAGCATCGGCTCCAGGCGACGGCACTCCCGCCCCGACAGCCACTGCGAGTCCAGGCCGGACTGCTGCTGCAGGGCGTGCAGTTCACGCAGATGGGCCCGGTCGTCGGCGTCCAGGGCGACGGCGAGGGTGCCGCAGCGGCGGTAGCCGAGGTCGTGGCCCGTGAGGTCGGTGAGCTCGGCCGCGAAGTCCGGGTAGCGCCGGGCGGAGGCGAGGTTCAGGCCGAGCAGGGTCTGCTCGCCGTAGTGCAGTTCCGTGACGGCGGCCAGCATGCCGGCCGCCACCTGTGCGGCCCCGCCGCCCGGCTCGGGGTCCACCACGGCCGTGACCAGCCCGCGTTGTGCGGCCCGCCACGCGGTGACCAGGCCGATGATGCCGCCCCCGATGACGAGGACGTCTGACGTTCGCGTGCGCGACATGGGCGTCCAGCCCCTCCCTTCGCCGGCATGACCCGGATCAGGTTCGTACGGTCGGAGGCCGCCAGCCTCCCTCTCAGCCCGGTGCGTCCGGGCTCCCGCGAGTGCTCTACGTTGGCCACCCTAGCCCGATGCCGTATGTCGCAGTAAGGGAGCCTCCGTCCATGGCCCGATCCCTCGACGGTCTTCTCCTCGCCCCGGTCGCCGACCAGGCGCCGGGCCAGGTGGGGACCCGCACCCGGTTCACGTACCACGAGAAGGACGGCGAGATCTGGGCCGAGTACACGGGCGGCGACGTCGTACGGGGGCATCTCGTGGGTACCCGGGAGGATGACCGGCTGGACTTCCGCTACGTACAGCTCAAGCAGGACGGGACCACGTCCTCGGGGCACTGTGTGTCGACGGTCGTGGAGCTGCCCGACGGGCGGGTGCGGCTGGAGGAGAGGTGGGAGTGGGAGTCCCAGCGGGGCAGCGGGACGAGCGTTGTGGAGCAGGTCACTGCGCATGAGCACTGACTGACAAAACGTCAGGTGTCTATGGTGATCAGGTGAGCGAGCAGACACAGGAACCAGGTCCGTCAGCGCCGCGGCGCGTGGTCGTGGCGGGCGCGGGCATGGCCGGTGTGCAGACCGCGGTCGCCCTGCGGGAGCAGGGATTCACCGGCACCGTGATCCTCATCGGCGCCGAACCCCATCAGCCGTACGACCGGCCCCCGTTGTCCAAGGCCGTCCTGCTCGGCAAGGCCGAGGGCTCCGCCTTCGACCTCGACTTCGAGGCCCTCGGCATCGAACTGCGACTCGGCTGCGAGGTGCTGGGCCTGCGCCCCGGCGACCACGAGCTGGACACCGAGGACGGGCCCGTGCCGTACGACGCCCTCGTCGTCGGGACCGGCGCCGAACCGATCCGGCTGCCCGGCGCGGAGGGCGTGCCGGGCGTGCATCTGCTGCGCACCCTGGACGACGCCGAGCGGCTGCGGCCCGTGCTGGCCCGCAAGCACGACATCGTGGTCGTCGGGGCGGGCTGGATCGGCGCGGAGTTCGCCACGGCCGCGCGCGAGGCGGGCTGCGCGGTGACCGTCGTGGAGGCCGCCGAGCGGCCGCTCGCCGGGGCCCTGCCCGCCGAGGTCGCCGCCCCGATGGCCGGCTGGTACGCCGACGCGGGTGCGGTCCTGCGCACCCACGCGCGCGTGGAGCGCGTCGAGCCCGGGGCGGTGCTCCTCGACGACGGTACGCGGCTGCCGGCGGGAGCGGTCGTGGTCGGCATCGGCGCCCGCCCCGCCACGGCCTGGCTGGCCGGCTCCGGAGTGGAGCTCGGTGCCCAGGGCGAGATCGTGTCCGACCAGCACCTGCGTACGTCGGTGCCGGACGTGTACGCGGTCGGCGACTGCGCCTCCTTCCCCTCGGGGCGGTACGGCGAGCGCCTGCTGGTGCACCACTGGGACAACGCCCTCCAGGGGCCGCGCACGGTGGCCCTGAACATCGTCGGCGGGGCCTCGGGGGAGGCCCCGGCGGTGTACGACCCGGTGCCGTACTTCTGGTCCGAGCAGTTCGGGCGGTTCGTGCAGTACGCCGGGCACCACGCGGGCGCCGACACGACCTTGTGGCGGGGCGACCCGGCAGGGCCGGCCTGGACGGTGTGCTGGCTCCGCGGTGACCGGCTGGTCGCGCTGCTGGCGGTGGGCCGCCCCCGGGACCTGGCGCAGGGGCGTCGCCTGATCGAGTCGGGCGCCGCCATGAATCCGGTGCTGCTGGAGGACCCGGCGAGGCCGCTGAAGGCGGCGACGGCGTAGCCGTCGGGGAGCGCGTTCGTCCGCCCGGGCGGGCCGGGCTGACTTCCGACTGTCAGTGGGGGATGGCAGGCTTGTTTCCGTGACCGAGATTGACGCAAAGATCGATGCTCTCGTCCCCGCCTGGCTCACCCTCCCCGACATCGCCGAACAGTTCGATGTCGAGGTGACGCGTGTGCGGCAGCTGGTCAAGGACGGCCAAGTCATCGCCGTACGCCGAGGTGAGAACCGCGCGCTGCACGTCCCCGCCGCCTTCATCGACGGGGACAAGGTGGTCAAGGGCCTGACCGGGACCCTGACGCTCCTGCGGGACGACGGCTTCACGGACGAGGAGATGCTGGAGTGGCTCTTCACCCCCGACCCGAGCCTGCCCGGCACCCCGGCGCAGGCACTGAGTGAGAATCGCGGCACGGAGGTGAAGCGCCGCGCCCAGGCGCTCGCGGTCTGACCCGACCTCGACGAGACACCGTCCGGTGCCGTGCGAGCGGGGCCGGACCTGAACGACTGCCCGGAGCACGGGCCGCGGTCCGTGGGACCACGGCCCCGGGGTGGCTCGCGCCCTCTCGGGGCGTGGGCCACCGGGCCGGGCCCCCTCCCGGGGTGCCTTGGGCTGCCCGGCCCGGGGCGGTCTCCGCCTCCCGCCGGGGCTCGGCTGCCGCCCGGTCCCGGTGAGAGACTCGGGACCTGCCCGGGCTTGCCGTGGCCCTTGCGGGCAGCGACCGGCAGCGTGGCCTCGCCGCCTGCCGCGCGACTCGGCGGGTATGCCGACGAGGCGGGGTGCCGACTGCCCTGCCGGCACCGGCACGGGGCGCTCCGGCGTCCCTGGTCGCGCCCCTCGCACAAGGGCGCTTCGGCCGCCTGCCCGGCGCATACGGCCGACACGGGCGCCGTGGCGCCCGGCAATTCCACAGGCTCGGGTACGTCGCGTACCCGCCGCCATCGCCACTGGCACGGGTCGCGTACCCGCCGCCACCGCCACTGGCACGGGTCCCGTACCCGCCGCCACCGACACAGGGGACACGCATGCCCGACACCGCCACCACCGCACGGGCTCAGCTCGCCGACGCCCGGGTCTACCTCTGCACCGACGCCCGCAAGCGGCAGGGCGACCTCGTGGAGTTCCTCGACGCCGTGCTGGCCGGTGGGGTCGACATCGTGCAGTTGCGGGACAAGGGCATGGAGGCCGGCGAGGAGCTGGAGCACCTGGCCGTCTTCGCCGACGCCTGTGCCCGGCACGGGAAGCTGCTCGCGGTGAACGACCGCGCGGACGTCGCCCACGCCGCCGGCTCCGACGTGCTGCACCTCGGCCAGGGCGACCTCCCGGTCCCGGCAGCCCGCGCGATCCTCGGCGACGACGTCCTGATCGGCCGGTCCACGCACGCCGAGTCCGAGGCCGCCGCGGCCGCCGCACAGGACGGCGTGGACTACTTCTGCACCGGCCCGTGCTGGCCCACCCCCACCAAGCCCGGCCGCCACGCCCCCGGCCTGGACCTCGTCCGGTACACCGCCGCCCTCGGCACCGAGCGCCCCTGGTTCGCCATCGGCGGCATCGACCTCGGCAACCTCGACCAGATCCTGGAAGCGGGCGCCCGGCGCGTCGTCGTCGTACGGGCGATCACCGAGGCCGACGACCCGGGCGCGGCGGCGGCCGAGTTCGCGAAGAGGCTGCGGGAGAAGTAGTACGCCGGTCGGCCGCATGTCCAAGGGGTGGACAACAAGTACACAAATCGGGCAAATATCGATGCCCGGTTGGGGGACCGACCGCCCCTGGCTAACCTGCCGGTATGGCCCTCGGCACCGCATCCATCAGGTCGGACCACGCACGCACCGTCCGCGACATGCTCGCGTCAGGCAAGACGACGTACTCGTTCGAGTTCTACGCGCCCAAGACCCCGAAGGGCGAGCGGAACCTCTGGAACGCGCTGCGCCGGGTCGAGGCGGTGGCGCCCGACTTCGTGTCCGTGACCTACGGAGCGGGCGGTTCCACCCGTGCGGGCACGGTCAAGGCGACCGAGGCGATCGCCTCCGACACCACCCTCACCCCGATCGCGCACCTCACGGCCGTCGACCACTCGGTCGCCGACCTGCGCAACATCATCGGCCAGTACGCCGACGCCGGGATCCGCAACATGCTCGCCCTGCGCGGCGACCCGCCCGGCGACCCGATGGGCGACTGGGTTCCGCACCCCGGGGGCCTGGCCTACGCCGCCGAGCTCGTCGAGCTGATCAAGGCGTCCGGCGACTTCTGCGTGGGCGTCGCCGCCTTCCCGGCGATGCACCCGCGCTCCAGCGACTGGGACACCGACGTCCGCCACTTCGTCGACAAGTGCCGCGCGGGCGCGGACTACGCGATCACGCAGATGTTCTTCCAGCCGGAGGACTATCTGCGGCTGCGTGACCGGGTCGCCGCCGCCGGCTGCGACACCCCGGTCATCCCCGAGATCATGCCGATCACCAGCGTGAAGTCGCTGGCGCGCATCCCGTCCCTCACCAACGCCGCCTTCCCGGACGCCCTGAAAGAGCGGATCCTCACAGCAAAAGACGATCCGGCCGCTGTACGCTCCATTGGGATCGAATTCGCCACGGAGTTCTGCGCGCGGCTGCTCGCCGAGGGAGTGCCCGGCTTGCACTTCATCACGCTCAACAACTCCACGGCGACCCTGGAAATCTACGAGAACCTGGGCCTGCACCACTCACCGCAGGCCTAGACCGTTCGCACCGGTATACGACACACTGCGTAGCGGCGACTGGGAGAGGGGCGTACATGGGCTGGGCGGTCCTCTACATCGCGTTCGGCATCGTCGCGCTGTGGCTGCTGGGCGAGGTGCTGCTGCAGTACAAGGCGCGGCTGCGCTGGCGGCTGCTCGCCTTCGCCGGCTTCCTCGGCGTCGTCGTCGGTGTCCTGATCCCGTCGGTCGTCGTGATCGGACTGGGCGCGGCCGCCTTCGCGGTCGGGCAGACCTACGTCACCCTGTCGTTCCGCAGCGGCTTCGCGTCCGGCTGGGCGATGAACGCCCCGATGCTGGGCGGCGGCAAGCGCGGCCGCGGTGAGCGGGGCCGCCAGGAGCCGACCCTCGAGGTCTCCGGCATGGAGGCGACGGGCGGCGGCTACGGCGACGAGGGCGGCGAACGTGGCGACTACCGCCGCGACGTCGACTCCTACGGCCACGGCGACGACTACGACCGCGACGACGTCTTCACCCCCGCGCGCCCGCTCCAGCCGACGGCCGCCGAGACCACTGCGGTCTACGAGCCGCAGCCCATCCCGGACGACACCGGCTCCTACGGCGTCTACGGCGACACCGGCTACCCCCAGGACTCCCCCCACGACCAGTACGCCGCCACGGCCCAGGGCACCGACCAGTCCTACGCCTACGACTACTCGGGCTACGGCCAGCAGCAGGGCTACGACGCCACCGGCCAGCAGCAGTACGCCGCCTACTCCGACCCGTACGTCGGCAATCCCACCTACGGCGGCACCTCGTACGACACCGGCTACGGCGACCAGCAGTACTACGGTCAGCAGCAGGGCTACGGCCAGGACCAGTACGCCGGCACCTACGGCGGCGAGACCCCGCCCGGCGGTGCGTGGGTCCCGCAGCAGCGCACCGACGAGTACGGGCAGGAGCTGCCGCCGGAGCAGCCCTACCCCTACCAGGGCAACGGGCAGCAGCCGCAGGGCAACGGCTTCGACGAGCAGTACCGTTTCTGAAGCCTGAGCCCCGCCGGGGTCGGTGGGCTCACTGGGAGCCCCGGAACCCAGGCCCCTCCACGATCAGTCCCGCGACCAGCGCGCCCGACATGCCCGCGTGCGGCAGTCCGCCGCCGGGGTGCGCCCAGCCGCCGACGGTGAACAGGCCGGGCACGCGCGTGCTGTTGGACGGGTGCAGCAGCCGCCCGTCGGCCGCCGCCAGTGCCTGTACCGGCACCGCCCCGCCCTCCGCGCCGGTCTCCTCGGCGATGTCGGCCGGGGTACGCACCTCGTGCCAGAGGAGACGGTCGCGCAGGTCGGGTATGGCGCGTTCGGCGACGCTGATCATGGTGTCGGCGAGGTCGTCGTAGGGCTTGTGGGGCTCGTGGGGCTTGTGGGGTTCGTCGGGCCGGGCGGGCACCACCGTCGTGAGGGTGACCGCCTCGTGATCCCGGTCCGGGACCAGCGCCGGGTCGTCGGGCCGCAGGACCGTGACCGTGGGCTGTGCGTTCGCCGAAGCCGTGCCGAAGAGGGCGTCCAACTCGGTATTCCGGTCCGCCGCGTGCACCACCGTGCGGTGTGCCGTGCCCTCGGGGCGGGCGCCGCGCAGGCCCAGCAGCACCGTGAGCCGACTGGCCGACGCGGGCTGCGGCGGTACCTCGCCGTCACCGCGCACCACCGTGCCCGCCGTCAGCCGGTCCAGGGTGCCGGGCGTGACTCCGGCGACCACGAAGTCTGCCTCCGCGACCGTCCCGTCGGCGAGTTCCACCCCCGACGCCCGCCCGTCCTTCTCCAGCACGCCGGTCACGTCGGCGCCGAAACGGAACTCGACCTTTCTGGCCACGCACCGCTCGTACACCGCCCGCGCCAGCTCGCGCAGGCCCCCGCGCACGTACCAGACGCCGAAGGCGTGCTCCATGTACGGCAGTACGGCCGCGCTCGCCGGGGTGGTCCGGGGGTCCAGGCCCTGGGTGAGGGCGTGGCTCTCGAGGAGGGCCGCGAGCCGGGGGTCGCGCAGCTCCCAGGCGCCGATCTCGGCGAGCGTGCCGGCCCGGCGGGTGCGCAGCAGCCGCTTGTGGGGCACCGCCGGGTAGGGCTCGCGCTCGGCCAGCACCCGCCAGTTCGGCCACAGCGGCTCCTCCAGGAGCGGGCGGCGGGTCCGGTCCCAGGCCTCACGGGCCCGGACCAGGAAGTCGCCCCACCGGTTCCCGGTGCCCGGGCCGAGGCCCTCGTCCAGAGCGGTGACGACACCCGCGCGCGAGGCGTTCGGCAGCGACACCACGGTGCCGTCCGCGAACACGTGCCGGGACGAGGGGTCGACCTGGACCAGCTCGACGCACGCCTCCAGCGGCTCCTTGCCGGTCTTGATGAACAGATCGCGATAGACGGCCGGCAGCGGGAGCAGGCCGGGGCCCGTGTCGAAGGAGAACCCGTCACGCTCGAAGCGGCGCAGCGATCCGCCGTACGTGTCCGTCCGCTCGTACACCGCCACCCGGTGGCCCGCGACGGCCAGCCGGGCGGCAGCCGCCAGCGCGCCCGTCCCGGCGCCGATCACCGCAATCCGTGCCATGCCAAGGACTCTATCCGCCCCCACTGACAGCGCCTTCTGGTGCCGTGTGCGCAGGGCTGAGTACCCGTACCTAGTGGGGGAGTTGAGTACGCGCGCGGATGGGGGAGGGCCGGCGGGGACGAGAGAGTGGAGGCACGGAAAGGGGCACGGCTCCGGCACCGGCGACACGGGGCGCCGGAACGGGGCCGGCCCGCGATCCGCTCCTTCCGCCGGCCGAGTCGGCGGGAGCGAGGCACGGGGGAGAACCGGGGGACGACCGAACGGGGGTCCTGCGGGGGACGCACGGGGGAGCAGGAAACGGGGGAGCAGGAAACGGGGGAGCAGGGAAGGCGCCGGTTCGAGGTGGCCCGCGGGGGACGCGGCCACAGCGGACCGGCGCCTTCACGTCTGCGCCGGGTCCGGCCTCACCGGCAGCCGCTCACCCTCCCCTGGAGCAGCCGGGACAGTGCCGCGTGCACATCGTCCAGGGAGCGCTCCGCCTGGAAGGACTTCCAGTCGAGCGCGGCCACCAGGACCATGCCGACCAGCGCGGACGCCGTCAGCGGGACGTCGATCTCGTCACTGAACTCGCCGCCCTCGACACCCTCGCGCAGTACGTCCTCCACGACCGCGACGGCCTGTTGCCGGACCACCATCAGCGTGGACTGCCACGTCCGGTTGGTGCGCCACAGCTCGGCCACGTACAGCTGGGTGAAGGCCGGGTAGCGGTCGATGAAGACCAGGCCCGCTCGGATCATCGCGTCCAGGGCGTCGACCTTGGTGCCGCCCTCCCGGGCGGTCCGCTCGGCCGCGTCCCGGAGGGAGGCGGTGAGGAGGCCCACTCCGTGCCGCAGCAGTTCCTCGAAGAGGACGGACTTGCTCGCGAAGTTGTAGTAGACCGTGCCCTTCGCGACACCGGCACGCTCGGCGATCTCGTCCACGGTCGTGGCGGAGAAGCCCTGCTCGGCGATGAGCGTGACGGCCGCCTCGTAGAGCTTCTGCCGGGTGGCCTCGCGGCGCGTGCTGCCGCCCGACGTTGCACTGCTGCTTTCCATGGCCCTGATTGTCACAGGAACCTTTCCGGGAGATGTGCCGGTGGGGCTCACAGGCTCAGCTCCGGGTGCAGCCGGTCCAGCGTCCACACCTGGCGGCGCCGGGCCGCCACGGCGGTCAGCGCGAGGGCGCCCGCGGTGAACGCCGTCAGCACCACGCACGCGTGCCACACCGGTTCCAGGCCGCCGCCCGTGATGAGCCTCCTGAGGGCCTCCACGACGTAGCTCATCGGAAGGAAGGGGTGGAGCGCGTTGAAGAAGCCGGGGCTGGTCTGTACGGGGTACGTGCCGCCCGCCGACGTCAGCTGGAGCATCAGCAGGGCGAGGACGAGGATCCGGCCCGCCGCCCCGAAGCGCGCGTTCAGCCACTGCACGATCGCCGCGAAGCACGCCGTCACCAGGAAGAGGAAGCCCACCGTCCCGGCCGCCCGCGCCATCTCCAGGCCGACCGCCCAGTGCAGCACCGACATCAGGGCCACCGTCTGGAGCACCCCGATCGCCACCACCGGCAGCCAGCCGGCCAGCGCGATCCGCCACGCCGTGGCGCCCGCGGCGAGCGCGCGCCGGTTCATCGGCGTGATCAGCATGTACGCCACCATCGCGCCCACCCACAGCGACAGCGGGATGAAGTACGGGGCGAAGCCGGTGCCGTAGTTGGGCGCCTTGTGCAGGTCCTGGGAGGCGAGCCGCACGGGGTCGGCCATGACCTCGGTGCGCTGGTCGCGGTCCTGCTTGCCGTAGTCGGGGATCTGCTCGGCTCCGTCGTGCAGTCCGCCGGCGAGCTTCCCGGAGCCGCCGACGAGCTTGTACATGCCGCCGTTGAGGTCGTCCGCGCCGGTCTTCAGATCGCCGACGCCCTTGTCCAGGTCGGTGGCACCGGTCCTGGCCGTGCCGAGCCCCTTGTGCAGCTTCTTCGCGCCCGCGGCGACCTTGGCCGCCCCGTCGTTCAGCTTGTTGATCTTCTTGACGGCGTCGTCGAGGTCCTCGGAGAGGTGCGGCGCGCGGTCGGCGAGGGCCTGGGACTGCTTCTGGAGGGTGGCGAGGTGCTTGTCGAGCTGGGTCAGGTCGCCGTTCTGGTCCGCGATCAGCGTGTCGAGGTCGTCGGCGATACCGGCCACGTCGGCGGCGGCGTCCTTGGCCTTCTTCAGGTCGGCGCAGGCGGCGTCGGGCAGTACGGGGTCGTCACAGCGCCTGGCATAGGCGCCGTTCAGCGTGTCCGACGCCGTACGGGCGTCCTTGGCGGCGGCCGGGGCCCGCTCCGCCAGGGTGTCCAGGTGCTTGCGGACCGCGCCGGAGGTGTCGGCCACGAACTGGGCCGTGTCGCCGATGGTCTTCTCGTTGCCCTTCAGGAAGGGGCCCACCTTGCCGGCGTTCGTGTTGACCTTGTCGGCGAGCCTCCGCGTGCCTTCCGCGACCTGCTTCGAGCCGTCCTCCAGATCGCCCGCGCCCGTGTGGAGCTTCCTCAGGCCCGTGGACAGCTTCCCGCTGCCGTCCTTGGCGTCCTTCAGGCCGTCGGCGAGATCCTTGGAGCCCTTCTCGGCCTTCCCGATGCCGCCCTTGAGCTTGTCGGCGCCCTTCGCGGCCTTCACGGTCTCGCCGTGGATGTCGGAGAACGACACGAAGATCTTGTCCAGGAAGGATCGCGACGTCTTCGTGGACGCGGCCTGGCGCACCTCGCTGAACACCGTCCGGGAGATCTGTCCGACGATGTAGTTGTTCGCGTCGTTGGTGCGCACCTGGAGGGCGCCGGTCTCCGGGGACTTCCCGGAGCTGGAGGCGATCCGCTCGCTGAAGTCGCCGGGCATGGTGAGCGAGAGGTAGTAGGTGCCGTCCTCGACGCCCTCGCGGGCCTCGGCGGCGCTCACCTCGCGCCAGTCGAAGGTCTTGCTGTCGCGCAGCTTCTCCGTGATGTCGTCGCCCGCCGTGACCTTCTTCCCGTCGGCGGTCGCCCCCTTGTCGTCGTTCACGAGCGCCACGGGGATACGGTCCAGCCGGCCGTACGGGTCCCAGAACGACCACAGGTACAGCGCGCCGTACAGCAACGGCAGCACGAGCAGCGCGACCAGTGCGGCGCGCGGCAGCTTCCCCCGGCCGAAGCGGCGGAGCTCAAGCGCGGCCAGTCTCGGCGAGCGCATCGGCCTTCTCCTTGTCCTCGCTCTGATGGGTGCCCTGCGGGGTTTCCTGACGGGGGCTCTGCCGGGTGGACACCTTGACGGCGCCCTCGGGGGCCTCGCTGCACACCGCCACGACCGTCGTCCCGGCGTCGGCGAGGGACCTGAGCAGGGCCCAGACCTCGTCCCGCTCGCCGTCCGAGAGCTTGAGGTCGGTGTCGTCGACCCCGAGCAGCCGCGGCCGGGCGACCAGGGCGAGAGCGACCGACAGCCGCAGCGCCTCCAGGCGTTCCAGATCGCGTACGGCGGTACGAGGGCCCTTGGGCAGCGCCGCCAGGTCGAGTCCCGCCGCGGCCAGTGCGGTGTCGACCCGCAGTCCGGCCTCGGCCGCCCGCTCGCCGCGGGGCCGCAGCAGCCCGCGCAGGGAGTCGCCGAACCGCCTGTGGAGCAGGGCCCGTTCGCGCAGGTGCTCGCCGACGGTGAGCGCCGGTTCGAGGTCGGTGACCCCGGGCACGTGGGCCAGGGCACTGACGTGGCGCACCGCCGCCATCTGTTTCGGGAGTCCGGCGTCGCCGACCGCCGCGGTGCCCTCCGTGATCTTCATCCGTCCCGTCAGCCCGAGCAGCAGGCACGTACGGCCGGACCCGGACGGGCCCTCGACCGCGATGAGCGATCCCGGCTCGGCGTCGACGGACATCCCGCGGAACGCCCACCCGCGCGGCCCCTTGATCCCAAGGCCTTCGGCGGCGACCCGCACCCCTCCCGTTTGTTCCCCCACGGGGCTCCCCTGAATGTGAGCATGAATTTGAACTGACTGGTCAGTGCAAAAACTACTCCGAACCCACGATCGAAGCAAAACCGCAGGTCAGAACGGATTGTCAGTGCCATACCTCACGATGGGTCACATACGGCACTCCGTGGGAGGAGCCGCCGTCACACGACGACAGGAGGTTCGTCATGGCCAGCAACCACGCAGCAGCCGCCCGCCGGCGCCGCGCCACCGGCCCTGCCCCCTCACTGACCGGCCCGGCGAGCGACGTACACCCCGTGCTGCGCCGGGCCACGGCCCCGCCCGCCGCCCTCGACCTGCTCGCCCAGGCCCGCTCCGGCCTCGAGGAGGCCACCGCCCTGGACACCCCGAACGAGCGCTACGCGACGGCCCACCTCGCCGCCCTCCGCACCGCCGCCGCCGTCCTCGCCGCCCGGGGGAGGCCCGAGACCTCGACCGGGCCCGGACCAAGATCCGGAGCGCCTGGGAAGTGCTCCCCGAGATAGCACCCGAACTGACCGAGTGGAGCGCGCTGTTCGCCGCCGGCGCCCGGCGCCGGGCCCGCGCCGAGGCGGGCATCCGGGGCGCGGCGAGCGGCCGTGACGCCGACGACCTGATACGGGACGTGGCGATGTTCCTCCGCCTCGTCGAGCGCATGCTGGTCCTCCAGCCGGTCCTCCCGCAGCCGCGCCCGGACCAGGACCGGCCGGAGGATCCCGGCGCGGGGAGGGACATGCCGGACGCCGGCTGACCGGGTAGGGGCGCTCCGGATCCGCCCGGCCGGCACCGGCTCGTGTCCGTGCCGGGACCGCTCCTGCGGGCCGCCGCGTCCGAGGCAATAGGGTGGGAGACGCCTGAAGTCTTCCCTCCCCGCAGCCGGGGCCGGGGGAGGCACCCCGTTCGCTCCGCCGCGCAAGAGGCGGTGCCGCGCCGAGGAGTCAACTGCCGTGTCGGACCCGATGCGCCCACCCGTCTCCCCCCACCAGCCTGAACCGACGTCGTTGCGCTCCGGCCCTTCCCGCTCTCGCGCCTCACTCCGTACCGCCGTGGTCTGGGAGATCCTCCAGGACGCCTTGGAACGCCGGGTCAAGGCCACGGGCCGGGAGCAGCTGGACGTCCTCGACACCGGAGGCGGCAGCGGCAACTTCGCGGTGCCCGCCGCCCGCCTCGGACACCGGGTCACCGTCGTCGACCCCAGCCCCAACGCGCTGTTCGCCCTGGAGCGCCGCGCCGCCGAGGCCGGCGTCGCCGACCGGGTGAAGGGCGTGCAGGGCGACGTCCACGGCCTCTTCGACGTGGCCGAGCGCGGCGGCTACGACGTGGTGCTGTGCCATGGCGTCCTGGAGTACGTGGACGACCCCGCCGAGGGCGTCCGCAACGCGGTGGCCGCCCTGCGCCCGGAGGGCGTCCTGAGCCTGCTCGCCGCCGGTCTGGGGGGTGCCGTGCTCGCCCGCGCCCTCGCCGGTCACTTCAAGGAGGCCAAGCAGGCGCTCGACGACCCGAACGGCCGATGGGGCACGGGTGACCCCGTGCCGCGCCGCTTCACCGCCGAGCAGCTCACGGGACTCGTCGAGGGCGCGGGCCTGCGGGTCGGTGCCGTGCACGGCGTGCGGGTCTTCGCCGACCTCGTGCCCGGCGTGCTCGTGGACACCGAGCCCGGCGCCCTGGAAGCGCTGCTGAAGCTGGAGGAGGCCGCGGCCGAACTGTCGGCCTTCCACGCGGTGGCCACGCAGCTGCATGTGCTGGGTGAGACCGGTGGGGCGGTCGAGGCCTGAGCCGCTTCGTGAGGTACCACCCCTGATCAGCGCCTTGACTGTGCATGGAGTACGCCACAGGCCCCCCGAATGGGGGCTTGGCGCCGTATGATCGAGGGAGACCGTTCCGGCATGACGGGTCGGCCGCCGGGGAATGGAAGCCTCAGCGAGCCGGGACGTCCATGGCGGGTTCCGGTTGGTCAGTTGGCGCAGAGGGGCGGGTTTCACGGGGGCGATTCCCTGCCTATCCTGAAGAGACCCCCCGGGTCGCCCCGGCGACTGCACGATGAGGAGGACTCCGTGCCGCTCTCGGAGCACGAGCAGCGCATGCTCGAGCAGATGGAGCGAGCGCTGTACGCCGAAGATCCCAAGTTCGCGACGGCGCTCGAGGGAAGCGGGCTGCGTACGTACACCCGGCGACGGGTCTACCAGGCGGTCGCGGGCTTCCTCGTAGGTATTGCGCTCCTCATGGCCGGTATGGTCGCCAAGCAGGTCTGGCTCAGCGTCGTGGGCTTCCTCGTCATGCTGGGCTGTGCGGTGCTCGCCGTGACCGGCTGGCGCAAGGCCCCCAAGCCGGGCGAGCAGGCGGCAGGCGCCGCCGGACAGCAAGCCCGCCGCCAGGGCGGCCGGCAGCGCCGCTCCATGATGGACCGCATCGAGCAGCGCTGGCAGAAGCGCCGCGACGAACAGGGCGGCCACTAGTCCCCACCGGTCCCGGAGCCGAGTTCTCCGGGACCACGCGAAGACGTGAATCAGGGGGTGACCACCGACCGGGTGGTCACCCCCTGACGCATGCCGTCGACGACTTGCCGTGGGCTCAGCGGGTTCAGCCCTGCTGCCCCGAGGCCTTCCGCCACGTCGGCCGCATGGCCAGGACGCGTTCCCGCACCCCCGACCACCAGGCCGACGCCGTCCACACCACACGCGCGGTGGAGCGTGGGGCGAGGACCGCGCGGAGCCTGGCGCCCCTGCCGACCGCGGCACTCAGACCAGCTGTCGCACTACGGACGTCGTCCGCGATGCCCGCCGTCGGGCGGGGCCGGGGCGCGTACAGGACCTGCTCCACCGCGTTCGCCACCCGGTGCACAGAGGCCGCGGCCGTCGCGTCGAGCCCGCCCAGTCCCACGATGCGGGCGGCCGCCTTGCGCGGGGTCTGTGACTCGTCCGGCGTGATGCCGAAGTCCCACGCGGTGTCGGTCAGCTCCTGCCAGACGGCCAGCGTGTACGGCGCCGCGTCGGCATCGCCCCGGCCATGTGCCCCGAGCCGGACCGTGCGGGTCCGCAGGCGCCACAACATCGGGGCCAGGGGGAGGGCCAGGGCGGCGAGGCCCGCCAGGGCCCAGGCCAGGAGCGCGTACCACTTCGGGCCTTCGTCGTCCGTGGCCAGGGCCGCCTGCGGGGACTCGCTCGCGCACCCGCCGTCCAGCTTCTTCTGCTCCGGCGTGCAGCTCTCGCTCGCCGAGGGCCTCGCGGAAGGCGCGGCGGACGACGTCTCGGACGGACGCGCCACGTCCGGAACCGAGCTGCCCGTGTCGTCCGGCAGCGTGTACGACGGCATCGAGCCGCGGTTCGGAGTCGGCTCGAAGCGGGTCCAGCCGACGCCCTCGAAGTACAGCTCGGGCCAGGCGTGCGC
This sequence comes from Streptomyces sp. NPDC041940, assembly GCF_055589465.1. Taxonomy (NCBI): domain Bacteria; kingdom Bacillati; phylum Actinomycetota; class Actinomycetes; order Kitasatosporales; family Streptomycetaceae; genus Streptomyces; species Streptomyces sp. NPDC041940. The sequence goes on from NZ_JBVJBP010000001.1 coordinate 706,506, forward strand.
GTCCCGAAGCCCCACCGACACCGAGCCGTCCGCCTGCGGGGAACCGGGTGCGAAGCCCACCGCGACCCGGGCCGGTATGCCCAGGGAGCGGGCCATCGCCGCCATCGCGAAGGAGAAGTGCACGCAGAAGCCCTGCTTGTCCTTCAGGAAGCGGGCGATCGCCTGCGAGCCGCTGCCGACCTGCACCTGGGTGTCGTACTCGAAGCCGCCGGTCACGGCGAACCAGTCCTGGAGCTTGACCGCCTGGTCGTACGGGTCGGCCGCGCCCTCGGTGACCTTGCGGGCCGTGTTCGCCACCACCGACGGCAGCGAGTCGGGCAGCTTGGTGAAATCACGCTTGATGGACGCCGGCGGCTCCGGCGCCGAGGCCAGCTGCTCCGCCGTCGGCTCCACGTCCAGGCTCTTGACCTGGTACGTCAGGCCCCGGGTGTTCTGGCCGTGGTCGCCGACCAGCGTCATGCCCAGGGGTTCGTAGCGCCAGTTGCCCCGGATGTTCACCCCGCTCGGCGGATACGGCATCGGTAGCCAGTCCTGGGCGTACCAGTCGGCCGCGGTGATCGTGGTGTCGACCTCCGTGCGCTTCACGTCCGGGCCGAGGCCGACCGGGGTCGGGAACGTGCCGTCGGGGAGGGCGGTGATGGACCGCCGGGACGGCTTCCAGGTGGTGCCGTCGAAGTCGTCCAGGGACACGATCCGCAGATACAGGTCCGAGACGTCCGGCATCTTGGTCTTCACGGACAGGACCTGCTGGTCCTCGTCCGCGTTCAGGCTGTCGCGCAGCGACACCAGCGGGTTCACCGCGGAGATCGTGCCTCCGCCGCCCGCGCCGCCGCCCGCGCCGGCCCCCACCGAGTCCAGCAGGCCGCCGTTCATCGCGGGCAGACCGAGCGGAACCACCAGGGCGATGCCCAGCGCGACCACGCCGATGCGCCGGCCGGTGCGGACCGGGGCGACCGCGCCGCTCTGCTCCCCTCCGGCCGTGCGCGAGGCCCCGCCGAAGACCCGGCCCCACTGGGAGAGGCGGTCCCGTCCCTCGGCCAGGAGCAGCATCAGATAGCCGGTGGCCGCGACCAGGAACCACAGCCAGTCCGTGCCCCCGTCGGAGAGTCCCGCGGCCACCGAGTACAGCGCGAGCAGGGGCAGCCCGGCCGGGGCGGCGCTGCGGAAGGTCACCGCGAGGGTGTCCACCAGCAGCCCGATGACCAGGACCCCGCCGATGAGCATCAGCCGTATGCCGTCGGACTCCAGCGGGGCCGGGATCGCGTACCGTGCGATGTCGTCCCCGCCCTGCCGGAGCAGGACCGCGAAGCGGTCGAGGGCTTCCGGCCCCGGGACCAGACCGGCGAGGGCCTGTCCACGGGCGAACACGAACGTCAGCAGGAACACCGTGACCAGGGCCTGCGCCGCGACCGTCAGCGGCCGGGCCAGCGGCACCCTGCGGGCCGCGGCACCCACGCCCGCCTGCACGCCCAGCAGGAAGGCCGCCTGCACGATCCACGTGGCCGGTCGGACGAGGGGCAGCAGGGCGCACGCGGCCATCAGCGTGGCCGCCCACGCGCCCAGCGTCAGTCGTATCCGCCCGCTCATCCCGGTCCCTCCCCGCCGCCGGCCGCGGCCACGCCCCTGCGCTCCCGGTCCGCATGTCGCCACAGGTCGTCCAGGGAGGCCCCCCGCGGCACGCCCACAGTCGTCCAGCCCGCCTCGCGCAGCATGCGCAGCCGCTCCTCGCTCCCGTCCGACGGACCGGGCACATCACTCGGTTCCCGCACCCAGGTCTCGCTGTCCAGTACGAAGGCGACCGCGCCTCCGCCGCGTTGCCGCATCCTGGCCACCACGGCCGCCTGTTCCTCGTCCAGATCGCCGAGGAAGGCCACCAGCAGCCCCTCGTTCCCGCCGCGCAGCACGTCGTAGGCCCGGGACAGGCCCTCGCCGTCGGAGTGGTCGATCACCGCGAGGGTGTCCATCATCAGCCCGGCCGCGTCCGCCGACCCCTGGCTCGCGCCCGCGAAGCCGTCGCCGCCCTCGCCGGGCACCGCGCTGCCGGTGTCGGTCAACAGCCTCACCGAGAAGCCGCGTTCGAGCATGTGCACCAGCACGGACGCGGCGCCCGCCACGGCCCACTCGAAGGCCGCGTCCGGGCCCGCGCCCTGGAAGGCGATGCCCCGGGTGTCGAGCAGCACCGTGCAGCGGGCGCGCTGCGGCTGCTCCTCGCGGCGCACCATCAACTCGCCGTAGCGGGCCGTGGAGCGCCAGTGCACACGGCGCAGATCGTCGCCGTAGCGGTATCCGCGCGGGATCACGTCGTCCTCGCCGGCCAGCGCGAGCGAACGCTGCCGCCCGTCGCCGTACCCCTTCGCCTCACCGCTGAGGCGCACCGGCGCCAGCGGCTCCACGCGCGGGATCACCGTCAGGTTGTCGTACGTCGAGAAGGACCGGGTCAGTTCGCACATGCCGAACGGGTCGGTCAGGCGCAGCTGGAGCGGGCCCAGCGGGTAGCGGCCGCGCAGGTCGGAGCGCACCCGGTAGGACACCTCGCGCCGGCCGCCCGCCTCCACCCGGTCCAGCACGAAGCGCGGCCGGGGGCCGAGCACGTACGGCACCCGGTCCTGGAGCATCAGCAGGCCCGTGGGCAGCCGCGAGACGTTGTCCATCCGCAGGTGGACCCGGGCCTCGCTGCCGGCGGGCACGCGCGCGGGGGAGAGCCGGCGGCTGCCCGCGACCCGGTAGCGCGTGCGGTACAGGACCGTCGCGCACACCAGCGGCAGCACCGCCAGCAGCAGACCCACCCGCAGCAGGTCGCTCTGCCCGAGCACATAGCTGCAGACGGCGGCCGCGACGCCGGCGGCCAGGAAGGAGCGTCCGCGGGTGGTCAGACCGGCCAGGGCGGTGCGGATGCCGCCTTTCTCGTCCCGGTCGGCCTCCGCGTGCCCCGTCCCCGCGGTGGTCATCACATCCTCCGCGGCGGCTGCTGGGGATACGCCGGCACACCGCGGCCCAGGCCGCCGAGGCCGGTCTGCTGCGGCGCCGCCGGCACCGGCGTGCGCTGCAGGATCTCCTCGACGACCTGCTCGGAGGTGCGGCGGTTGAGCTGGGCCTGGGCGGTCGGCAGCAGGCGGTGGGCCAGGACGGCGACGGCCAGCGCCTGCACGTCGTCCGGCAGCGCGTACTCCCGGCCGCTGAGGGCCGCGGACGCCTTCGCCGCGCGCAGCAGGTGCAGCGTCGCGCGCGGGGAGGCGCCCAGTCTGAGGTCAGGGTGCGTGCGCGTGGCGCCGACCAGGTCCACCACGTAGCGCCGGACCGGGTCGGCGACGTGCACGCCGCGCACCGCCTCGACCAGCTTGAGGATCTCGTGCGCGTGGGCCACGGGCTGGAGGTCCTCCAGCGGCGAGGCGCCGCCGTGCACGTCCAGCATCTGCAACTCGGCCTCCGCGCTGGGGTAGCCGACCGAGACCCGGGCCATGAAACGGTCTCGCTGGGCCTCCGGCAGCGGGTAGGTGCCCTCCATCTCGACCGGGTTCTGCGTCGCCACCACCATGAAGGGGCTGGGCAGCTCGTAGCTGCTGCCGTCGATGGTGACCTGGCGCTCCTCCATCGACTCCAGGAGCGCGGACTGTGTCTTGGGCGAGGCGCGGTTGATCTCGTCGCCGATCACGACCTGCGCGAAGATCGCGCCCGGCTTGAACTCGAAGTCACGGCGCTGCTGGTCCCAGATGGACACACCGGTGATGTCCGACGGCAGCAGGTCGGGCGTGAACTGGATGCGCCGCACCGAGCAGTCGATGGACCGCGCCAGTGCCTTGGCCAGCATCGTCTTGCCGACCCCCGGGACGTCCTCGATCAGCAGATGTCCCTCGGCCAGCAGTACGGTCAGCGAGAGCCGTACGACCTCGGGCTTGCCCTCGATCACGCCTTCCACCGACTCCCGCACCCGCTCCACCACGGCGGTCAGATCAGTGAGGCTCGCTCGATCGTCATAGGTCGTCACCCGGCCCTCCTCGGCCTTTCCCGTGCTCCCAGGGAGCACGGGATACCCCATTTTCCCGGGCCGACGCCGCATGACGCGCGCCGGCCCACCCCGAATCACGGACACCACGCGTGAAACGCTCAGCGTGACGTCACTCCCGCATTCTTGCTGCCGTTACCGATTCGTGTCACTCGACTGTGGATAACTGGCCGCGATATGTCGGCCTTGCGACCCTTTCGAACGTGTGACTGACAGGATTTCGACAGCTGCGGCAGGCCGGCTCGGGGGTGGTGACGGGGCTGGTGACCAGGTCAGGAGGCGGGGTCGATCTCCCGCAGCAGGCCGGTCCCGACGTCGTAGACGAATCCGCGGACGTCGTCGGTGTGCGGCAGGAACGGCGAGGTGCGCACGCGCCGCATCGACTGCCGTACGTCCTGGTCGACGTCCTGGAAGGACTCCACCGCCCAGGCCGGGCGCTGGCCGATCTCGGCCTCCAGTTCGCCCCGGAAGTCCTCGGTGAGGGTCTCCATGCCGCAGCCGGTGTGGTGGACGAGGACGACGCTGCGCGTCCCCAGCTTGCGCTGGCTGATGGTGAGGGAGCGGATCACGTCGTCGGTGACGACGCCGCCGGCGTTGCGGATGGTGTGGCAGTCGCCGAGCTCGAGGCCGAGCGTGGCGAGCGGGTCGAGGCGGGCGTCCATGCAGGCCACGACGGCCACGTGCAGGGCGGGGGCGGCGGCCATCCCGGCGTGGCCGAAGTCGGCGGCATAGCTGGTGTTGGCGTCGACCATGCGGTCGGTGGCCGTGCCGCTTGCGGCCGTGGCGCTCTCCGAGTCCGTGGGAAATGATGCAGAAGTCGTCATATCCATGACGGTACTGGTCACGGCTGTTCCAGGTCCGCTGTGAGAGAGGACAAAGAACGCCATCGGGCCTTGTGGTGAGGTAACCCACAAGGGTGGTGTGCCCGCTGGTCGCGACGCGCAGGCCGGTTGATTGACCGGGAGACACGGTGGACTAAAGTGACGCGAAGCGGGAGGCGAGACTCTCCCCGCTGGACTGATTTCCCCGGAGACCCGGCGACGCCCGGCGATCTCCCCACGTGCGCGGCGCGTACGTACGGCTCGGCCTCCTCCCGCTCCCGGTCGGCTGACGCTTCCGGCGCCGGCAGGCCTCCCCTTCAGCAGCGGGCGGGGACCCGGCGGTGCGTGGGCTCGTGCCGGATCTGAGAGGCCCCCTTGAGCCAGAGTCGACACGTCCCGGTGATGCTCCAGCGGTGCCTGGACCTGCTGGCACCCGCCCTGGAGGGCCCGGACCCGGTGGTCGTCGACTGCACCCTCGGCCTCGGCGGCCACAGCGAGGCGCTCCTCGAGCGGTTCCCCGAGGCGCGGCTCGTCGCCCTCGACCGGGACAAGGAGGCCCTGCGCCTGTCCGGCGAGCGCCTCGCGCCCTACGGGGAGCGCGCCACCCTCGTCCACGCGGTGTACGACGAACTGCCCGAGGTGCTGGACAAGCTCGGCATCGCGCGCGTGCGGGGTGTCCTGTTCGACCTGGGCGTCTCCTCCATGCAGCTCGACGAGGCCGACCGCGGCTTCGCCTACGCCCAGGACGCCCCGCTCGACATGCGGATGGACCAGACGACCGGCGCGAGCGCCGCCGAGGTCCTCAACACGTACCCGCCGGGCGAACTCGTCCGCATCCTGCGGTCGTACGGCGAGGAGAAGCAGGCCAAGCGGATCGTGTCCGCGGTCGTGCGCGAGCGCGAGAAGGAGCCGTTCAGCAACAGCGCGCGGCTGGTCGAGCTGATCCGGGACGCCCTGCCGCAGGCCGCCAAGCGCACCGGCGGCAACCCGGCCAAGCGCACCTTCCAGGCCCTGCGTATCGAGGTCAACGGCGAGCTGTCCGTGCTGGAGCGGGCGATCCCGGCCGCGGTGAAGGCGCTCGACGTGGGCGGGCGGATCGCGGTGCTGTCGTACCACTCGCTGGAGGACCGGCTGGTCAAGCAGGTGTTCGCGGCGGGCGCCGCCACCACCGCGCCGCCCGGACTGCCCGTCGTGCCCGAGCGCTACCAGCCGCGGCTCAAGCTGCTCACGCGCGGTGCCGAACTCCCCACGGAAGAGGAGATCGCCGAGAACCGGCGCGCGGCACCGGCGCGGTTGCGCGGGGCGCAGCGCATCAGAGAGGACGTCGAGTGAGCCACGTGCAGGGCGGCGGCCGGTGTGTTCCGGACCCGAGGGAGCGTGCGTGAGCGGCAAACCCGAACTGAAGGGGAGGGCGGCACGTCTCGCGCGGCTCCTCCCGGCCGGCACCGCGCAGGCGGCCCGCATGCCGTTCGTGCTCCTCGTGGTCCTCCTCCTCGGCGGCGGCCTCATCGGTCTCCTGGTGCTGAACTCGGCCCTCAGCGAAGGCGCGTTCCAGCTCGACGACCTCCAGCGCGAGACCAAGAGCCTCACCGACGAGGAACAGGCCCTCCAGCGGGACATCGACGCCTACTCCGCCCCCGAGGCCCTCCAGCGCCGTGCCCGCGAGCTCGGCATGGTGCCCGGCGGCGACCCCGCCTTCCTCGACCGCGACGGCACCGTCAAGGGCGTCCCCAGCGCCGCCCCCGGCGTCTGGCAGAGCGCCGCGCACCTCCCCCTGGTCCTCGCCCCCGAGGCCATGCCCAACGGCCCCGCCCCGACCCCCGGCAGGTGACGGAAGTGTCCTTCAGGGAACCCCCGCGCCGCCGGCTACCGGCCCTCACCGGCCCCGGCCGCCCCCGTGATCCCGGCGTTCGTCCGGCCCTCGGTGCGGTTTCCGTTCACGGGCTCGTGGCGGCTCGGGTGTCCGCCGGGCGGTCGCCGTTGCATGCCGTCGGCCTCGAGGCTTGGCCCGGCTGTCCCCGTGATCCCGGTATTCGTCCGGCCCTCGGTGCGGTTTCCGCTCGTGGGCTCGTGGTGGGTCGGGGCTTCGGCCGGGTGGCTCGGGTGTCCGCCCGGCGGGCGCCGCTGTGTGCCGTCGGTCCCGAGGTCCGGTGCCGGCCCGGTCGTGGGCCCGCCGCCGTGTCCGTCCGCCCCCAGACCGCTCCGACCCCCGGCAGGTGACGGAAGTGTCCGACAGGGAACCCCCGCGCCGCCGCGTGCCCGGCCCCGCCAGGCCCGCTCGGCCCGATGCACGGCGGCGTCCCGGGCCAGGTGCCCGTCCGGCCCGGCGGCCGGCGCAACGGCCGGGGGCGCCCCGGCCGTTGCGGCTGGGCAGCCCCCGGCCCCGGCTGCGGCTGGTCGGGCTGGCGCTGACGCTGGTGATGATCGCCTTCGTCGTGCGGCTGTTCCAGGTGCAGGCCGTCGACGCGAGCACGTACGCGGCCAAGGCCGAGCAGAACCGCTATGTCGGGCAGGTGCTGGCAGCCGACCGGGGCGAGATCACCGACCGGTCCGGTGTCGCCCTGGCGACCAGTGAGGACGCCTACGACATCACGGCCGACCCCACGATGTTCGCCCCGGGCCACCTGAAGATCGGTGACGGCCCCGAGCAGGCCGCCGCGCTCCTCGCACCGATCCTCGGCCAGGACCAGGACGCCCTGGTCGAGAAGCTGCGGCCGAAGAACAAGAACCTGCGCTACGCGAAGCTGGCCTCCCGCCAGACCCCGCAGGTCTGGAAGCAGATCAAGGACCTGAAGTCCGCGCTCGCCAAGAAGGAGGAGACGGACAAGTCCGCGCACAACGTTCTCGCGGGAGTCTTCTCCGTCGCCACCAGCAAGCGCGTGTACCCCAACGGCGACCTCGCCGCCGGGATACTGGGCTGGGTCAACGGCGAGGGCAAGCCCGGCGGCGGCATCGAACTCCAGCTGGACAAGCAGCTGGCCGGCAAGGACGGCAAGATCCGCTACGCCCAGTCCGGCGGCCGTCTCGTCCCCACCGTGGGTTCCACCGAGACACCCGCCGTGCCCGGCAGCGACGTCGAGCTCACCATCGACCGCGACATCCAGTGGGCCGCCCAGAAGGCCATCACCGACCAGGTGAAGGAGTCCGCGGCCGACCGCGGCTACGTCATCGTCCAGGACACCCGCACCGGCCAGATCCTGGCCATGGCCAACTCACCCGGCTTTGACCCCAATGACCTGTCCGACGCCGACTCGGCCGCGCTCGGCAACGCGGCCGTCCAGGACGCCTTCGAGCCCGGCTCCACCGCCAAGGTCATGTCGATGGCCGCCGTCCTCCAGGAGAACACCGCCACCCCGATGACCCACGTCGTCGTGCCCAACCGGCTGCACCGCGGCGACCGGCTCTTCAAGGACGACATCGACCACCCGACCTGGTACCTGACGCTCAACGGCGTCCTCGCCAAGTCGAGCAACATCGGCACCATCCTCGCCACCGGCCAGCTCGGCAAGACCCAGGCCCAGTCCAACAAGGTCCTCTACGACTACCTGCGCAAGTTCGGCCTCGGCAGCTACACCGGCCTCGGCTTCCCCGGCGAGACCAAGGGCATCCTCGCCCCGCCCGACAAGTGGTCGACCTCGCAGCAGTACACGATTCCTTTCGGCCAAGGCGTCTCCATCAACGCCATGCAGGCGGCGTCCGTGTACTCGACCATCGCCAACGGCGGCGTCCGTGTCGACCCCACGCTCGTCCGCGGCACCAAGGGCCCCGAAGGCCGCTTCACCCCGGCCGCCGAGCCCGAGAAGACCAGGGTCGTCAGCGCCAAGACGGCGAAGACCCTCGCCCAGATGCTGGAGTCCGTCGTGGACGACGAGGAGGGCACCGGCACCAAGGCGCGCATCCCCGGCTACCGCGTCGCGGGCAAGACGGGCACGGCCAACCGCGTGGATCCGGCCACCGGCAAGTACCACGGCTACACCTCGTCGTTCGCCGGGTTCGCGCCCGCCGACAAGCCCCGCGTCACCGTCTACTGCGCCATCCAGAACGCCACCCAGGGCAGCTACTTCGGCGGCCAGATCTGCGGCCCCGTCTACAAGCGGGTCATGGAGTTCGCACTGAAGTCCCTCCAGGTCCCGCCGACCGGAGCCAAGGCCGCGAAGCTGCCCGTCTCCTTCAACTGAACCCCCAGCCCCTGATCAGCACCGAGCCACCAGGACCGCCCCCGTGACAACGATCACCCCCGACCCCGGGAACCAGAGCAGCGGCGCCCCCTCACTTCGCCCGGAGGCGGGTACGCCCGGTACGCTCACCGCCGTGCCACACGCTGATCAGTCCCAAACCACCCAGAAGGGCCATCCCGTGACATATCCCGGGCCGCCCAGGCCGGTGCAGGTCTCCGCCACACCCCTCGCGGAACTCTCCGACCAGCTGGGTGCTCCCACGCCGGAGAGTGCCGCCGAGGTCACGGGCATCACCCATGACTCCCGCGCCGTACGCCCCGGCGACCTGTACGCCGCCCTCCCGGGCGCCCGGCTGCACGGCGCCGACTTCGTCACGCAGGCCGCCGGCCTCGGCGCGGCCGCCGTGCTGACCGACCCCACCGGCGCGGAGCGCGCCGCGGAGTCCGGGCTGCCGGTCCTCGTCGTCGACGACCCCCGCGCCCAGATGGGCGAGCTGGCCGCCACGATCTACGGCCACCCCGGCCGGGACCTGCTCCAGATCGGCATCACCGGTACCTCCGGCAAGACCACCACCGCCTACCTCGTCGAGGGCGGCCTGAAGACCGTCCGGTCCACCGGCCTGATCGGCACGGTCGAGATGCGCATCGGCGACGAGCGCATCAAGTCCGAGCGCACCACCCCCGAGGCCACCGACCTCCAGGCCCTGTTCGCCGTCATGCGCGAGCGCGGCGTCGACGCGGTCGCCATGGAGGTCTCCAGCCACGCCCTGGTCCTCGGCCGGGTCGACGGCTGCGTCTTCGACATCGGCGTCTTCACCAACCTCAGCCCGGAGCACATGGAGTTCCACTCCGGCATGGAGGACTACTTCCAGGCCAAGGCGCAGCTGTTCACGCCGGAACGCGGCAAGCTCGGCGTCGTCAACATCGACGACGAGTACGGCCGCAGGCTGGCGAACGAGGCCACCGTCCCGGTCGTCACCTACTCGGCCGAGGGCCACCCCGACGCCGACTGGCGCGCCGAGGACGTCGAGGTCGGCCAGCTGGACTCGACGTTCACCGTCATCGGCCCCAAGGGCGAGCGGATCAGCGCCAAGTCGCCGCTGCCGGGCCCCTTCAACGTGGCCAACACCCTCGCCGCGATCGTCGCCCTGGCCGTCGCCGGCCTCGACCCGCACGCCGCCGCCGACGGTGTCGCCGCCGTACCCGGCGTGCCGGGCCGGCTGGAGCGCGTGGACGCCGGACAGCCCTACCTCGCGGTCGTCGACTACGCCCACAAGACGGACGCGGTCGAGTCGGTCCTCAAGGCGCTCCGCAAGGTCACCGAGGGCAAGCTGCACATCGTTCTCGGCTGCGGTGGCGACCGGGACAAGACCAAGCGCGAGCCCATGGGCGCCGCGGCGGCGCGGCTCGCCGACACCGCCGTACTGACCTCCGACAACCCCCGCGGCGAGGACCCCCTCGCGATCCTCGCCACGATGCTCCAGGGCGCGGCCTCCGTGCCCGCGCACGAGCGTGGCGAGGTGCAGGTCTTCGAGGACCGGGCCGCCGCGATCGCCGCCGCCGTCGCCCGCGCCGAGCCCGGCGACACCGTGCTGGTCGCGGGCAAGGGCCACGAGCAGGGCCAGGACATCGCCGGGGTGGTCCGTCCCTTCGACGACCGCCAGGTACTTCGCGAAGCCGTCCAGAAGACCCAGGGATGAAAATCCAGAAGACCCAGGGGATGAACTTGTGATCGCCCTCTCCCTCGCCGAGATCGCAGAAGTCGTCGGCGGGCAGACGCACGACATACCGGATCCGTCCGTCCAGGTCACCGGACCGGTCGTCCGTGACTCCCGTGAGGCGGTGCCGGGCAGCCTGTTCGCCGCCTTCGCCGGCGAGCGCGTGGACGGACACGACTACGCGGCGGCGGTCGTCGAGGCGGGAGCGGTGGCCGTCCTCGGCACCCGGCCCGTCGGCGTGCCCGCGATCGTCGTGGACGACGTCCAGACGGCCCTCGGAGCCCTCGCGCGGCACGTCGTACGACGTCTCGGTGCCACCCTCGTCGCCCTCACCGGCTCGGCGGGCAAGACCAGCACCAAGGACCTCATCGCGCAGGTGCTCCAGCGCAAGGCCCCCACGGTGTTCACGCCCGGCTCCCTCAACAACGAGATCGGACTGCCGCTGACCGCGCTCAGCGCCACCGAGGAGACCAGGTTCCTCGTCCTGGAGATGGGCGCCCGGGGCATCGGGCACATCAGCTACCTCGCCGGTCTGACGCCCCCGAAGGTCGGCCTCGTCCTCAACGTCGGCAGCGCCCACATCGGCGAGTTCGGCGGCCGTGAGCAGATCGCCCAGGCGAAGGGCGAACTCGTCGAGGCACTCCCGGAGGACGGAACCGCCGTCCTCAACGCGGACGACCCCTACGTACGGGCCATGGCCGCCCGTACGAAGGCGAAGGTGATTTTTTTCGGAGAGTCCGGCGAAGCGGACGTTCGGGCCGAGAACGTGCGACTCACGGACACCGGACAGCCCTCGTTCAGGCTTCACACACCCTCCGGTGCAAGTGACGTGACCATGCGCCTGTACGGTGAGCACCACGTGTCGAACGCGCTCGCCGCGGCCGCCGTCGCCCACGAACTGGGCATGTCCGCAGACGAGATCGCCGTGGCGCTCTCCGAGGCGGGCTCCCTCTCCCGCTGGCGGATGGAGGTCACCGAGCGCCCGGACGGCGTGACGATCGTCAACGACGCCTACAACGCGAACCCCGAGTCCATGCGAGCCGCTCTGCGCGCGCTCGCGGCGATGGGCAAGGGGCGGCGGACCTGGGCGGTGCTCGGCAAGATGGCCGAGCTCGGGGACGAGGCTCTCGCCGAGCACGACGCGGTCGGGCGGCTCGCCGTCCGGCTCAACGTCAGCAAGCTCGTCGCGGTCGGTGGCAGGGAAGCCGCCTGGCTGCAACTGGGCGCATATAACGAGGGTTCGTGGGGTGAGGAGTCGGTGCACGTGTCCGACGCACAGGCGGCGGTCGACCTGTTGCGCAGCGAGTTGCGCCCGGGGGACGTCGTGCTCGTGAAGGCGTCCCGTTCGGTCGGCCTCGAGAGCGTGGCGCAGACGCTCGTCGAGTCCGGTGCCGAGGGTGAGGTTTCCGCCCGATGATGAAGCAGATCCTGTTCGCAGGAGTCATTGGCCTTTTCCTGACCCTGATCGGCACCCCGCTGCTGATCAAGCTGCTCGCCCGCAAGGGCTACGGCCAGTACATCCGCGACGACGGCCCGCGCGAGCACGCCGCCAAGCGCGGTACGCCGACCATGGGTGGTATCGCCTTCATCCTGGCGACGGTCGCCGCGTACTTCCTCGCCAAGGTGATCACGGGCTATCTGGACCCGGAGGCCGACGCGGCACCGACCTTCTCGGGTCTGCTGGTGCTCGGCCTGATGGTCGGCATGGGCCTGGTCGGCTTCCTCGACGACTACATCAAGATCGTCAAGCGGCGTTCGCTGGGTCTGCGGGCCAAGGCGAAGATGGCCGGCCAGCTGACCGTCGGCATCGCCTTCGCGGTGCTGTCGCTCCAGTTCGCGGACAACCGCGGCAACACCCCCGCCTCCACGAAGCTGTCCTTCATCACGGACTTCGGCTGGACGATCGGCCCCGTGCTGTTCGTGGTCTGGGCGCTGTTCATGATTCTCGCGATGTCGAACGGCGTGAACCTGACCGACGGTCTGGACGGTCTGGCCACCGGCGCCTCGGTGCTGGTCTTCGGCGCCTACACCTTCATCGGCGTCTGGCAGTTCCAGGAGTCCTGCGCCAACGCGCAGACGCTGACCAACCCGGGCGCGTGCTACGAGGTACGGGATCCGCTCGACCTGGCGGTGGTCGCCTCCGCGCTGATGGGCGCCTGCCTCGGCTTCCTGTGGTGGAACACCTCGCCGGCCAAGATCTTCATGGGTGACACCGGTTCGCTGGCGCTCGGCGGTGTGCTCGCCGGCCTCGCGATCTGCTCCCGCACCGAGCTGCTGATCGCCATCCTCGGCGGCCTCTTCGTGCTGATCACCATGTCCGTGGTGATCCAGGTCGGCTCCTTCCGCCTCACCGGGAAGCGCGTCTTCCGGATGGCGCCACTCCAGCACCACTTCGAACTCAAGGGCTGGTCCGAAGTGCTTGTCGTGGTCCGCTTCTGGATCATTCAGGGCATTTGTGTGATCGTCGGACTAGGCCTCTTCTACGCAGGGTGGGCAGCGGACAAGTGACCTCCTCGGAGCCCTTCGCCTTCCAGGGCAAGCACATCACCGTCGCCGGGCTCGGCGTCTCCGGCGTCCCGGCGGCCAAGGTGCTGCACGGCCTCGGCGCGATCGTCACGGTCGTCAACGACGGCGCCGACGAGCGCGCCCGGGCGCAGGCGGCCGAGCTGGAGGCGCTCGGCATCACCGTGCGCCTCGGCGACGGCGACACGCTGCCCGAGGGCTCCGAACTGATCGTCACCGCGCCCGGCTGGAAGCCGGACAAGCCGCTGTTCGCGGCGGCTCGTGACGCGGGCCTGGAGATCTGGGGCGACGTCGAACTGGCCTGGCGCCTGCGCGGCCCCGACGCCGCCCCCTGGCTCGCCGTCACGGGCACCAACGGCAAGACCACGACCGTCCAGATGCTCGCCTCGATCCTGGAGGCGGCGGGACTGCGTACCGCCGCCGTCGGCAACATCGGCGTCTCGCTCCTGGACGCGGTGCTCGGCGAGGAGCGCTACGACGTGCTCGCCGTCGAGCTGTCCAGCTACCAGCTGCACTGGGCGCCGTCGCTGCGCGCCCATTCGGCCGCCGTGCTCAACCTCGCCCCCGACCACCTCGACTGGCACGGCTCCATGGAGGCGTACGCCGCCGACAAGGGCCGTATCTACGAGGGCAATCAGGTCGCGTGCGTCTACAACGTGGCCGACAAGGCCACGGAGGACCTCGTCCGCGAGGCCGACGTGGAGGAGGGCTGCCGGGCCGTCGGCTTCACCCTGGGCACGCCCGCACCCTCCCAACTCGGTGTCGTGGAGGGCATCCTGGTCGACCGCGCCTTCGTCGAGAACCGGCAGAAGAACGCCCAGGAGCTCGCCGAGGTCGCCGACGTGAACCCGCCGGCCCCGCACAACATCGCCAACGCCCTCGCGGCGGCCGCCCTCGCCAGGGCCTACGGGGTGCCCGCCAAGGCCGTACGGGACGGCCTGCGGGCCTTCACCCCGGATGCCCACCGCATCGCGCACGTGGCCGACGTGGACGGCGTCGCGTACGTCGACGACTCCAAGGCCACCAACACGCATGCGGCGGAAGCCTCGTTGGCGGCCTACGAGCCGATCGTGTGGATCGCGGGCGGGCTCGCCAAGGGCGCCTCCTTCGACGAACTGGTCGCCAAGTCGGCGCCGCGGCTGCGCGGGGCCGTGCTGATCGGCGCGGACCGCGCGCTCATCCGGGAAGCCCTCGCGCGACACGCCCCGGAAGTACCCGTCGTCGACCTCGACCGGACCGACACTGGGGCGATGCTCCAGGCCGTCCAGGAGGCGCGGCGGCTCGCCCAGCCCGGCGACACGGTGCTGCTGGCCCCGGCCTGCGCCTCGATGGACATGTTCACCAACTACAACAAGCGCGGTGACGCGTTCGCGGAGGCGGTTCGCGAACTCGGCGCGGGCACCTGACGGTCGGTCTCGGCCACGACGGGTGCTTCGGGACCCTTGGAGGGACGCGTGACTCGGATGTGGCCCGAGACCAACCGGCGGACACCCGCCGCCGACCGGGGGCCGACGCCCCCACCCCTCCCACGCGCGTCCGCGGGAGCCGTCCATGCCCGGTAGCCGTACCGGAGGGCCACCCGCGCAGCGGCCCGTCCGCCGGCCCGCCGCGCCCCGGGCGTCGCGCGAGAGCGGCGTCCTCGGCCTGTACCTGCGGGCGCGCAGGGGCTGGGACCGGCCGCTGACCGCCTACTATCTGATCTTCGGCGGCAGCCTGCTGATCACGGTGCTGGGGCTGGTGATGGTCTACTCGGCCTCCCAGATCACCGCGCTCCAGATGTCCCTGCCGGGCTCGTACTTCTTCCGCAAGCAGTTGCTCGCGGCGGTGATCGGCGCGGGGCTGCTGTTCGCCGCCTCCCGGATGCCGGTGAAGCTGCACCGGGCGCTGGCCTACCCCATCCTCGCGGGCGCCGTCTTCCTGATGATCCTGGTGCAGATCCCGGGGATAGGAGTGTCGGTCAACGGCAACCAGAACTGGATCGCGGTCGGCGGCTCCTTCCAGATCCAGCCCAGCGAGTTCGGCAAGCTCGCCCTCGTGCTGTGGGGCGCCGACCTGCTCGCCCGCAAGCAGGACAGGAAGCTGCTGACCCAGTGGAAGCACATGCTCGTCCCGCTGGTGCCGGCCGCCTTCATGCTGCTCGGGCTGATCATGATCGGCGGCGACATGGGCACGGCGATCATTCTCACAGCCATCCTCTTCGGCCTGCTCTGGCTGGCCGGCGCGCCCACCCGGCTGTTCGCCGGAGTGCTGTCGATCGCCGCCGTGCTGGGCCTGATCCTCATCAAGACCAGCGCCAACCGCATGGCCCGGCTGCAGTGCCTCGGCGCCACCGAGCCCCAGTCGGGCCCCGTCGACTGCTGGCAGGCCGTCCATGGCATCTATGCCCTGGCCTCGGGCGGAATCTTCGGCTCCGGGCTGGGCGCGAGTGTGGAGAAATGGGGCCAACTCCCCGAAGCCCACACCGACTTCATCTTCGCCGTCACCGGTGAGGAACTGGGCCTGGCGGGGACGCTGTCGGTACTCGCCCTCTTCGCGGCTCTAGGCTATGCGGGTATCCGCGTGGCCGGACGCACGGAGGACCCCTTCGTGAGGTATGCCGCGGGAGGCGTGACCACCTGGATCACGGCCCAGGCCGTGATCAACATCGGTGCGGTGCTCGGTCTGCTGCCGATCGCCGGTGTCCCCCTCCCGCTGTTCTCCTACGGGGGATCAGCCCTGCTGCCGACCATGTTCGCCATCGGGCTGCTGATCGCCTTCGCACGCGACGAGCCCGCTGCGCGGGCGGCGCTTGCGATGCGGCAACCCCGCTTTGGTAGAAAGCGGGGGACTGGGGGCACCGGTTCCATTCGGAGTCCCCGGAGATGGAACACGATGCGACGGCGTGCCTCGGCGGCGCGCTCGTCCGGAGAGCGGTGAATTTCGGTGCATGTCGTACTCGCCGGCGGAGGAACCGCGGGCCACATCGAGCCCGCGCTCGCCCTCGCGGACGCCCTGCGCAGGCAGGATCCGAGCGTGGGCATCACGGCCCTGGGAACGGAGCGCGGCCTCGAGACACGTCTCGTACCCGAGCGTGGGTACGAACTCGCGCTGATCCCGGCCGTTCCGCTGCCGCGCAAGCCCACCCCCGAGCTGATCACCGTCCCGGGCCGGCTGCGCGGGACGATCAAGGCGACCGAGCAGATCCTGGAGCGCACCAAGGCGGACGCCGTGGTCGGCTTCGGCGGCTACGTCGCCCTGCCCGGCTACCTCGCGGCCAAGCGCCTCGGTGTGCCGATCGTCATCCACGAGGCCAACGCCCGCCCGGGCCTGGCCAACAAGATCGGCTCGCGCTACGCCAGCCAGGTCGCCGTCTCCACCCCGGACAGCAAGCTGCGTAACTCCCGTTACATCGGCATCCCGCTGCGCCGCTCCATCGCCACCCTGGACCGGGCCGCCGTACGCCCCGAGGCCCGGGCCGCCTTCGGTCTCGACCCGAACCTGCCCACGCTGCTGGTCACCGGCGGCTCGCAGGGCGCCCGGCGGCTGAACGAGGTCGTCCAGCAGGTCGCGCCCTGGCTCCAGCAGGCCGGAATCCAGATCCTGCACGCGGTCGGTCCGAAGAACGAACTGCCGCAGGTCCACCAGATGCCGGGAATGCCCCCCTACATCCCGGTAAGTTACTTGGACCGGATGGACCTCGCGTACGCCGCGGCGGACATGATGCTCTGCCGCGCGGGCGCGATGACCGTCGCCGAACTCTCCGCCGTCGGGCTCCCGGCCGCCTACGTCCCGCTGCCCATCGGCAACGGCGAACAGCGGCTGAACGCCCAGCCGGTGGTCAAGGCCGGCGGCGGTCTGCTGGTCGACGACGCGGAGCTGACCCCCGAGTGGGTCCAGCAGAATGTCCTGCCCGTGCTCGCCGACCCGCACCGGCTGTACCAGATGTCCCGCAGTGCCGCCGAGTTCGGCCGCCGGGACGCCGACGATCTGCTCGTCGGCATGGTGTACGAGGCGATCGCCGCCAGTCGTGCACATCGCTAGGCCCTGGGACGTATGACGGAAGGCAGGGGAGCGTGGCCGGATCGACCACCGCCGAGCGCGGTGAACGCCAGCAGAGGTCGTCCGGCCCGCCGCCCCGCCCGCGGTCGAGGCGGGCCCGGCTTCGTGTGATTGTCATCCTGGGCCTCGCCCTGGTCTTCCTCGGCTTCCCGACGGTATGGCTGTTCTACGGCTCCGACTGGCTGCGTGCCGAGCGCGTCTCCGTGTCGGGCACCAGGGTCCTGACACCGGCTCAGGTCCGGGCCGCCGCCGACGTTCCCCTCGGGAAGCCGCTGATTTCCGTCGACACCGAAGCGATCGAGACACGACTGCGCCGGAAATTGCCCCGAATTGACTCGGTTGACGTGGCCCGATCCTGGCCCGATGGAATCGGGCTGAAAGTGGTCGAGCGGACTCCGGTTCTGATTGTCCAAAAGGGCGGAAAGTTCGTCGAAGTGGACGATGAAGGTGTCCGTTTCGCCACGGTCTCCGAGGCGCCGAAAGGCGTGCCCGCACTGGAATTGACCCTGTCCCGGTCCAGCTCCGCCGCCGCGAGCCTGCGTCGCTTCGGCGAGTCCCGCCTGGTGCGCGAGGCGGTCGTCGTCGCCCGCGCCGTTCCGGCCGCCGTCGCCCGCGGCACACAGACCGTCAAGGTCCGTTCCTACGACGACATCTCGCTGGAGTTGAGGGACGGCCGCACGGTCGTCTGGGGCAGCAGCGAGAAGGGTGCGCTCAAGGCCCGTACGCTCAGCGCCCTGATGAAAGCCTCGCCCGGCGCGCGCTACTTCGACGTGAGTGTCCCCACCGCGCCCGCGTCATCAGCAAGTTGACGCACATCCGCGCAGGCCAGCACCCTGGTTGGGCAGTGCTACGGCTGATCACATAGGGTGAAAAGAAAAACGGGAGGTTCGGCGTGTTCGTTGAACGTGCGCCACTTGTCGACTTAGTGTCCTGTTCAGAAGACTCCAAGGAACAGACACACTGGTAACCCTAAACTTCAGGGTTAGGGTTCGGGTCGGCGATACGGACCGTCCCATTCGGCATCAGTCGTCGGGTCGCGGGGCGCAGGCGCGTCACGGTGATTCGGCGACACGTAACTCGAGGCGAGAGGCCTTCGACGTGGCAGCACCGCAGAACTACCTCGCAGTCATCAAAGTCATCGGTGTCGGCGGCGGTGGTGTCAATGCCATCAACCGGATGATCGAGGTCGGTCTCAAGGGCGTCGAGTTCATCGCCATCAACACCGACGCGCAAGCTCTGTTGATGAGCGACGCCGACGTCAAGCTGGACGTCGGCCGTGAACTCACCCGCGGACTCGGCGCCGGAGCCAACCCGGCCGTGGGCCGCAAGGCCGCCGAGGACCACCGCGAGGAGATCGAGGAGGTCCTCAAGGGGGCCGACATGGTCTTCGTGACAGCCGGTGAAGGCGGCGGCACCGGCACCGGCGGCGCGCCCGTCGTGGCCAACATCGCCCGCTCGCTCGGCGCTCTCACCATCGGTGTGGTCACGCGCCCGTTCACCTTCGAGGGACGGCGCCGCGCGAACCAGGCCGAGGACGGCATCGCCGAACTCCGCGAAGAGGTCGACACCCTCATCGTCATCCCGAACGACCGGCTGCTGTCCATCTCGGACCGCCAGGTCTCGGTGCTGGACGCCTTCAAGTCGGCCGACCAGGTCCTGCTCTCCGGTGTCCAGGGCATCACCGACCTCATCACCACCCCGGGCCTCATCAACCTCGACTTCGCCGACGTCAAGTCGGTCATGTCCGAGGCGGGCTCGGCGCTGATGGGCATCGGCTCGGCGCGCGGCGACGACCGCGCGGTGGCCGCCGCCGAGATGGCGATCTCCTCGCCGCTGCTGGAGGCGTCCATCGACGGCGCCCGCGGTGTGCTGCTCTCGATCTCCGGCGGCAGCGACCTCGGTCTGTTCGAGATCAACGAGGCCGCCCAGCTGGTGAGCGAGGCCGCTCACCCCGAGGCCAACATCATCTTCGGCGCGGTGATCGACGACGCCCTCGGCGACGAGGTCCGGGTCACCGTGATCGCGGCCGGCTTCGACGGCGGCCAGCCGCCGTCCAAGCGGGACAACGTTCTCGGCTCGTCCTCGGCCAAGCGCGAGGAGCCGGCCCCGGCGCGGCAGACCGAGAGCCGCCCGTCCTTCGGCTCGCTCGGCAGCGTGACCCCGAAGGAGGACCCGGAGCCCGCTCCGGAGCCGGTCAACGACATCCCGGTCGCCCCGCCGGTCCCGCCGGCGCCGCGGACCTACTCGGACAGCGCGGCCGAGGAACTGGACGTACCGGACTTCCTCAAGTGATTCTCCTGACGTGATAGGACAGCGCGAGAGCGTGGGCGGCGCGCACTTCGGCTTCACCGACCGGTGGGGCGGAGTGAGCGCCGCTCCGTATGAGGAGCTCAATCTCGGCGGAGCGGTCGGAGACGACCCCGACGCCGTACGCACCAACCGGGACCTGGCCGCCAAGTCCCTGGGTGTCGAGCCGGGCCGGGTGGTCTGGATGAACCAGGTGCACGGGGCCGACGTGGCGGTGGTGGACCGGCCGTGGGGATCCGCGTCCGAGATTCCGTCGGTCGACGCGATCGTCACGGTGAAGCGGGGGCTCCCCCTCGCCGTGCTCACCGCGGACTGCGTGCCGGTCCTGCTCGCCGACCCGGTCGCCGGGATCGTCGCAGCGGCTCACGCGGGCCGGCCGGGCATGATCGCCGGGGTCGTCCCGGCCGCGCTACGCGCGATGACCGAACTGGGCGCCGAGCCCTCCCGGATCGTCGCCCGCACCGGGCCCACCGTCTGCGGCCGGTGTTACGAGGTACCCGAGGCGATGCGCGCCGAGGTCTCCGCCGTCGAGCCGGCGGCGTACGCCGAAACCAGTTGGGGCACTCCGGCGGTCGACGTGAGTGCCGGAGTGCACGCCCAGCTCGAACGGCTCGGGGTGCGCGACCGGGCGCGGTCTCCGGTGTGCACGCTGGAGTCGGACGATCACTTCTCCTACCGCGGCGACCGCACCACCGGTCGGCTCGCGGGCTATGTGTGGCTGGACTGATGGGACATGACGGACCGTAAGGACGAACTCGCCGCGAATCTGGCGAATGTTGAGCAGCGCATCTCCGACGCGTGCGCGGCCGCCGGCCGGGGACGCGAGGAAGTGACCCTGATCGTGGTCACCAAGACCTATCCCGCGAGCGATGTGCGCGTGCTGGCGGAACTCGGGGTGCGGCATGTCGCCGAGAACCGCGACCAGGACGCGGCCCCCAAGGCCGCCGCCTGCGCGGATCTGCCCCTTACGTGGCATTTTGTCGGTCAACTCCAGACCAACAAGGTGCGATCGGTGGCCGGTTACGCGGACTTCGTGCAGTCCGTCGATCGTTCCAAGCTCGTCACAGCTCTGTCGAAGGAAGCCGTCCGGACCGGACGCGAACTGGGGTGTCTCCTCCAGGTCGCGCTCGACGCCGGGGAGAGCGCGAGGGGTGAGCGGGGCGGCGTGGCCCCCGGCGGGATCGAGGAGTTGGCCGGCCTGGTGGCCGGGGCGCCGGGGTTGCGGCTCGGCGGACTGATGACCGTCGCGCCGCTCACCGGCGAATATGCGGGACGCGAACAGGCGGCGTTCGAGCGGTTGATGGTTTTGTCGACCGACCTGCGCCGGAGTCATCCGGCTGCCACCATGGTCTCGGCAGGGATGAGTGCGGACCTCGAACAGGCCGTGGCGGCCGGAGCGACACATGTACGCGTCGGCAGCGCGGTACTCGGAGTCCGACCCAGGCTCGGGTAACGTCGCCACGAAGTCGGACCACAGCAGAAAATATGGTCATTGCCGCCGATAGGCGGACTCAAGGACCTCGTGGATCGCAGGCACTTGGCAGTCGTCAGCAGATCCACCACAGAGCGGAGGACTCAGAGCATGGCCGGCGCGATGCGCAAGATGGCGGTCTACCTCGGCCTCGTGGAGGACGATGGGTACGACGGCCGAGGATTCGACCCCGACGACGACTTCGAACCCGAACTGGACCCGGAGCCCGAGCGGGACCACCGACGGCACGAGCCGTCCCATCAGCCGCACGTCTCACATCAGCCCCAAAGGGACGAAGAGGTACGAGTCGTACAGCCGTCCGTGCCCCGCGAACCGGCCCCTCGTTCCGCTTCGCTCCCCGCGGAATCCGGACGCCCGGCGCGCATCGCGCCCGTGGCATCCATCACACAAGAACGCGCAAGTCTGGAGAAGAACGCACCGGTGATCATGCCCAAGGTCGTGTCCGAACGAGAGCCTTACCGGATCACCACACTCCACCCACGGACCTACAACGAGGCCCGTACCATCGGGGAACACTTCCGTGAAGGCACTCCGGTGATCATGAATCTGACTGAGATGGATGACACAGATGCGAAGCGACTTGTCGACTTTGCGGCTGGTCTGGTGTTTGGTCTTCACGGCAGTATCGAGCGGGTGACGCAGAAGGTGTTCCTGTTGTCGCCTGCTAACGTCGATGTCACGGCGGAGGACAAGGCCCGCATCGCAGAGGGCGGGTTCTTCAACCAGAGCTGAGACGTACCACCGGAAACAGCAGTACCCAGCACGGCACAGGGGAGAGGGAAGCGCAGGTCATGAGCGTGGTTCTGGATGTCATCTACATCGCGCTGATGTGCTTTCTCATCGTGCTCATCTTCCGGTTGGTCATGGACTATGTCTTCCAGTTCGCCCGCTCATGGCAACCCGGCAAGGCGATGGTGGTCGTTCTGGAGGCCACCTACACTGTCACTGATCCACCGCTCAAGCTTCTGCGGCGGGTCATTCCGCCGCTGCGTCTCGGGGGCGTGGCGCTAGACCTGTCCTTCTTCGTACTGATGATCATCGTCTACATCCTGATCTCGATCGTGAGCCGGCTGTGATGAGCGATGTGACCTACCGTCTTGCCGAATGCCGACGACTACGTTGAGGTGAAGAGATGCCGTTGACCCCCGAGGACGTGCGGAACAAGCAGTTCACGACCGTCCGCCTCCGAGAAGGCTATGACGAGGACGAGGTCGATGCCTTCCTCGACGAGGTCGAAGCCGAACTGACCCGCCTGCTCCGCGAGAACGAGGACCTGCGCGCCAAGCTGGCCGCGGCCACGCGCGCTGCTGCCCAGAACCAGCAGAACATGCGCAAGCCTCCGGAGCCCCAGCAGGATCAGCAGCAACAGCAGCAGCAGGGCATGCGCGGTCCGGGTGGTCCCGTACCCGCCGGCATATCGGGCCCGCCGCAGCAGCAGATGGGTGGCCCCATGGGTGGTCCGCCCCAGCTGCCGAGCGGTGCCCCGCAGCTGCCCGCCGGTCCCGGCGGTCAGGGTGGTCCGCAGGGTCCCGGCCCGATGGGCCAGGGTCCGGGCGGTCCGGGCCCGATGCAGCAGCAGATGCAGCAGCAGATGGGTGGTCCGATGGGCGGCCCCATGGGCGGTCCTCCGATGGGCGGCCCCGGTCAGGGAGGCCCCGGTGGCGACAGCGCCGCCCGTGTCCTCTCGCTGGCCCAGCAGACCGCCGACCAGGCGATCGCCGAGGCCCGTTCCGAAGCCAACAAGATCGTCGGGGAAGCGCGTTCGCGTGCCGAGGGTCTGGAGCGTGACGCCCGCGCCAAGGCCGACGCCCTGGAGCGGGACGCGCAGGAGAAGCACCGCGTGGCGATGGGCTCCCTGGAGTCCGCTCGCGCCACGCTGGAGCGCAAGGTCGAGGACCTGCGCGGCTTCGAGCGCGAGTACCGCACGCGCCTGAAGTCGTACCTGGAGTCGCAGCTGCGTCAGCTGGAGACCCAGGCCGACGACTCGCTGGCTCCGCCGCGGACTCCGGCTGCCGCGTCCCTCCCGCCGTCCCCGGCGCCTTCCATGGCTCCGGCCGGCGCGAGCGCCCCGTCCTACGGCGGTGGCAACCAGACGATGGGCGGCGGCCCGTCGCCGTCCGGTCCGTCCTACGGCGGTCAGCAGCAGATGTCGCCGGCGATGACCCAGCCGATGGCGCCGGTGCGTCCGCAGGGCCCGTCGCCGATGGGTCAGGCGCCCTCGCCCATGCGGGGCTTCCTGATCGACGAGGATGACAACTGACGGCCTGATGGCCAGTAGTACGGCGTAGACATCGGCAGCGTTCAGGGCGAGGCCCCGGGTTGATCCCGGGGCCTCGCCCTTTTGCCAACGCCTGTTCGTGTTGCCGTGCCTGTTCGTCCGTACGCAATCGCGTTCGTGCGACGCAACGCCGAAGGCCCGGTCCCGCCAAGATCTTTGGCGGGACCGGGCCTTCGGGATGTTCGGCCTGAGGGTTACGCCTTGCGCAGGCGGAACGTCAGGGACAGACCCTCGTCGCTGAAGGGCTCGCCGTAGGTGTCGTCCGCCTCGCCCTGGACGAAGTCCGTCGCCAGGACCTCGTCGGCGATCAGGCCGGCGTGGCCGGTCAGGGCCGCGACCGTCGCCGCGTCCGTGGCGGTCCAGCGCAGCGCGATGCGGTCGGCCACGTCGAGGCCGCTGTTCTTGCGGGCCTCCTGGATCAGCCGGATCGCGTCACGGGCCAGGCCCGCACGCCGGAGCTCCTCCGTGATCTCCAGGTCGAGGGCGACCGTGGCACCCGAGTCGGACGCCACCGACCAGCCCTCACGCGGCGTCTCCGTGATGATCACCTCGTCGGGAGCCAGCGTGATGGTCTCGCCGTCGACCTCCACCGACGCCGTGCCCTCGCGCAGGGCCAGCGACAGGGCGGCCGCGTCCGCGTTCGCGACGGCCTTGGCCACGTCCTGGACGCGCTTGCCGAACCGCTTGCCCAGCGCGCGGAAGTTGGCCTTGGCCGTGGTGTCGACCAGGCTGCCGCCGACGTCGCTCAGGGTCGCGAGCGACTCGACGTTCAGCTCCTCCGTGATCTGCGTACGCAGCCCGGAGTCCAGCGTGTCGAAGCCGGACGCGGCGATCAGGGCGCGGGACAGCGGCTGACGCGTCTTGACACCCGACTCCGCGCGCGTGGCACGGCCCAGCTCCACGAGCCGGCGCACCAGCACCATCTGCTTCGACAGCTCCGGGTCGATGGCCGTGAGGTCCGCCTGCGGCCAGGAGGACAGATGGACCGACTCCGGGGCGCCCGGCGTGACCGGAACGATCAGGTCCTGCCAGACCCGCTCGGTGATGAACGGGGTCAGCGGGGCCATCAGCTGCGTGACCGTCTCGACGACCTCGTGCAGGGTGCGCAGCGCCGCCTTGTCGCCCTGCCAGAAGCGGCGACGGGAGCGGCGCACGTACCAGTTCGACAGGTCGTCGACGAACGCGGACAGCAGCTTGCCGGCGCGCTGGGTGTCGTAGGCGTCGAGCGCCTGGGTGACCTGGTCGGTGAGCGCGTGCAGTTCGGACAGCAGCCAGCGGTCCAGGACCGGGCGGTCGGCCGGGGCCGGGTCGGCCTCGGACGGGGCCCAGCCCGACGTACGGGCGTACAGGGCCTGGAAGGCGACCGTGTTCCAGTAGGTGAGGAGCGTCTTGCGGACGACCTCCTGGATGGTGCCGTGGCCGACGCGGCGGGCCGCCCAGGGGGAGCCGCCGGCCGCCATGAACCAGCGGACCGCGTCGGCGCCGTGCCGGTCCATGAGCGGGATGGGTTCCAGGGTGTTGCCCAGGTGCTTGGACATCTTGCGGCCGTCCTCGGCGAGGATGTGGCCGAGGCAGACCACGTTCTCGTACGAGGACTTGTCGAAGACCAGGGTGCCGACCGCCATCAGCGTGTAGAACCAGCCGCGGGTCTGGTCGATGGCCTCGCAGATGAACTGCGCCGGGTAGCGGGCCTCGAAGGTCTCCTTGTTCTTGTACGGGTAGCCCCACTGCGCGAACGGCATCGAACCCGAGTCGTACCAGGCGTCGATGACCTCGGGCACGCGCGTGGCCGTTCTGCCGCACCCGTCCTGCGGGCAGGCGAAGGTGACCGCGTCGATGTAGGGGCGGTGCGGGTCCAGGCCCGACTGGTCGGTGCCGGTCAGCTCGGTCAGCTCGGTGAGGGAGCCGACGCAGGTGAGGTGGTCGTCCTCGCAGCGCCAGATCGGCAGCGGCGTGCCCCAGTAGCGGTTGCGGGACAGCGCCCAGTCGATGTTGTTGTCCAGCCAGTCGCCGTACCGGCCGTGCTTGACCGTGTCGGGGAACCAGTTGGTGTTCTCGTTCTCCGTGAGGAGACGGTCCTTGATCTCCGTGGTGCGGATGTACCAGGAGGGCTGCGCGTAGTACAGCAGCGCGGTGTGGCAGCGCCAGCAGTGCGGGTAGCTGTGCTCGTAGGGGACGTGCCGGAAGAGCAGGCCGCGTTCGTCGAGGTCGGCGGTGAGCTGCTCATCGGCCTTCTTGAAGAAGACGCCGCCGACCAGGGGCAGGTCCTCCTCGAAGGTGCCGTCCGGGCGGACCGGGTTCACGACGGGCAGGCCGTAGGAGCGGCAGACCTTGAGGTCGTCCTCACCGAAGGCGGGGGACTGGTGGACGAGGCCCGTGCCGTCCTCGGTCGTGACGTAGTCGGCGTTGACCACGTAGTGGGCCGGCTCGGGGAACTCCACCAGCTCGAACGGGCGCTGGTACGTCCAGCGCTCCATCTCGGCGCCCGTGAAGGTCTGGCCGGTGGTCTCCCAGCCCTCGCCGAGGGCCTTGGCGAGGAGCGGCTCGGCGACGACCAGCTTCTCCTCGCCGTCGGTGGCGACGACGTAGGTGACCTCGGGGTGCGCGGCGACGGCCGTGTTGGAGACCAGGGTCCAGGGCGTGGTCGTCCACACCAGGAGCGCGGCCTCGCCGGCGAGCGGGCCGGAGGTGAGCGGGAAGCGGACGAACACGGACGGGTCGACGACCGTCTCGTAGCCCTGCGCCAGCTCGTGGTCGGACAGGCCCGTGCCGCAGCGGGGGCACCAGGGGGCGACGCGGTGGTCCTGGACCAGCAGGCCCTTGTTGAAGATCTCCTTGAGCGACCACCAGACCGACTCGATGTACGCGGGGTCCATGGTGCGGTAGGGGTCGTTGAGGTCGGTCCAGAACCCCATGCGGGTCGTGAGTTCTTCGAAGGCGTTGGTGTGCCGGGTCACCGACTCACGGCACTTCGCGTTGAACTCGGCGATGCCGTACGCCTCGATGTCCTGCTTGCCGGAGAAGCCGAGCTCCTTCTCCACCGCCAGCTCCACCGGGAGGCCGTGGCAGTCCCAGCCGGCCTTGCGGGCCACGTGGTAGCCGCGCATGGTGCGGAACCGGGGGAAGACGTCCTTGAAGACGCGGGCCTCGATGTGGTGGGCGCCGGGCATGCCGTTGGCGGTGGGCGGGCCCTCGTAGTACACCCACTCGGGGCGGCCCTCGGACTGCTCCAGGCTCTTGGTGAAGATCTTCTGCTCGTCCCAGAAGGCGAGCACGGTGTGCTCGAGGGCGGGCAGGTCGACCTGGGCGGGCACCTGGCGGTACGTCGGCGATGTCATCAGCGGGCTTCCTCCGGCGGACTTGCTGCCTTCCGTCCGGAGGGACGAGAGCTGTGACTGTGCCTGCGCCGTCTTCGGCGCGCTCCCGCGGTACCACCCTCCTTGGCCCTCCGGTGCGGGGTGTGCGCCGGTGAGCCCCCTCATTAGGGTCGCGATGCCGGTTCTACCGGCCGCTGCTGTTCGGCTGCGGCTTTCCTCCGGCGGCTCCGGGGTGATCTTCACGTCGCGCTCGCCCCCGGGCTTCCACCGTCCCCGGGTCGCTCTGGGCTGCGTACGCCGCTACTCGTCCCCATCCACGCTTTTCGCTCCGCCCAGTGTACGGCGCCGGGCGGACAGCGGCCGACCGCTTTTCGGGGCCGTCGGGGACGGGGTGATGTGGGAGGTGCGGTTTGGGTTTGATGACCCGAATGGCGAGGTATGGGTGTTCGGATCCTGGGACGTCCGGCTCGGCGGATTACCGGGCGGGGAGCTGGGCACAACGGATGCAGGTTCGCCGCGCGGCATGCGCGAGGCGGGCGAATCGGGCGGTGTGCCCCGTTGCCGCGGGACTCAAGTCGATTTATCGTCCCAGCACGATTCGCGAGCAAGGTCACAATATGTGAAGGGGCCGCGGCCATGGTGGCGAAGAAGACCGCCGTACAGCAGCCGGCGTCCGGCAGGTCCGCGGAGGCCTCCGGCGGTGCGCCCAAGGACCCGGGTGGGAAGAAGACCACCCGGGGAGGCTCGGCGGGGCGGGCGGCGAAGGGGGCGACCGAGAAGGCGACCGGGGGTACGAAGGCGGCTGTCACCAGGACCAAGGCGGCGGTCAAGAAGGTGACGGCCAAGAAGACGGCGGCGGGAAAGGCCGTGGCCAGGAAGGTCGCGGCCAGGACGACGGCGGCCAAGGGGCCGAGCGAAAAGGCTGGGGCCGAAGGGGCTGGGGCCGAGAGGGCTGGGGCCGAGGAGGCTGAGGTCGAGAAGGCCGCGGTTGAGAGAACTGCGGCCGAGAAGCCTGGGGTGGTCCAGGAGTCTGGGGCCCAGGAGTCTGAGGCTGAGAGGGCTGAGGCTGAGAAGGCGGCGGCCAAGCCGACGGCAGCCAAGAAGGCGGCGGCCAAGAAGGCTGCGGGAGCGAAAGCCGCTGCCGAGGAGGCTGAGGTTGCGAGGGCGGCAGCCAAGACGACGGCAGCCAAGAAGGCCGCGGCCGAGAAGGCTGCGGGAGCGAAAGCCGCTGCCGGGAAAGCCGCGGGTAAGAAGGCAGCGGCCGACAGGGCTGCTGCCGGTGAGGCGGCGGGGCAGAAGGCCTCCGGCGGGAAGGCCGCAGTCGGTGGGGCGGTGGAGCGGAAGGCCTCCGGCGGGAAGGCCGCAGTCGGTGGGGCGGTGGAGCGGAAGGCCTCCGGCAGGAAGGCCGCAGCCGGCGGGGCGGCGGGGCAGAAGGCTGTGGGCAGGAAGGCCGCAGCCGGCGGGGCGGCGGGGCGGAAGGCCTCCGGCGGGGAGGCCGCAGCCGGCGGGGCGGTGGAGCGGAAGGCATCCGGCAGCAAAGCCACAGCCGGCGGGGCGGTGGAGCGGAAGGCCTCCGGCGGGGAGGCCGCAGCCGGTGAGATGGCGGAGCGGAAGGCCTCCGACAGCACGGCCGCAGCCGGCGGGGCGGTGGAGCGGAAGGCATCCGGCAGCAAAGCCGCAGTCGGCGGGGCGGTGGAGCGGAAGGTCGTCGGTAAGAAGGCGGCTGCCGGTGAGGCGGCGGGGAAGAAGACGGCTGTCGGCGAGAGCGCGGGGAAGAAGGCAGTGGCCAGGAAGGCCGCCGCCGGTGAGGTCGCGGAGAAGAAGGCCGCGGTCAAGAGGGCGAAGGCCGCCAAGGCCGTCGCCGCGGGGAAGAGCGTCGGGGCCGAGGGCACGCGCGCCGGAGGCAAGAGCACCACCACGAAGAGCGCGACCGGAAAGGGCACTGCCCGGACCGGCGCGGTCACACAGGACAAGGCCGGGAACAGCACGGCCGAGAAGGCGGGCGCGGCCGAGGCCGCGACGCAGACGGGAGCGACCACGGTGGGTGCGAAGAAGACTCCTGGCACGGCGACGGCGGCCAAGACCGCCGTTCCGAAGGCACGGGTCGCCGCGGCGGAGCCCGGTGAGCTCGCGGTACGCCCCGGGGAGGACCCCTGGACGGAGGCGGAGGTCGAGGAGGCGCGTGCCGAGCTGACGTCCGAGGAGACCCGGCTGCGTGAGGAGATCAC
Organism: Streptomyces sp. NPDC041940; assembly: GCF_055589465.1. Lineage (NCBI taxonomy): Bacteria > Bacillati > Actinomycetota > Actinomycetes > Kitasatosporales > Streptomycetaceae > Streptomyces > Streptomyces sp. NPDC041940. The sequence goes on from NZ_JBVJBP010000001.1 coordinate 735,408, forward strand.
GTCGTCGGAGCGCTCGCTCGCCGGTCTGATGCGCGACTCCGGGGACGGCGCGGGCGACGACCAGGCGGACACCGGCTCCAAGAACATCACCCGCGAGCACGAGCTGGCCCTGGCCGCCAACGCGCGGGAGATGCTCACCCAGACCGAGCGCGCCCTGGACCGCCTCCACTCGGGCACCTACGGCCTGTGCGAGAGCTGCGGCAACCCCATCGGCAAGGCCCGGATGCAGGCCTTCCCGCGGGCCACGCTGTGCGTGGAGTGCAAGCAGAAGCAGGAGCGCAGGTACTGACCGGCGGCCGAATGCCTCCTGAGCACGTGGGGGGCACGGGGTGTGTCGTACCCTCGTCCTCAGTCAAGGACCTAGGTTGAGGGACTCACGTGGCAGAGGCGGAGCGCATCATCGGTACGCCGGACACACCGGATGCCGCCGGGGACGGGCGGGAACGGCCCGAGGACGCGGCGTCGGGCGAGCGCGCCGACTCCGAGGGCACCCGGGCCACCGGAGAGCCCGGCTCGGGTGAGCCGGAGCCCACGGCCCCGCAGCCCCGGGGCAAGCGCCGTATCGCGGTCCTGTTCGCCGTCGCCCTGTTCGCGTACGCCCTCGACCTGAGCACCAAGATGATCGTGGTGGCCAAGCTGGAGCACCACCCGCCCATCGAGATCATCGGGGACTGGCTGAAGTTCGAGGCGATCCGCAACGCGGGTGCGGCCTTCGGCTTCGGCGAGGCCTTCACGGTGATCTTCACCATGATCGCGGCGGCGGTGATCGTGGTGATCGCCCGGCTCGCCCGCAAGCTCTACAGCCTGCCCTGGGCGCTCGCGCTCGGACTGCTGCTCGGCGGTGCGCTGGGCAACCTCACCGACCGGATCTTCCGTGCGCCGGGTGTCCTCGAGGGCGCCGTCGTGGACTTCATCGCGCCCAAGCACTTCGCCGTCTTCAACCTGGCCGACTCGGCGATCGTGTGCGGCGGCATCCTGATCGTGCTGCTGTCGTTCAAGGGGCTCGACCCGGACGGCACCGTCCACAAGGACTGACAGGCGCCGTACGGGACTGTCGGACCCGTCCGGCATACTCGACGGGTGAGCACGATTCCCGAGATCCGCACCCTGCCCGTGCCCGACGGACTGGAGGGCGAGCGCGTCGACGCCGCCATCTCCCGCATGTTCGGCTTCTCCCGGACCAAGGCGGCCGAACTCGCCGCCGCGGGAAAGGTCGCGGTCGACGGGTCGGTGGTCGGAAAGTCGGAGCGCGTGCACGGCGGCGCCTGGCTGGAGGTCGAGATGCCACAGGCGCCCGCGCCGGTGCAGGTGGTGGCCGAGCCGGTCGAGGGCATGGAGATCGTGCACGACGACGATGACGTGGTCGTGATCGTCAAGCCGGTGGGCGTCGCCGCGCACCCGTCGCCGGGCTGGACCGGGCCGACCGTCATCGGAGGCCTGGCCGCCGCCGGGTACCGGATCTCCACCTCCGGGGCCGCGGAGCGCCAGGGCATCGTGCACCGCCTCGACGTCGGCACCTCCGGGCTGATGGTCGTCGCCAAGTCGGAGCGCGCCTACACGTCGCTGAAGCGCCAGTTCAAGGAGCGCACGGTCGACAAGCGGTACCACACGCTCGTCCAGGGCCACCCCGACCCGACCAGCGGCACCATCGACGCGCCCATCGGCCGCCACCCCCACCACGACTACAAGTGGGCGGTCACCGCCGAGGGCAAGGCGTCCGTCACGCACTACGACCTCATCGAGGCCTTCCGCGCGGCGTCGCTCCTCGACGTGAAGCTGGAGACCGGCCGCACCCACCAGATCCGCGTCCACATGGCGGCCCACCGGCACCCCTGCGTCGGCGACCTGACCTACGGCGCCGACCCGACCCTCGCCAAGCGCCTCGGCCTGACCCGCCAGTGGCTGCACGCGGTGCGCCTCGGCTTCGAGCACCCCGGGGACGGTCAGTGGGCCGAGTTCTCCTGCGACTACCCGGAGGACCTGCAGAAGGCCCTGGAGCAGGTCCGGGAGGAGACGTACGCGTGAGCAGCTCGCGGTATGCGGTGCGTGTCGCGGAGGACCTCGCCGACCGTGAGGCGTGCTTCGCGGTGCGCAAGGAGGTCTTCGTCGGCGAGCAGGGCGTGCCGGAGGACCTCGAGTACGACGCGTACGACGCGGAGGCCGTGCATGTGCTGGCCGTCCGGGAGGACGGCGTGCCGCTCGGGACCGGGCGGCTGCTGTACGGCGAGGCGGCCGCGGCGCAGACCGGAGCCGGCCCGTCCGTGGGCTCCCTCGGCCGGCTCGCCGTGTCCGGCGAGGCGCGCGGCCTCGGTGTCGGGGTCGCCCTGGTGCGGGCCATCGAGGACGCGGCACGCGCCCGGGGGCTCGCGGCCGTGGACCTGCACGCCCAGACGCACGCGCTGGGCTTCTACGCGCGGCTCGGCTACGAGGCGTACGGGCCGGAGTATCTGGAGGCGGGTATCCCGCACCAGGGGATGCGGCGTTCGCTGTAGCCGTCCGCCGCGGGTGCCGAAACGGTTTGTCCGTGGAGTTGCGTGGCAGGCTTGAGTTCAGTCGTGTGACCGTCTGACCTCCCGGAGCGCTGACCGTGGATCAGTTGGCCCTGTTGTTCGTGCTGCTGCTCGGGGCCGTGATCAGCGTCCCGGTCGGGGACCGGCTGGGGATGCCCGCGCCGGTGCTGATGACGCTCCTGGGCATAGTCCTCGCGCTGCTCGAGTTCGTACCGAACGTCGAGATCCCGCCGGACCTCATCCTGCCGCTGCTGCTGCCGCCCCTGCTGTACGCCGCCGTGCGGCGCACATCGTGGCGGCAGTTCGCGGCGAACAAGAGACCCATCTTCCTGCTGGCCGTGGCGCTGGTGTTCGTCACCATGGCCTGTGTGGCCGCCACGGCCGACGCGATCGTGCCGGGGCTGCCGCTCGCCGCGGCGTTCGCGCTCGGCGCGCTGGTGGCGCCGCCGGACCCGGTCGCCGCGACCGCGGTCGCCGGGCAGCTGGGGCTGCCGCGCCGGCTGGTGTCGATCCTGGAGGGCGAGGGGCTGTTCAACGACGTGACGGCCATCGTCCTCTACCACGTGGCGATCGCCGCCGCCGTCAGCGGGACGTTCTCGCCCTGGCAGGCCGGCCTCGATCTGGTGCTATCGGCCGTGGTGGGGGCGGCCGTGGGCATCGCGCTGGGCTGGGGCGCGAACAAGCTGATGGAGCTGCTCGGGGACGCGACCCTGCAGATCGGGCTGACGCTGCTGGTGCCGTACGCCTCGTACGTCATGGCCGAGGAACTGCACGGCTCCGGCGTGCTCGCCGTGCTCACCACGGCGGTGTTCCTCGCGGAGTACGGGTCCGACGCCGACGACGTCATGACACGGCTGGCCGGGCACACGTTCTGGAACATCGTCGACACGCTCGTCACCGGCGTCGCGTTCGGGCTGGTCGGTCTCGAGCTGCACAACGCCATTCGCACCGCGTCCGGCCGGTGGGGCGAGCTGCTCGGCTGGGCGGCGGTCGTGGTGGTCGTCGTCGTGTTCGTACGGCTGTTGTGGCTGCTGCCGGCGACCTGGCTGACCAAACGGCTGCACGCGCGGCGGGACTACGACGAGGACATCCCGGTGAGCTGGCGCGAGACCGTGGTGATGTGGTGGTCGGGGATGCGCGGGGTGGCCTCGGTGGCGTTGGTCCTGGCCATTCCGCTGGAGACGGACGCGGGGGCGCCCTTCCCCAACCGGGACGAGCTCATCTTCATCGCGTTCGGGGTGATCGTGGCGACGCTGGTGGTGCAGGGGCTGACGCTGCCGTGGCTGGTGCGGCGGCTGGGCGTGAAGGCCGACACGGACCACGAGAAGGAACTCGCCAAGGAGCTGGCGATCCGGGCGTCCAAGGCGGCGAAGCGGAGGCTGCGCGAGATCGAGGAGGAAGAAGAGCTCCCCGAGGAACTGTCCGAGCAGATGCTGCGGCGGGCCTTCGACATCGGGATCCGGATCAGTCCCGAAGTCGCGGAGGACGAGCGGCGGGAGGCCTCCCGGGAGCGCGCGCGGCGGCTGAAGCGGGTGCGGCGGATCCAGCAGGAGATGCTGAGCGCCGCGCGGCACGAGGTGCTGGCGGCGCGGAGTGAGCCGGGGGCCGATCCGGAGGTCGTGGACCGGGTGTTGCGCCATCTTGATGTGCGCTCGATGCGGTGACCGGATCCCGGCGGGGTCTTCGCCGTCGGCGGCTGACGGGTCGTAGGGTCACCGTATGGCTCGGAATGTGGTGATCAGTGGTGGGGGGACCGGGATCGGGCTCGCGGCGGCCCGGGCGTTCGCCGCGGGCGGGGACCAGGTCCTGTTGCTCGGGCGGCGGGCCGAGGTGCTGGAGAAGGCCGGGGTGCCGGGGGCGCGGACGTATGCGGCGGATCTCACCGAGCCGGCGGACGTGCGGGGTGTCGCCGGTTTCGTGGAGCGGGAGTTCGGGGCCGTCGACGTGCTCGTGCACAGCGCCGGAGGCAACGGGCTGCTCGAGCCGGACCCCGGGAGCGACGATCCGCTAGAGGCCGTCGCGCACAGCTGGACCGTGAACTTCCGGCTCAACACCCTGACCGCCGTGCTGCTCACCGAGGCGCTGAAGCCGCGCCTCGCCGAGCCCGGCGGGCGGGTGCTGTTCCTCGGATCCATCGCCGCCTACCGGGGATCCGGGAGCGGCGCCTACGCGGCGGCCAAGGCGGGTCTGCATCCCTACGCCCATGATCTGGCCCGGCAGCTGGGGCCGCGCGGCATCACCGTGAACGTGGTCGCGCCCGGCTATGTCGAGGACACCGAGTTCTTCGGGGACGCGATGAGCGAGGAGCGGCGGGCGCGGCTCGTCGAGGAGACCTCCAACGGGCGGGCCGGGACCCCCGGTGACGTCGTCGAGACCCTCCACTGGCTGGCCTCTTCGGGTGCCGGGCACATCACCTCCCAGATCATCCAGGTCAACGGCGGCGCCGAACGCGGTCACTGACCGCACGAGGAGGGGGCTGCCCGTACCGCGGGCAGCCCCCTCCTTTCGGTCAGCTCGCGTCGTCAGCGCTCCGGCCGCGCCGAGCCGTGGTAGCGGCGCTGCTGGTTCGGGACACCGTCCGAGGACGGGCGGTGGCCGTTGCCGTTCCAGGACGGCGGCAGGAGCGCGTCCGCCGTGTTGACCCGGGGGAGGGCGTACGGGTGCTCCTCGGCCAGCCAGCGGACCATCTCCTCGCGGACCGTGACCCGTACCGTCCAGATGTCGTCCGCGTCCTTGGCCGTCACCAGGGCCCGCACCTGCAAGGTGCTCGGGGTGGTGTCCGTGACGCACAGGTTGTAGGCGCGGCCGTCCCAGGCCGGGCACTCGCGCAGGATGTCGCGGAGCTTCTCGCGCATCTCCTCCACGGGGGCCGTGTGGTCGACGTGCCAGAAGACGATGCCGGTCATCTGCGGGGTGCCGCGCGACCAGTTCTCGAACGGCTTGGACGTGAAGTACGAGACCGGCATGGTGATCCGGCGCTCGTCCCAGGTGTGGACGGTCAGGAACGTCAGCGTGATCTCCTCGACCGTGCCCCACTCGCCGTCCACCACCACGGTGTCCCCGATGCGCACCATGTCGCCGAAGGCGATCTGGAAGCCCGCGAACATGTTGCTCAGCGTGGACTGGGCGGCGACACCGGCGACGATGCCGAGGATGCCGGCCGAGGCCAGCAGCGAGGCGCCCGCCGCCCGGAACGCCGGGAACGTCAGCAGCATGCTCGCCGTGGCCACCACGCCGACGACCGCGGACACCACCCGCATGATCAGCGTCACCTGGGTGCGCACGCGGCGGACCCTGGCCGGGTCGCGGTGGGCCCGGGCGCTGGCGTACCGGCTGTAGGACGTCTCGACGATCGCCCCCGCGATACGGATCACCAGCCAGGCCGCCGACCCGATGAGCAGCAGCGTCAGCGCCTGGCCCAGACCCTCGCGGCGGTCCTCCAGCAGTTGCGCCTCGTCGTACGACCCTCTCAGGAGGGCGGCGAAGAGCACCAGCTGGTAGGGAATGCGCCCGCGGCGGAGCAGGCCCCACAGCTGGGTCTCGTGATGTCGTTCGTCGGCCTTGCGCAGAAGGAAGTCGGTGGCCCAGCCGATCACCAGCGTGAGCACGACCGAGCCACCGACCACGATCAGCGGTCGCAGCAGGTTTTCCATGCCCCCGAACCTAACCGGCCATGGGCGGGCATGAACATGTGACTTCCGTCCGGTCGCGGGTACTGCCGCGATCTCGTGCTGTCACACCCGGCTGGCACCATGGGTTTCATGAACATCATGCTCTTTCACTCGACCCAGGGGCTGCGGCCCGCGGTGCTCCAGGCCGCTGACCGGCTGCGCACGGCCGGACACGAGGTGTGGACGCCCGACCTCTTCGAGGGGCGCACCTTCGAGGCGGTCGAGGAGGGCATGGAGCACCAGGAGAAGATCGGCAAGGACGAGCTGCTGAAGCGGGCCGTGCTGGCCGCCGCGCCCTACTCCGAGCGCGGGCTGGTGTACGCGGGATTCTCGCTCGGCGCCTCGATCGCCCAGACCCTCGCCCTGGGCGACGACAAGGCGCGCGGGCTGCTGCTCCTGCACGGCACGTCGGACATCGCGCCGGACGCCACGGCGGACGACCTGCCGGTCCAGCTGCACGTGGCGGAGCCGGATCCCTTCGAGACGGACGACTGGCTCAGCGCCTGGTACCTCCAGATGGGCCGGACCGGCGCGGACGTCGAGGTGTACCGGTACGCCGGGGCCGGCCACCTCTACACCGACCCCGACCTGCCGGACTACGACGAGGAGGCCGCAGAGTCCACCTGGCGGGTGGCGCTCGGCTTCCTCGACTCGCTTCAGACCGGGTCGTAGACCCGCTCGAGCTTCTGTGTGCCGCTGCGGGTGCGGTAGGAGCGGGTCCACTTGGTGGTCGCGTCGCGGTTCGCGCGGTCGGAGAGGACGTAGTAGTCCATCTGGGCGCGCTCGGCCGTGATGTCCAGGACGCCGTAGCCGTGGCGGTCGGTGTCGACCCAGTGGACGTGCCGGTTGGCGGCGCGGATGACGGGTGAGGCGACCGCGGAGACCGTGCCCTCCGGGACCTTGACGATGTCGTCGAGGTTGTCCGAGGTGACCGAGGTGACGACGAACTCCGTGGCGGCGGACGGGGACAGCGGGTACGTGCCGGCGTCCACCGGTACGTCGTTGGCCCAGGCCATGTGGATGTCGCCGGTGAGGAACACCGTGTTGCGGATCGCGTTCGCGCGCAGGTGGGCGAGGATCTCGCGGCGGTCGTCGGTGTAGCCGTCCCACTGGTCGGTGTTGAGGGCCAGGCCCTCCTGCGGCAGGCCGAGCAGCTTGGCGAGGGGCTTCAGCAGGTCGGCGGAGAGCGAGCCTATGGCGAACGGCGAGATCATCACCGGGTTGCCGACCAGCCGCCAGGTGGTGTCGGACGACTTCAGCCCCGCCTTGAGCCAGTCGAGCTGGGCGCGGCCGGTGAGCGTGCGGTCCGGGTCGTCGACCTCGCCGTTGCCCACCTTGACCTGCTGCGAGCGGAACGACCGCAGGTCCAGCAGCGAGAGGTCGACCAGCTTGCCGAAGCGCAGCCGGCGGTAGGTGGTGCCCGCGATCGCCGGACGCACCGGCATCCACTCGAAGTAGGCCTGCTTGGCGGCGGCCTGGCGGGCGGACCAGGCGCCCTCCGCGCCCTCCGTGTGGTTCTCGGCACCGCCCGTCCAGGCGTCGTTGGCGAACTCGTGGTCGTCCCAGATCGCCACGACCGGGGCCGTGGTGTGCAGGGCCTGGAGGTCCGGGTCGGTCTTGTACCGCGCGTGCCGTATGCGGTAGTCGGCGAGCGTGACGATCTCGTGGGCCGGGGCGTGCGGGCGTACGACCTTGCCCCGCGTGCCGTACTCGCCGGTGCCGTACTCGTAGATGTAGTCGCCGAGGTGCAGCCAGGCGTCCAGGTCGCCGCGGGCCGCGAGATGGCGGTACGAGGAGAAGTACCCGGCTTCCCAGTTGGCGCAGGAGACCACGCCGAAGCGGAGGTTCGTGACGGCGGCGTCGTGCGCGGGGGCCGTGCGGGTGCGCGCGGCGGGGGAGTCGGTGCCGCCGGAGGAGAAGCGGAACCAGTAGTCGGTGGCCGGCCTGAGGCCCCGGATGTCGGCCTTCACCGTGTGGTCGGAGGAGGCCTTCGCGGTGGTGGAGCCCTTGGCGACGATCGTGCCGAACGCCCGGTCCTCGGCGACGACCCAGCTCACCTCCGTGTCCGGGCCGAGACCGGAGCCGGGTATGGCCTCCGGGACGGGCGTCACGCGGGTCCACAGCAGGACGCCGTCGGGCAGGGGGTCACCGGAGGCGACGCCGTGCAGGAAGGCGGGAGCCTGATCGGCGGCGCGCGCGGGCAGGGAGGCGGCGAGCGGCCCGGCCAGGACAGCGGTCGCCGCCGCGGCCTTGACGACCGTACGGCGGCGGGGGTTGAGGGAGTTGAGGCCCTCGGATGTCTTCGATGATCTGTATCGACTGGTCACGGTCGATCAGGTTACTGATCAGTATGCACCAGAGCGGGCGAACTCCGGAAAGTTCGCCCGCTCTTCACGCCGTGGCCCGTACCGGACCCGCCGTCACTTCTTGAGGGCCTCGCCGACCACCCTGTTGAAGTCGGCCACGGTCATCAGCGGCGTGCCCTGGTTGTCGGCGGTGAGCTGCTTGCCGTCCATGGCGAAGCCAGGCGTGCCCTGCACGCCTTCCTTGTTGTCGTCGAAGGTCTTCGACATGGCCATCGCCCAGGCGTCGTAGGTGCCCTTCTCGACCGCGTCCTGGAACTTCTTGTTGCCCTTCAGCTCGGGGACGCTGTCCGCGACCTTGATCAGGTAGCTGTCGTCCTTGAACTTGTCGGTCGTCTCCTCCGGGTGGAACTTCGCCGAGTACAGGGCGGCCTTGTAGTCGAGGAACGCCTTGTCGCTCACGTTCAGCGCGGCGCCCATGGCGCTCAGGGCGTTCTTGGAGCCCTCGCCGTTGTCCTTGTTGTCGATGAAGGTGGCGCCGACGAACTGCATCTTGTACTTGCCGTCGTCGATGTCCTTCTTCACGGTCGGGCCGACGGTCTGCTCGAACTGGGCGCACACGGGGCAGCGCGGGTCCTCGAAGACCTTCAGGGTCTTCTTCGCCGAATCCTTGCCGATGACGACGGTGGTGCCCTTGGCGCCCGTGGTGTTGGCCGGCGTGGCGACCTTGGCGTCCTCCAGGCCCTTCCAGTAGCTGGGCTTGTTGGCCTGGACGACCGCGTAGCCGATGCCGCCGGCTATCGCCAGCACGCCGACGATGGAGCAGGCGACGACGACCTGCCGCTTGGCCTTCGCGCGCTTGGCCTCGCGCTCGCGCTCGACGCGCAGCCGCTCGCGGGCCGCCGTCTTCGCCGCCTGGGTGTTCCGCTTGCTCATGGTGATGTTCTCCGTAAGGGGACGCGCACACGTGGGTGTGCGGAATGCGTAGGGGGACTGCCTGTGCTCGAAGAGCTCGAAGGCACGAAAAGTGCGGGATGCCTCAGACGAGGGCGGGCGAGCACGGCGGTCCACGCCGTCCCAGGGAGTACGTGAGGATCCGGTCGCGGGCGGTGGGCGTGCGGTCGGCGGCGCGCGACGGCAGACACCGCCCGGCCGGAGCCCGCCCCACCGCGACCGCGGCGACCGCCAGCAGCAGTGGCCGGAAGGTCGTGGCCCCCACGGCCCGCAGCAGCTGGGCCAGGGCCCGCTCGCCGCGGCGCAGCCAGACGGCGGCGACCAGCCCCACGCCGATGTGCGCGCCGAGCAGCAGCCAGGCGGTGGCCGGGTCGGCGTGCGCGACCGCGGCCGCCAGCCGGTCGGTGCCGGTGGCCCCGGCCATGCGCGCCAGCGGGGTGCCCACCTCGCCGCCCCCGCACAGCACATCCAGGCCGACCGAACGCAACGGACCGGCGACCGGGCCGCCCGCCTTGCCGTAGCAGGCGTGCTGACCTGCGGTGAACACCGTGTCGGCGGCCAGTTCCAGCGGGATCAGCAGGGCCGCGATCCTCCCGAAGGAGCGCTCGCGGCCCGCCAGGGCGTACGCGATCGCGAACACGGCGGCGGCGACCGCGGCCACCGTGCCCACCGGGAGGGGGACCTGGGACAGCAGCACGTGCGACGCGGTGCTGAGCGTCACGACCACGGCCGTGAACAGCGCCGCGCGTACGGCTCTGAGCTGGATCCCGGATATGTCCATAGCGAAGGGAGAGTCTGTCATGGGGGCCTGTAAGGGACCCCTAAAGGATGCCTGTGAGGGTGCGGATGGCAAAAGCCCCGGCTACAGGCCCGGGATCCGGCCGTTGCGGAACAGGTCCACGAAGGTCTGGTGGTCGGCACGCGCGCGTGCGCCGTAGCCGTGCGCGAAGTCGACCAGCAGCGGCGGGAAGCCGTCCTCGTCGGCCGCGATCGCCGCGTCGATGGCCCGCTCCGTGGAGAACGGCACCAGGGACTCCCCGGACTGGTCGTCCGCCGCCGAGTGCATCGTGGCCGTCGCCCGGCCGAGGTCGGCCACCACCTGGGCGATCTCCTCCGGGTCGTCGATGTCGCCCCAGTCGAGATCCACCGCGTACGGCGAGACCTCGGCGACCAGCTGGCCCGAGCCGTCCAGCTCCGTCCAGCCCAGCCACGGGTCGGCGTGGGCCTGGAGGGCGCGCTGGGAGATGACCGTGCGGTGCCCCTCGTGCTGGAAGTAGTCCCGGATCGCCTGGTCCGTGATGTGCCGGGAGACGGCCGGGGTCTGGGCCTGCTTGATGTAGATCACGACATCGTTCTCCAGGGCGTCGCTGTGGCCCTCCAGGAGGATGTTGTACGACGGCAGCCCTGCCGAGCCGATGCCGATGCCGCGCCGGCCGACGACGTCCTTCACGCGGTAGGAGTCCGGGCGGGCCAGCGAGCTGTCCGGCAGCGTCTCCAGGTAGCCGTCGAAGGCGGCGAGGACCTTGTAGCGGGTGGCCGCGTCCAGCTCGACGGAGCCGCCGCCCGGCGCGAAGCGGCGCTCGAAGTCGCGGATCTCCGTCATCGACTCCAGCAGGCCGAACCGGGTCAGCGAGCGGGCGTCACGCAGCGCGTCCAGCAGCGGTCCCTGCGCGGTGTCCAGCGTGAACGGGGGCACCTCGTCGCTCTTCGCACCCGTGGCCAGGGCGTGGATCCGCTCGCGGTACGCGACCGCGTAGATCGTCACCAGCTCGGAGATCTGCTCGTCGCTGAGCGCCTTCGCGTACCCGATCAGCGCGATGGACGCGGCGAAGCGCTTCAGGTCCCAGGTGAAGGGGCCGACGTAGGCCTCGTCGAAGTCGTTGACGTTGAAGATCAGCCGGCCGTTGGCGTCCATGTACGTGCCGAAGTTCTCCGCGTGCAGGTCGCCGTGGATCCACACGCGCGAGGTGCGCTCGTCCAGGTACGGCCCGCCCCGCTTCTCCGCCTCGAGGTCCTTGTAGAAGAGGCACGCCGTGCCCCGGTAGAAGGCGAAGGCGGAGGCCGCCATCTTCCGGAACTTCACACGGAACGCGGCCGGGTCGGCGGCCAGCAGCTGGCCGAAGGCGGTGTCGAAGACGGCGAGGATCTCCTCGCCGCGGTGCTCGTCGTCGAGCGGCGGGAACGACATCGCTGGGTGCCTCCTGGTGCAGATGTTCAGGGCGGCAGGTCCGCCCCCTGACTAACGTGCGGCGGGTCGCGGGAGTGCCCGCGACCCTCGCATGAAGGTACGCGGGTCAGCCCTCGGAGTGTCAGTGCCGAGGCATAGACTTCGACGCTGTCCCCCAGACTGCGCGCAGCCTGCCGGACCCCGATCGATCTCGTTTCCTCTGGAGGCCGAAACCGTGTCAAAGCCGCCGTTCACGCACCTGCACGTCCACACCCAGTACTCGCTGCTGGACGGTGCCGCGCGGCTGAAGGACATGTTCAACGCGTGCAACGAGATGGGCATGTCGCACATCGCCATGTCCGACCACGGCAACCTCCACGGGGCGTACGACTTCTTCCACACCGCGCAGAAGGCCGGGGTCACGCCGATCATCGGCATCGAGGCGTATGTCGCGCCCGAGTCCCGCCGCAACAAGCGCAAGATCCAGTGGGGCCAGCCGCACCAGAAGCGGGACGACGTCTCCGGTTCCGGTGGCTACACCCACAAGACGATGTGGGCGGTGAACAGCACCGGTCTGCACAACATCTTCCGCCTGTCCTCCGACGCGTACGCGGAGGGCTGGCTCCAGAAGTGGCCCCGGATGGACAAGGAGACCATCTCCCAGTGGTCCGAGGGCATCGTCGCCTCCACCGGCTGCCCCTCCGGCGAGGTCCAGACCCGGCTGCGCCTCGGCCACTTCGACGAGGCCCTCAAGGCCGCCGCCGACTACCAGGACATCTTCGGCAAGGAGCGCTACTTCCTGGAGCTGATGGACCACGGCATCGAGATCGAGCGCCGGGTCCGCGACGGCCTGCTGGAGATCGGCAAGAAGCTCGGCATCCCCCCGCTGGTCACCAACGACTCGCACTACACGTACTCGCACGAGTCGGTCGCCCACGACGCCCTGCTGTGCATCCAGACCGGCAAGAACCTCTCCGACCCCGACCGCTTCAGGTTCGACGGCACCGGCTACTACCTGAAGTCCACCGACGAGATGTACGCCATCGACTCCTCGGACGCCTGGCAGGAGGGCTGCGCCAACACCCGGCTGGTCGCCGAGATGGTCGACACCACGGGCATGTTCGAGAAGCGCGACCTGATGCCCAAGTTCGACATCCCCGAGGGGTACACCGAGGTCACCTGGTTCAAGGAGGAGGTCCGCCGCGGCATGGAGCGCCGCTTCTCGGGCGCCGTCCCCGACGACCGCCAGAAGCAGGCCGAGTACGAGATGGACACCATCATCTCGATGGGCTTCCCGGGCTACTTCCTCGTGGTCGCCGACTTCATCATGTGGGCCAAGAAGCAGGGCATCGCGGTCGGCCCCGGCCGAGGCTCCGCGGCCGGCTCGATCGTCGCCTACGCCATGGGCATCACCGACCTCGACCCCATCCCGCACGGACTGATCTTCGAGCGGTTCCTCAACCCCGAGCGCGTCTCCATGCCCGATGTCGACATCGACTTCGACGAGCGCCGGCGCGTCGAGGTGATCCGGTACGTGACCGAGAAGTACGGCGCCGACAAGGTCGCCATGATCGGCACGTACGGCACCATCAAGGCCAAGAACGCGATCAAGGACTCCGCGCGTGTGCTGGGCTACCCGTACGCGATGGGCGACCGCCTCACCAAGGCCATGCCCGCCGACGTCCTCGGCAAGGGCATCAACCTCGACGGCATCACCAACCCCGAGCACCCCCGCTACTCGGAGGCGGGCGAGATCCGGGGGATGTACGAGAACGAGCCGGACGTGAAGAAGGTCATCGACACCGCCAAGGGCGTCGAGGGCCTGGTCCGCCAGATGGGTGTGCACGCCGCCGGCGTGATCATGTCCAGCGAGACGATCACCGACCACGTGCCCGTCTGGGTCAGGCACACGGACAAGGTGACCATCACCCAGTGGGACTACCCGAGCTGTGAGTCGCTCGGCCTGCTGAAGATGGACTTCCTCGGCCTGCGCAACCTGACGATCATGGACGACGCCGTCAAGATGGTGAAGTCCAACAAGGGGGTCGACATCGACCTCCTGAGCCTCCCGCTCGACGACCCCACGACCTTCGACCTGCTCCAGCGCGGCGACACCCTCGGCGTCTTCCAGTTCGACGGCGGCCCGATGCGCTCCCTGCTCCGGCTGATGAAGCCGGACAACTTCGAAGACATCTCCGCCGTGTCGGCCCTGTACCGTCCGGGCCCGATGGGCATGAACTCCCACACGAACTACGCCCTTCGCAAGAACGGCCAGCAGGAGATCACGCCCATCCACAAGGAGCTCGAAGAGCCCCTCAGGGAGGTCCTGGACGTCACCCACGGCCTGATCGTCTACCAGGAGCAGGTGCAGAAGGCCGCCCAGATCATCGCCGGCTACTCGCTCGGCGAGGCCGACATCCTCCGCCGCGTGATGGGCAAGAAGAAGCCCGAGGAGCTGGCGAAGAACTTCGTCCTCTTCCAGGAGGGCGCCCGCAAGAAGGGCTACAGCGACGAGGCCATCCAGGCCCTGTGGGACGTGCTGGTGCCGTTCGCCGGCTACGCGTTCAACAAGGCGCACTCCGCCGCGTACGGCCTGGTCTCCTACTGGACCGCCTATCTCAAGGCGAACCACCCCGCCGAGTACATGGCCGCCCTGCTCACCTCGGTGAAGGACGACAAGGACAAGTCGGCCGTCTACCTCAACGAGTGCCGCCGTATGGGCATCAAGGTGCTCCCGCCGGACGTCAACGAGTCGATGTCCAACTTCGCGGCCCAGGGCGACGACGTGATCCTCTTCGGCCTCTCCGCCGTCCGCAACGTCGGCACGAACGTCGTCGAGTCGATCATCAGGTGCCGCAAGGCCAAGGGGAAGTACGTCTCCTTCCCGGACTACCTCGACAAGGTGGAGGCGGTGGTCTGCAACAAGCGCACCACCGAATCGCTGATCAAGGCCGGCGCCTTCGACGCCATGCACCACACCCGCAAGGGCCTGACCGCGCACTACGAACCGATGATCGACAACGTGGTGGCGGTCAAGCGCAAGGAGGCCGAGGGCCAGTTCGACCTCTTCGGCGGCATGGGCGAGGCGGCCGAGACCAGCGAGCCGGGCTTCGGTCTCGACGTGGAGTTCTCCCCCGACGAGTGGGACAAGACCTATCTGCTCGCCCAGGAGCGGGAGATGCTCGGTCTGTACGTCTCCGACCACCCGCTGTTCGGGCTGGAGCACATCCTGTCCGACAAGGCCGACGCGGGCATCTCCCAGCTGACCGGAGGTGACTACTCCGACGGCTCCGTGGTGACCATCGGCGGCATCATCTCCGGTCTCCAGCGCAAGATGACCAAGCAGGGCAACGCCTGGGCCATCGCCACCGTCGAGGACCTCGCCGGCTCGATCGAGTGCATGTTCTTCCCCGCGACCTACCAGCTCGTCTCGACGCAACTCGTCGAGGACGCCGTGGTGTTCGTCAAGGGCCGTCTCGACAAGCGTGAGGACATCCCGCGGCTCGTCGCGATGGAGCTGATGGTGCCGGACCTGTCGAACGCGGGTACCAACGCGCCCGTGATCCTCACCATCCCGGCCACCCGGGTCACCCCGCCCCTGGTCAGCCGCCTCGGTGAGGTGCTCAGCCACCACAAGGGCGACAGCGAGGTCCGGATCAAGCTCCAGGGGCCGACCAAGACCACCGTGCTGCGTCTGGACCGGCACCGGGTGAAGCCGGACCCGGCGCTCTTCGGTGACCTGAAGGTGCTGCTCGGGCCGTCCTGCCTGGCCGGCTGAGGGCTCTCGACGCGCGTGAGGGGCGTACCCGGTACCGGGTACGCCCCTCACGCATATGCGCAAGTGGGTGGGTCTCAACGACCCGTCACGCAGATGTCAGTTGTGGCCGAAGCTGCGCTTGCGCTTACGGGTCGCCAGGTCGCCGGGGGCGGCCGCCTCGACCTCGGGCTGGGGCTCCGTCTGCGCCGCGGGGCTGCGGTCCGCCCGCTGGCCACGCTCGGTGGGACGCTGCTTGCGTTCACGGTTCTTGTTCTTGGCCATGGTGGTGCCTCCTGTGGGGGATCTAGGGGCCAGGGCCGGGACCAGATTCACACAGGCCGACAACGATCGCATGTCGGACAATTACCGTGCGTGACAGGGCCGGTCGGAGCGGGAACTCCCGAAACGCCACGCCGAAGATCGAGTTCCGGCCGTTAACCTCCGCCCCGTCGGGCAGACTCGAAGCAAGCCCGAAGCAAACCTCCTGGGAAGAGGGTGAGTCGTGTGGACCGCTGCATCGTCCTGGTGGACGCGGGGTATCTGCTGGGAGCCGCGGCGAGTCTCCTCGCCGGGGAGCCCTCACGGTCCCGCATCACCGTCGACCACACGGCCCTCATCCAGGGGCTGCGCGAACGCGCCGAGTCCGATACACAGCAGCCCCTGCTGCGCATCTACTGGTTCGACGGCGCCCCCGACCGCGTCCCGCAACCGGAGCACCGCCGGCTGCGCGTGATGCCCCGGGTCACCGTCCGGCTCGGTGCCCTGACCCGCAGCGACGGGCGCTGGGCGCAGAAGGGCGTGGACGCCGCGATGCACGCCGAGCTCACCGAGCTGGCCCGCAACCGCGCCTGCTCCGACGTCGTCCTCGTCACCGGCGACGGCGACCTGCTGCCCGGCATGATGGCCGCCAAGGAGCACGGCGTCGCCGTCCACCTGTGGGCCGTCCAGGCCGCCGACGGCGACTACAACCAGTCCGAGGACCTGGTCGCCGAGGCCGACGAGCGGCGCGTCCTGGACCGGACGTGGATCACCAAGGCGGTCCGCGCCAAGGAGTACACCGGCGTGTGCGCCCCGCAGCCCGTGCCGCGGCCCGAGATCGCCGCGATCCTCTCCGCGCCGCTGCCCGAGTCCTCGCTGGCCGCCACGGCCGAGCGGACCGCCCCGCCGCCCCCGCACCCGGCGGCCGGCCCCGGGCAGAACGGCACCGAGGAGCGGGTCCCGGCCCCCAAAGGCGTCCCCACGCCCAAAGACCTGGCGGCCCTGCGCGCCCCCGGAACCCAGCCCGCCCAGCCCCCCGCCTCCGCCACCCTCCGCTGGTCCTCCGACAAGGGCTGGGTCGACCGGCCCACGGCCGAGCCCCCAGAAGCCGCCTCGATGCCGACGCTCGCCCAGCTGACCACGGCCGAGCAGCGGTGGGCCGACCGCGAGGAGGACATCACCACGGTCGGCGGCGACCCGTACGAGGTCGGGCAGGTCTTCGCACGGCGCTGGGTGGAGCGCCTCGGCGACCAGGGCCAGCTGCCGAAACTGTCCGGGATGTACCCGCGCATCCCGCACCGGGTCGACGGGGAGCTGCTGCGCTACGCCGCCCGCTTCGGCCTGCTCGCCCACAAGGACGACCAGATCGACGAGCGGGACCGGTACGCCATCCGGGCCGGTTTCTGGCGGGAGATCGGCGTGCGCACGGGCGTGGAGCACACGCCCGTCGGCGACTGAGATCCATGCGAGCGGATTTCCTGGAATGGACCGACCCGAGAACCGGCCGGGGTTCCCGACCCCGTAGTCTCGTCCCTTGTGAGTAAGCGCGCGGCACAGGCATTTCGGCACGATGGTGACGTCGTGTGCGCGGTCCGCGGGCTGACCAAGACCTATCCGGCGGTCCGGGGCCGACGCGGCGCACCGGGAACTCCCGAGGTCCGGGCCACGGACGACGTACGGCTGGACATCCGGCGCGGCGAGATCTTCGGCCTGCTCGGGCCGAACGGCGCCGGCAAGTCCACCCTCGTACGGCAGCTCACCGGGCTGATGCGGCCCGACCGCGGCAGCGTGGAGATCCTCGGGCACGACATCGTGCGCCACCCGGAACGGGCCGCGCGCATCCTCGCCTACCTCGGGCAGGAGTCGACCGCCCTGGACGAGCTGACCGTGTCGCTCGCCGCCGAGACCACCGGGCGGCTGCGCGGTCTGGATGTACGGGCCGCGCGGGCCGAGCGGGACGATGTACTGGACGAGCTGGGGCTCGCGCCCCTCGCCGGGAGGCCGCTGAAGAAGCTCTCCGGGGGCCAGCGGCGCCTGGCGTGCTTCGCCGCGGCACTGGTGGGGGAGCGCTCGCTGCTCGTGCTCGACGAGCCGACCTCCGGCATGGACCCGGTGGCACGGCGGGCCGTGTGGTCCGCCGTCGACCGGCGGCGCGCCGAACGGGGGACGACGGTCCTGCTCGTCACCCACAACGTCATCGAGGCCGAGACCGTACTGGACCGGGTGGCCGTCCTCGACCGGGGAAAGGTGATCGCCTGCGACACCCCGGCCGGGCTCAAGGAGCAGGTCGCCGGTGAGGTGCGGGTGGAGCTGGTCTGGCGGGACTCCCCGCCGCTGCACGTCCCCGAGGTGGCCGCGCTGCGGGACCGCGTCGTGGAGTCGGGCCGCCGCTGGACGCTCCGGCTCGGGCCCGAGGAGGCCCGGGCGGTCGTCGCCACCGTCACCGGCGGGGCCGCCTTCGCCGCACTGGACGACTTCACGCTGGCCACGCCCAGCCTGGAGGACGTGTACCTGGCCCTGGGCGGTGCCGTGCAGCAGGGGCTGGTGAAGGCGTGAGGAGTACCGGGGCCTTGAGTGCGGGCGGCTTGAGTACACAGGCCGCCGCATACGTACCGAACAGGGCGACTGCCGCAGTGGACCCGAGCGAAGGGGAGCAGCGCGACGTGAGTGTCGTACCCGCCGATGTCCTGCCGGGCAGTGCCCTGGCCGTGGAGGAGCCCGCCGCGTGCGCGGCCGAGCTCGGGCCCAGGGCGCGGCTGTGGCCTTCGCTGGCGGCCGTGTACCGGGCCCAGTTGTCCCGGGCGCGGGTCGCGCGGATCCCGCTGCTGTTCGTGGCGACCTTCCAGTCGGTCGGGATCATGATCCTGATGCGCGGGGTCGTGGACGACGGGGCGGAGGCGCAGGCGGTCGTGGCCGGGTCTTCGGTCCTGGTCGTCGCCTTCGTCGCGCTGAACCTGCTCGCTCAGTACTTCGGGCAGCTGCGGGCCAGCGGCGGACTCGACCACTACGCGACCCTGCCGGTGCCGCCGGCGGCGGTGGTGCTGGGCGCGGCGGGCGCGTACGCCTCGTTCACCGTGCCGGGGACCATCGTGACGGCGGTGTTCGGCTGCGCGCTGTTCGGGCTGCCGCTGGCCCATCTGTGGGTCCTCATGGCCGTCATCCCGCTCGCGGGCGCCGCGCTCGCCGGACTGGGGGCGGCGCTGGGGCTGCTCGCGCCCCGGCCGGAGCTGGCCACGCTGCTCGGACAGCTGGGCATGTCGGCGGCGCTGCTGCTGGGCGTGCTGCCGGCGGACCGGATGCCGGAGGTCGTGCGCTTCGCGCGGGACCTGCTGCCGTCGACGTACGGCGTCGAAGCTTTCGCGCGGACGTTCGATCCCCATCCCGACTGGGCCTTCGTGCTCGGTGACCTCGCCGTGTGCGGTGTGGTGGGCGTCGTCTCGCTGGCCGTGGCGACCTGGGCGTACCGCAGGGCAGCCGTCCGGTGAGCGCGGAGCGGTCGTCCGGTGACGCGGCGCACAGGCGGGACTGGCACGATGGCAGGGTGACCGCACCACTGACTCCGCCACCGCCACCGCATGAACGTTCCGCGCAGGACGCGTGGCAGCCGCCGGCCACCGGGCCCGGGGCGAACGGGCCCCAGGCTCCCGGGTCTCAGCATGCCGAGTACGCCGAGTATGCCGGGCACGGCTGGTACGGACAGGACGGCCCCGGCATGAAGACCGAAGTGCGGGAAGCCGCCGTGATCTCGCTGGCCGTGGCGCTCGGCGGGGTGCTGCTCGGAGTGCTGTGGTGGTGGCTCGCGCCGCACGTGCCGCTGGTGGGTGACGTGGCGGAGGGCAACTGGGTCGTCTTCCTCAAGGACACCGAGGGCGAGCAGGCCGTCGGTGTCGACGGCGTGTTCACGCTGCTCGCGCTGGGCTTCGGGGCCGTCAGCGCGCTGGTCGTGTTCCTGCTGCGGCGGCGCGGGGGTGTGCCGCTGGTGGTGGGGCTGGCCCTCGGCGGGCTGCTCGGGTCGTTGCTGGCGTGGCGGCTCGGGGTGTGGCTCGGGCCCGCGGAGGATGTCATCGCGCGGGCGAGGGATGTGGGGCGGGGGGTGACGTTCTCCGCGCCGTTGAAGCTGGGCGCGAAGGGGGCGTTGCTGGCCTGGCCGCTTGCCGCGCTGGTGTTGCACCTGGGGCTCACGGCGTTGTTCGGGCCTCGGGATCCGGAACCGGAGTTTCCCGAGGGGCCGTATCAGGCGCCGCCTGCCGCGTAGGTGCTCGGCGGTGGGGCTGGGCGCGGCCGGGCAGGCTGGGCGCTAGGCAGTCGCGCGTCCGATGGGAGCCAGGACCCCTTCTGTGAGCTTCTGGAGGGCCTCCGGGGACAGTTCCACCTCCAGGCCCCTGCGGCCCGCCGAGACGCAGATCGTCGGGTGGGTCGAGGCCGAGTCGTCGAGGACCGTCGGGAGCCTCTTGCGCTGGCCCAGGGGTGAGATGCCGCCCCGCACGTAACCCGTGGTGCGTTCCGCCAGGGTCGGGTCGGCCATCGTGGCGCGTTTGCCGCCGACCGCTGCCGCCAGGGCCTTGAGGTCCAGCTGGCCCGCGACCGGGACCACCGCGACCGTCAACGCGCCGTCGACGTCCGCCACCAGGGTCTTGAAGACCCGGTCCGGTGAGACGCCCATCGCCTCGGCCGCCTCCTCGCCGTAGGACGGGTGGGCGGGGTCGTGGTCGTAGGAGTGGACGGTGAAATCCACGCCCGCCGTCGTGAGCGCGACCGTGGCGGGCGTGCCCCCCGGCTGCTGTTGCTTCTTCGACTTCTTCGCCATGCCGGTCCGCTTCAGTTGAGGCTCATCGGGCCGCGCGTCAGTTCCGACGCCGGCAACGACGGCAGATTACGGATGATGGCCGTCTCCGAGCGAAGGAGTTTCAGCTCGTCGCGCAGGCGGGACGCCGTGTCGGGGGACTGGAGCAGGCGTTGCTTGGACGGGGTGTCCAGCATCATCGCCGCCGCCACCAGATACGACACCACGCCCGGCTCGTCGGGCAGCTCGGCACCGGTCGCCAGGGAGCGTTCCCGCGCGCCGGCCAGCCGCTTCTGGTACTGGCGGAAGGACCGCAGCACCCCCTCGGCCAACGGCGCGGCCTCGTCGCCGGGCTCCTCGGGCAGCGTCTCCAGCTCGGCCGTCAGGAAGGGGCCGGAGGCGTCGACGGACAGCAGCCGCACCCGGGAGGTGCCGGTCGCCAGCACTTCGAAGGAGCCGTCGGTCCGCTCCCGGATCGTCGCCGCGTCCGCCACACAGCCCACCTTGTGGAACGCCTTGACCGGGTCCGCGCCGAAACCGGCCAGCGGGCCCTTCTCGGGCAGGGCCGTCGGGTCGGGCAGGCCGGGCGAGCTCAGGGCCACCTCGTGGCCGTCGCGGATCGCCACGACGGCGAACCGGCGCGGCTCGTCCTCCGGGGTCTTCAGCAGCTCGCGCATCATGGCGCGATACCGCTCCTCGAAGACGTTGAGCGGGAGCACGAGCCCCGGGAACAACACCGAGTTCAGGGGGAAGAGGGGGAGCCGGACGGTGGTCACGACGCAAAAGCCTAATGGTCGCCGGAGCGGACTCGTCCGCCCCGTTCACTCCGTGGATGCCAGAACGGCCGGCCGGCCGTCGCGGCCCGGACGTCGTCGCGCACCCGCAGGAAGTGTCCGAGCGGGTCGTCCGACTCCTGGTCCCAGGGGAACGAGGTGGCGTACGGGCCGTTCAGACGCAGCTGCTCGGTGGCGTCCGGCCAGCGTTCCAGGCGCACCAGGACGAAGATCAGCAGGTTCCGCATCCGGGCCGGCCAGGGGTCGGCCGCCGGCAGCAGCGGGGACAGCGCGATCGCCCGGTCGGCGGCCGCGTCCAGCCGCTCGCGCGGCACCTCGGGCCCGCAGCCGTCGGTCAGGTAGCCGAAGGCCGCCCGCAGCGGGAGTGCCTGGGCGAGCGCGTCCGCGGGCGCGTCCTGTGCGGCCCGGTCGGCGAAGTCGAAGCACTCCAGATGCGAACCGTGCCAGAAGGCGGCCAGATAGCGCAGGGCGGCCACATGGCAGCCGTAGTGGTGCGGGGCACGGCGTACGGCCGCCGCCCACAGCTCCTCGAAGTACTTGTGCCCGGCCTGCGCGCCGCGCGCGTGGTCGAGCGCGAGCCGCCACGGCACCGGGTCCCGCTGGTCGCCCCGGGCCGCGGCCGTGAGGAGCGGTCTCACCTCGCGCAGCAGCTCGGTGCGGGCCGGTGAGAGCCAGGCGCGGTCCACGGCCAGCTGGGCCCCGACCAGCAGCGCGTCGGGGTCGTGCGGGGCGGTGGCGAGCCAGGCGTCCAGCCATTCGGGGCGTGAGCGGGCGAAGGCGGCCAGCCGGGTCACGTACCGGTCGCGCCGCTCCCACTCCGCCGCCGCGCGGGTGGCGTGGAGCAGCGCGGCGGCCGGCCCGTGATCGCCGCGGGCGGCGGCGACCAGGGCCGGACTCAGCCGTGCGTCGGGCGCGTCGAGCAGCACCTCGTCGTCGGCGCACGGCCCGCCGACGGGGTGGGGGGAGGTCCTTGTCATCCGGCTCGCGCGGATGAACGGGAGCTGCAGAGCCATGGTGTCGACCATTGAAAGACCGCTGGTCACAGCGGCGCCAGTGGGTTCATGGAACCCACGGAAAGTTGTACGTCCGATGGTCAAGAGAGCGTAAAGCCGTGACAGTTCAACAACTGTGGTCACAGGAACACCATCAGTTGCGCCGCAGCAGTCGCGTGGCCCCCGCCGCCACCGTCGTCGCCAGGATCCAGCCCAGCAGGATCATCGCCGTCGCCAGCCACTGCCAGCCCCCGCGCAGCTGCCAGAAACCCACCTGGCCCAGGTCGATGACCGGCAGCAGCAGATCGAGCGTGAAGAGCGTGGGGCTCCACTCCGGATGCTCGCCCCGCTTCAGCGGCGGATGACCGGCCTGCGCGAAGGCGAACGAGCCCGCCGCCCACAGCACCGCCATCCACACCGCGGCCCGGCCCGGCCGGTACCCGTAGGCGACCGTCCAGTCCTGCACGTAGCCCCACAGCTTGGCGGCCGGTGGCAGGCTCTCGCGGTGCCGGCGCTGCTTGGCGAGCAGCACCTCACGGGCGTCCTGGTCCTCCCCGCCGGCCCGCAGCACGGACGCGAGACGCTCGTACGGCTCCGGGTTGTACTCGGCGGTCGCCGCCGCCACCCAGTCCAGCCGCTCGGCCGGCGGGAACGGGCCGCGCGGCACGAGGTTCTCGTAGGCGAAGCCGCCCATGTGCAGCCGCCCCGGGCCGGGCCAGGCGTCCGCCCGGTCCATCAGGTTGATGACCTTCGCCCCCGACAGCACCACCCGCCCACGTGCCGGATGCTCCCCGAGAAACCGCAGCTCGGGTGTCTGGACCCGGCGCAGCGACAGCTCCTGGTCGTCGGTGAGGGCGAACCGGGCCCGCTCGAAGTCGACGGCGTCGCCGAACCGCCCGTCGTCGAGCCGTATCCCGCCCTCGCACTCGAACCGCTGGATCCGCGTGCCGCGCGCCGGGGTCATCCCGCTCATCGCCTGGGCGCCGACCCCCGCCGGGGTCAGATACAGGCTGCGCTCGACGGTCAGCTGCGGGGCGTTCAGCGCGAGCCGCTCGCAGGGGTTGGCCAGGCGCGCGCCGCGCAGGCTCAGCGAGACGCCGACGGTGGCGGCGCGCAGGCTCAGCTCGCCGTGCGACTCCAGCAGCTCGGCCTGTAGGTCCTGGCCGACGGTCAGGCCGTCCGCCGCGATCGACCGGCCGCTGCGGTCCCGGTGCACGATCGACTGGTTGAGCATCAGGTCCGTGCCGATCTGCGCGTCCGTGATCCGGATGCCGCGGTGGAAACGGCAGCGCGGCAGATGCAGATCGCCCTCGGTGTGCACCCGGGCCGCCTCGAGGCGCGGCACCGAGCAGTCCACCATCCGCAGGGTCGTGAAGCGGGCCTCCGGCAGCAGCACGTCCTGCTCGAACCGGCACTGGCGCATCTCGACGTACGGCACCACCGTGCCGCCCGCGAGGTCCAGCGAGCCGCTGATGCGTATGCCGGCCAGCTTCAGCGCCGACACCCGGCCGGCCAGGGCGGGCGGGCCGTCGAGCAGCAGCCAGCAGACGATGCGGGCCCGCACGGTCCGCTCCTCGCCCCACGGCACGCCGCCGTGCGGATCGTCCACTAGCGGGTCGCCGCTGCTCAGGTCGTACACGCTGCCGTTGCGGAAGGCCTGCCACATGCCGGCCTCGGCCGCGGTCAGGTCCTCGGGCACATCCCCGGCACGCACGCCGGCCCCCTCGGTCACGTTCTTCCCTTCCTCCCCGGGTACTCGCGGGTTGGTCTCTTCGTACAACAGTTCATGCCCGCTGGGTGACGCCCCGAACGCGAACGGTGAAGGGGATCTTCCGCCTGCCCGCGGCGTTCTGTATCAGCCATTGATACGCGCGGACGACGCCTGACCCAGGTCTGAGAGAATTGAGCACGTGATCTCCCGAATCGATCTGCGCGGCGACGCCCTCCCCGAGGGCACCGCCCTGCGTGACCTGCTGCCCCGAGCCGAATTCGACGTAGCGGCCGCCCTGGAGAAGGTGCGTCCGATCTGCGAGGACGTGCATCATCGGGGCGACGCGGCGCTGATCGACTTCGCCGAGCGGTTCGACGGGGTCAGGCTCGACCGGGTGCGGGTGCCGGCCGCCGCGCTCACCCGCGCGCTTCAGGAGCTCGACCCGGCCGTGCGCGCGGCCCTGGAGGAGTCCATCCGCCGCGCCCGGATCGTCCACCGCGCCCAGCGCCGCGACACGCACACCACCCAGGTCGTGCCCGGTGGCTCCGTGACCGAGAAGTGGGTGCCGGTCGACCGGGTCGGGCTGTACGCGCCCGGCGGCCGCTCGGTGTACCCGTCCTCCGTGATCATGAACGTGGTGCCCGCGCAGGAGGCAGGCGTCGAGTCCATCGCGCTCGCCTCGCCCGCCCAGGCCGAATTCGACGGCCTGCCGCACCCCACCATCCTCGCCGCCTGCGCGCTGCTCGGCGTCGACGAGGTGTACGCGGCAGGCGGTGCCACGGCCGTCGCGATGTTCGCCTACGGCACCGAGTCCTGCGCGCCCGCGAACATGGTCACCGGCCCCGGCAACATCTGGGTCGCCGCCGCCAAGCGCTACTTCACCGGCAAGATCGGCATCGACGCCGAGGCCGGCCCGACCGAGATCGCGGTCCTCGCCGACGACACGGCCGACCCGGTGCACGTCGCCTCCGACCTGATCAGCCAGGCCGAGCACGACCCGCTGGCCGCCGCCGTCCTCGTCACCGACTCCGTCGAGCTGGCGGACGCCGTGGAGAAGGAGCTGGAGCCACAGGTCGCGGCCACCCGGCACGTCGACGACCGGATCGTCCCGGCGCTGACCGGCAAGCAGTCCGCGATCGTGCTGGTCGACGGTGTCGACGAGGGCCTGAGGGTGGTCGACGCGTACGGCGCCGAGCACCTGGAGATCCAGACGGCCGACGCCGCTGCGGTGGCCGACCGGGTCCGCAACGCCGGGGCGATCTTCATCGGCCCCTGGGCCCCCGTCTCCCTCGGCGACTACGCGGCCGGCTCCAACCACGTCCTGCCCACCGGCGGCTGCGCCTGCCACTCCTCGGGCCTGTCCGTCCAGTCCTTCCTGCGCGGCATCCACATCGTCGACTACACGCAGGACGCGCTGGCCGAGGTCGCGCACCATGTGGTGACGCTGGCGGAGGCGGAGGACCTGCCGGCACACGGTGCGGCGATCAAGGCGAGGTTCGGCTGGAAGGTACCCGGAAGCAAGTGACAGGCATCGACGATCTCCCCGTACGGGACGAGCTGCGCGGCAAGTCCCCCTACGGCGCGCCCCAGCTGGACGTCCCCGTACGGCTGAACACCAACGAGAACCCCTACCCGCTGCCCGAGCCGCTGGTCGAGCGCATCGCCGAGCGGGTCCGTGAGGCGGCCCGGAACCTCAACCGCTACCCGGACCGGGACGCGGTCGAGCTGCGCACCAGGCTCGCCGAGTACCTGACGGACACCTCCGGCCACCAGGTCGGCCTGGCCAACGTCTGGGCCGCCAACGGCTCCAACGAGGTCATCCAGCAGCTGCTGCAGACCTTCGGCGGGCCGGGCCGTACGGCGATCGGCTTCGAGCCGTCGTACTCGATGCACGGGCTCATCTCGCGCGGCACGGGCACGGGCTGGATCTCCGGTCCCCGCAACGAGGACTTCACGGTCGACCTGGAGGCCGCCGAGAAGGCGATCGCCGAGCACCGGCCCGACGTCGTCTTCGTCACCACCCCCAACAACCCCACGGGCAACGCGGTCCCGCCCGAGACCGTCCTCGCGCTGTACGAGGCCGCGCAGGCGGCCAAGCCGTCGATGGTCGTGGTCGACGAGGCGTACATCGAGTTCAGCCACGGCGACTCGCTGCTGCCGCTGATCGAGGGCCGTCCGAACCTCGTCGTCTCCCGCACGATGTCGAAGGCGTTCGGCGCGGCGGGCCTGCGCCTCGGCTACCTCGCCGCGCACCCGGCCGTCGTGGACGCCGTCCAGCTCGTCCGGCTGCCGTACCACCTGTCGGCCGTCACCCAGGCGACCGCCCTGGCCGCCCTGGAGCACACCGAAACGCTGCTGGGCTACGTCGAGCAGCTCAAGGCCGAGCGGGACCGGCTGGTGCGCGAACTGCGCGCGACCGGCTACGAGGTCGTCGAGTCCGACGCCAACTTCGTGCAGTTCGGCCGATTCGACGACGAGGGCGGCTCGCACACGGCCTGGCAGAAGATCCTCGACCAGGGCGTTCTGGTCCGGGACAACGGCATCCCCGGGTGGCTGCGGGTGTCGGCCGGGACCCCCGAAGAGAACGACGCGTTCCTCGACGCGGTACGTGCACTGAAGAAGGAGCAGAGTTCATGAGCCGCACCGGACGCGTGGAGCGGACGACCAAGGAGACCACGGTCCTCGTCGAGATAGACCTCGACGGCACCGGCAAGACGGAGATCTCCACCGGCGTCGGCTTCTACGACCACATGCTCGACCAGCTCGGCCGGCACGGTCTGTTCGACCTGACCGTGAAGACCGAGGGCGATCTGCACATCGACTCGCACCACACCATCGAGGACACCGCCCTCGCGCTCGGCGCCGCCTTCAAGCAGGCCCTCGGCGACAAGGTGGGCATCTACCGCTTCGGCAACTGCACGGTCCCGCTGGACGAGTCCCTCGCCCAGGTCACCGTCGACCTGTCCGGCCGCCCCTACCTCGTGCACACCGAGCCCGAGAAGATGGCGCCGATGATCGGCGAGTACGACACCACGATGACGCGGCACATCCTGGAGTCCTTCGTGGCCCAGGCCCAGATCGCGCTGCACGTGCACGTGCCCTACGGGCGCAACGCGCACCACATCGTCGAGT
This sequence comes from Streptomyces sp. NPDC041940, assembly GCF_055589465.1. Classification (NCBI taxonomy): domain Bacteria; kingdom Bacillati; phylum Actinomycetota; class Actinomycetes; order Kitasatosporales; family Streptomycetaceae; genus Streptomyces; species Streptomyces sp. NPDC041940. The sequence goes on from NZ_JBVJBP010000001.1 coordinate 762,440, forward strand.
GCCAGTTCAAGGCGCTGGCCCGGGCCCTGCGCTACGCGTCCGAGCGTGACCCGCGCGCGGCCGGCATCCTCCCGTCCACGAAGGGCGCCCTGTGAACGGCATCTCGACCCTGCTGATCGTCGTCGGCCTGTTCCTCGCGGGCGGGATCTACTCCTTCGTCAAGCAGAAGATGCCCAAGGGCCTGATCGTGCTGCTGTCGATCGGCGCCGCGATGTGCCTCGTGGCCGGTGTGATGCGGCTGGAGGTGTGGAATTGAGCGCCCCTCAGAAGAAGGCCCCGCAGAAGAAGGTAGTGGTCTTCGACTACGGCTTCGGCAACGTCCGCTCCGCCGAGCGTGCCCTCGCGCGCGCGGGAGCCGACGTCGAGATCACGCGTGACTACGACAAGGCCATGAACGCCGACGGACTGCTCGTCCCCGGCGTCGGCGCCTTCGCCTCCTGCATGAAGGGCCTGCTCCAGGCGCGCGGCGACTGGATCGTGGACCGCAGGCTGTCCGGCGGCCGCCCGGTCATGGGCATCTGTGTCGGCATGCAGATCCTCTTCGCGCGCGGCATCGAGCACGGCGTGGAGACCGACGGCCTCGACGAGTGGCCCGGCTCGGTCGAGCCGCTCCAGGCCGACGTCGTGCCCCACATGGGCTGGAACACCGTGGAGGCCGCGCCCGGCTCGCGGCTCTTCGCCGGCCTGGACGCGGACGCCCGCTTCTACTTCGTGCACTCCTACGCCGTCCACGACTGGTCGCTGGAGACCCACAACCCGGCCCTCGAACCCCCCAAGGTGACCTGGTCCACGCACGGCAAGCCGTTCGTCGCGGCCGTCGAGAACGGCGCCCTGTGGGCCACGCAGTTCCACCCCGAGAAGTCCGGCGACGCCGGAGCGCAGCTGCTGAACAACTGGATCGGAACCCTCTGATGTCCCCGAAGTCTTCCGTGAAGCTCGAACTCCTCCCCGCCGTCGACGTCCGTGACGGCCAGGCGGTCCGCCTGGTGCACGGCGAGTCCGGCACGGAGACCTCCTACGGCTCCCCGCTGGACGCCGCCCTCGCCTGGCAGCGATCCGGCGCCGAGTGGCTGCACCTGGTGGACCTGGACGCCGCGTTCGGCACCGGGAACAACCGTGAGCTGATCGCCGAGGTCGCGAAGGCGATGGACATCAAGGTGGAGCTGTCCGGCGGCATCCGCGACGACGACACCCTCGCCGCCGCCCTGGCCACCGGCTGCACCCGGGTGAACCTCGGTACGGCCGCCCTGGAGACCCCCGAGTGGGTCGCCAAGGTCATCGCCGAGCACGGCGACCAGATCGCCGTCGGCCTCGACGTACGCGGCACCACCCTGCGCGGCCGGGGCTGGACCCGCGACGGCGGCGACCTCTACGAGACGCTGGCGCGCCTCGACAAGGAGGGCTGCGCGCGGTACGTCGTCACGGACATCGCCAAGGACGGCACACTCCAGGGCCCCAACCTGGAACTCCTGAAGAACGTCTGCGCGGCCACCGACCGCCCGGTCGTCGCCTCCGGCGGCGTCTCCTCGCTGGACGACCTGCGCGCGATCGCGGGTCTCGTCCCGGCCGGTGTCGAGGGGGCCATCGTCGGGAAGGCCCTGTACGCGAAGGCGTTCACCCTGGAAGAAGCCTTGGAGGCTGTGGCGTCATGACATCCGAAGCCGTACGGCGCGTGCAGAGCGGAAGTCCCTGGGAAGAGTCCTTCGGTTTCGCACGGGCCGTGGCGGCGGGTGACCTTGTCATCGTGGCGGGCACGACCGCCTTCAAGGGCGACGTGCTGTACGGCGACGGTGACCCGTACGAGCAGACCAAGGTGGCCTTCGCCAGTGCGGTCGAGGCGATCGGTGAGTTCGGGCTCGGCATCGAGTCCGTGATCCGGACCCGTATGTGCCTGGCACATTCGCGTGATGTCGATGCGGTGGGCCGCGCCCACAAGGAGTTGTTCGACTCCGTGCGCCCGGTCACGACCCTGCTGGTCGTGGAGGGCTTCATCGACTCGCGGGTCCTGGTGTCAGTCGAAGTGGAAGCGTATAGAGGAGCCGTGGATTCATGACCCTGGCGGTCCGAGTCATCCCCTGCCTGGACGTGGACAACGGCCGGGTCGTCAAGGGCGTCAACTTCCAGAACCTGCGCGACGCGGGCGACCCCGTCGAGATGGCCAAGGTGTACGACGCCGAGGGCGCCGACGAGCTGACGTTCCTGGACATCACCGCCTCGTCGGGCAACCGCGAGACGACGTACGACGTGGTGCGCCGCACGGCCGAGCAGGTGTTCATCCCGCTCACGGTCGGCGGCGGTGTGCGCACGGCCGAGGACGTGGACAAGCTGCTGCGCGCGGGCGCGGACAAGGTGGGCGTCAACACCGCCGCCATCGCGCGTCCCGAGCTGATCCGCGAGATCGCCGAGCGCTTCGGCCGGCAGGTGCTGGTCCTCTCGGTGGACGCCCGCCGCACCGAGTCGGGCTCCTTCGAGGTGACCACCCACGGCGGCCGGCGCGGCACCGGCATCGACGCCGTCGAGTGGGCACACGAGGCCGCCGAGCTGGGCGCGGGTGAGATCCTGCTCAACTCGATGGACGCGGACGGCACGAAGGACGGCTACGACCTGGAGATGATCCGGGCCGTACGCAAGCACGTGACCGTCCCCGTCATCGCCTCGGGCGGCGCCGGCAAACTGACCGACTTCCCCCCGGCCGTCGCGTCGGGCGCGGACGCGGTGCTGGCCGCCTCGGTCTTCCACTTCGGGGACCTGCGCATCGGCGAGGTCAAGGAGACGCTGCGGGAGGCGGGTCACCCGGTGCGGTGACCCGCTCGCCCCGGCCCCTTCGCCGGGAGCCCGTGCCTCAGATGCCCAGCTGCTTCGTCTCGTGCAGCTTCGCGATCGCGTCCTCGTCGCCGTCCAGGTCGACCTTGGCAGCGCTCTGCCGGCCGTAGGAGAACAGGACCAGCTCGGACGGCTCGCCGGTCACCGTGACCACGGGGGTGCCGCGCTGGGCGACCGTCGTCTGGCCGTCGGGGCGGCGCAGGACCAGGCCCGTCGGGACGCCGCGGCCCATCAGCCGGGCGGTGCGCTCCAGACGGGACCACAGGGCGTCCTGGAAGACCGCGTCGAGCTCGCGCGTCGACCAGTCGGGCTGGGCGCGCCGGACGTCCTCCGTATGGACGTAGAACTCGACGATGTTCGACATCTCGTCGACCGGCTTCAGGGCGAAGGGCGAGAAGCGCGGCGGGCCCGTACGGATCAGCTGGATCAGCTCCTCGTACGGCTTGCCGGTGTACTCGGCCATCATCCGGTCCAGGCGCGACGCGAGCTGCTTGATCAGTATCCCGCCGGCGGCGTCCGGGCGGCGCTCGCGCACCACCACGTGCGCGGCGAGGTCCCGGGTCGTCCAGCCCTCGCACAGGGTGGGCGCGTCCGGGCCCGCGGTCTCCAACAGATCGGCGAGGAGAAGTCGTTCACGCTTGGCATGGGTCGACATGCGGCCAGCCTACGACCGCGCACCTGGTCCGGACAGTGGACACTCCACGAGGCCTGTCAGTGGCGCGCGGCACAATGGACGGCATGACCAGTACCACCCCCCGGCCCAGCCGCCTCGACCCGGAGATCGCCGCGCGCCTCAAGCGCAGCGCCGACGGCCTCCTGCCCGCCATCGCCCAGCAGTACGACACCGGAGAGGTGCTGATGCTCGGCTGGATGGACGACGAGGCACTGCATCGCACCCTGACCACCGGCCGCTGCACGTACTGGTCCCGCAGCCGCCGGGAGTACTGGGTCAAGGGCGACACCTCCGGCCACTTCCAGTGGGTCAGGTCCGTCGCCCTGGACTGCGACGCCGACACCGTGCTCGTCAAGGTCGACCAGGTCGGCGCCGCCTGCCACACCGGAGCCCGCACGTGCTTCGACGAGGACGTGCTGATCAAGGACGGCGGTTCGGACCCCGCCGCCGCGGATCAGTAGGGTCAGCCGCCATGGACCTCGAGACGTTCCGCAAGCTCGCCACCGACCGGCGGGTCATCCCGGTCACCCGCAAGCTCCTCGCCGACGGCGACACCCCGGTCGCGCTCTACCGCAAGCTCGCCGCCGAGCGCCCCGGCACCTTCCTGCTGGAGTCCGCCGAGAACGGCCGCTCCTGGTCCCGGTACTCGTTCGTCGGAGTCCGCAGCGCCGCCACGCTGACCACCCGTGACGGACAGGCGCACTGGCTCGGCACCCCGCCCGTCGGCGTCCCCACCGACGGCGACCCGCTCGCCGCCCTGCGCGCCACCATCGAGGCCCTGCACACCCCGCACCAGGAGGGCATGCCGCCCTTCACCGGCGGCATGGTGGGCTATCTCGGCTACGACATCGTCCGCCGCCTGGAGAAGATCGGCCCCGGCGAGCGCGACGACCTGAAGCTGCCCGAGCTGACCATGCTCCTCACCAGCGACCTCGCCGTCATGGACCACTGGGAGGGCTCGGTCCTGCTGATCGCCAACGCGATCAACCACAACGACCTCGACACCGGCGTCGACGAGGCGTACGCGGACGCGATCGCCCGTCTGGACGCCATGGAGGCGGACCTCTCGCGCGCGGTGGCCCAGCCCCCGGCCGTCCTGCCGCCCTCCGAACTCCCCGAGTACTCCGCGCTCTGGGGCGGCCCCGACTTCCAGGAGGCCGTCGAGGACATCAAGGAGCGCATCCGGGCCGGCGAGGCCTTCCAGGTGGTGCCCTCCCAGCGCTTCGAGACGCCCTGCACGGCGAGCGCGCTGGACGTCTACCGGGTCCTGCGGGCCACCAACCCGTCGCCCTACATGTACCTGTTCCGCTTCGACGGGTTCGACGTCGCCGGCTCGTCCCCCGAGGCCCTGGTCAAGGTCGAGGACGGGCGGGCCATGGTCCACCCCATCGCCGGCACCCGCTGGCGCGGCGCCACCCCGCAGGAGGACCAGGCCCTCGCCGACGAACTCCTCGCCGACCCCAAGGAGCGCGCCGAGCACCTGATGCTCGTCGACCTGGGCCGCAACGACCTGGGGCGGGTCTGCGATCCCGGCTCGGTCGAGGTCGTCGACTTCATGTCCATCGAGAAGTACTCGCACGTCATGCACATCGTCTCGACGGTGACGGGCCGCGTCGCCCCGGGCCGCACGGCCTTCGACGTCCTCACCGCCTGCTTCCCGGCCGGCACCCTCTCCGGCGCCCCGAAGCCCCGCGCCATGCAGATCATCGACGAACTCGAACCGTCCCGGCGCGGGCTGTACGGCGGCTGCGTCGGCTATCTCGACTTCGCGGGCGACTCCGACACCGCCATCGCCATCCGCACGGCCCTGCTGCGCGACGGCACCGCCTACGTCCAGGCGGGCGCGGGCATCGTCGCCGACTCCGACCCGGTCGCCGAGGACACCGAGTGCCGCAACAAGGCGGCGGCGGTCCTGCGGGCCGTCCACACGGCGAACCGGCTGGGAAAGGCCTGAGATGAACCCCGGGTGACGGTTCGCCCGGGGTTCAGGCGATAGTGGGGTACGTGACTGCTGTACCGCACCCACGTTCCCAAGCCCCCGGATCCGCCCGGGCCGGCCGCCTGAGCCTCGCCGTCGCCCTGCTGTGCGGCGCGCTCGGCGCTGCCGTGGCGCTGCTCGCCACCCGGCAGAGCTGGTCGGAGGGCACCGCGACAGTGGCCGGAGGCGCCTTCCCCCTGACCGCCACGGGCAGCGACGTCACGGGCGTCCCCGCCGCGCTCGCCGTAGTGGGCCTCGCCGCGCTCGTCGCCGTCTTCGCCGTCCGCCGGAGCGGCCGCGTCGTCGTGGCCGCCCTGCTGGCACTCTCCGGCGCGGGCACCGTCGCCGCCGCCCTGCTCGGCGCCTCCGACAGCTCCGCACTCGACGAGAAGGCCGCCGAGGCCTCCGGCGACACCTCCGCCACCGTGACGGCCCTCAGCCACACCGCCTGGCCCTACGTCGCGGCCGTCGGCGGCGTCCTGCTGCTGCTGGCCGGACTGCTCGCCCTGCGCTACGGCCGGCTGTGGCCCGCGATGTCCGGCCGCTACGAGCGGGACGGCACACCCCGGCCGCGCCGCAAGGCCCCCGCCGTCGACCCCGACCGGCCCGAGGACCTGTGGAAGGCACTCGACCGGGGCGAGGACCCGACCGGGGCGTGAACCGCACGGTTGCGCGCGGCACGAGAAGCGGAGGGAGTACCCCCGCTCACCGGACGCGCGCACGTGCGGGACAATGGGCGCGAGCGTCCTGCTCAGACACGCACACAGCAACGAGGAGCAAGCAATGGCGGGCAGCAGCCACGGTCACACCCCGGCCGCCTGGACCGGTGTCACGATCGCCTTCATCGGTTTCTGCATCGCGGGCGCGTTCATGGTGTTGGACCAGCCGCTGGGCTTCTGGGCGGGCATGGTGGTCGTGCTGCTCGGCGGTGTCGTCGGCGCGGCCATGCGGGCGATGGGCATGGGCCAGCCCAAGGACCTGCACCAGCCGCACGCCATGACCGGCGACCGCGAGCCGGCGCGCGCCGAGGGCTGACCCCCGGAACACACCGCGTAGTCGCGTGAGGGGCGGCCGGCACTCGGATGCCGGGACCGCCCCTCACGCGCGTGCGGGGCACAATGCAACCGTGAACGCCGACAGCCGAAGGGTGACGCGCAGCGTCCCGAGCCGCCTGGCCGTCCCCGCCGGGGTGCTGGCGGCCGTCGCCGCCGCCTTCGCCTACGTGGGCACGGTGGACCCCAACGAACCCGGCCACTACCCCGTCTGCCCCCTGCTGCGCTACACCGGCCTGTACTGCCCCGGCTGCGGCGGACTGCGCAGCGCGCACGCCTTCGCCCACGGCGACGTCGCGGCGGCGTTCCAGGACAACGCGCTCGCCGTCCTCGGCTATCTGGGCTTCGCCGTACTGTGGACCGTATGGGTGGTCCAAGCGGTCCGCGGGCGCCCGCTGCGGATCGATCCCCGGCCGGCGCAGGTGTGGAGCCTCGGCGCGTTGCTGCTGGTCTTCACGGTTGTCCGGAACCTGCCCTTCGGTGGCTGGCTCCACCCTTGATCAACGGGCAGACGTCCAGGTAGTGGGACCGGCGTCAACCGGATGTGAGGCCTACGCCCCGCTGCGGATACCATCGCAGTGACCATCGGTTTTCGACTGGTCGCTGGAACTGTCAACCGTCTGGAAGGGGGCCGCTCGCGTGAGTGTGCTCGACGAGATCATCGACGGAGTCCGTGCCGACCTCGCGGAGCGGCAGGCGCGCGTCAGCCTCGACGAGCTCAAGGAGCGCGCGGCGAAGGCTCCCGCGGCCAAGGACGGCGCGGCGGCACTCCGCGGCGACGGCGTCAAGGTCATCTGCGAGGTCAAGCGCTCCAGCCCGTCCAAGGGCGCGCTGGCCGCGATCGCCGACCCGGCCGGGCTCGCCGCGGACTACGAGGCGGGCGGCGCTGCCGTCATCTCGGTGCTCACGGAACAGCGGCGCTTCGGAGGCTCGCTCGCCGACCTCGAGGCGGTCCGCGCCCGTGTCGACATCCCGGTCCTGCGCAAGGACTTCGTCGTCACGTCGTACCAGCTCTGGGAGGCCCGGGCCTACGGCGCCGACGTCGTCCTGCTGATCGTCGCGGCCCTCGACCAGCCCGCCCTGGAGTCCCTCATCGAGCGCGCCGAGTCCATCGGGCTCACCCCGCTCGTCGAGGTGCACGACGAGGACGAGGTCGAGCGGGCGGTCGACGCCGGAGCCCGTGTGATCGGCGTCAACGCGCGCAACCTCAAGACCCTCGAGGTCGACCGCGGCACCTTCGAGCGCCTGGCACCCGAGATCCCCGACCACATCATCAAGATCGCCGAGTCCGGCGTCCGCGGCCCGCACGACCTCATCGCCTACGCCAACGCCGGCGCCGACGCGGTACTGGTCGGCGAGTCCCTCGTCACCGGCAAGGACCCCAGGACGGCGGTCTCCGACCTGGTGGCGGCGGGCGAACACCCCGCACTCCGGCACGGCCGGGGCTGACCTCCCGCTAGGCTTGCCCCGATGACTCTCACCATGACGACCGTGGACCGGTACGCCCGCCTCGCGCGCGGCTGCCGCCCCCGCGGCTGCCGAGCCCCGGCCCGCCGGGTCCACGGCCGCCGGGTCCGCTACGTCATCGGTGATGAGCCCGGGCAGGTCAACGGCATGCGATGGCAGCGCCCCTCTTTTGCTTTTGGGGGCGCGGGGAACTGCGCGAACGGCCACAGCGGTCCCGCAGTCGACTGACAACCCTTGCCCCCACGGCGACTAGTGCATTCCACACACACTCACCGTGAGGTACACGCATGCCCAGTCAGTTCTTCATCCCCGACCCGGAGGGTCAAACCCCCAGCCCCGAAGGCTACTTCGGGGCCTTCGGCGGCAAGTTCATCCCCGAAGCCCTCGTCGCCGCAGTCGACGAAGTAGCCGTCGAATACGACAAGGCCAAGCACGACCCGGAGTTCGCCAGGGAACTCGACGACCTCCTGGTCAACTACACCGGCCGCCCCTCGGCGCTCACGGAGGTCCCCCGCTTCGCCGCGGAAGCGGGCGGCGCCCGGATCTTCCTGAAGCGGGAAGACCTCAACCACACCGGCTCCCACAAGATCAACAATGTCCTCGGCCAGGCCCTGCTCACCAAGCGCATGGGCAAGACCCGCGTCATCGCCGAGACGGGCGCCGGCCAGCACGGCGTCGCCACCGCCACCGCCTGCGCGCTCTTCGGCCTCGAGTGCACGATCTACATGGGCGAGATCGACACCCAGCGCCAGGCCCTCAACGTCGCCCGCATGCGCATGCTCGGCGCCGAGGTCATCGCCGTGAAGTCCGGCAGCCGCACGCTGAAGGACGCCATCAACGAGGCCTTCCGCGACTGGGTCGCCAACGTCGACCACACGCACTACCTCTTCGGTACGGTCGCCGGCCCGCACCCCTTCCCGGCCATGGTCCGCGACTTCCACCGGGTCATCGGCGTCGAGGCCCGCCGCCAGCTCCTGGAGCGCGCCGGACGCCTCCCCGACGCGGCCGTCGCCTGTGTCGGCGGCGGCTCCAACGCCATCGGTCTCTTCCACGCCTTCATCCCGGACACGGACGTACGCCTCATCGGCTGCGAGCCGGCGGGCCACGGCGTCGAGACCGGCGAGCACGCGGCCACCCTGACCGCCGGCGAGCCCGGCATCCTGCACGGCTCGCGCTCGTACGTCCTCCAGGACGAGGAGGGCCAGATCACCGAGCCCTACTCGATCTCGGCAGGCCTGGACTACCCGGGCATCGGCCCCGAGCACTCCTACCTCAAGGACTCCGGCCGCGGCGAGTACCGCGCGGTCACCGACGACGCGGCCATGCAGGCCCTGCGCCTGCTGTCCCGCACCGAGGGCATCATCCCGGCCATCGAGAGCGCCCACGCGCTGGCCGGCGCCCTGGAGGTCGGCAGGGAACTGGGCAAGGACGGGCTGATCGTGGTCAACCTGTCCGGCCGCGGCGACAAGGACATGGACACCGCCGCCCGCTACTTCGGCCTCTACGACACCGACGCCGAGGTCGCCGCCGACGCGGACACCGACACCGCCGAGATCGAGGGGGACGCCAAGTGAGCGGCAACATCGAGCTGTTGAGCGACACCCTCGCAGCGGCGAAGTCCGAGGGCCGGTCCGCCCTCATCGCCTACCTCCCGGCCGGGTTCCCGACCGTGGACGGCGGCATCGAGGCCATCAAGGCCGTCGTCGACGGCGGCGCCGACATCGTCGAGGTGGGCCTGCCGCACAGCGACCCCGTCCTCGACGGCCCCGTCATCCAGACCGCCGACGACATCGCGCTGCGCGGCGGCGTGAAGATCGCCGACGTGATGCGCACGGTCCGCGAGGCCCACCGCGCCACCGGCAAGCCCATCCTGGTCATGACGTACTGGAACCCCATCGACCGCTACGGCGTCGAGCGGTTCACCGCCGAACTCGCCGAGGCGGGCGGCGCCGGGTGCATCCTGCCCGACCTGCCCGTGCAGGAGTCGGCGCTGTGGAGGGAGCACGCGGAGAAGCACGGCCTCGCCACGGTCTTCGTCGTCGCCCCCAGCAGCAAGGACGAGCGGCTCGCGGACATCACCGCCGCGGGCAGCGGCTTCGTCTACGCCGCCTCCCTCATGGGCGTCACCGGCACCCGCGCGACCGTCAGCTCGCAGGCCGAGAACCTGGTGGAACGCACCCGCGCCACCGGCACCGGCCTGCCGGTCTGTGTGGGGCTCGGCGTCTCCAACGCCACCCAGGCCGCCGAGGTCGCCCGCTTCGCCGACGGCGTGATCGTCGGCTCGGCGTTCGTCAAGGCCATGCTGGACGCGCCGGACGACGCGGCCGGTGTCGAGGCCGTCCGCGCGCTCGCCGGCGACCTCGCGAAGGGCGTGCGCCGGCAGGCGTAAGAAGCCGGGAAGTCATACCGGTCCCTCGTACGGGTGGACCTGGGGCCGGGGAGGCGCGGTGCGCCTCCCCGGTTCGTTTCCGGGGTGTGAGCGAGAAGAACCGTGAGGGAAAGCGCACCGCCCGGGAGAAGCTGGCGGTCGAGCGTGAGAAGCAGAAGTCCGCGGACAAGCGCCGGCGCGCGCTGATCGTGGGCGGGGCCGTCGTCGCCGTCCTGGGTCTCGCGGCGGTGATCGGCGTCGTCGCCGCCAACGCCGGCAAGGAGGACGACAGCGAGGCGTCGGGCCCGGTCGTGGCCCCCTCGGGAGCGCAGGGCAAGGACGGCCTCGCCATCCCCGTCGGCAAGGACGGCGCCAAGTCCACGCTCACGGTGTGGGAGGACTTCCGCTGCCCGGCCTGCAAGTCCTTCGAGACGACGTACCGGCCGGTGATCCACGAGCTGACCAAGGCCGGCGAGCTGAAGGTGGACTACCACCTGGTCACCCTCATCGACGGCAACATGGGCGGCACCGGCTCCCGCAACGCGGCCAACGCCGCGGCCTGCGCCCAGGACGCCGGGAAGTACCCCGCGTACCACGACGTGCTCTTCGACAACCAGCCCCCCGAGGTCGAAGACACCTACGCCGACAACGACAAGCTGATCGAACTGGCCGGCAAGGTCGACGGCCTGGACACCCCCGCCTTCCGCAAGTGCGTGCAGAACGGCACGCACAACGGCTGGGTCGCCAAGTCGCATCAGGCCTTCAACAAGGGCGGCTTCTCGGGCACGCCGACCGTGCTGTTCAAGGGCGAGAACATCTACCAGGACCGGGCGATGACCCCGGCGAAGCTGAAGAAGATGGTGCTGGACGCGAACAAGGGCTGAAGGCCTTTCCCACGCCCCCGTTATGGACCCGTAGCCGGGCTGCCTGCCGTGGGCCCGGTGCGGCAGGGTAGCGTCGACCTTGCCATGGAACTTGCCTTCATTCCCAGCCCGTCGCGCGGGGTGCTGTACCTCGGCCCCATTCCGCTGCGCGGCTACGCGTTCTGCATCATCATCGGCGTCTTCGTTGCCGTCTGGCTCGGCAACAAGCGCTGGGTCGCCCGGGGCGGGCGGGCCGGCACGGTGGCCGACATCGCGGTCTGGGCCGTGCCCTTCGGCCTGGTCGGCGGCCGGCTCTACCACGTGATCACGGACTACGAGCTGTACTTCAGCGAGGGCCGTGACTGGGTGGACGCCTTCAAGATCTGGGAGGGCGGTCTCGGCATCTGGGGCGCGATCGCGCTGGGCGCGCTGGGCGCGTGGATCGGCTGCCGCCGCCGGGGCATCCCGATGCCGGCCTACGCCGACGCCGTCGCCCCGGGCATCGCCCTCGCCCAGGCCATCGGCCGCTGGGGCAACTGGTTCAACCAGGAGCTGTACGGCAAGCCGACCGATCTGCCGTGGGCCCTGGAGATCACGTCCTCGTCGGACGGGCGGGTGCCGGGCACCTACCACCCGACGTTCCTGTACGAGTCGCTGTGGTGCATCGGTGTCGCGGTCCTGGTCATCTGGGCCGACCGCCGCTTCCGGCTCGGCCACGGGCGGGCGTTCGCGCTGTACGTCGCCGCGTACTGCGCGGGGCGCGGGTGGATCGAATACATGCGCGTCGACGACGCCCACCACATCCTGGGTCTCCGGCTGAACGTGTGGACCGCGATCCTGGTGTTCCTGCTCGCGGTCGCCTACCTGGTGATCTCGGCGAAGAAGAGCCCCGGCCGGGAAGAGGTCGTGGAGCCCGGCGCGGAGACCTCCGGCGGTGAAGCCGACGGGGGCGAGAAGGCCGCCGCCGACGCCGGCAAGGACGCCGACGAGGCCAAGGACGACGGGGCCAAGGACGGCGCCGGGTCGGCCAAGAAGACCTGACCGTCCGCCGTACCTGTACGTGTGACCGAGGGCGCCCGGAGACATGTCCGGGCGCCCTCGGTGTGTCTCAGCGGCGGCGGGCCAGGGACAGTGTGCGCTGGGCCGCCGTCACCACCGCCGCGTCGACGAAGCAGCCGTCCGCGAGAGCCTGGGCGCCCTGCTGTGTCGCCGCCGCCTTGAGGATCGTCTCCGCCTGTTCGATCTCCTCCTCGGTGGGCAGATAGGCGCGTTCGATGACCGGCAGCTGACGGGGGTGGATCGCGGCGCGGCCCAGGAAGCCCAGGGCGCGGCCGTGGGCGCAGGAGTCCCACAGCCCCTCCAGGTCGCGGATGTCCGGGTGGACCGACTGCGCGGGCGGGGACAGGCCCGCCGCCCGGGCGGCCACGATCACCCGGGAGCGGGACCAGTCGAGACTCGCGTCGTCCCGTACGCCCAGGTCGGCCCGCAGGTCCGCCTCCCCGAGCGCGATGCCCCGCAGCGACGGGTGGGCGCCGGCGACGGCGTACGCCTGTTCCACGCCGAGGGCCGTCTCCAGCAGGGCGTACAGGGGCAGCCCCGGGGGGACTGCGCGCTCGGCGGTCCGGACGACCTCGGCGGGTGAGGTGATCTTGGGGAGCCGCAGGGCGCAGAGGCCGGGAGCGCGGGCCACGGCCGCGATGTCCGGCGCGGCCCAAGGGGTGTCCAGGGCGTTGACGCGGACGTGGACCGGGACCGGCGGCAGGCTGCCGAGCAGGTCGGCGGTGGCGGCGCGGGCGTAGGCCTTGCGGTCCGGGGCGACCGCGTCCTCCAGGTCGACGACGACGATGTCGGCGCCGGAGGTGAGGGCCTTCGCCACCACGTGCGGGCGGTCGCCCGGGGCGTAGAGCCAGGTGAGCGGGTACGCCGCCGTCACAGGGCGCCCTCCGCGCGCAGCGCCGTGAGGTCGGCCGGGGTGAGGCCCAGCTCGGTGAGGACCTCGTTCGTGTCGGCGCCGTGCGGGCGGCCGGCCCAGCGGATCGCGCCGGGCGTGGCGGAGAGGCGGAAGAGGACGTTCTGCATGCGCAGGGGGCCCAGTTCCGGGTCGTCGACCGTGGTGATGGTGTTCAGGGCCTGGTACTGCGGGTCCGCCATCACGTCCCGGATGTCCTGGACCGGGGCCACCGCCGCCTCCGCCTTCTCGAAGGCCGCCAGGACGTCCGTGCGGGTGCGCGCGGCGATCCAGGAGCCGACCGCCTCGTCGAGGAGGTCGGCGTGGCGGGCGCGGTCGGCGCCCGTGGCGAACCACGGCTCGTCGATCAGCTCCGGGCGGCCCACCAGGTGCATCACGCGCTCCGCGACCGACTGGGCCGACGTCGAGACGGCGACCCAGGTGCCGTCCGCCGTGCGGTAGACGCCGCGCGGGGCGTTGTTGGGGGAGCGGTTGCCGGTGCGGGGCTGGACGTGGCCGAGCTGGTCGTACCAGAGGGGCTGGGGGCCGAGGGCGGCCAGGATCGGTTCGATCAGGGCCATGTCGACGACCTGGCCCTCGCCGGTGCGCTCGCGTGCCGCCAGCGCGGTCATCACCGCGTACGCCGTCGTCAGGCCCGCGATGGAGTCGGCCAGGCCGAACGGCGGGAGGGTCGGGGGTGCGTCCGGTTCGCCGGTGATCGCGGCGAAGCCGCTCATCGCCTCGGCGAGGGTGCCGAAGCCGGGGCGGTGCGCGTAGGGGCCGAACTGGCCGAAGGCGGTGACGCGGGCCAGGACCAGGCGTGGGTTGGCGGCCGACAGCTCCGGCCAGCCCAGGTCCCACTTCTCCAGGGTGCCGGGGCGGAAGTTCTCGATGACGACGTCGGCGGTGGCGGCGAGGCGCAGGAGGGTGGTGCGGCCGCCGGGCTTGGACAGGTCCAGGGTGACGGTGCGCTTGTTGCGGCCGAGCGTCTTCCACCACAGGCCGACGCCGTCCTTCGACGGGCCGTGGCCGCGGGAGGGGTCGGGTTTCGACGGGTGCTCGACCTTGACGACCTCGGCGCCGAAGTCACCGAGCAGGGTGGCGGCGAGCGGGCCGGCGAAGAGGGTGGCGAGGTCGAGGACGCGGAGGCCGGTGAGGGGAGCGGTCATGGGCGCGGTCGTGGCAGCGGTCATGGGCGGTGGGTCTCCCGGTGCGTGAGGTGGGCGAGAGCGTCGAAGCCGATGCCGTCGAAGTCGCCGACGGAGGTGGAGAGACGGTTCTTCAGGGGAGCCGTCCAGCGGTCGGGGAGTGCCGCGGGGTGTCCGGCCAGCAGACCGGCGACGCTGCCGGCCGTCGCGCCGTTGGAGTCGGTGTCCCAGCCGCCGCTCACGGCACGGCAGACGGAGCCGGAGAAGTCGCCGTTCGCGTGGGTGAGGGCGGCGGCGATCAGGGCGGTGTTGGGGACGGCGTGGACCCAGTGGTGGGTGCCGGCGTGGGTGGCGTGGAGCGCGTCGACGACCGTGTCGAAGTCGCCGTGCTCCCGGGCCAGTCGGACGGCGTGGCGGACGGCTCGGGCGAGGCGGGAGCGTGGGGGGACGACGGTGAGGCCGGTGCGCAGGCAGGCGTGGATGTCGTGTTCGCCGGTCGCGGCGGTCGCGAGGGTGGCCGCCGCGAACATCGCCGCGTAGACGCCGTTGGCGGTGTGGGTGAGCGTGGCGTCGCGGTGGGCCCGTTCGGCGGCTGCGGCCGGGTCGCCGGGGTGGGTCCAGCCGTGGACGTCGGCGCGGATCAGGGCGCCGATCCATTCGCGGAACGGGTTGCGGTGGCGCGCGGTGTGCGGGGGCTCCAGGCCGGAGAGGAGGTTGCGGTAGGCGATGCGCTCGGCGGTGAAGGCGCGGCCGGCGGGGAGTTCGTCGAGCCAGGTGCGGGCCACGTCCGTGGTGGTGAAGGCGCTGCCGTGGCGTTGGAGGACGAGGAGGTTGAGGAGGGGGTAGTTGAGGTCGTCGTCCTCGGGCATGCCGTCGATGTTCTCGGCGAGGGAGGTGGTCGCCGAGCGGCGGTTCCAGGGGTGCTTCCGGAGGAGGTCTTCGGGGGCGCCCTTGGCTGTGAAGTAGGTGGTGAGGGGCCAGTTGCCGGTGGATCGGGCCAGTTGGCGGATGGCTTCGAGGGGGAGTTTCTCCACTGGTTTGCCGAGCAGGCAGCCGACGGCTCGGCCCAGCCAGGCGGCTTCGAGGTGCTGCGGCGTGGTGGCGGCGCGACCGCCCGCAGGCTCTGGCCAGTCCGGGCACAGGAGCCTGATCTCCTCCAGGTCCGTTGGTTCGTCGTCGGACAAGGTGCTCGGCAGGTCCGCCAGTTCGTCCAGGAGGTCTTCTGCCAACTGGCGGAGGTAGCGGGACGCGGGGGTCGGGGACGCGCCTGCTGTGAGAGGGGCCTCCGGGCCGCCTGCCGCTCGCCAGCGGGCCGCGATCGCCTTCGGCTCACGGCCGTCCTGGGACGCCTGGCGGAGTTCGTGGCCGATCAGGTCCTCCGGCTGGACCCAGGTCAGTCGGAGCACGCCGGGCCTCCGAGCGACGCGAAGGCCTGTTCGTGGGTGCGGCGGCGGGACACGTCCCGGGCGAAGATCTCGCGGGTCACGGCCGTGAGGGTCGTGGCCGGTTCCCACAGGTCCAGGCGGCTGGCCTCCGCGACCGTCTTGGACCAGTCCTCGGGGACCGGCGAGCCGAGGGCGCCTGCCATGGCCCCTGCCATCGTGGCGATGGAGTCGCAGTCGCGGCCGTAGTTCACCGCGCCGAGGACCGCGTGGCGGTAGTCGCCCCGGGCCACGAGCAGCATGCCCAGGGCTACGGGGAGTTCCTCGATCGAATGCAGGCGGGAAGGGCGGCGGGCGCCGAGGGAGGGAGACCGGTAGTCGGGGCCCACCGTGTCGTAGGGGGCCACCGCCTCGCGCAGGGGCCGCAGCGCCGATTCGAAGTCCGTATACCTGGAGGCCGCCTCGCAGACCCGCTCGATGGCGGTGCGGGTGCCGTCCTTGGCGAGGGAGAGGCACGTCGAGACGATCGAGTCCGGGGTCGCCCCGGGTGTGCACGCCGCCGCCACCGCCGCGGCCAGGACGCCCGCCGCCTCACGGCCGTACGACGACTGGTGCGCGCCGGCGATGTCGAGTGCCTCGGCGTACGCCGCCGCCGGGTCGGCCGCGTTGACCAGGCCGACCGGGGCCATGTACATCGCCGCGCCGCAGTTGACGATGTTGCCGGTGCCGGCCTCGCGCGGGTCGGCATGGCCGTAGTGGAGCTTCGTCACCAGCCATTTCTCCGCCAGGAAGATCCGTTGGAGGGGGAGGGCCTCGGTCTCCAGTTCCGGGATCCAGCGCGGCTCGGTCATCAGGTCGGGGACGAGGTGGTCGGCGACCGCGTAGGCGTCCAGGTGGTCGCGGACCCGGGCGTAGACGCGGACCAGGGCGTGGGTCATCAAGGTGTCGTCGGTGACGTGGCCGTCCCCCTTGTGGTACGGGGCGAGGGGGCGGGCCGTGCGCCAGGCGTCGCCGTGCCAGGGGCCGACGACGCCGTGGACGCGGCCGCCGTGGCGTTCGAGGATCTGCTCGGGCGCGTACCCCTCGACGGGGCCGCCCAGGGCGTCGCCGACGGCGGCCCCGGTCAGGGCACCGGTGATCCGCTCGTCCAGTGGGGTGTTTTGGTGTGGTTCGGGGTGCATGGCCGCATCATCCACCTGGGCGGGCCGGTTGTACGGCTTCGAGGAGTTCGGCGAGTTCTACGAGGTCGGTGCCGGTGAGACGGGGCAGGGCGCAGCCGGAGAGCGTGCGGCAGGTCTCCCGCCAGGAGGCCGGGATCGAGGCGCCGCCGCCCAGCGCGCCGGTGAGGGCGCCCGCCAGGGCCGGGGCGGAGTCCGCGACCCGGGACAGACAGGCCGCCGCCGGGACCGCCTCCGCGATACGGCCGCGGGCGGCGGTGGCCAGGGCGAGGGCGACCGGGACCGTTTCGGCGGCGGCGATGCCGTAGCTGTAGACGTGGTCGACGATCTGGTGTTCCAGGGGCGGGACCAGGGCGAAGGCGCTGTCCGCGGCGGCGGCGAGACGCAGGGCGTGCCGGGCGTTGCGGCCGATCTCCGTCTCCTCGGGGAGTTCGGCCAGGGCCGCCGTGACGCAGGCGTCGACGTTCGCCCCGGCCAGGGCGAGGGCGAGGGCCGCCGCCATCGCGCGGGCGCCGTGCACGCCGTCGCCGTCCTGGGTGTAGCGGGCGTCGAACTCGGCGAGTGCGGCGGCGCGGCCGGGGTCGCCCGGGTGGGCCATGGCCAGGACGCAGGCGCGTACGCAGGCCGCGTCGTCGAAGTAGTGCGGGTTGTCGTGGCCGGTGGCGGGCGGTCGCAGGCCGGTGGCGAGGTTGCCGAGGCCGGCGCGGACGGAGATGCGGGCGCGCAGGGGGAGGACGGCGGACTCGATCTCGGGGGCGCGGTCCGCCGCGGCGGCGACCTCGCTGGCGATGGCGTTCCAGGTGAGGTCGATCGCGGCGCGGGTGCGGCGTTCCCGGCTGAGGTCGTTCAGGACGGTGTCGTCGCCGGCGCGCAGGAGGGCTTCGGCGGCGAAGGCCGCCCATTCGGCGTCGTCGGAGGGGCCGAGGCGGAGGGGTTCGGGGGGTTGGTTCAGGGCGATGGGGACGGGGAGGGTGGTCGTCGCGTTGTGTTCGGCGAAGGTGTCCAGTTCGCGGGTGAGGCGGCGGGTCCAGTCGGGCATGCGGGCGGCTCTGTGGCGGGCGGCGGGCCAGCCGGCGGCGTCTCCGGCGGCGAGTCCGAGCAGGAGGCCTTCGGCTCTTCTTGTGGCCTCGGCTTCGCCTTCGGCCCCTTTGTCTCCCACCCGCGCACCGCCCGTAACTGTCACCCGAGCGGTCCTGGTCTCCCGTGGGGCGCTGTCGCCGTCGGCGGCTGCGGGTGGCCCCTGTGAGTGCTTCTCGCCGTCCGCGGCCGACGGTGTCAGGGGGGTCATGCTCGTACCTCCGTCTCGCTGTCCGCTGTCAGCAGGTCCGCCACGTCCCGTACGTGGTAGCCCGCCATCGCCGGGAGGCAGCGGCCGCGGACCGGGCCGATGGGGGTGGTCCAGGCCTCCGGGATCGCCGAGACTCCCCGTGTCGCGCCCGCCAGGGCCCCGGCCACCGCCGCCGTCGTGTCCGCGTCGCGGCCCATGTTCACTGCGGTCAGGACGGACTGCTCGAAGTCGCCGTCGGCCGCCGCGTACGCGCCGAAGGCGAGGGCGACCGCCTCGGGGGCCAGGTCGGTCCAGGGGTAGCCGCCGATGACGACCGCGGAGCGGACCGCCCGTTCGCCGCGGTGGGCCACCGCGACCGCGCGGCGCAGACTGCGGGCCGTCCACGAGTCGTCGGGCACGACCGCGAGGGCGGCGGCCACGACCGCGATCGCCGGGGCGCCCGCCATCGCCGCCGCCACACCCGCCGCCACCGCCTGGCCGCCGTAGATGCCCTCGCCGTCGTGGCTCACCGAGCCGTCGATGGCGACCAGACGGGCCGCTTCCGCCGGGCGGCCCGCCGCGAACACCCCGAAGGGGGCCGCGCGCATGGCCAGGCCGTCGCTCCAGGCGTGCCGGTGCTGGGCGGAGATCGGGGCGGCCAGGCCCCTGCGCAGGTTCTCCAGCGTGCCGCGTTCGCTGAAGCCGGCGCCCCGGAAGGGGCCCTCGTCGCGGTCGGCGATCCACTCGTGCCAGGCCGCCTCGACATGCGCCGGGGTGAGTGCGGAGCCGTGCCGGGCGAGGAGGAGACCGGAGAAGATCGCGTACTCGGTGTCGTCCGTGCCGGACGGGTTATCAGTGACGTAGCCGGTGATACGGCCCCACCGGGCGCGGATCTCGGAGGGCTTCATGTTCTCGGCGGGGGCGCCGAGGGCGTCTCCGACGGCCAGGCCCAGCAGTGCGCCCCGTGCCCGTTCGCGGAGCGCGGCGGCGTCCCCGGGCGCCGGGACGGAGGGGATGCAGGCGATCGATGCCATGGGGGATGTGTCCCACTCCGGCGAGCGGCCCGAGCCTCAGGAGCCTCAGCATCACCCGGTCGACATCTGCGCAGGGCCGTGATCAAGTGAGCGGGAATGGGTAAAACCGCAGGTAAGCCCAGCCTTTCCTTGCTGGCGGCGCCGGAATTCACGGCGTACTTTGGGTGTTGTAAAAATCTGGAACTTGTCCAAAGAAGCCGTTGAAGCAAGGGAATCGGGGATCTTTCATGGCCATCATCGAGACCGAGGCGACGCTGCACGAGGCGCACCGGGACAACCACACGCACCGGGACGTGAACGGCGGCTGGCTGCGTCCCGCGGTGTTCGGCGCGATGGACGGCCTCGTCTCCAACCTGGCTCTGATGACCGGTGTCGCGGGCGGGGCCGTGAGCCAGAACACCGTGGTCCTCAGCGGACTCGCGGGTCTGGCCGCCGGCGCGTTCTCCATGGCCGCCGGCGAGTACACCTCGGTGGCCTCGCAGCGTGAGCTCGTCGAGGCGGAGCTGAACGTGGAGCGGCGCGAGCTGCGCAAGCACCCGAAGGACGAGGAGGCCGAGCTGGCCTCGCTCTACGAGGCGAGAGGCGTCGAGCCGCGGCTGGCCCGGGAGGTCGCCCGGCAGCTGTCGAAGGACCCCGAGCAGGCGCTGGAGATCCATGCCCGCGAGGAGCTGGGCATCGACCCCGGCGACCTGCCCTCGCCCACGGTGGCCGCGGTGTCGAGCTTCGGCTCCTTCGCGCTGGGCGCGCTGATCCCCGTACTGCCGTATCTGCTGGGTGCGAGCACCCTGTGGCCCGCCGTGCTGCTGGCGCTGCTGGGGCTGTTCCTGTGCGGTGCGGTGGTGGCCAGGGTGACGGCCCGCACCTGGTGGTACAGCGGGCTGCGGCAGCTGTTCCTGGGAGGTGCGGCGGCCGGTGTGACGTACGCCCTGGGCACCCTGTTCGGAACGGCCGTAGGATAGGTCGGCTCGAACTTATACGTTGAGGCGTATAAGTAGCCGTTACTCGTTGGTTTCGAACGCGCAACCACGGGGCATGAGCCGTAAGCGCTGCGGGCAACGACGCTCGTGCGCACCCCCAGCGGGACGGGCGAAGGCGCCTGTTCCCGCCATCGGGCCCGTCGGGCATCGATCTCACCCGGTCGTTCCGCGCAGGCCCCCCATAGCTTCCACCGTCGGCGCGGTACCCCCGCCGTGAACCGTCGGTGTCCGCATGCTGGAACGGATTATCTTGCTTTCCGAGAACCACTCCATCATGTAACCTGCACGAAATTTTGCGATCACGCAGAGGGCCAACGTCGTCCCTCGGCACCTTGCATATGCCACATGACGACGACGGGAGAGCCGATGCGTACGCCGCGCCAGCCGTCCCAGCACTCCGCGAATGGCCAGAACTGGTCGTTCATGGATGCTCGCCCTGCTGCGCAGGGTATGTACGACCCCCGCAACGAGCACGACGCCTGCGGCGTCGGCTTCGTCGCCACCCTCACAGGCGAGGCGTCCCACACGCTGGTCGAGCAGGCTCTGACCGTCCTGCGCAACCTCGAACACCGCGGTGCCACCGGCTCCGAGCCCGACTCCGGCGACGGCGCCGGCATCCTGTCGCAGGTCCCGGACGCCTTCTTCCGTGACGTGGCCGGATTCGAGCTGCCCGAGGCCGGCGGCTACGCCGTCGGTATCGCCTTCCTGCCGGAGGACTCCACCGCCGACGCCGTCTCGAAGATCGAGACGATCGCGTCCGAAGAGGGCCTCACCGTGCTCGGCTGGCGCGAGGTGCCGGTCGCTCCCCAGCTCCTGGGTGCCACCGCCCGGTCGACCATGCCGGTCTTCCGCCAGATCTTCGTCGCCGACGGCGCTTCGGAGGGCATCGCCCTCGACCGCAAGGCGTTCGTGCTGCGCAAGCGCGCCGAGCGCGAGGCCGGCGTGTACTTCCCGTCGCTGTCCGCGCGGACCATCGTCTACAAGGGCATGCTGACCACCGGCCAGCTGGAGCCCTTCTTCCCGGACCTGTCCGACCGCCGCTTCGCCTCCGCGGTCGCGCTCGTGCACTCCCGGTTCTCGACGAACACGTTCCCGTCGTGGCCGCTGGCCCACCCCTACCGGTTCGTCGCGCACAACGGTGAGATCAACACCGTCAAGGGCAACCGCAACTGGATGGTGGCCCGCGAGTCGCAGCTCGGCTCCGAGCTGTTCGGCTCCGACGACAAGGCCATAGAGCGGATCTTCCCGGTCTGTACGCCGGACGCCTCCGACTCCGCCTCCTTCGACGAGGTCCTCGAGCTCCTGCACCTGGGCGGCCGTTCCCTGCCGCACTCCGTGCTGATGATGATCCCGGAGGCGTGGGAGAACCACGACTCCATGGACCCGGCCCGGCGCGCCTTCTACCAGTACCACTCCACGATGATGGAGCCCTGGGACGGCCCGGCCTGTGTCACCTTCACCGACGGCGTCCAGGTCGGCGCCGTGCTCGACCGCAACGGCCTGCGCCCCGGCCGCTACTGGGTCACCGACGACGGCCTCGTCGTCCTCGGCTCCGAGGTCGGCGTCCTGGACATCGACCCGGCCAAGGTCGTCCGCAAGGGCCGCCTCCAGCCCGGCCGGATGTTCCTCGTCGACACCGCCGAGCACCGCATCATCGAGGACGACGAGATCAAGGCCGAGCTCGCCGCCGAGAACCCGTACGCGGAGTGGCTGGAAGCCGGCGAGATCGAGCTGGGCGACCTGCCCGAGCGCGAGCACATCGTCCACACCCACGCCTCGGTCACCCGCCGCCAGCAGACCTTCGGCTACACCGAGGAGGAGCTGCGCGTCCTCGTCGCGCCGATGGCCAAGGCCGGTGCCGAGCCGATCGGCTCGATGGGCACCGACTCGCCGATCGCGGCGCTCTCGGACCGCCCGCGGCTGCTCTTCGACTACTTCACCCAGCTCTTCGCACAGGTCACCAACCCGCCGCTGGACGCGATCCGCGAGGAGCTCGTCACCTCGCTGCGCTCCGCGCTGGGCCCGCAGGGCAACCTGCTCGACCCCAACGCGGCCTCCTGCCGCAGCGTCCTGCTGCCCTTCCCGGTCATCGACAACGACGAGCTGGCCAAGCTCATCCACATCAACGCCGACGGCGACATGCCCGGCTTCAAGGCCGCGACGCTGTCCGGCCTGTACCGGGTGCACGGCGGCGGTGACACGCTGGCCGCGCGCATCGACGAGATCTGCGCCGAGGCCGACGCCGCGATAGAGAACGGCGCCCGGCTGATCGTCCTGTCGGACCGCCACTCGGACGCCGAGCACGCGCCGATCCCGTCGCTGCTGCTCACCGCGGCCGTCCACCACCACCTCATCCGCACCAAGCAGCGCACCCAGGTGGGCCTGCTGGTCGAGGCCGGCGACGTCCGCGAGGTCCACCACGTCGCCCTGCTCATCGGCTACGGCGCCGCCGCCGTCAACCCGTACCTGGCGATGGAGTCCGTCGAGGACCTGGTCCGGGCCGGCACCTTCCTGCCCGGCATCGAGGTCGAGCAGGCCATCCGCAACCTCATCTACGCCCTCGGCAAGGGCGTGCTGAAGGTCATGTCCAAGATGGGCATCTCGACCGTCGCCTCCTACCGCGGCGCCCAGGTCTTCGAGGGCGTCGGCCTGGACGAGGCCTTCGTCGAGAAGTACTTCAACGGCACGGCCACCAAGATCGGCGGCGTCGGCATCGACGTCATCGCCAAGGAGGTCGCCGCCCGCCACGCCAAGGCCTACCCGGCCTCCGGCATCGCCCCGGCGCACCGCGCCCTGGAGATAGGCGGCGAGTACCAGTGGCGCCGCGAGGGCGAGCCGCACCTGTTCGACCCGGACACGGTCTTCCGCCTCCAGCACTCCACGCGCGCCGGCCGCTACGACATCTTCAAGAAGTACACCGAGCGCGTGAACGAGCAGTCCGAGCGGCTGATGACGCTGCGCGGTCTCTTCGGCTTCAAGACGGGCCGCGAGCCGATCTCCATCGACGAGGTCGAGCCGGTCTCCGAGATCGTCAAGCGGTTCTCGACGGGCGCCATGTCGTACGGCTCCATCTCTCAGGAGGCGCACGAGACCCTCGCCATCGCCATGAACCAGCTGGGCGGCAAGTCCAACACCGGTGAGGGCGGCGAGGACCCGGAGCGCCTGTACGACCCGGCCCGCCGGTCGTCCATCAAGCAGGTCGCCTCCGGCCGCTTCGGTGTGACCTCCGAGTACCTGGTCAACGCGGACGACATCCAGATCAAGATGGCCCAGGGCGCCAAGCCCGGCGAGGGCGGCCAGCTGCCCGGCCACAAGGTCTACCCGTGGGTCGCCAAGACGCGTCACTCGACGCCGGGCGTCGGCCTCATCTCGCCGCCGCCGCACCACGACATCTACTCCATCGAGGACCTGGCCCAGCTGATCCACGACCTGAAGAACGCGAACCCGCAGGCGCGGATTCACGTCAAGCTGGTCTCGGAGGTCGGCGTCGGCACGGTCGCCGCGGGTGTCTCCAAGGCGCACGCGGACGTCGTCCTGATCTCCGGCCACGACGGTGGTACGGGTGCCTCGCCGCTGACGTCGCTCAAGCACGCCGGCGGTCCCTGGGAGCTCGGCCTCGCCGAGACCCAGCAGACGCTGCTGCTCAACGGCCTGCGCGACCGCATCGTCGTGCAGACCGACGGCCAGCTCAAGACCGGCCGTGACGTGGTCATCGCCGCGCTGCTCGGCGCCGAGGAGTTCGGTTTCGCGACCGCGCCGCTCGTCGTCTCCGGCTGCGTCATGATGCGCGTCTGCCACCTGGACACCTGCCCGGTCGGCATCGCCACCCAGAACCCGACGCTGCGCGAGCGCTACTCCGGCAAGGCCGAGTACGTCGTGAACTTCTTCAAGTACATCGCCGAAGAGGTCCGCGAGATCCTCGCCGAGCTGGGCTTCCGCTCCATCGAGGAGGCCGTCGGCCACGCCGAGGCCCTCGACGTCACCCGCGCGGTCGACCACTGGAAGGCACAGGGCCTGGACCTGGAGCCGCTGTTCCACGTGCCCGAGCTGCCCGAGGGCGCGGTCCGCCACCAGCTGATCGCCCAGGACCACGGTCTGGAGAAGGCGCTCGACAACCAGCTGATCAAGCTGGCCGCCGACGCCCTGTCCGCCTCGGACGCCACCGAGGCCCAGCCGGTCCGCGCCCAGGTGCAGATCCGCAACATCAACCGCACGGTCGGCACCATGCTCGGCCACGAGGTGACGAAGAAGTTCGGCGGTGCGGGCCTGCCCGAGGACACCGTCGACATCACCTTCACCGGCTCCGCCGGCCAGTCCTTCGGCGCGTTCGTGCCGCGCGGTGTCACGCTGCGCCTGGAGGGCGACGCCAACGACTACGTCGGCAAGGGCCTCTCCGGAGGCCGGGTGATCGTCCGTCCGGACCGGGGCGCCGACCACCTCGCCGAGTACTCGACGATCGCGGGCAACACCATCGCCTACGGCGCGACCGGCGGCGAGCTGTTCCTGCGCGGTCGCACCGGCGAGCGGTTCTGCGTCCGCAACTCCGGCGCCACGGTCGTCTCCGAGGGCGTGGGCGACCACGGCTGCGAGTACATGACCGGCGGTCACGCGGTGGTGCTCGGCGAGACGGGCCGCAACTTCGCGGCCGGCATGTCCGGCGGTATCGCGTACGTCATCGACCTGGACCGCGACAACGTCAACGTCGGCAACGTGGACGCCGTGGAGCCGCTGGACGACACCGACAAGCAGTGGCTGCACGACGTGGTCCGCCGCCACCAGGAGGAGACGGGCTCGACCGTCGCCGAGAAGCTCCTGGCCGAGTGGGACACCGCCGTCGAGCGCTTCAGCAGGATCATCCCCAGCACGTACAAGGCAGTGCTCGCCGCCAAGGACGCCGCCGAGCGAGCCGGTCTCTCCGAGACCGAGACCCACGAGAAGATGATGGAGGCGGCGATCAATGGCTGACCCGAAGGGCTTTCTGAACCACGGCCGCGAGGTCGCCAAGTCCCGTCCGGTCGAGGAGCGCCTCAAGGACTGGAACGAGGTCTACGTCCCCGGCTCCCTGCTGCCCATCATCAGCAAGCAGGCCAGCCGCTGCATGGACTGCGGCATCCCGTTCTGCCACAACGGCTGTCCGCTGGGGAACCTCATCCCCGAGTGGAACGACTACGCCTACCGCGAGGACTGGGCCGCCGCCTCGGAGCGGCTGCACGCGACGAACAACTTCCCGGAGTTCACGGGCCGGCTGTGCCCCGCTCCCTGCGAGTCGGCGTGTGTGCTCGGCATCAACCAGCCGGCCGTCACCATCAAGAACGTCGAGGTCTCGATCATCGACAAGGCGTGGGAGACCGGGGACGTCGCCCCGCAGATCCCGGAGCGCCTGTCCGGCAAGACGGTCGCGGTCGTCGGCTCGGGCCCGGCCGGTCTGGCCGCCGCCCAGCAGCTCACCCGGGCCGGCCACACGGTCGCCGTCTACGAGCGCGCGGACCGCATCGGAGGCCTCCTCCGCTACGGCATCCCCGAGTTCAAGATGGAGAAGCGGCACATCAACCGCCGTATCGAGCAGATGCGCGCGGAGGGCACCCGCTTCCGTACGGGCATCGAGATCGGCCGCGACCTGAAGGCGACGGACCTCAAGAAGAGGTACGACGCGGTGGTCCTGGCCGTCGGCGCGACCACGGCCCGTGATCTGCCGGTGCCCGGCCGCGAGCTCCAGGGCATCTACCAGGCCATGGAGTACCTGCCCCTGTCCAACAAGGTCCAGGAGGGCGACTTCGTGGCGCCCCCCATCACGGCCGAGGGCAAGCACGTCGTGGTCATCGGCGGCGGCGACACCGGCGCGGACTGCGTGGGCACCGCCCACCGCCAGGGCGCGGCCTCCGTCACGCAGCTGGAGATCATGCCCCGTCCGGGCGAGGAGCGGAACGCGGCCTCCCAGCCGTGGCCGACCTTCCCCATGCTGTACAAGGTCACCTCCGCGCACGAGGAGGGCGGCGAGCGGGTCTACTCCGTCTCGACGACCCACTTCGAGGGCGACGAGGACGGCAACGTCCAGTGGCTGCACCTCACCGAGGTGGAGTTCATCGACGGCAAGCTGACCCCGAAGCCGGGCAGCGAGCGCAAGATCCCCGCCCAGCTGGTCACCCTCGCCATGGGCTTCACCGGCACCGACCGCGACAACGGCCTGGTCGACCAGTTCGGCCTGGACCTCGACGAGCGGGGCAACATCGCCCGCGACGCCGACTTCCAGACCAACGTGCCCGGCGTGTTCGTCGCCGGTGACGCGGGCCGCGGCCAGTCCCTCATCGTGTGGGCGATCGCGGAGGGCCGCTCGGCCGCACGCGGGGTGGATCGCCGCCTCGCGGGCGCCAGCGAGCTGCCGGCTCCGATCCGCCCGACGGACCGTGCGCTGATGGTCTGACGCGCACTCCCCAGAACGTCCCGTACAAAGGCGTACGGAACACAGATGGCGCCTGCCCCTTGTCCCCGACCGGACGAACGGGCAGGCGCTGTCGCACGTTCTCAGCCGTTCCCGTCCGGCCACACCTGGATGTGGTCCTCCTCCAGTTCCAGCAGCACCCGGTCCGCCATGCCCAGTGCCGTCGTGTACTCGTCCGGCAACTGGAGGCGGCCCGCGCGGTCGAGCATCGCGTACTCGCGGGCCACCAGGGACTCCTCGCCCGCCTCGTCGATCTCCGTGCGGCGCAGTACCTCCGTGGAGGTGCGGCCGTCGCGGATCGCGACCGTGCGGCGGACCTCGCCCGCGACGGCCTGGTCGTGCGTGACGATGAGGATCGTCGTGCCCAGCTCCTCGTTGGCCCGGCGGAACGCCGCGAAGACCTGCTGGCCGGTCGCCGAGTCCAGTTCGCCGGTCGGCTCGTCGGCGAGCAGTACGGCGGGGGAGTTGGCCAGGCCGACGGCGATCGCGACGCGCTGCTGCTGACCGCCGGACATCTGGTGCGGACGCCGGTCCCGGCAGTCGGCGACCCCGAGCATGGCCAGCAGCTCGTCCGCCCGTCCGGCGCGCTTCCTCTTCGAGCCGCCCGCCAGTTGCATGGGCAGGGCGACGTTCTGCGCCGCCGTCAGATACGGCAGCAGATTGCGTGCCGTCTGCTGCCAGACGAAGCCGACCACCTCGCGCCGGTACCGCAACCGCGCCTTCGCGTCCATCGCCAGCAGATCGCGGCCCGCGACCCTCGCGGCGCCCGCGGTCGGGACGTCCAGGCCCGCGAGGATGTTCATCAACGTCGACTTGCCGCTGCCGGACGCCCCCACCAGGGCCATCAACTCGCCCTCCCGCACCAGGAGATCGAGCCCCTGGAGCGCCTGCACCTCCATGGCGTCACCGCCGCCGCGCTTGGCGAAGATCCGCACCAGCCGGTCGCAGGCGATCAGGGCGTCGTGCCCGTACGCGGGCCGGTCGCGGTGCCGTGTCGCCCGTTGCTCCAGTTCCGCGAGCGACTCCGTCGTACCGGTCATCGCATGTCTCCTGCCCTGAGGTGAGTGATCGGTGTCCGGCGGCCCGCCCACCAGGCCTGCGCGACGGCCACCGCCCCCGCCGGCAGCACCGCCCCGACGGCGGGCAGGGCCAGCGCCCAAGCGTCGGCCCGCAGCGTGACGCGCCCCGGTGCCGTGACTCCGGACGCGCCGGCCAGGGCGAGCCGCTCCAGGTCGATACCGGGGGCGAGCAGCACCACAGCGGCCCAGCCGACGGCCATGCCCCCGCCGGCCGCGAGCAGCGTCTGGGGCAGCGCCTCCAGGCCCAGCAGCCGCCGCCCCTGGCGGGCCGTCAGGCCCAGGGTGCGCAGCCGGGCCAGCAGCGCCGCCCGTTCCGGTGCCGACCGCAGCAGCCCCAGCACCAGGGCGAGCAGGGCGTACCCCGCGCTTCCCGCGACGGCCCAGACGTAGATCCGTTCCGCGCCCGACTGCAACGGCGAGTCGGACAGCGCCGCGCGTGCCTCGCCGCGCAGTTCCACGGAGAGGTCCGGCCCGGCGCCCCGCACGGCCGCCCGCAGCGCCTTCGCGTCCAGCCCGGCACCGGCCGCCAGCAGGACCGTGGGGCGGCCGAAGTCCTTCAGCCCCGCCGCGTCGACCAGCAGGAACTCGCCCTCGGGGACGGCCGGGGTACGGGCGCGCACGGCGGTGATCCGCACCGTGACGGCTCCGCCCGGCAGCACGATCCGGCGCGGCTCGCGCCCGAGCCGCTCGGCGACCTCGGGGGAGGCGACGGCGTCCCGCACCCCGCCCCCGGACCGCAGCCGGTCGGCCTCGAACCCCCCGAGCCCCATCTGCCGGGCCAGCCCCGCGTAGGAGTCCGGCTCGGCCCCGACCACCGTCAGCGACCGCGTCGTGTCGGACGGGCGCTCCGAGGCGAACCCGACGCCGACGGGCACGACCTGCCCCACCCCCGCCACCTCTCCCACCGCCCGTGCCAGCCCCGCCGGGAGCGGGCCGCCGTCGGTCGTGGAGATCCGTACGTCCGCGCCCGTCTCCAGCAGCGCGGCCCGGTCCCGGGCGTCCGCCACGCCCGACAGCACGGACCCCCCGAACGCGGCAGTCGTCAGGGCCGTCAGCAGGGCCAGCAGCGGCAGCGTGGCGACCGCCGCCGGGGAGCGGCCCGCGTGGGCCAGCGACAGGAACCCGACCACGCCGCGCAGCCGCCCGGCCGGGCCGGCGGCCCACCGCAGGGGCAGCGGGTACAGCCGTACCAGGACCAGCGCGGCGACCAGCCCGATGAGCACCGGGGCGGCGCTCACCAGCAGGTCGCCCGTCGTCTCCGTACCGCGTCGGCGCAGCGCCGCCACCGAGCCCACGGCCAGCACCAGCAGGGTCAGTTCGGCGACCGTGCGGCGCGCGCCCGGCCTGGCGTGGGCGAGGTCGTCGCGCTCCTGGTGCGCGCGCGGCCTGCGATGCGCCACGACCGCGCGCGCCGGCAGCACGGCACAGGCGAGCAGGGCCACCGCGCCCGCCCCGAGGACGGCGGGCAGCGGCCGGCCCTCGTCCACGACGAGCACCGCGAGCAGCAGACCGCACGCCGCCGCGGGCACCGCCGGCACCGCGGCCTCGGCCAGCAGCCGCCCGGCGATCCCGGGCAGGGAGCCGCCCCGGGCCCGCAGCAGCGCGAGTTCGGCGTCCCGGCGGGCGGCGGCCAGGCCACCGCTCATCACCAGGACGACCACGGCGACCGCGGCGATGCCGAAGGCCGCGACGGCGACCACGGGCGTGATCGCGTCAAGGGTCTGGGTGTAGGAGCCGGCGATCTGCTCCAGGCCGGTGGACACCTGCGCCGTCGGACCGGCGGCCCCGCGCATCCGCACCAGCCCGGGCCCGTCCTCCAGGGAGGCGACCGCCTCGACGAGCGCCGAGGTGTCCGACCCGGTGAGCCGCCCGGTCGCGGGCGCGAACCGCCAGTACTTCTCCGGCTCGCCCTGCCCGCCGAGCAGCGCCGGCGCGGCCCCCGGCGCCAGCAGGACGCCCGCCTCCCAGTAGTACATCGGGGGACGGCTGCCGGTGGAGGTCAGGCCAGGTGTGCGCAGGACCGGCTCGGCGGACCAGTAACTCCGCTGCGGGTGCCGGGGTTCGACGATGCCGGTGATCCGTACGGTCAGCGGCCCGTCCAGGAAGTCGGCCAGGGTGAGAGTGGAGCCGGTCCGCAGTCGCAGCGTGCGTGCGGTCTCGGCGGTCACGGCTCCTTCCACCACCCTGGTGTCCACGGTGACCGGTGTCTTCGCGGCCGGCAGCCTGCCCTCCCGGACGGTGGCGTGACCGGCCAGCCCCGACTGCGTGGCCAGGGTGAAGCGGGGCGGCAGCCCGTCGGGCCGGGGCAGCGACGCCTCCTGTGCCTCCAGGCTCTTCGCGGTCCGCACCCCGTACGCCGACTCGGCCGGGTCCGCCCGCAGCGGTGCGGGCAGCAGGGCCCGCGCCGCGCCGTCGACGGCCTTCAGCGCCTTCGGCAGGACCTCCTCCGCACGGTCCTTCTCCGGAAGTTCGAGACCGGGCTGCACCGCCTTCAGCTCCAGCACGGTGGACTCGGGGGAGGCACCGGCGACCGCCGCGCGCAGCCCGTCCGTCTCATATGCCTCGACGGCCCGGGGCAGGACGGCCGCGAGGAACGCCGTGACCAGCACCAGCACACCGAAGGCGACGGTGGCCACCGGCGCGGCCCGCATCCGTGTCCGCACCCAGGGCGCGTGTTCCCTCGGCGGCATCTCAGTCCTCCCCTTGATGGCGCAGCGCGACCGCCGGCTCGGCACGGCGCAGCGCCGACGCGGCGGTGATCAGCAGGAGCGGGGCGGCCACTCCCGCGAGGAGCAGGGCCACTCGATGCGGCGGGAGTTCGACGAGGACGGACGGGACCGGCCGCGCGGCACCGGAGGTCAGCACGATCAACGGCACGACGGCCCGGGTCAGGACGGTGCCCAGACCGAGCCCGGCGAGCAGGCCGACCCCGATGAGCAGGCTCTGCTCCGTCGCCACCAGCCGGGCGAGATCCCGGCGGGGCGTGCCCAGGGCACGCAGCACCGCGAACTCCGCCGACCGCTCCCGGCGCGCCCCGGCGGCGCTCACCGCGAACCCCCCGGCGGCGAGTGCCACGGCGGCCACCGCGACGGCCGTCAGCGCCGAGCGCGGCCCGGCGCCGAGCGGATCGCGCAGCAGCTCGGCGGCGGTCTCGTCCCGCACCAGCACCTGCCGCGCTTCGAGGTCGGGGCGCGCCCGCAGCTCGGCGGCGACCTCGGCGGCCTTGCCGGGGGCCGCGCTCACCCACCACTCGGTGGGGTCGAGCGGCGCACTGCCCCGCTGGGCCAGCACGGCGTCGACGGCGCGCAGATCGAGCAGCAGGGCCCCGCCGTCCACGGCCTTTCCGTCCAGGCCGGTGGCGGTGGTCGGCAGCTCCTCGACCACCCCCGCGATCCGCACCCGCAGCTGTTCCCCGGACAGCGGTACGTCGATGCTGTCCCCGGCCTCGGCCCCCGACGCCCGCAGGAAGTCCCGGGTGGCGACGGCGGCGAGGACCCGCGGCGCCCTCGCCCCGGCGGTGGCGACCCGGACGGTGTAGACCGGCGGCGTTCCGAAACTCTCGACGCCGCCGGAGCCGGTGCCGTACGACACGGTCAGCGGCGCCGTCCCGGACACGGCGGGCCGCGCGGCCGAGCGGTCGACGACTTCGCCGTTCTCCGTCACCGACCACACGCCCCGCCAGCCCGTGCCGGCCGGCACGGGCACGGTCCGGGCGGAGCCGTCGCGGCCGGTGGCGAGCAGCCGTTCGACGGTGAACCGGTGCTTCTCGGCGTCGCCGGCGGGAGAGGTGTCGTCGAGCTGAAGTCCGGTCAGCCGCAAGGGCCCGGCGGGGGCGGCGCGCAGGCCCGTCGCCGTCCGGTCCAGGTCGAGCGTGACCCGGTGGACCCGGCCGTCCACCGGGACGGTCCCGGCGCCCAGCCGGTACCCGATGCCGTACCGGTCCTCGACGACCGAGGTGAGCTGGGGCGCGCGGGCGGAGGGAGAGCGTCCCTTCCGGGCGGCCATGTCGGTGATCCGCACGTCGAGCGCGAGCCGCCGGGTGCCGTCGGGCAGCCGTATCGCCCGGTCCTCCTCCCGCGCGGGCGGGGCCAGTGCCCGCAGCAGCTTCGCCGGGGGCTGGTCGGCGAGATCGCCGCGCATCAGCATCCCCCGCCCGGCGTGGGAGGTGTCCAGGGCGAGGGCGGTCGCCTGGCGGCCGCCGGAGAGCGCCAGAGTGGTGCGGTGCGCGGGGGCGGTGTCCCGGGCCCCGGGGAGCCCGGTGTAGAGACCGGACTGCCCCGGACTGCCGGGCCGCTGGTCGAGGACCCGTACGGAGGCGCCCGCCCGGAAGTCGGCCTGGTCGTCCTGCGACCGGTCCCAGGACGCGCCGTGCCCGATCGCCAGCATTCCGGTCGCCACGGCGATGACCAGCAGGAGCACCGGACCCGCCCCGCGCAGCGGACGCCGGCTGAACTGCCACCCCGCCAGAGCCGTCGGCAGCCCGCGCCCGCCTGCGGACCGCCGTTCCGCGAGCCGGGCCGCGAGCGGCAGCAGACGCAGCGTCAGGACGGTGCCCGCCAGCAGCGCCAGCGCGGGCGCCGCGACCAGCAGCGGATCGATGCCCAGCTCCCCGGCCCGGTCCCGGCTCAGCACCCCGCCGCCGGTCGCGTCGGTCTGCCGGTCGAGCTGCCAGTACGCCAGGCCCGCGATCAGCAGCAGCCCCACATCGGCTCCGGCCCGCACCGGAGCCGCCGATGTCGCGGCCCGCACCCGACGCAGCCTCGCCGGTGTGCCCGCCGTCGCCGCCAGCGCGGGCGCCACGACCGCCAGCGCGCACGCCGCCGCCACTCCGCCCGCGACCAGCCAGACCAGGCCCACCGGGGCGGTGTCGAGCCGCAGTCCGATCCGGTCGAGCGAGGACCACCGGGCGAGCAGCCGGGCCAGCGGGCCGGACAGCAGCGCGGCACACACAGCGGCCGGTACCGCCAGCAGCAGCGCCTCCTGCGCGGCGAGTGAGGCGATCCGGCGGCGCGATCCGCCCCGGGCCCGCAGCAGTTCGGTCTCGCCGGCCCGCTCGCTGTCCAGCAGCCGGGCCACCAGCAGCAGCGCGTACCCGGCGAGCAGCACCAGCTGCACCGAGACGATCATCAGGGTGGACCGGGACACCAGCAGGGCCCGCCCGGTCCCGTCGAGCACCTCGGGCAGCCCCGTGCGCACGTCCGCCTCGCCCCCGAGCGCCGGGTCCTCGCGCAGCGCCCCGGCGGCGCGGACGATCGCCACGCGGAGCGCGCCGATGCCGTCGGTGGTCAGGGCCCGGTAGTCGGCCGTCGCCACCCAGCCGGTGCCGTCCTCGGAGGTGCGGCCGGAGGCGAGCACCGACTCGTCCGCCAGCAGCGGCCCATAGGTGGTGAAGGCGACGGTGCGCACACCCTGGCCGCCGAGGGTGTCCGCCTGCCAGTAGGGATCGGAGCTGTCGGCCGCCCGGTACACGCCGGTCACCCGAACCCGCAGCGGCTCGCCGCCCAGCCGGTCGGTGAGCGTGACGCGCGCCCCGGGCCGCAGCTTCAGCCGGTCGGCCGCCGCCTCCGGCAGGGCGACGGGCACGGCGGCCGAGCGCTCCGCCGGGGCCGGGCCCGGCGGGCTGCCCGAGACCATCCGGATCCGCGACCGGTCCAGGGCGGCGAGATGCGTGAGGTCGGGCGTTCCGGCCCGCGCGTCGGCGTCCTGGAGGGAGCGGGGCAGCGCGTACGGACCGGACCGCTCCAGAGCCCGCACGGTCACCGGCAGCCCGCCGAACGCCTCACGCGCCCCATGTTCCACCGCCCGCCGCGCCGCGTCCCGCCGCTCCCGGGGCACGTCCGCCTCGACGAGGAGGGAGGCGGAGGCCGCGTCCCGTCCGCCCAGGGCGCCGCGCAGCGCCGCGTCCCCGACGGAGCCCGAGAAGGCCGCGAGGGCGGCGAGCACCGAGGTGGTCAGCAGTACGGCGAGCAGGGCAGCCACGAGGAGCAGCCGATGCGCACGCAGGCGCAGCAGCAGTAAGCCGGTCACGCTTCCCCCACCCGAGCCGAGCCGCATTTCCCCCAACCCGGCATGCATATCACGGAGTTACCGATCAGGCACATGAGTTCGAATACGGGTTGTTCCACTCTTGACCATCCGGACCGGTTCCGTATGGGATGCGGTGATGACCGAGAACAGCAGCCCGGCGTCCGGCGCCGCCCTCGCCGCCGACGCGTCCGACGAGCCGATGCTGCGGGTGGCGGACCTGCACCATTCCTACGGCACGGGCGCCGCGACCGTGCACGCGCTGCGCGGGGCCTCCTTCGCCGTCCGGCGCGGGGAACTGGTCGCTCTCAAAGGCCGTTCGGGCTCCGGCAAGACGACCCTGCTCCATATGATCGGCGGCCTGGACTCCCCGCGGAGCGGCCGTGTCGTCGTGGGCGGCACCGACCTGTCGGCGCTGAGCGGGAGCGAGCTGCTGGAACTGCGCCGCGACCGGATCGGTTTCGTCTTCCAGTCCTTCGGACTGATCCCCATCCTCACCGCCGCCGAGAACGTGGGCGTGCCGCTCAGGCTGCGCCGGGCCGAGCCGCGTGAACGCGAGGAGCGGGTGGCGCTGCTCCTGGCCCTGGTGGGCCTCGCCGGCCACGAGACACAGCGGCCCGCCGAGCTCTCCGGCGGGCAGCAGCAGCGGGTCGCCATCGCCCGGGCCCTCGCCAACCGCCCGGCCCTGCTGCTCGCCGACGAGCCGACCGGCCAGCTCGACGCCGCGACCGGCCTGGCGGTGATGGAACTGCTGCGGGCCGTGGTCCGCAGCGAGGGCGTCACGGCCCTCGTCGCCACTCACGACCCCCAACTCCTCGGCCTGGCCGACCGGGTGCTGGAACTGAGCGACGGAGTGGTCACCGAGGAGTGAGAGGGTGAGGGCCATGGTCGCGATCAGTCTGAGCAAGGTCCAGGAGACCGCTCCCGCGCTGGTGAACCTCTACAAGAGCGCCGGTGTGTCCCTCACGAAACACGGCCTCGACGGGCTGCGGGCCGCGGTCTACCTCGTGGTCGACTACTCCGGCTCGATGCGGCCGTACTACAAGGACGGCACCGTGCAGGCGCTCGCCGACCGGGTGCTCGGGCTCTCGGCGCACCTGGACGACGACGGCACCGTGCCCGTCGTGTTCTTCTCCACCGATGTCGACGCCGAGACCGAGATCGCCCTGGCCGGCCACCAGGGGCGGATCGAACGGATCGTGGCCGGGCTCGGGCACATGGGCAAGACCAGCTACCACCTGGCCATGGACGCCGTCATCGACCACTACCTCGACAGCGGGGCGACGCAGCCCGCCCTCGTGATCTTCCAGACCGACGGCGGCCCCATCAGCAAGCTCGCCGCCGAGCGGTATCTGTGCAAGGCGGCGAAGCTTCCGCTGTTCTGGCAGTTCATCGGCTTCGGCGACCCGGACAGCAAGCAGTTCGACTTCCTGCGCAAGCTGGACGATCTCGCCGTACCGGGCAAGCGGATCGTCGACAACGCCGGGTTCTTCCACGCGGGCGAGGATCCACGGAGGGTGCCGGACGCCGAGCTGTACGACCGGCTGGTGGGCGAGTTTCCGAGGTGGCTGGCCGCCGCCCGGGACCAGGGGATCGTGCCACCGGCCTGAGCCCGGCCCGGTCAGCCGCTCGTCTCCTTGGCCTATCCGTCCTTACGCCCCATTTGCACCGTCGCGCTGCCGTGCCACGCTGGGAAGGATCCGACGGGGAGGCGACGACGTATGGGCGACGACGGCGCACGACGGGTGTACGGGACGGACTCCGCTCGCAGGAGACCACCCGTCGGCAAGGGCGAGCAGCTCGCCGACTGGGCGGACGGACGGCTCGGGCTCTACGGGCTGGCCAAGGCCAACATGCGCAAGGTCTTCCCCGACCACTGGTCCTTCATGCTGGGCGAGGTCACCCTCTACAGCTTCATCGTGCTGATCCTCACGGGCGTCTACCTCACCCTGTTCTTCGAGCCGAGCATGCAGGAGGTCGTCTACAACGGCTCCTACACGGAGCTCAACGGCGTGCTGATGAGCAAGGCCTTCGAGTCCACCCTGGACATCAGCTTCGACGTGCGCGGCGGGCTGCTGATCCGGCAGATCCACCACTGGGCGGCGCTGGTCTTCATCACCGGCATGCTGGTGCACATGATGCGGGTGTTCTTCACGGGCGCCTTCCGCAAGCCGCGCGAGCTCAACTGGGTCTTCGGCTGGACCCTGCTGATGCTCGGCATCATCACCGGCCTGACCGGCTACTCGCTCCCCGACGACCTGCTCTCCGGCACCGGCATCCGCTTCGCGCAGGGCGCGATCCTGTCGATCCCGATCGTCGGAACGTATCTGTCGTTCTTCCTCTTCGGCGGGGAGTTCCCGGGCGAGGACATCATCTCGCGGCTGTACCCCGTCCACATCCTGCTGCTGCCCGGGATCATGCTGGGCCTGGTCGCCGCCCATCTGATCCTGGTCTTCTACCACAAGCACACCCAGTTCCCGGGCCCCGGACGCAAGGAGCGGTCGGTCGTCGGCATGCCCTTCCTGCCGGTCTACATGGCCAAGGCGGGCGGCTTCTTCTTCCTCGTCTTCGGCGTCCTGACGGTGATGGGCGCGGTCGCCCAGATCAACCCCGTGTGGGCGTTCGGCCCCTACCGCCCCGACCTGGTCACCACGGGCGCCCAGCCCGACTGGTACCTCGGGTTCTCCGAGGGCCTGATCCGGGTGATGCCGGGATGGGAGATCAACCTCTGGGGGCACACGCTCGTCCTGGGCGTGTTCATCCCCTTCTCGCTCTTCCCGCTGATCCTGCTCGCCCTCGGCCTCTATCCCTTCATCGAGGCCTGGATCACCGGCGACAAACGCGAGCACCACATCCTGGACCGGCCGCGCAACGCGCCCGTGCGCACCGGCCTGGGCGTGGCCTGGCTGACGCTGTACGCGGTACTGCTGATCGGCGGCGGCAACGACATCGTGGCCACCCATCTGCATCTGTCCATCAACGCGATCACCTGGTTCGTGCGGATCGGCGTCTTCGTGCTGCCGGTCGTCGCCTTCATCGTCACGAAGAAGATCTGCATGGGCCTGCAGCGCCGCGACCGCGCCAAGGTGCTGCACGGCAGGGAGACGGGCACGATCAAGCGGCTGCCGAACGGCGAGTACATCGAGGTGCACGAGCCCCTCGCGCAGAGCGAGCTGTTCACCCTCACCCAGCACGAGCAGAACCCGCCGTACGAGATCGGGCGGGAGGTCGACGCGGGAGGCGTCCGCCGCAAGGTCAAACGGTCCGAGCGGCTGCGCGCCCGGCTCGCGAAGGCCATGTTCGGGCTCGACGCGCGGATCGAGAAGCCGACGGTGGAGGAGTACCGGGAGATCACCAGCGGCGATCACCAGCCGCACTGACGACCAGGGCCCGGCACTCCTGGGGGTCGCCCCAGGCGGTGCGCAGGGCCCGGGCCTTGGTCAGCCACAGCGACAGGTCGCACTCCGCCGTGTAGCCGATCGCGCCGTGCAGCTGCAGCGCGGTACGCGCGGCGCCGTACGCCGCCTCGCACGCGGCGACCTTGGCGGCGGCGACAGCGGCGGGACGCATGGTCAGCGCGGCGCCGAACACCAGCGGGCGCGCGAACTCCAGGGCGATCTTCGTGTCGGCCAGCCGGTGTCCGACCGCCTGGAACGAGCCGACCGGCACCCCGAACTGGCTGCGCTGCTTGACGTACGCGACGGTTCTGTCGAGCAGCGCGAGGCCCACGCCGAGGGACTGGGCGGCGGTGGCGAGCCGGGCCCAGACGAGGGCGAGGTCCGTGGCGGTGTCGAGGACTTCGCCGCCGGGGGCGAGGGGCGTGAGGCGACGGGCCGGGTCGAGGGAGGGGCGGACGGGGCCGTGACCGGGGGAGAGGCGTATGCCCTCGGGTGCCCAGGCGAGCCGGAGGGCGGCCGCGTCGCCGTCCAGGGCGTACGGGCCCTGCGGTGGCTGCGGCCGGGGCGGCTGGTGAGGTTCATGCGACGCACGCGGTCCGTGCCCGCGGAGCCGCCCCCGTGGCGCGCCCGGGCCGGGTGGGGCCACCGTCGCCATCGTCCCGCCGGACGCCAGTGCCGGCAGCAGCCGCTTGGCGAAGCCCGGGTCGGCTCCCGTGAGGAGTACCGCCGCCGTGACCGTCTCGACCAGCGGTCCCGGTACCGCGTGGCGGCCCAGCTCCACGAACGCGACGGCCAGTTCGACCGGGCGCGGGCCCAGTCCCTCGTACGCCTCCGGGACCGCCAGCGCGAACACCCCCGCCTCCGCGACCCGGGACCACAGCGCCCGCCCGCTCGCATGGTCACCCCGGCTCCAGGCCCGTACGACCGCCGGTGTGCCGGCGTGAGTGAGCAGGGCGTCCAGCGACGCGGCGAAGGCGCGTTGCTCGGGATCGAGGAGGAAGCGCATGGTGCCCTTTCGGTGTCAGCCGGGTCGGCCGGGTCAGCCGCTCCATCAGCGGCGGCCCTTCGGCAGGCCGAGCAGGCGCTCGGCGATGATGTCGCGCTGGATCTCGTTCGTGCCCGCGTAGAGGGGACCGGCGAGCGCGAAGACGTACCGCTCCGCCCAGTCGGTGTCCGCCAGCTCGCCCTCCGGGCCGAGGAGGTCGAGGGCCGTCTCCTGCAGCGCGATGTCCAGTTCGGACCAGAAGACCTTGTTGAGACTCGACTCCGGGCCGACCGCCTCGCCGTCCAGGAAGCGGGCGGCCGCCGCGTACGTGAAGAGCTGGTAGGCCCGCGCGCCGATCAGGGCATCGGCCACCCGGTCCCGCGCGGACACCGGACCGCCCCGCTCCCGCCACAGCCCCTCCAGTCGCCGCGCGGCGGCGAGGAACCGGCCGGGGGAGCGGAGCATCAGCCCGCGTTCGTTGCCCGCCGTCGACATCGCGATCCGCCAGCCCTGGCCCGGGGCGCCGATCACGTCCTCGTCGGGCACGAAGACCTCGTCCAGGAACAGCTCCGCGAACGCCGGCTTGCCGTCGAGGCGGGCGATCGGGCGGACCGTGACACCGGGGGCGCGCAGGCCGAACATGAGATACGTCAGGCCCTGGTGGGGTTTCGGGGCCTCAGGGTCGCTGCGGAACAGGCCGAACGCGCGGTCGGCGAACGCCGCGCGCGACGACCAGGTCTTCTGGCCGCTCAGCAGCCAGCCGCCGTCCGCGCGGACGGCCTTCGCCCGCAGCGACGCCAGGTCCGAACCGGCCTCGGGCTCCGACCAGGCCTGCGCCCAGATCACCTCGCCGCAGGCCATCGCGGGCAGCACCCGGGCCCGCTGCTCCTCCGTGCCGTGGTCGAGGAGGGTCGGCGCGAGCAGCTGGATGCCGT
Source organism: Streptomyces sp. NPDC041940 (assembly GCF_055589465.1). Lineage (NCBI taxonomy): Bacteria > Bacillati > Actinomycetota > Actinomycetes > Kitasatosporales > Streptomycetaceae > Streptomyces > Streptomyces sp. NPDC041940. Next base: position 801,458 of record NZ_JBVJBP010000001.1, read on the forward strand.
TCTGGCCGACGCGCCCCGGGGCGCCCGCCGCGTAGTACTCCTCCTCGAAGAGCAGCCACCGCAGCAGACCGGAGTCCCGTCCGCCGTACCGAGACGGCCAGTTGACCACCGACCAGCGGTCCGCGGCCAGCTCCGCCTCCCAGGCGCGGTGCGTGGCGAACCCCTCCGCCGTCTCCAGCGAGGGCAGCGGCACGCGTGGCACATGCGCGTGCAGCCACTCCCGTACCTCGGCGCGGAACGCCTCGTCCGCCGGGGAGAACGCGAGGTCCACGACGACCACCCTCCTTCCCTAACAAGTGTTTGGTAGGTTAGCGTGAGCCCATGACAGACGTCGAGAGTCCGTCGTACGTGCCCGGTCACGGCCTGCTGGCCGGCCGGACCGCCGTCGTCACCGCGGCAGCCGGAGCGGGGATCGGCGGGGCCACGGCGCGGCGCCTTTTGGAGGAGGGCGCGCGCGTGCTGATCAGCGACGCGCACACGCGGCGGCTCAAGGAGCACGAGGCGGAGCTGGCCGCCGAGTTCGGGGCGGCGTCGGTCGCCGCCGTGCCCTGCGACGTCACCGACGAGACTCAGGTGAGCGCGCTCTTCGACACGGCCGTGCGGGAGCACGGACGCCTCGACGTCGTGGTCAACAACGCCGGTCTCGGCGGCACCGCGCAGCTCGTCGACATGACCGACGACCAGTGGTCCCGCGTCCTGGATGTGACGCTGAACGGCACGTTCCGGTGCGTACGGGCCGCACTCCGCCACATGAAGGAGAACCATGGCGGCGTGATCGTCAACAACGCCTCGGTCGTCGGCTGGCGCGCCCAGGCCGGACAGGCCCACTACGCTGCCGCCAAGGCCGGCGTGATGGCGCTGACCCGCTGCGCGGCCATTGAGGCCGCCGACTACGGCGTGCGCGTCAACGCCGTGGCCCCCAGCCTCGCCATGCATCCGCACCTGGTGAAGGTGACCACACCCGAACTGCTCGCCGAACTGACCGCACACGAGGCCTACGGGCGGTACGCCGAACCCTGGGAGGTGGCCAACGTGATCGTGTTCCTGGCCTCCGGCTACTCCTCGTACATGACGGGAGAAGTGGTCTCCGTCAGCAGCCGGCACGCCTAGAAGGGCCCTGGGACGACAATGGACCCGTGCCTCCTACGAAGAAGAAGCCCCAGGTGACCGCCACAGAGCCCCCCGCGGCCGCCGCCGCTCGCGACCGCCGTGGCGAACTCCTCGGCACCGCCGCCGAGGTCTTCGCCGAGCAGGGCTACAACGCCACCACCGTCCGCAAGATCGCGGACCACGCGGGCATGCTCGCGGGCAGCCTCTACTACCACTTCGACTCCAAGGAATCGATGCTGGAGGAGATCCTGCGCACCTTCCTCGACGAGCTCTGGGACGGCTACGACGCCGTCCTGGACGCCGGGCTCGGCCCCCGCGAGACGCTTCAGGCCCTGGTCACCGAGTCGTTCCGGGAGATCGACCGGCATCGCCCGGCCGTCGCGATCTACCAGAAGGAGAGCAAGCAGCTCGTGGCGCAGGAGCGGTTCGCGTTCCTCGCCGAGTCACAGCGCAGGTTCGAGAAGGCGTGGCTGTCCACCCTGGAGCGGGGCGTCGCCGAGCGGGCCTTCCGCGCCGACCTCGACGTCCGGCTCACCTACCGGTTCGTGCGCGACACGGTGTGGGTCGCCGCGTCCTGGTACCGCCCGGGCGGACAGCACAGCCCGGAGGAGATCGCCCGGCAGTACCTGTCGATGGTGCTGGACGGGATCGCCGTACGCGCATAGCCATTGTCTGCGAGGGAGTTGTCATGGCCGAGGCCTACATCGTCGAAGCGGTGCGGACGCCCGTCGGGCGGCGCGGGGGAGGACTGAGCGCGGTCCATCCGGCCGACCTCGGCGCGCACGCGCTGGGGGAGCTGATGCGCCGCTCGGGCGTCGACCCGGCCGCCGTGGAGGACGTCGTCCTCGGCTGTCTGGACGCCGTGGGGCCGCAGGCCGGGGACATCGCGCGGACCTGCTGGCTGGCGGCCGGGCTGCCCGAGGAGGTGCCGGGCGTGACCGTCGACCGGCAGTGCGGCTCCTCGCAGCAGGCCGTGCACTTCGCGGCACAGGCCGTGCTCTCCGGCACGCAGGACCTGGTGGTCGCCGGCGGTGTGCAGAACATGTCGATGATCCCCATCGCCTTCGCCACCCGGCAGGCCGCCGAACCCCTGGGGCTGACCCAGGGGCCGTTCGCCGGCAGCGCCGGCTGGCGGGCACGGTACGGGGACAAGCCCGTGAACCAGTTCGTGGGCGCCGAGACGATCGCCGCGAAGTGGGGGATCAGCCGGCGGGACCAGGAGGAGTTCGCCCTGCGCTCCCATCGGCGGGCGGCCCGGGCGATCGACGAGGGCCGCTTCGACCGCGAGACCGTGCCGTACGGGGAGGTCACGGCCGACGAGGGCCCGCGCCGGGACACCTCCCTGGAGAAGATGGCCGGGCTCAAGCCGGTCCTCGACGGCGGCACGATCACCGCCGCCTGCTCCTCGCAGGTCTCCGACGGGGCGGCGGCGATGCTGCTGGCCTCCGAGCGGGCGGTGCGCGACCACGGCCTCACCCCACGCGCGCGCGTGCACCATCTCTCGGTACGCGGCGAGGACCCGATCCGGATGCTCACCGCTCCGATCCCGGCCACCGCCCACGCCCTGAAGAAGACCGGCATGGCCATCGACGACATCGACCTCGTCGAGATCAACGAGGCCTTCGCCCCGGTCGTCCTGGCCTGGCTGAAGGAGACCGGCGCGGACCCGGACAAGGTCAACGTCAACGGCGGTGCCATCGCCCTGGGCCATCCGCTGGGCGCCACGGGCGTGAAACTGATGACCACCCTGCTGCACGAACTGGAGCGCACCGGCGGCCGGTTCGGCCTGCAGACCATGTGCGAGGGCGGTGGACAGGCCAATGTGACGATCATCGAGAGGCTGTGAGCCGCGTCAGCGTCTCGTCCGCCTCCTTCATGATCCGCTCCACCAGTTCCGCGCACGACGGCAGGTCGTCGATCACTCCGGCGACCTGCCCGGACGCCATCACTCCCAGGTCCGTGCGGCCGTCCACCATCGCGGACCTCAGCAGCATCGGCGTGTTCGCGGCGAGCAGCACCTGACTCCACGACAGGTCCTTGCCGTGCCTCATGGCGAGGCCGTCCCTCAGCATCCCGCGCCAGGTCGTGCCCGACAGCCGGCGGAATCCGGACGCGTGGCGCAGCGCCCGCAGCAACGCGCGTGCCCGCCCTGCCCGCTCCAGGGCACCGACGAACTCCGTCCGCAGCATGCGGTGCGGCAGCCCGTCGACGGCTCTCGTCACCGTCACATCCCGCACCGTCGCGGCCAGATACCGCGCCTTCACCGCGTCCGGCACGGTCGAGTCCGAGGTGAGCAGGAACCGCGTGCCCATCGCCACCCCCGCCGCCCCGTAGGCCAGCGCCGCGACCAGCCCGCGCCCGTCGACGAACCCGCCCGCCGCCACGACCGGTATGTCCACGGCGTCCACCACCTGCGGCAGCAGCACCGTCGTCGCCACCTCGCCCGTGTGCCCGCCACCCTCCGTGCCCTGGACGAGCACCGCGTCCGCGCCCCACGCCGCGACCTTCTCGGCGTGCCGCCGCGCCCCCACGGTCGGCATGACGACGACGCCGGCCTCCTTGAGCTCGCCGATCAGCTCCCGGGACGGGGCCAGGGCGAAGGAGGCGACCTGGACGCCCTCCTCGACCAGGATCCGGACGCGGTCGCCCGCGTCCGCCGCGTCGGCGCGCAGGTTCACCCCGAACGGCGCGTCGGTGCGGGCCCGGACCTCCCGTACGGCCGCGCGCAGCTGGTCGGGCGACATCGTCGCGGAGGCCAGGATGCCGAGGGCGCCCGCGTTCGCCGTGGCGCTGACCAGGCGCGGTCCCGCCACCCAGCCCATCCCGGTCTGCACGATGGGATGGCGGACACCGGTCAGCCGGGCCAGCGCCGTCTCCCTCACGAGGCGACCTCCCGGGCACGGGTGCCGGCCGGGTCGACGACCTCGCGGATCAGCCGCAGCTCCTCGGCGGTCGGTTCACGGGTCGCCGGCACCTCGTCCGGGACGGTCAGCTCGAAGCCCGTCGCCTCCCTGACCTGCTCCACCGTGACACCCGGATGCAGCGACGCCAGCCGCATCGAGCGGTCGGGGGTGGCGAAGTCGAAGACGCCCAGGTCGGAGACGACCCGTGGGATGCGGTGGTGCCGCGCCCCGGCCGCGTGGTCGTACCCGACGCCGCAGACCATGTCGACCCGCTCGACGAAGACCCGCCGGGAGTGCCTCGGGATCCAGTAACTGGTCGGATTGTTGAGCGTGTTGACCGGCGCCCCACGCACCCCGAGCAGCTGCCGCTTCGGCCGCTCCCAGTCGCCGATGCAGGAGATGTTCTGGTTGCCGAACCGGTCGATCTGGCTCGCGCCCATCATCACGTGCCGCCGGCCGCCGGTGACCCAGGCCAGATGCTGCCGGTACGGCAGCCAGCCCTCCGTCGTCCCGTCCGGGCGGACGAGCAGTGCCTCGCCGTCGGTCAGCAGCAGGTCCGGCGCGAAGGTGAGCCGGGCGAGCCGGGCGCCGACCGAGGGGATCAGTCCCATGGGACTGGCGAGCACCTCGCCGTCGTCCCGCCAGGTCTCGGCGCAGGCGATCACGCAGTACTCGGCGCGGGTGGGTCCGGTCATGTCCCCTCCCGCACGGCCGACTGGTACGCCTGCTCGTCCCCGGCGAGGAACCGGGCCGCGAACTCCGGCCAGGCAGTGGTCGCGTAGGTCTTCTGGAAGGCCTCGTCCCGGCCGTAGTCGGGCGCGCAGGAGGTGAAGTGCGCGCCGTGCGGGGCCTCGACGACCCCGGTGACCGTGTGCCGCTTGACCAGCAGGGTCTGAGGCGGACCCGCCTTCGTCAGCTCGGCCGTGTCGACGATCCGTTCGCAGCTGACGTACGCGGTGTCGGCCGCCTCGCAGAACAGGTCGTCGAAGTAGGGGTCGGGGCCCAGGTACTGGCCGTTGCCCGACCGGTCCGCGCGGTTGACGTGCACCAGGGCCGCGTCGAGCCGCAGGGCGGGCATCGCGACGAACGTCTCCCCGTCCTCGTACGGCGAAGTGACCGTCCGCAACCCCGGGTTGACCCGCATCACGTCCGAACCGAGCCCGGCCCGCACCGGCAGGAACGGCAGCCTGTTCGCCGCCGCGCGCAGCCCCCACATGAACATCGCCTCGTCGACCTCCGTCAGTTCGAAGGCCCCCCGCTCGCGGGCCGCGCGGTAGTGCGGCTCCAGAGGGATCGAGTCGAGGGTGACGAAGGCCGTGACCAGCTTCCGGACGCGCCCGGCGGCGGCCAGCAGGCCCACGTCCGGGCCGCCGTACGAGACGACGGTGAGATCGGTGATCTCCGACCGCAGCAGTGCTCTGACCAGGGCCATCGGCTTGCGGCGCGAGCCCCAGCCGCCGATGCCGAGGGTCATGCCGCTGTGCAGCCGGGAGACGACCTCGTCGGCGGTCATCGTCTTGTCGCTCACCTACGCACCCTCCTTCTCCTTCCCGAAGCCGGCCCGCACCCGGTCGGCCACCCCGCTGAGGTTCGCCTCGAAGGTGAAGCCCTGCTCGAAGCGGTAGCTGCGGCGCACGTCGACCGGATCGATGCCGTTGATGGCCGCCTTGGCCAGGCGCAGCAGCTGCCCGTCCTTCGCGGCGATCTCGCGCGCCAACTCCAGCGCCGAGGCCGTCAGTTCCTCGCGCGGTACGACCCGCCACACCGAGCCGTGCGCGTGCAGCTCTGCCGCGCTCGCCGTGCGCGAGGTGTAGTACAGCGCGCGCATCAGGTGCTGCGGGACCAGCCGGGCCAGATGCGTGGCCGCGCCCAGGGCCCCCCGGTCCAGCTCGGGCAGCCCGAACACCGCGTCCTCGCTCGCCACGATCGCGTCCGCGTTCCCCACCAGGCCGATACCGCCGCCCAGGCAGAAGCCCTGCACCGCCGCCACGACCGGCACCGCGCAGTCGTACACCGCCGCGAAGGCCTCCGCGCAGGCGCGGTTGGCGCCGATCAGCGCGCTGTTCCCGTCCCGCTGGATCTCCTTGATGTCCACGCCCGCGTTGAACCCGCGCCCCTCGGCGGCCAGCACCACGCACCGCACCTCAGGGTCGCGTCCGGCCGCCCGCACCGCGTCGGCCAGCGCGAACCAGCCGGCCACCGGCAGGGCGTTCACCGGCGGGAAGTCGACCGTGACAACCGCTATGCCTTTTTCCACGCACGAGGTGGAGACACCCATGGCCGCATCAGCTACCTTTCCACCAAACGTTTGTTAGGTGGAAAGGTAGCAGCGCATGGAGCTGGACGGGAAGGTCGCCGTCGTCACGGGCGGCACCCGGGGCGTCGGCGCCGGCATCGCGCGTGCCTTCGTGCGGGCCGGTGCGAAGGTCGTGGTCTGCGCCCGCCGGGCCCCGGAAGTGCCGCGGCACGGGACCGAGTTCGTGCCGCTGGACGTCCGTGACCCCGAGGCGGTCCGCCGCGTCCTCGCCGAGCTGCCCCGGATGGACGTCCTGGTCAACAACGCGGGCGGCGCACCGCACCGGCTGCTCACCGCGGCCGACGCCGAGCGGCACGCGCGCGTGGTGGAGCTCAACCTGGTGGCTCCCCTGACCGTGTCCCTCGCCGCGCACGACCACCTGCGGCGCACCAAGGGCTCGATCGTCATGATCGGCAGTGTCAGCGGGGGCCGCCCCACGCCCGGCACCGCCGCCTACGGTGCCGCCAAGGCCGGCCTGGAGAGCCTCGCCCGCTCGATGGCCGTGGAGTGGGCGCCCGACATCCGGGTCAACACCCTCGTCGTGGGCATGGTCCGCACCGAGCTGTCCCACCTCCACTACGGCGACCGGGACGGCGTCTCCGCCGTCTCCCGCACCGTCCCGCTCGGCCGTCTCGCCGAGCCGTCCGACGTCGGCGCGGCCGCGGTGTTCCTCGCCTCCGACGCGGCCGCCTACATCAGCGGGGCGAGCCTGCTCGTCCACGGGGGCGGGGAGCGCCCCGCCTTCCTGGACGCCGCGACCGCGAACAAGGAGCTGTGAGATGAGCGCACTCTGCGACGGCCGGGTCGTCGTCGTCACCGGCGCCGGGCGGGGACTCGGCCGCGCGCACGCCCTCGCGTTCGCCGCCGAGGGCGCCCGGCTCGTCGTCAACGACCTCGGCGTCGGCCTCGACGGCACACCCGGGGGCGACGGCACACCCGGCCCCGGCAGCCCGGCGGCCCTGGTCGCCCAGGAGATCCGCGCGGCGGGCGGCGAGGCGGTGCCGCACGGCGGCGACATCGCCACGACCGAGGGCGCCGCCTCGCTGATCCGGACCGCCCTGGAGACCTACGGCCGAATCGACACGCTCGTCAACAACGCGGGCTTCCTGCGCGACCGCATGCTGGTCAACCTCGACGAGGACGACTTCGACGCCGTCGTACGCGTCCACCTCAAGGGCCACTTCCTGCCCCTGCGGCACGCCGCCGCGCACTGGCGGGCCGAGGCCAAGGCGGGCCGCCGGACCGAGGCCCGGATCGTCAACACCAGCAGCGGCGCCGGGCTGCTGGGCTCCGTCGGGCAGGGCAACTACAGCGCCGCGAAGGCCGGGATCGTCGCCCTGACGCTGGTCGCGGCGGCCGAACTGCACCGCTACGGCGTCCAGGTGAACGCGATCGCCCCCGCCGCGCGGACCCGTATGACGGAGCGCACCTTCGCCGACACCATGGCGGCACCCGACGCGGGCTTCGACACGATGGCCCCGGAGAACGTCTCACCGCTGGTCGTCTGGCTGGGCTCGGCGGCGAGCGCGGGGGTGACGGGCCGGGTCTTCGAGGCGGAGGGGGGCCGGATCACGGTGATGGAGGGGTGGCGGCCGGGACCGAGCGCGGACAAGGGCGGGCGGTGGAGCCCGGCGGCGGCGGGGGAGACGGCACGGAAGCTGCTGGCGGAGGCAGGAGAGCCCGGGACCGTCTACGGGGCGTAGGGGACACAAGGCCGGGGCCCGGGGGCGGAACCCCCAGCGCACACCCGCGCACCCGCCCACCCCTACGTGTCGCACTCCAGCACACTCCCGCACAACGCACACCGCGCCCGAACCCGCCCCCGCACCGGCACCCGAATCCGCTGATGACAGGTAGGACACGGAAACGACACCCGCAACCGCCCACCCCCGTCGGGAGAGAACCGGTACCGCACACCCGGCTGCGGCGGACCCGCCGGCGCGTGCCGCCGGTCCCGGGCATACCGCCGCCGCCCCGCCCACCCCGCCGCGGTCAACGGCGGCTGCCGCTCATCGCGCCGGGCCAGCTCCATCCCCTTCGCATACGCCGTGTACGCCTGAGCGCTGGTGAACCACACCGACGGGTCCTCCCCGAAGACCAGCGCCCGCTTGGCCAGCACGTACCCGAACTCCTCCGGCGTCAGATAGCCCAGCTTCTGCGACGACGCCCCGTCCTCCCGGAACGCGTCCAGCAGCAGCCAGCCCGCCCCCAGATACGTCGTCGCCGTGTCCGTCAGAATCTCGTTGTCCCGGACGCCCGGGAAGGACAGGTCGAGTCGGTGCAGGTACACATGCATCACCTCGTGGGCGAGGGCCGCCCCGATGTCCCGCCGATGCGTACGGAACCGGTCGTTCAGCTCCACGAAGTACTCCGGCCCGGCCGCGAGCTCGACATTCGCCGCGTGCCGCATCTCCCGGAAGCTCACGATCAGCCGGGCGTCCGGAAGCCGGTAGTGCCGCACCAGCTCGTGCGCCACCCGCTGCGCCCCCAGATGCAGGTCGTCGGTGTCGCAGAACGCCACATCGGCGGGGACCACACTCGTCGCGAACGTCTGGACGGTGTCGTACGACAGCCGCCTGTACAACGCCGTGATGGCGGCCCGCACCGTCTCCAGATGCGGGTAGCCGTGCTCGACCGGCCCGTCGTTCGCCACGCCTCACCCCCAAGACGCCCCTGAACCCGGTTCCACTGTACGAAAGTGTGACGGCCACGGGACCGCGCCGCTCCGCCAAAAACCGGTCGTCCCGCCCGGGCCCCGCTGGCACAATCCGGGCCGTGACCAGCGAACAGCACACCGTCGCCACCGGTCTCCGGGTGGGCGGCCACGACGACGACCTCGAAACGCGGCTCGACGAGGAACTGACCGCCTTCAACACCGCCGCCGCCGACGGCGCCGTCACCGAGCCCCTCTCCGTCCGCGCCACCGACGACACCGGCGAGCTGATCGGCGGACTGACCGCCTGGACCTGGGGCAGCCTGTGCTCCGTGGACATGCTCTGGGTACGGGAGGACCAGCGGCACGGCGGCTGGGGCGGCCGGCTGATGCGCGCGGCGGAGGCCGAGGCGGCCCGGCGCGGCTGCACCGACATGATCGTCTCCACGTACAGCTTCCAGGCGCCCGGCTTCTACCCGCGGCTCGGCTACCGGGAACGGGCCCGCATCCAAGGCGTGCCCGGCGGACACGAGGACGTCTACTTCCACAAGCGGCTCGGCCCGGCCGAGGAGTGAGACGACGTACGGCCGCCCGGCGTGATCCCCGTAGGCTGACGCCCCATGACCACCAGCAACACCGGTACCGGTGACGTCGACGCCGCCGTCCGCGAGGAGCTCGGCCGGCTGCGCGACAGCATCGACAACATCGACGCGGCCGTCGTCCACATGCTCGCCGAGCGCTTCAAGTGCACCCAGCAGGTCGGCCACCTCAAGGCCAGGCACCAGCTGCCGCCCGCCGACCCGGCCCGCGAGTCCCGCCAGATCGACCGGCTGCGCACACTCGCCGAGAACGCCAAACTGGACCCGGCCTTCGCCGAGAAGTTCCTGAACTTCATCGTCGCCGAGGTCATCCGCCACCACGAGCGCATCGCCGACGAGACCCTCAACGGCTCCACGCCCGGCGGCAACTGACCCCCGGCAACCGCTCCCAGGGGAGTGACACGGCCCTCCGCGCGGGGCATGCTGCGCTGTGCACAGCATGTCAGCTGACGAGCACTGCGCGTCAGTGTCCCGGACTTACTCTGGTCCTCCACGAGGGAGGGGCGTCGGGCCATGCCGTCGGATACCAGGATCCTCATCGTCGACGACCACGAGGACACGCTGTACGCACTGGAGAGCGCCCTCGCCCCGCTGGGCTATCTGCTCGGCCGGGCCACCAGCGGCGACGAGGCGCTCAAGCAGGTGCTCCGCGGCCAGGTCGGCCTGCTGCTCCTCGACGTGCGCATGCCCGGCGTCAGCGGCCTGGAAGTGGTGCGCTACATGCGGCGCGTCGAACAGACCCAGCACATCCCCGTGATCCTGCTCACCGGCTTCGGCGCCGACCACGAACTCACCACCGCCGCCTTCCGGCTGGGCGTCGCCGACCTCGTCATGAAGCCCGTCGACCCCTGGGCCCTGCGCACCAAGGTCCGCTACCTCTACGACGCCCAGCAGCGGCACCTCGCCCTGGAGCGGGAAGTGCGCCGGCTGCGCGCCCTCGTACGGGAGCACTCCGAGGCCGCCGCACACCCCGCGCGCCCCGCGCTGCCGCATCCCGACGCGCGCGTACCGACCCAGCGACCCATGGGGGCGCACGCCGGGGAACTGGAAAAAGACCGCACCTAGACCGGACATTGGGCACGTACCGATCCGCCTCTGTGCCTTGCCAGTGCGATCAGGCAGCATGTCAAGCATGTCCGTACTGACGCGCGACGAAGCGCAGACCCGAGCAGAGCTTCTCGACGTGCACCGCTACACGATCGAGCTCGACCTGACCACCGGCGACGAGACCTTCGACTCCCGCACCCTGATCAGGTTCAGCGCCCGCACCGACGGAGACACCTTCGTCGAGGTCAGGCCGGACGAGCTGCGCTCCGTCACCCTCGACGGACACCCCCTGGACCCGGAAGCCCTGGACGGCAACCGGCTCCCCCTGAAGAACCTCACCGCCGGCGAGCACGAACTGCGCGTGCACGCGCTCATGCGCTACTCCCGCACCGGCGAGGGCATGCACCGCTTCACCGACCCCACCGACGGCGAGACCTACGTCTACACCCAGCTGTTCCTCGACGACGTCCAGCGCGTCTTCGCCGCCTTCGACCAGCCCGACCTCAAGGCCGTCTTCGAGCTGTCCGTCCAGGCCCCCGAGGGCTGGACCGTCCTCGCCAACGGCATCACCGAACAGACCGGCGGCGTATGGAAGGCGGCACCCACACCGCTGATCTCCACCTACCTCGTCGCCGTCGCCGCCGGCCCCTGGCACTCCGTACGCACCGAGCACAGCGGGCTGCCCTTCGGCCTGCACTGCCGCCGCTCCCTCGCCCCCTACCTGGACGCCGACGCCGACGAACTCCTCGACATCACGCGCGCGTGCTACGACCGCTACCACGAGAAGTTCGACGAGCCCTACCCCTTCGACTCCTACGACCAGGCCTTCGTCCCCGAGTTCAACGCGGGCGCCATGGAGAACCCCGGCCTCGTCACCTTCCGCGACGAGTTCGTCTACCGCTCCGCCGTCACCGACACCGAGCGGCAGACCCGCGCCATCGTCATCGCGCACGAGATGGCCCACATGTGGTTCGGTGACCTCGTCACCCTCAAGTGGTGGGACGACATCTGGCTGAACGAGTCCTTCGCCGAGTACATGGGCTACCAGATCCTCACCGAGGCCACCCGCTTCTCCGACACCTGGACCGACTTCGGCGTCACCCGCAAGTCCTGGGGCTACGACGCCGACCAGCGCCCCTCCACCCACCCCGTGGCCCCCGAGGCCGTCGACGACACCGCCTCCGCACTGCTCAACTTCGACGGCATCTCCTACGCCAAGGGCGCGAGCGTGCTGCGGCAACTCGTCGCCTGGCTCGGCGAGAAGGACTTCCTCGCCGGCATCAACACCCACTTCGCCCGGCACAAGTTCGCCAGCGCCACCCTCGCCGACTTCATCGACTCCCTCGCCGGCGCCACCGAACGCGACGTCCACGCCTGGGCCGACGCCTGGCTGCGCACCACCGGCGTCGACACCCTCACCCCCCAGGTCGCCCCCGGCGAGAACGGCACCTGCGCCCTCACCGTCGACCACGCCGGCAGCCGCCCCCACCACATCGCCGTCGGCCTGTACGACCGGGACCTCGGCGACGACGGCGGGCACCTCGTCCTGCGCGAACGCCTCCACCTGGACCTGCCGCGGGGCGACGCCCACCCCATCGGCAAGCGCCCGGCCCTGCTCCTCCTCAACGACGGCGACCTGACCTACGCCAAGGTCCGCTTCGACCCGGAGTCCTTCGAGACCATCCGCAAGGAGCTGTCCGGCCTGCCCGAACCACTCACCCGCGCGGTCGTCTGGAACGCCCTGGGCGACGCCGTCCGCGACGGCGAACTGGCGCCCGCCGCCTACCTGGAGACCGCCCGGGCCCACCTCCCCCTCGAGACGGACCTCGCCGTCGTCCAGGGCGTGCTCGCCTTCGCGTCCACGTACATCACCGACCACTACCTCACCCCCGAGGAGCGGCCCGCCGCGCTCGCCACCCTCTCCGACCTGTGCCGCGACCTCATCCGCCGCACCGAGGACGGCGACAACCCCGGCCTGCGCCTGATCGCCGTACGCCACCGCATCGACGTCGCGGCCCACCCCGACACCATCGCCGCCTGGCTCGCCGACGGCACCGTCCCCGGCGGCCCGGAGCTCGACCCCGAGCTGCGCTGGCGCCTCCTCGCCAGGCTCGCCGTCCTCGGCGCCACCGACGAGGCCGCCATCGCCGCCGAACTCGAACGCGACCCCAGCGCCACCGGCCAGGAGGGCGCCGCCCACTGCCGGGCCGCGCTGCCCGACCCGGAGGCCAAGGCCCGCGCCTGGCAGGCGATGTTCGGCTCCGACGACCTGTCCAACTACCTCTTCACCGCCACCGCCGCGGGCTTCTGGCAGCCCGAACAGGCCGATCTGGTACGCGATTACGTACCGCGCTACTACACCGACGCGGTGGCCGTCGCCGAACGCCGCGGCCCCGCCATCGCCACCGCCGTCGGCCGCTCGGCCTTCCCCGCCCACGCGGTCGACGCGGAAAACCTCCGCCTGGGCGAGGAGTGCCTGCGCGACGCCGAACGGATCCCGGCGCTGCACCGCAAGCTCGTCGACCAACTGGACGACCTGGCAAGGGCGTTGCGCGTGCGGCAGGTCCCGCGGGCGTAGCGCCGGCGGCGCCGGCCGAGCGCCGCCGCCAGGACTGAGACGACCGGACCCCAACAGGTTTTCCCCGTACGGAAGTACCTCCACCCGGGTCCGGTCGTTGGGCTTCACGGGCGCGTCGCCCCGCTCCCCGGAGGACGCCCATGAGCACGCCGCCCCTCGCCTCAGGTCCCGAAGGCCCACGCGCCCTGCGGCCGTTGCTCGACACCGTGCTCGACGCCCTGGAAACCGGCGCCCGGGCACGCGGCGGACCGCTGCCGGCGGGCGGACCGGAGGCGGTCGCGGCCCGCGTGCGCGAGACGGCGGGAGAGATCCTCCCCGACCAGGGCGACCCACACGCCCTGCGCACCCTGGTCCACACCTTCGCCGAAGGCGCCGCCGACCCCGCACACCCCCTGTGCGCCGCCCACCTCCACTGCCCACCCCTGGCCCTCGCCACAGCCGCCGACCTGGCCGCCTCCGCCCTCAACCCGTCCCTGGACTCCTGGGACCAGGCCCCGGCGGCATCGGAACTGGAGACACTGGTGACGGCGGCGCTCGCCAGGGAGATCTACCGGCGCGGCGCGAACCCCGACTCCCTCATCACCACCGGCGGCACCGAGTCCAACCAACTCGCCCTGCTCCTCGCCCGGGAGGCGTCCGGCGGAACCGTACGGCTGGTGTGCGGGGCGAACGCCCACCACTCGCTGCCCCGCGCCGCCTGGCTGCTCGGGCTGCCCGAACCCGTCGTCGTACCCGCCCCCGCCGGGACACTCGACCCCGCCGCACTCGACGAGACCCTCACCCGCCTGCCCGGCCCGCTGCTCGTCGCCGCCACCGCCGGCACCACCGACGCCGGCCTCATCGACCCGCTGCCCGAGATCGCCACCCGCTGCGCCGCCCACGGCGCCCGGCTGCACATCGACGCCGCCTACGGCGGAGGCCTCCTCTTCAGCACCCGGCACCGCACCGCGCTCACCGGACTCGACGCCGCCGACACCGTCACCCTCGACCTGCACAAACTCGGCTGGCAGCCCATCGCCACAGGCCTCCTCGCCGTCAAGGACCCCCACGACCTCACCGCCCTGCGGCAGCGCGCCGACTACCTCAACGCCGCCGACGACACCGAGGCCGGCCTCCCGGACCTGCTCGGCCGGTCCCTGCGCACCACCCGCCGCCCCGACGTCCTCAAACTCGCCGTCACCCTCAAGACCCTCGGCCGCCGCGGCCTCGGCACACTCGTCGACCAGGTCTGCGCCCGGGCCCGGGAGTTCGCCGCCCTCGTCCACGACCACCCCGGCTTCGAACTCCACGCCCCGCCCGGCATCAGCACCGTGCTGTTCCGGCCCTCGGGCGCCACCGACGCCGACGTGGCCGCCGTACGCCGCGCGCTCCTCACCGACGGCCGTGCCGTCCTCGGCCGGACCCGCCTCGACGGCCGGCTCTGGCTCAAGGCCACCCTCCTCAACCCCGCCACCGGGCCCGACGACCTCGCCGCCCTGCTGCACCTCGTGGCAGCACGCCGAGCCACACTCGTGGAAGGACACACCCCCCGATGAACCCCGCGCCCACCCCCCACCCGCACCACCAGCCCGACGCCCCCCGCGACCTGGTCGGCATCGGCATCGGCCCCGCCAACCTCTCCCTCGCCGCCCTCGCCCACCCGCTCGGCGAACTCGACACCGTCTTCTACGACCAGCGCCCCGCCTTCGGCTGGCACTCCGGCCTGCTCATCGAAGGCGCGACTATCCAGGTCCCGTTCCTCGCCGACCTCGTGAGCCTCGCCGACCCCACCAGCCCCTGGACCTTCCTCAACTACCTCAGGTCCCGCGAGCGGCTCTTCCCCTTCTACTTCGCCGAACGCTTCCACATCCAGCGCGCCGAGTACGACGCCTACTGCCGCTGGGTCGGCGAGAGCCTCCCCGACCTCCACTTCGGCCACCAGGTCGACGCCGTCCACTGGAACCCCGAACGCGACGTCTTCGAGGTCGACTTCACCCAACTCGACGCCGACGGAGAAGCCGAGGCCCTCGGCCGCACGTACACCCGCAACGTCGTCCTCGGCATCGGCACCGAGCCCTACGTCCCCGAACCCCTCAAGCCCCTCGCCCAGGCGCCCGGCGTCCCGGTCGTGCACGCCGCCGACTACCTCGACCACCGCGCCACCCTGCTCGCCGCCGAGCACGTCACGGTCGTCGGCATCGGACAGTCCGGCGCCGAGATCTTCCTCGACCTGCTGCGCAACAGACCGGCCGGCCAGGAGAAACTCCACTGGCTGGGCCGCACGGAAGCCTTCGCGCCCATGGAGTACTCCAAGCTCGGCCTGGAACACTTCACCCCCGACCACACCCGCTACTTCCACGCCCTGCCCGAATCAGCCCGCGACCGGCTCCTCACCGGCCAGTGGCAACTGCACAAGGGCATCGACACGGCCACCGTCGCCGCCATCCACGACGAGCTCTACCGCCGCACCCTGCACGGCGGCTGGCCCGACGCCGTCCTCACCCCCGGCGTCCACGTCCGCACCGCCGGCCGCGTCGCGACGACCAAGGTGGAACTGCACCTGGAACACGGCGGGCAGGACAGCCGCTCCCGGCTCACCACCGACGCCGTCGTCCTCGCCACCGGCTACCGCGAACGCCCCCTCGACCGCGTCCTCGCCGGCCTCGACCCCTACCTGCGCCGCGACAGCCGGGAACGCCCACGCGTCGACGAGGAGTACCGCCTCGTCCTCGACCCGTCCGTCACCGGCACGGCCTACGTCCAGAACGCCGAGACCCACACCCACGGCGTCGGCGCCCCCGACCTCGGCCTCGCCGCCTGGCGCAGCGCGATCATCCTCAACTCCCTGACAGGAAGGGAGGCGTACGCCCTCCCACGCCGCACCGCCTTCACCACCTTCGGCCTCACACAGCGGCAGCAGGTCCCGCCGGCCCGTGAGACACCGGCGCTGACCCCGCTCGTGGACCGAAGGTGATGAAGCTCAAGGCGCTCAGAAGACGGGCGTGCCGTTCCGCGTGAGCTTCCAGTCCACCGCCGCGAACTCGGCCGGGTCGACGGCCCCCTTCGCCTTCACCCAGGCGATCATGGTGTTGCGGATCTCGTCCGAGTTCGACCACAGCAGCTTCGAGGCGGCGACATGCGGGAAGTTCCCGCCGCCATTGGCCCGGTAGTTGTTCACCGCGAACACGAACTTCGCGTCGTCCGCGAGAGGCTGCCCCTCGAACCGCACATTCGTCACCCGCGAACCCGCCGGCTTGGCGATGTCGATCTCATACGCCAGACCGCTCACCACGTCATAGTTGTAGTCCGGCGTGCCGTTCGCGTTCGTCAGCTTCGCCGGATCCACCTGCGCGCCCGGCGCCGTCTGCACGAAGTAGTTCGCCGAGAACTCCAGATACGCCTTCATCTGCGCACCCGTCATCAGACGCGCCTCCAGCGTGTTCTCGAAGACGTACAGACCCGCCACGTCCCGGATCGTCACCTCACCCGCCGGGATCCGGGCACTGCGCGAGAAGCACGCCGCCTGCGACAGCACCGGCAGCGCGGCGTGCTCCGTGCCCGCCAGCGCCCGCTTCACCGTGTCCGCCTGGATGTGGTTGATCAGATCGATGATCGGCACGTCCTTGTACGGCGCCTCGGCCGACGTCATCTCCGCCGCGTTCGTGCCGATGACCTGGTTGACGTACGCCACGACCTTCTCGTGCTCGTCCGACAGCAGCCGCACGATCTTCCGGTCCTCCTCCACCGTGTTGGAGTTCAGGACCTTCGCGCCCACCTTCTCGACCTTCCAGCAGCCCTTCGCCCAGACCAGCTCGAAGTCGAACAGCGTCAGCCGCTGTCCCCACTTCAGCGGCTCCGACAGCACGACCTGCTTGCCGGTCTTCTTGTTGGTGACGAAGTACTCGGCGATCTCCGTGTGCGCGTGCCCCACCAGGATCGCGTCGATCCCCGGCACCTGCTCCGCCACCAGACCGGCCGCGTTCTCGATGTACGGCAGCTGGTCACCGTAGGACGACGTCCCCGACGAACCGCTGTGCGCCGACACGATGACGACGTCCGCGCCCATCGACCGCAGCCTCGGCACCCACTTCGCCGCCTGCTCCTCCAGACCCGGGAACGTCATCTTCCCCTGCACGTTCGCCTTGTCCCAGATCGCGATCCCCGGGTTGGTCAGCCCCAGCACCGCCACCTTCACATCACGCCCGAACGGCGTACGCAGCCGGTGCATGCTGTACGGCGCGAACGCCGGCCGCAGCGTCTTCGCGTCCAGCGCGTTCGCGCCCAGCAGCGGGAAACGGCACTGCTCCTCGAACTTCCGCAGCACCGGAATGCCGTAGTTGAACTCGTGGTTGCCGAGCGCCGCCGCGTCGTAGTCCATGGCGTTCATGGCCTGCGCCATCGGGTGCACCGGGCCGCCCTTGGCGGTGATCGGGTCGACCTTGGCGTAGTAGTACGACAGTTGCGTGCCCTGGATGGTGTCGCCCGCGTCGATGAGCAGCGTGTTGCGGCGGCCCTTCTCCGCACGGATCCGGTTCACCAGGGTGGAGACCTTCGCGAGACCGATGTCGTTGTGGTCCTTGTCGTCGAACTCCTTGTCCGTGAAGTAGTCCCAGTTGAAGACGTTGCCGTGCAGGTCCGTCGTCCCCATCACGGTGAACGCGTACCGCTTCTCGCGCCGCTTCGTCTCGCCCCGAGCCTCGGCCGCCTGAGCACCCGGCGCCGTGACCGCACCGGCCAGCGCCACCCCCGCCCCGGTCACGGCGGACTTCCCCAGGAACTTCCGGCGGTTCAACGGCATGTCTGGCTCCCCTTGCGGAATCTGTGAACGACGCGCGTAGATAACGCGCGTAGATTCTGACCCGGTCATGACCGGCCGCAACAGCCCCGCCAGGTTGCGATCTGATGACTCAGTCCGCCGACTCCACGCCTCCGGCCAGCCACAACATGACAGAGTGGGGCGTATGACCGCGCCCACCGGAGACTCCTCCCAGCCCGCAGTCCCCTACGGAACACCCGACGCCCCGCGCATCGCCGTCCGCGGCGAGGCCCGCCTCGAAGTCGACCCGGAGATCGCCCGCATCGGCATCACCGTCGCCGCCCGCGGCCGCGACCGCCGCTCCGCCCTCGACGACCTCACCCGCCGCAACGCGGGCGTCCTCGACCTGGTCAAGTCCTACGGCGACGCCGTCGAACGCCTGGAGACCGGCGCCTTCTCCATCACGCCCGAACTCACCAAGCACGGACGCGGCGAACGCATCCGCACCTACCACGGCCGCGTCCATGTCACCGCCGAACTCACCGACTTCACCGCTCTCGGCGAACTCACCACCCGCCTCGCCGACCTCGAACTCACCCGCGTCGACGGCCCCTGGTGGGCCCTGCGCCCCGACTCTCCCGCCCACCGCGAGGCCAGGAAGAAGGCCGTACGAGAAGCCGTCCAGCGCGCCCGCGAGTACGCCGAGGCTCTCGACACCACCCTCTCCGCCCTGGTCGAACTCGCCGACATCGGCGCCGAGAACGCCCCGCCGGCCTACCCCCAGGCCCCCGGCCGCATGCGCTCCGCCGCCTACGCCGGCGCCGAGGACACCGCGGCGGCACCCCTCGACCTCGAACCCCAACGCCAGCGGGTCCACGCCCAGATCAACGCCCGCTTCACGATGGTGCCGCCGCGGCTGTAGCCGGATATCCGGAGGCCATTTCGAAAACGCGACCGAAAGATTTCTGCGGCAGAGATTCCTGGCGCTCATCGGAGCGCCCCGCCGCACAATTCAACACTCGGCCATAGCGCTTCATTCAAAGTCTGTTGAGTAGTCACCCACGACCAATTCTCTACCGGCCGGTAACTCATAGGCTCACCCTTATGCGCCGAGCAAAGATCGTCTGCACACTGGGCCCCGCCACCGACTCGTACGACCAGATCAAAGACCTGGTCGAAGCCGGAATGGACGTAGCCCGATTCAACCTCAGCCACGGCAGCCACGCCGAGCACGAGGAGCGCTACCACCGGGTGCGGAAGGC
The DNA here is from genome assembly GCF_055589465.1 of Streptomyces sp. NPDC041940. NCBI lineage: Bacteria > Bacillati > Actinomycetota > Actinomycetes > Kitasatosporales > Streptomycetaceae > Streptomyces > Streptomyces sp. NPDC041940. The sequence continues at coordinate 820,641 of NZ_JBVJBP010000001.1, forward strand.
CGCCGACGAGACCGGCCGCAGCGTCGGCGTCCTCGCCGACCTTCAAGGCCCGAAAATCAGGCTCGGCCACTTCACCGAAGGCCCCGTACTCCTTGAACGCGGCGACACCTTCACCATCACCGTCGAAGAAGGCGTCGAAGGCGACGGCCGAATGTGCGGCACCACCTACGCCGGCCTCGCCACCGACGTCACCCCCGGCGAACACATCCTCGTCGACGACGGCAAGGTCTGCCTCGAAGTCACCGAGATCGACGGCCCCCGCGTCCACACGAAGGTCCTCGAAGGAGGCGTGATCTCCGACCACAAGGGCCTCAACCTCCCCGGCGTCGCCGTCTCCGTCCCCGCCCTCTCCAAGAAGGACGAGGACGACCTCCGCTGGGCCCTGCGCACCGGCGCCGACATCATCGCCCTCTCCTTCGTCCGCACCGGCCGCGACATCCAGGACGTCCACCGCATCATGGACGAGGAAGGCCGCCGCCTCCCCGTCATCGCCAAGGTCGAAAAACCGCAGGCCGTCGAGAGCATCGAAGAAATCGTCGCCGCGTTCGACGGCATCATGGTCGCCCGCGGAGACCTCGGCGTCGAAATGCCACTGGAACAGGTTCCGATCGTCCAGAAACGCGCCATCAAACTGGCGAAGCGCAACGCCAAACCCGTCATCGTCGCCACCCAGATGCTCGACTCGATGATCGACAACGCCCGCCCGACCCGAGCGGAGGCCTCCGACGTCGCCAACGCCGTCATCGACGGCACCGACGCGGTGATGCTGTCCGGCGAGACCAGCGTCGGCAAACACCCCATCGAAACGGTCCGCACCATGGCCCGCATCGTCGAAGCGGCGGAGGAGGACATCCTGGCCAAAGGCCTCCCGCCGCTCACCGAACACAACAAACCCCGCACCCAGGGCGGCGCCGTGGCCCGGGCGGCAGCGGAAATGGGCGACTTCCTCGGTGCGAAGTTCCTGGTCGCCTTCACCCAGTCCGGCGACACCGCCCGCCGCCTCTCCCGCTACCGCTCCCCGATCCCCCTCCTCGCCTTCACCCCCGACCAGGCCACCCGCTCCCAGCTCAGCCTCACCTGGGGCGTGGAAACCTTCCTCGGCCCCTGCGTGGACTCCACCGACGCGATGGTCGACCAGGTCGACGAACTCCTCCTCCGCTACGGCCGCTGCCGCAAGGGCGACACGGTCGTCATCACGGCGGGCTCCCCTCCCGGCGTCTCCGGCTCGACGAACCTGGTCCGCGTCCACCACATCGCCGAGTAGCCGTCAGTACTTGGGTCCGACGTGGGCGTCCATGAGGGTTACGGAGGCTTTGCGGGCGACGGAGATGTTGAACGGATTGCCGTTGCGGGTGCAGTGCGTCCACTCCACGCCGAGCTTGTCGAGGGTGTCGGTGCAGAGGCGCCGGATGTCGTCGGAGACATTGGTGAAGAAGTACCGGGGGTACTCGTAGCGCTTGCGCGCACCCGCGACCATCCGGGTCGTCCAGTTGGTGATCCGGCAGCCGTCGGAGTGGATGAGACCGCGGATGAACTCCCAGGGGTGGGCGTCGACGATGGCTTGCTGCCAGAGTTCGAGGGCGATGCGGCGCTCGTGCTTCTTGCCGGGGCCGTGCTGCGGGAAGAGACAGTGCAAGTGCTTCGAGTAGACCTTGACATTGCGGCAGCCGGTCTTACGGACACGGCAGGTCGCGTTCTCGGGAAAGACCGCGCGCATAGCCGCTTCGCAGTCGTCCATGAGACCGGGCCATGACTCCGAGCAGGTGATCATGAGGTTGGGCACGCGGTGCTCGGAATAGTGGCTGATATGTCCATCACCTAGATACAAGCCCAGCAGATAGGCATAGGCGGGCTCGTCCAGGTCTCGCCCGTCGCACCGGGGGCACTTCGGATCGTGGCGACCGGGACACTCGCCGCGTTTCGCCCGGTCCAGGTGTTTCCAGTAGCCGATCGTCCCCAGTGGCACGTTGAGGCTTCGGGCCACGTCCGCGTTCCTCGCGCCGCCGCGCAGCAGCGTGAGAGCTTTCTGTCGTACGTCAGTGCCATGGAAGTTCATGTGACCACTGTGTGTCACTGACAGTGACCATGAGCGGCAAAAAGCGGAGGACCACGCGAACGTGATCCTCCGCTTACTGATCTTGTTGTGCCCGGTGTGGGATTCGAACCCACATGCCCAAAGGGCACGGCATTTTGAGTGCCGCGAGTCTGACCAGTTCCTCCAACCGGGCAGGTCTGGGGACCGACCAGCAGTGTACCGGTTCCCCGTGCGCCCTTGCTGCTAGGTACGCTCTTGGGAGCAGTACCGGCCTGCCCCGTACCAAGGAGCCCACGTGAGCGCCCCCGAGTCGCCCCAGCCTGTTGACGTGCCCGATGACGACAAGTCGCACGTGCCTCCGCTGACGACCCGTGTCGTCATCGCCGAGGACGAGGCCCTGATCCGGCTCGATCTCAAGGAGATGCTGGAGGAGGAGGGGTACACCGTCGTCGGTGAGGCCGGGGACGGGGAGCAGGCCGTGGAGCTGGCCCGTGAGCACCGGCCGGACCTCGTGATTCTCGATGTGAAGATGCCGAAGATGGACGGTATCTCCGCGGCCGAGAAGATCGCCGAGGAGAGCATCGCGCCGGTGCTGATGCTGACGGCGTTCTCGCAGCGCGACCTCGTGGAGCGGGCCCGGGACGCCGGTGCCATGGCCTACCTGGTGAAGCCGTTCAGCAAGACCGACGTCGTACCGGCGATCGAGATGGCCGTCTCGCGGTTCACGGAGCTGAAGGAGCTGGAGAAGGAGGTCGCGGACCTCACGCTGCGGCTTGAGACGCGCAAGCTGGTGGACCGGGCGAAGTCGATTCTCCAGACGGAGTACGGGCTGACGGAGCCGAACGCCTTCCGGTGGATCCAGAAGACGTCGATGGACCGGCGCATGTCGATGCAGCAGGTCGCGGAGGCGGTCATCGAGGACGCCGAGGAGAAGAAGTCCGGCAAGGGCTGATCAACCCCGCGCAGCACACGAGGCCCGCACCCCACCCGGGGCGCGGGCCTCGTCGCGTGATCGGGCGGTCAGTCCTCGCCGAGGTACGCCTTGCGGACCGACTCGTCGTGCAGCAGGTCCTGTCCCGTGCCGGAGAGGGCGATGGTGCCGACCTCCATGACATGGCCGTGGTCGGCCAGGGAGAGCGCCGCCTGGGCGTTCTGCTCCACGAGGAGGATGGTCGTGCCCTGGGACTTGAGCTCCGAGATGGTCGCCATGATCTTCTGCATCATGATCGGGGAGAGGCCCATGGAGGGCTCGTCGAGCATGAGCAGCTTGGGCTGGGACATCAGGGCGCGGCCCATGGCGAGCATCTGCTGTTCGCCGCCGGAGAGGGTTCCGGCGGCCTGCTTGCGGCGTTCCCCGAGGATGGGGAAGAGGTCGTAGGCCCGCTGGATGTCCTTCTCGATGCCTTCCTTGTCCTTGCGGAGAAACGCTCCGAGCTGGAGGTTCTCCGCGATGGTGAGGCGGGGGAAGATGTGCCGGCCCTCGGGGGAGTGGGCGAGGCCGAGGGCGACGATCTTGTGGGCGGGGACCCCGCTCAACGGCTTGCCGTCGAAGAGGACCTTTCCGGACGTCGGCCGCAGCAGGCCCGAGAGGGTACGCAGCGTGGTGGTCTTTCCGGCGCCGTTGGTGCCGATGAGGGTGACGACCTGGCCGGCTTCGACGCTGAAGGAGATGCCTTTGACGGCTTCGATCTTGCCGTAGGAGACCCGGAGGTCCTCGACCTCGAGGAGTGCGGTCACTTGGCTTCTCCCTTGGTGCTGCTGGTGGTGCTGGGTGCCGCCTCCGCGGCGGCTTCCGCGGCCTCGACCTCGGCGACTTCGGCCTCCCCGGGATCGCCTTCGAAGGGTTCACCCAAGTAGGCGGCGATGACGCGTTCGTCGGCCTGGACGACCTCGGAGGTGCCCTCGACGAGCTTCTCGCCCTGGACGAGGACGGCGACGCGGTCGCTGAGGTTGAAGACGAAGCGCATGTCGTGCTCGATGAGGAGGACGGCGATGCCCTTGTCGCGGATGGCGAAGACCAGTTCCTCGGTCGCCCGGGTCTCCTGGGGGTTCATGCCGGCGGTCGGCTCGTCGAGCAGGAGCAGGCCCGGCTCGCTTGCCATGGCCCGCGCGATCTCCAGCTTGCGCTGCTCGCCGTAGGGGAGGTTGCGCGCCAGGTGGTCCCGCTTGTGGGAGAGGCCGATGAACTCCAGGAGTTCCATGGCTCGTTCCTCGCTGGCGCGTTCGGCCTTCTTGAAGCCGGGTCCGCGCAGCAGGGCCGACCACAGGCCCTCCTTCGTCCGCGTGTGGCGGCCGACGAGGACGTTTTCCAGGACCGTCATGTTGGCGAAGAGCCGGATGTTCTGGAAGGTGCGGGCGATGCCGGCCTGGGTGACCAGGTGGGGCTTCGGGGGGAGGACGGTGCCCTTGTAGGAGACCGTTCCCTCCGTCGGGACGTAGAGGCCGGTCAGGCAGTTGAAGAAGGTGGTCTTGCCGGCGCCGTTGGGGCCGATGAGTCCGACGATCTCGCCGGCGTTGACCGTGAAGTCGACGGAGCGGACGGCGGTGAGGCCGCCGAAGCGCATCGTGACATCGCGTGCTTCGAGTACAGGTGTCGTCATGATTCTTACGCCCCCGCCTTGGTGACGGCCGGTTCGTCGGTCAGCGTGGTCTGTTTCGGTACGTCGAGTTGGCCGGTCTCGTGGAATTCGAGCTGGCGCCGGCGGTTGGCGATGATGCCTTCGGGGCGGAAGCGCATCAGCAGGATGAGCGCGACACCGAAGGCGAGCAGTGACTTGTCCTGGAGGAACACCAGCTTCTCGGGCAGCAGGTAGAGCAGGGCCGCGCCGAGGAGGGGACCGGCGACGGTGCCCATGCCGCCGAGGACGACCGCGGCCAGGAGGAACGCGGAGTTGGGCGGTGTGGAGCCGGCGAACTGGTACGGCGTGGGGACCACGCTGTAGGTGACGTGGGCGCTGACCGTGCCGGCGAGGCCTGCCAGGGCGGCGCCGAGGGCGAAGGCGATGAGCTTGACGCGGAAGCCGTTGATGCCCATGGCGGTCGCGGCGGTCTCGTCCTCGCGGATGGCGATCCAGGAGCGGCCGATGCGGGAGTCCGCCGCACGCGTGTAGACCAGGACCACGATGGCCATGATCAGCACCATCAGCAGGTAGTAGTTGGCGAAGCGGCCGAGGGTGAACCCGCCGATGTCGTGGGCCTGGCCGAAGTTGAACCCGAAGAGGTTCAGGTCGGGGATGGCGGGGATGCCGTTGGGGCCGTTGGTGACGTCGGGGCCGGAGTCGCCGTCCATGTTGTTGACCGCGATACGGAAGATCTCTCCGAAGCCCAGCGTCACGATCGCCAGGTAGTCGCCGCGCAGGCGCAGGGTCGGGGCGCCGATGAGGACGCCGAAGACCAGGGAGGCGGCGGCACCGGCCAGGGCGGAGGCCCAGAACGGCAGGTGGACGCCGGAGATGGTGGAGAACTCGGAGCCGGAGACCAGGGCGGCGGTGTAGGCGCCGACGCCGAGGAAGGCGACGTATCCGAGGTCGAGGAGTCCGGCGAGGCCGACGACGATGTTGAGGCCGAGGGCGACGGTCCCGAAGATCAGGATGTTGACGCCGATGTTGGCGTAGTGGTCGTCGGTCTGGGTGAAGGGGAAGGCGATGGCCGCGGCGAAGCCCATGGCGAGGGTGAAGCTGCGGTTGGCGGCGACCAGCGACGAGAACCGGTCCATGAGGCCGGCGGTGTGCACGGCCCACATGGCGAAGGTGACGACGAAGAGGTAGCCGATGAAGAGTTCGCCGTACTCGGTGTCGATGCCGTAGGTGAAGACGCCGAGGCCGATGATCGTGACGACCGTGATGACGGCCCGCTGGACCCAGGGCGCGGTGGCCTCGGGGGCGGGGATGCGGTCGGGCTTGGCGATGTAGGCCTTGAGGGCCGCCTTGGTGCCGTCGGTGCCGGTGCGCTCCTGGGGGAGGGCGAAGGCGCCGAGGACGGGCAGGAGGCTGGCTATGGCCGCGATCCAGCCGCCGGGTTCGAGGTTGACGACGCCGCCGAGCTTGGCGCTGATGGCGATGACGGTGAACCAGGTGACGGTGAAGCCGCCGAGTGCGGTGAGGACGAGCGGCGCGTTGTTACGGGCGGGCAGCAGCCAGCCGAGTCCGCGGATGCCGTAGGAGGCGAGGGCGAACAGGGTGGTGAGGATGCCGGCGGTGAAGGTGAGCCACTGCAGGCCGCCGGGGTAGCCGTAGTAGGTGAGTTCGCCGGGGAACTCGTTGGTCCAGGTCCAGGCGAGGTACGTGGAGGCCGCGGTGGCGATGCCGCCGGCGAGGAGCAGGGCGCGGGCGGCCGCTGCGGGCAGCGGGATGAGGCCGCGGAGTGCGGGCGCCGGGGTGGGGGCGGCGTCCGGGGCGGGGGTCTTGGTCGTCTCGGTCATGTCGTCACGCCCTGTCCGCGACGCGCTCGCCGAGCAGGCCTTGTGGCCTGAAGAGGAGCACGAGGATGAGGAGGCCGAAGGCCCAGACGTTGGCCCAGCTCTGACCGCCGAGCTGCTGCATGCCGGGGATCTCGTCGATGTAGGCGGAGGCGAGGGTTTCGGCGATGCCGAGGACGACGCCGCCGAGCATGGCGCCGTAGATGTTGCCGATGCCGCCGAGGACGGCCGCGGTGAAGGCCTTGAGGCCCATCAGGAAGCCCATGCGGTAGTCGACGTTGCCGTACTTGAGTCCGTAGGCGACGGCGGCGACGGCGGCGAAGAAGCCGCCGATGGCGAAGGCGATGACGATGATGCGGTTGGTGTCGATGCCCATGAGCTGCGCGGTGTCGGGGTCCTGCGCGGTGGCCTGCATGGCGCGGCCGGTGCGGCTGCGGCGCACGAAGATCGCGAGGGCGGCCATGCAGACGACGGCGGCCAGGATGAGGAAGATGTCGGCGTCCTTGATGGTGATGGAGCCGATGTCGTGGGTGGCGTCGAGGCCGGGGAAGGCGCGGGCGCGGTCGGCGCCGGGGTAGAAGTTGCGGACGACTTCCTGGAGGGCCAGGGAGAGGCCGATGGCGGTGATGAGCGGTGCCAGGCGTGGTGCTCCGCGCAGTGGCCGGTAGGCGAATCGTTCCGCTCCGACGGCGATGAGGATGGCCACGAGGGCGCCGCCGAGGAGCATGAGCGGTACGGCGAGGGCCATCGAGGTGCCGTCGGGCAGGATGTAGAAGTAGACCGTGAGGGCGCCGAACGCCCCGGTCATGAAGATCTCGCCGTGCGCGAAGTTGATGAGCTGGACGATGCCGTACACCATCGTGTAGCCGATGGCGATCAGCCCGTACATCGAGCCGAGAAGCAGCCCGTTGGCCAGCTGCTGCGGCAGGGTGTTCACCGCATGGCCTCCATGTCGCTGGTGGTCGTGTGCACTGGATGTGTGCGTGGTCGTGTGCTGTGGGGGGTGTGGAAACGGGCCGCGCGGTCGGGGTCTTCCTTCCGCGCGGCCCGTGGTGCGGCGTTGTGGCGGGCCGACTACTTCAGGTCGGCGGTGCCGGTCTCCACGTCCTTCCAGGCACCCTTCTCGACCTGGTAGACCGTCAGCTGCTTGTTGGTGGTGTCGCCGTACTCGTCGAAGGAGATCTTGCCGGTGAGGCCTTCGAAGTCGGACTTCTGGACACCGTCGACGACCTTGGAGCGCAGGTCGTTGATGTCGGTGGGCACCTTGCCGCCGTTGGCGTCGGCGGCGGCCTTGACGGCCTTGATGATGGCGGTGGTGGCGTCGTAGGCGTAGGCACCGTAGGCGCCGTAGTCGCCCTTGTAACCCTTGTCCTTGTACGTCTGGATGAACTGCTTGGCGGCGGGCAGGGTGTCGGCGGGGACACCGATCGCGGTCGCGAGGTCGCCCTCGGAGGACTTGCCGGCGGCCTCGATGTAGGTGGAGGCGAACATGCCGTCACCGCCGAACAGCGGGATCTTGACGCCGGTGTCCTTGAGCTGCTTGGTGATCAGCGCGGACTCGTCGTACTGGCCGCCGTAGTAGACCAGGTCGGCACCGGAGTTCTTGATCTTCGTGGCGAGCGAACCGAAGTCCTTGTCGCCGGTGTTGACGTGGTCGGTCGCGACGACCTTGCCGCCCATCTTCTTGTACTGCTCGGCGAAGATCTTCGCGAGGCCGGCGCCGTAGGTCTGCTTGTCGTCGACGACGAAGGCCTTCTTCTTCTTGAGGCCGTTGTACGCGTAGCCGGCGGCGAAGCTGCCCTGCAGTTCGTCGGTGGTGGCGGTGCGGAAGTACGTCTTGTAGGGACGCTTCTTGTCCGTCTGCCAGTTCTTGCCCTGGGTCAGCTCGGGGTTGGTGTTGGCCGGGGAGATCTGGACCATGTTGGCCGAGGCGAACACCTGCTGCATCGTCTGGGCGACGCCGGAGTTCAGCGGGCCGACGGCGCCGACGGCGGTCTTGTCGCCGACGATGCTGGTGGCGTTGGACTGGCCGGTGGCGGGCTGCGCCTTGTCGTCCAGGGCCTTGAGCTTGAACTTCACGCCCGGGACCCAGTTGTTCTTGTTGGCGTCGTCGACGGCAATCTGGGCGCCGTACTGGATGCCGAGGCCGGTGGTGGAGTTCTCACCGGACAGGGGGGCGTCGACGCCGATGGTCAGCGTGGTGCCGCCGCCGCTGTCTCCGCTCTTGTCGCCGCTGTCGTCTCGGGACCCGCAGGCGGTGAGAGTCAGAGCTCCGGTCGTCAGAACGGAGGTAAGAATCACCAAGGAACGCTGTCGCACGATCAGTCCTTTCACAGGCAGGCCCGCCCTTGGTCGGGGGGTAGTGCCGCGCTGGTACCGAACTCCCGATGGAGCGGTGACTGGCCGTGACTCTAAGCCCGGTGTGGAGGCAGGGTCAGCGGCGTGGGACGGCTTGTGACTTTCTTGTTATGACGCGGTGGATGCCCGGCTTCTCCGGTGGGCCATCTCGGCGGATTTGACCGTTTTTCTCCGAAGTCCGCATTCTGAGAACCCGCACTTCCGGTTGGCCATGGCCGAGATCGTGCGGTCGACGTGGCGCAGGCGGGGAGGGCGGGATCGGAAAGGTCCCGGGGGCGGGCGCGGCCGAAGAGGGGGCCGAGGTGTTGTATTGCGCGCGCGTTACGGAGCGTTACGCCGAGAAAGGGGCGGCCCGTTTCCAGGGGGAGTTCCGAACAATTGGAAACAGTTAATTCCACCGTGATGTCACGGTGAACCGGAACCTGCCTGTTTCGACGGGGGAGTTGAGTCGTCCGGTTATGTGTCCACGCGCGGACGCCGCCGCTCGGGTGTTCCCTCGCGACGGCGTCGAGCCGGAATGTGTGGGGCGGCCGGATCAGCGCGCGGCGCGGATCAGTTCCTCGTCGCCCGGGTTCACGTCGCGCAGCATGCAGGTGAGGCGGGCGGTGCAGACCCTTTTGTCGCTTTCGTCCGTGATGACGATTTCGTAGGTGGCGGTCGAGCGCCCCCGGTGCACGGGTGTGGCCACGCCGGTGACGAGGCCGGAGCGTGCCCCGCGGTGGTGGGTGCAGTTCAGGTCGACGCCCACGGCGATCTTGGAGCTGCCGCCGTGCAGCATGGACCCGACCGAGCCGAGTGTCTCGGCCAGCACCGCGGAGGCCCCGCCGTGCAGCAGTCCGTAGGGCTGGGTGTTGCCCTCCACCGGCATCGTCCCGACGACCCGGTCCGCCGACGCCTCGAGGATCTGGACGCCCATCCGGGTCCCGAGGTGGCCCGCGGAGAACAGGGCCAGGAGGTCCACGCCGAGCGCGGCGTACTCGTCGATGACCTCTTGCGGGAACTTCACATGCTGCTGCTCACCCATGGGGCCGGGCTCCGTTCGTCCTGGTCACTGCGGCTGGCTCTGTGGCTGAGCAAACGCTCAGTCGGTGGCCGATTGTTCCAGACGCACCACGACGGACTTGCTGGCCGGGGTGTTGCTGGTGTCCGCCGTGGCGTCCAGCGGCACCAGTACGTTGGTCTCCGGGTAGTACGCGGCGGCACAGCCCCGGGCCGTCGGATAGTGCACGACCCGGAAGCCCGGCGCCCTGCGCTCCACGCCGTCCTTCCACTCGCTGACCAGGTCGACGTAGGAGCCGTCCGCCAGCTTCAGCGTCCGCGCGTCCTCGGGGTTGACCAGCACCACCCGGCGGCCGTTCTTGATGCCCCGGTAGCGGTCGTCGAGGCCGTAGATCGTGGTGTTGTACTGGTCGTGCGAGCGCAGCGTCTGCAGCAGCAGGCGGCCCTCGGGCAGCTCCGGGTACTCCACGGGCGCGGCGGTGAAGTTGGCCTTGCCGGTGGCGGTGGGGAAGCGGCGCTCGTCACGCGGGGCATGTGGGAGGGCGAAGCCTTCCGGACGGGCCACGCGCGCGCTGAAGTCCTCGAAGCCGGGGATCACGCGCGCGATCCGGTCCCGGATCGTCGCGTAGTCCTTCTCGAACTCCTCCCAGGGTGTGCGGCTGTTCTCGCCCAGCACGCCGCGGGCCAGGCGGCAGACGATGGCCGGCTCGGACAGCAGGTGCGTGCTCGCGGGCTCCAGCCGGCCCCGGGAGGCGTGCACCATGCCCATCGAGTCCTCGACCGTCACGAACTGCTCGCCGCTGCCCTGGAGATCGCGTTCGGTACGGCCGAGCGTCGGGAGGATCAGGGCACGCGCGCCCGTGATCGCGTGCGAGCGGTTCAGCTTCGTCGACACGTGCACGGTCAGCCGGGCCCGCCGCATCGCCGCCTCGGTGACCTCCGTGTCGGGGGACGCCGAGACGAAGTTGCCGCCCATGGCGAAGAAGACCTTCGCCTCGCCGTCGCGCAGCGCCCGGATGGCCCGTACGACGTCGAAGCCGTGCTCGCGCGGCGGCGCGAAGCCGAACTCCTTCTCCAGGGCGTCCAGGAACGCCGGGGCGGGGCGCTCGAAGATGCCCATCGTGCGGTCGCCCTGCACGTTCGAATGGCCGCGCACCGGGCAGACGCCCGCGCCCGGGCGGCCGATGTCGCCGCGCAGGAGGAGGAAGTTGACCACTTCCCTGATCGTGGGGACCGAGTGCTTGTGCTGGGTGAGGCCCATCGCCCAGCACACGATGGTGCGCTCGGAGGCGAGGACCATCCGCAGGGCGTCCTCGATCTCCTTCCGGGTCAGCCCGGTGGCCGCGAGGGTCTCGTCCCAGTCGGCGGCGCGGGCGGCCTCGGCGAACTCCTCGTAGCCGTGCGTGTGCTCCCGGACGAACGCCTCGTCGACCGCGCCCTCCGTACCGAGGATCAGCTTGTTGAGGAGACGGAAGAGGGCCTGGTCGCCGCCGATGCGGATCTGCAGGAACAGGTCGGTGAGGGCGGCGCCCTTGAGCATGCCCTGTGGGGTCTGCGGGTTCTTGAAGCGCTCCAGGCCCGCCTCGGGCAGCGGGTTGACGCTGATGATGCTCGCCCCGTTGGCCTTGGCCTTCTCCAGGGCGGACAGCATGCGCGGGTGGTTCGTCCCCGGGTTCTGGCCCGCGACGATGATCAGGTCGGCCTTGTACAGGTCCTCCAGCAGGACACTGCCCTTGCCGATGCCGATCGTCTCCGACAGGGCCGAGCCGGACGACTCGTGGCACATGTTCGAGCAGTCGGGAAGGTTGTTCGTGCCGAGCTCGCGGGCGAACAACTGGTAGAGGAACGCGGCCTCGTTGCTGGTGCGCCCGGAGGTGTAGAAGACGGCCTCGTCCGGGGAGGCGAGGGCGGTGACCTCCTCGGCGATGATGCCGAAGGCGCGCTCCCAGGTGACCGGCTCGTAGTGCGTGCCCCCTTCGGGGAGGTACATGGGGTGGGTGAGGCGCCCCTGCTGTCCCAGCCAGTAGCCGCTGCGGCCGGCGAGATCGGCGACCGGGTGCGCGGCGAAGAACTCGGGCGTGACCCGGCGCAGCGTGGCCTCCTCGGCGACCGCCTTCGCGCCGTTCTCGCAGAACTCCGCCTTGTGCCGGTGCTCCGGCTCGGGCCAGGCGCAGCCCGGGCAGTCGAAGCCGTCCTTCTGGTTCACGCTCAGCAGCGTCAGCGCGGTGCGCTTCACGCCCATCTGCTGCTGGGCCATGCGCAGCGTGTGCCCGATCGCGGGGAGGCCCGCGGCCGCGTGCTTCGGCCCGGCGACCTGCGGCGCGTCCTGGACCGGATCACTCTTGGGCGGCTTCGTCGCCATCGCACGCTCCCCTTCGACTGTGCTGTGAGACAGGTCTCCTGCGCTGTGAGACAGGTCTCCGATCCTCGCACGGGGTGGTGACATCGAGTGGGGGCGGGCCCGGGGGACATCCGGCCCCGGAGCCCGCGGGGCCGGGGCCGGGGCCGAGTGTCAGTGGGGCGTGGCAGGATCGGGGGCGTGGCAGAGACAGCATCGAAGACGACCGACAAGACCTCCGGCGGCAGCCGCCCGCGACTGATGCTCATGGACGGGCACTCGCTGGCCTACCGTGCGTTCTTCGCGCTGCCCGCGGAGAACTTCACCACCGCGACGGGCCAGCCGACGAACGCGATCTACGGCTTCGCGTCGATGCTGGCCAACACGCTGCGCGACGAGGAGCCCACGCACTTCGCGGTCGCCTTCGACGTCTCCCGCAAGACCTGGCGGTCCCAGGAGTTCACGGAGTACAAGGCGAACCGCTCCAAGACCCCGGACGAGTTCAAGGGCCAGGTCGAGCTGATCGGCGAGCTCCTCGACGCGATGGGCGCCGCCCGCTTCGCGGTGGACGGCTTCGAGGCGGACGACGTCATCGCGACCCTCGCCACCCAGGCCGAGGCCGAGGGCTTCGAAGTGCTGATCGTCACCGGCGACCGTGACTCGTTCCAGCTGGTCAGCGAGCACACCACGGTGCTGTACCCGACCAAGGGCGTCTCCGAGCTGACCCGCTTCACCCCGGAGAAGGTATTCGAGAAGTACGGGTTGACGCCCGCGCAGTACCCCGACTTCGCGGCCCTGCGCGGCGACCCGTCCGACAACCTCCCCGGCATCCCCGGCGTCGGCGAGAAGACCGCCGCGAAGTGGATCAACCAGTTCGGCTCCTTCGCGGACCTCGTCGAGCGGGTCGAGGAGGTCAAGGGCAAGGCCGGCCAGAACCTCCGCGACCACCTCGAGGCGGTCAAGCTCAACCGCCGGCTCACCGAGCTGGAGCGCCAGGTGGAGCTCCCCAAGGGCGTCACCGAACTGGAGCGGGCCCCCTACGACCGCACGGCCGTCGCGGTGGTCCTGGACACCCTGGAGATCCGCAACCCCTCCCTGCGCGAGCGGCTCTTCGCCGTCGACCCCGGCGCCGAGGAGGCCGAGACCACCCCGGTCAGCACGGAGGGCGTGGAGCTGGACGGCACGGTGCTCGGCACCGGCGAGCTGACCGGCTGGCTCACCGAGCACGGCACGCAGCCCCTCGGTATCGCCACGGTCGACACCTGGGCGCTCGGCACCGGCTCGGTCGCCGAGATCGCGCTCGCCGCGCCCGGCGGACCGGCCGCCTGGTTCGACCCCTCCCAGCTGGACGAGGCCGACGAGACGGCCTTCGCCGCCTGGCTCGCCGACGCCGAGCGGCCCAAGACCTTCCACAACGCCAAGGGCGCGATGCGGGTCTTCGCCGAGCACGGCTGGAGCGTCGAGGGCGTCACCATGGACACCGCGCTCGCCGCCTACCTGGTCAAGCCGGGCCGCCGCTCCTTCGACCTGGACGCGTTGTCCCTGGAGTACCTGCACCGCGAGCTGACCCCCGCCGCCGCTGCCGACGGCCAGCTCGCCTTCGGCGCGGACGAGGGCGCCGAGGCCGAGGCCCTGATGATCCAGGCCCGCGCCGTCCTCGACCTGGGCCAGGCCTTCGAGAGCCGCCTGGAGGAGGTCGGCGCGGCCGACCTCCTGCGCGACATGGAGCTGCCCACGTCCGCGCTGCTCGCCCGCATGGAGCGGCACGGCATCGCGGCCGACCGGGCCCACCTGGAGGCCATGGAGCAGATGTTCGCGGGCGCAGTCCAGCAGGCGGTGAAGGAGGCCCACGCGGCGGCCGGGCACGAGTTCAACCTCGGCTCGCCCAAGCAGCTCCAGGAAGTCCTCTTCGGCGAGCTGGCCCTGCCCAAGACGAAGCGGACGAAGACCGGCTACACCACGGACGCCGACGCCCTCGCCTGGCTCGCCGGCCAGACGGACAACGAGCTGCCGGTGATCATGCTCCGCCACCGCGAGCAGGCCAAGCTCCGCGTCACCGTCGAGGGCCTGATCAAGACGATCGCCGCGGACGGCCGGATCCACACCACCTTCAACCAGACGGTCGCCGCCACCGGCCGCCTGTCCTCGACGGACCCGAACCTGCAGAACATCCCGGTCCGCACCGACGAGGGCCGCGCCATCCGCCGCGGCTTCGTCGTCGGCGAGGGCTTCGAGTCCCTGATGACGGCCGACTACAGCCAGATCGAGCTGCGCGTGATGGCCCACCTCTCCGAGGACGAGGGCCTGATCGAGGCCTTCACCTCGGGCGAGGACCTGCACACCACCGCCGCCTCCCAGGTCTTCGCGGTCGAGCCGACCGCGGTGGACGCCGAGATGCGCCGCAAGATCAAGGCCATGTCGTACGGCCTGGCCTACGGACTGTCCGCCTTCGGCCTCTCCCAGCAGCTGAACATCGAGGCGGCGGAGGCCCGCGCCCTGATGGACGCCTACTTCGAGCGGTTCGGCGGCGTACGGGACTATCTGCGCCGCGCGGTCGACGAGGCCCGGGCGACGGGCTACACGGCGACGCTCTTCGGGCGCCGCCGCTACCTCCCCGACCTCAACAGCGACAACCGCCAGCGTCGTGAGGCGGCGGAGCGGATGGCCCTCAACGCGCCCATCCAGGGCACGGCGGCCGACATCGTGAAGATCGCCATGCTCAAGGTGGGCGACGCGCTGAAGGAGGCCGGGCTGGAGTCCCGGATGCTGCTCCAGGTGCACGACGAAATCGTGCTGGAGATCGCCCCGGGGGAGCGCGCGGCCGCCGAGGAACTCGTCCGCCGCGAGATGGCGGACGCGGTGCACCTCCGTGTCCCGCTGGGCGTCTCGGTGGGCGCGGGGGCGGACTGGGAGTCGGCGGCACACTAGGCGCCGCGCCGCGCTGCGCTGCTTGGGCCGGGCTGGGTCGGGCCGGGCTGGGCAGGGAGCAGGGGCGGGGTGGTGCTTCGGGACCGGGGCTCGTCGGGCGGCCGGAGAAGGCCGGCCCGGCTCCGTCCCGCCTCCGCCGAGGTACCGGACCTGGCTCGGTCCCACCCTGGCCCCGGTCCCACCCTGGCCCCGATCCCACCCCGGCCCCGATCCCATCCGGGCCCCCACCCCGGCCGAGCAGGGCCCGCCCTGGGCCCAGCCCCACCAAAACCATCACTCGCGTGGCCCCCGTGAAGGCGCCCCCGCCCCCGACCGTCGCAAGGATGCGGGCATGGGTATACGCACGCTCCTCGGCCGCACGGCACCAGGCGTGGCACTTGCGCCGGTCCGGGTCTACGCGGCCGACTCAAGCACGCTCCGCGTCCCCGAGACCCGCGCCACGGCCCTGCGCCGGACGACGGCGGGTCTCCGTAACCGCCTGGCCTTCGGACGCCGGCCCACCGACTCCGCCGGCCTGCTCACTGCGCTCTCGGAGACCGGCGACCTGCCCGGCAGTCCCGGGACACCCGGCGAAACCGGCGGAGCCACCCCCCGCCGGGCCTGGTCCGACCGGGCGCGCGGCTACCTGACCCTCGTCCTCACCCTGCTTCCGCGGCCGCGCCCCGCGCACACCACCATCACGGTGTACATCGCGATGGCCGAGCCCCTCAGCGAGCGGCCGGACGGCTCGGCTCCGTATCGCCGGTACGGCCAGGACCGCCGGGGGCCGGAACCGGGCGCCGCGCCCTGACCACCACGGCGTACAACAGCAGCGCCGGGACGAGCCCCGCCCCCGCGCCGAAGCACACCGTCGGAATGATCTCCCACGGCTTCGCGGCCGAACCCCAGTAGGCCCACCACCGCGCCGCCCGCTGCACCGCCCCCACCAGCGCGAAGCCGCCGATCACGGCCCCGGCCGCCCAGCGGTCCCGTGCCGCCAGCACCGGGACCCCCACCGGTTCGCGCACGGGCATCCGCCGCAGCGCGCGCACCACGAACACGGCGATCACCACCGCGGCAACCGCCGAACCGCCGTACTGCAGGTACCAGTACAGCGGCGAGCCCGCCACCTCGCGGCCCAGCACCGGAAACAGCCGCATCCCCCACCGGTCGAGGTGCGTGAACGCGTCCCACACGACGTGCGTCAGCGCACCGAGCACCGCGGACACGTACCACCGCGCCACCAGGGCGGGCGTCACCCGCGCGCGGGGCGCCCCGCATCGCACCAGGGCGGCCACCCGACCCTGCCGGGCCCGCGGCAGCAGCGCCACCAGTGGCTCACGCATCAGCAGCCACAGCCCCACCAGCGCCCAGGCGATGAGCACATCGACCGTGAACACGCCCCGGAACGCGTGCGTGACGTCACCGAACTCCATCGCCCCGGACAGCACACTCGCCGCGTAGTAGGTCATGTCGGGCGCGAGGGAACCCGCCACGAGGACGGCGGGGACCAGCGGGCCCCGGCCGGTCCCGTCGGTGCGTACGGCGGGCAGCACGGCCGCCGCGTGGCTCAGCGTGAACGGCAACTCTGCTCCTGGTGACGGTCGTTGCCCAGCGATCGGACCGCCCAGTATGCGGGATGCCGAACATCGGCCGCCCGCCGAACTCGCCCCATGACCAACCGGTGAAAACCGGGCACGAACGGGTGCCCGAGCAAAGGAAGTTGCCGTAGGGTCGCCAGGGTCACCGTGCCGGGGACGAGAGACATGCCTGCCGGAGGGCAACCACTCGGGCCGGTCGATCGTCACAACAGAGCGAACGCAACAGAAGAGCGCGAACGCAACAGAAGTGCGCGACAGGCAGAGACGGGCGCTGGAGCGTCCACGGGAGGGGTTCACTCTATGGCGGCGCAATTCGGCAGGAGGCTGCGCAAGGGGGCGGCAACCACCGCCGTGGCCGCGGTAGCGGTCGCGGCACTGTCCGCCTCCCAGGCTCCGGGCGTGAACGACCACGGCAGACAGACCGCGGCGGACGCCACGCCCTCACCCGACGCGAGTGCCTCCGAGGGCAGCGCCACCGGCAACTCGCCGTACTACACGGACCTGCCGCCGCTCAAGAGCCCGAACCCGTCCCCGAGTACCGGAACGGGCCCCGCCGCCCCCGGTACCGCCGAGGCGGGCATCCCCGCGACGGTCCTCGACGCCTACAAGAAGGCCGAGACCGCGCTGAACGAGGCCAAGCCGGGTTGCAACCTGCCCTGGCAACTCCTCGCCGCCATCGGCAAGGTGGAGTCGGGCCAGGCCCGCGGCGGCCGGGTCGACGCCGACGGCACGACGATCTCGCCCATCCTCGGCCCGCAGCTCGACGGCAACGGCTTCGCCCTCATCCGGGACACCGACGACGGCGCCTACGACGGCAACAGCTCCTACGACCAGGCCGTCGGCCCCATGCAGTTCATCCCGTCCACCTGGAATTGGGCCGGCCGCGACGGCAACGCCGACGGCAAGAGGGACCCCAACAACATCTACGACGCGGCGCTCGCCGCCGGGCACTACCTGTGCCGCTTCGACTGGGACCTGTCCGACCAGGACGACCTCGACCGCGCGATCCTCAGCTACAACAACTCGCGGGAGTACCTGAACCTGGTCATGCGCTGGGTGGAGTACTACCGCAAGGGCACGCACGAGATCCCCGACGGCACCGGCACGCTGCCCGGCAACCGCAGCGACGACGGAGCCGGGTCGAGCCCTTCGCCCTCCACGCCGAGCACCCCGAGCACCCCGAGCACGCCGACCACCCCGGGGCCGGGTGGCTCGAAGCCCAAGCCCGGCCCCAAGCCCGAGAAGCCCGGCGGCGGCTCGACGACCCCGAAGCCGCCCACCGACCCCGGCACCACCCCGACCCCACCCCCCTCGACGCCTCCCACCAACACCGACACGGTGGACCACCTGGAGGACGCCGGAACCGCCAAGCTCACCGCCATGGCCGGAGACGCGTTCACCAAGCGGATCAGCACCCGCGCCGAGACGAAGGCCGGCAAGGCCGTCGGCAAGGTCAGGGTCCGCTTCACGATCATCGGCAGCACGGACACCACCTTCACCGGCGGCGAGAACATGGCCACGGTCGCCACCAACAGCTCCGGCGTCGCCGTCGCTCCCGCACTCCAGGCGGGGGAGAAGACGGGTGAGGTCACCGTCCGCGCCACCGTCGTGGGCCGCACGGTCGCCGGCCTCGACTACACGGCCACCGTCACCGAGCGCGCCGCTGACGTGCTGGCCCGCACCGGTGACACCGCGCTGACCTGCGCCCCGGGCGGCGAGTTCGCCGACCAGGTCGAGGTGAAGGCCACGTACAAGGGCGCCGTCGCCGACGGCGTCGCGGCCACCGCCACGCTGATCAAGTCGGCGGACGACCCGACGGCCAACGACAAGGGCCCCTACTTCAAGGACGCCGACGGCAAGGCCGTACGCACCCTGAAGGCCCTGAAGACGGATGCCAAGGGCCTGCTGAAGCTGCCGAAGCTGTACGCGGACGACGCCACCGGCACGTTCCTGCTCCGCGTCAACACCGCGGGCGGAGCGACACTCACCGTCGAACTGACCGTGGCGGCGGCCGAGACGTCCTCGCCGAGCCCGTCCACGAGCCCCGGCGCGTAGTTCTCAGGTAGTACGGACGACCAGTACGGACGACCAGTACGGACGACGCCCCTCTTACGGGAGGGGCGTCGTTGTGTGTGCAACGTGTTCTCATCTCCGCCGCGCGTTGCTACGGTGCGGACAAACCTGACGGTGCATCAGCTCAACCGTGGGGAGGCCCCCGTATGCGCACCCTCGTCGCCGCCGCCACCGGTCTCGCCCTCGCGTTCGCCGTGGTCCTGACGCTGACCGCCCTCGGCTCCCCCTCGGGCGGGACGTCCCCGAAGCCGCTGCTGACGACGGTGCCCGCACACCCCTGACCGCCCGCCCGGGACGGAGGCCGAGATGCGTCGCAAGGCCGCTCTGATCCTGCTCGCCCTCGCCGTGTTCTGCACGGCACTGTCCCCGCTGCTGCGCTGGTACGCCTTCCCGCGCCTTGCCAAGGTCCCCGCGAACCAGTACCAGGACATGGTCCTGGAGGCCCGCGACGCCACCCTCCTGGACTACGGCACCATGCGGGCGAAGAAGGTCCCCAAGGTCACCATCGTCCAGACCCTCAAGGGCAACGTCGAGGCCTCCGAGAGGATCGAGGAGTCGGCGGGCCGGGACGTGGTCGTCTGGGACGGCCTGTCCTACGTCGTCGGCCCCGACGGCGAGATGGTGTCGAAGATCCCCGAGCGCTACATCTTCGACGCCCACACCCAGGAGCCCGTCCACGCCACCGGCGAGTCGGTCGACGGCGACCCGGTGCGCCGCGAGGGCATCGAGTTCAAATGGCCCTTCCTCACGGAGAAACGGGCCTATCAGTACTTCGACGCCCAGGCCCGCCTCACCGCCCCCATCCACTACCAGGACACCCGCACCTTCCGAGGCCTGGAGGTCTACTACTTCGAGCAGACCATCCCCTGGACCAAGGTGAAGATCCCCAAGACCCTCCCCGTGGAGGGCCTCACCCCCGAGTCGGTCGCCCAGACCGGCACGACCCGCTGGTACACCACGGTCCGCAAGTTCTGGGTCGAGCCCCTCACCGGCGCCCCCGTCTACGGCGAGGAGATCCACAAGGAGGAACTGCGCGGCGGCGCCCTCCTCGGCGACCGCGACAAGGTCACCGCGTTCGCCGGCCACGTGAAGATGCGCGAGGACTACATCACGCACACGGTCGACCTGGTGAAGTCCCAGCGCCTGCTCATCCTGCTGATGACGTCCTACCTGCCGTGGGGCTCGCTCACCCTCGGCGTCCTCCTGCTGGCCCTCGCGCTGTACCTGGAGGCTCGCGGCCGCCGCCCCTCCGGCCCGGCTCCGAGAGCGTCGGAGGAGCCCTCACAGGTCAGCGCCTGAGCCGGGCGTTGGTGTACCGGGTCGGCTCGGCACCCGCCGGGTCCTCGGGCCACGGATGCTTCGGATACCGCCCGCGCAGCTCCGCCCGCACGCCCTTGTAGCCGTCCCGCCAGAACGAGGCGAGATCGGCCGTGACTGCGGCCGCCCGCCCCGCCGGGGACAGCAGATGCACGAGCAGCGGCACCCCGGCGACCCGGGGCGACTCCTGCAGCCCGAACATCTCCTGCAACTTCACCGCGAGCACGGGCTGCTCGGGCCGCGCATAGTCGACACGGATCCTCGACCCGCTCGGCACGGCCATCCGCTCCGGGGCCAGCTCGTCGAGCCGCCCGGCCTCCCCGGAGGCCCAGGGCAGCAGCCGGGCCAGCGCCTGACCGGCGTCGATCCGCGCCAGATCGGCCCGCCGCCGTGCCCGGCTCAGCTCCGGCTCCAGCCACTCGTCCACGCGCGCGTGGAGCGCGTCGTCGGCGACATCGGGCCAGGGCTCACCGAGGTGCAGCCGCAGAAACGCGAGCCGCTGCCGCAGGACCTCGGCATCCGCCGACCACCGCAGCAACCCGAGCCCCTCCCGCCGCAGCCCGTCCAGCAGCGCACCGCGTACGAGCCCCGGATCGGGGTCCTTCAGCGACCGCACGGCCAACTCCACGGCCCCCAGCCGCTCCACCCGCCGCGCCACGACGTCCCCACCGTCCCAGCACACCTCGTCCCGCTCGTCCAGCAGCGCCCCCGCGGCGAGCCGGGCCACCCTCTCGTCGACCACGGCCCCCGACTGCACACGCGCGTGCCCCTTGCCGACAGGCCGGTCCGCCACGGCGACGGCGACCCAGCCGGCCCCTCGCAGCGCGCTGCCCTCGCTCATCTCGGCCCGGGTCCCGGACACCATGAGGCACGACCCACCGTCGGCCCTTGCGACGCGCTCGGGATAGGCGAGAGCGGCGACGAGCCCGACCTGCCGGTCCTCCGAGGCATCCGCCCACGCCTCGGCCTCCGTCTTTTCCTCTGCCAGTGGAGGGCGGTTACGGGTGAGTGGGTGGGAAATCTCAGAGCCGAGGGCCCGCAGCCGCCGAACCTCGCGACGCCACCGTGTGGCATAGGCGTCACCCTCACGCCGAGCACGACGCAGCGCACCCGCCAGATCATCGCCGTACTCCCGAGGTGCCTCCTCGCTCAGCAAGGCGACCACCTCCGAGGCCCGATCGACCCCCACGAACGGCACGGAGTCGAGCAACGCCCGCCCCAGCCGCGGATGCAGCCCCAGCCGCGACAGGGCAACTCCCCGCTCGGTCGCCCGCCCGACGGAGTCGACCGCCCCGACAACGCCCAGCACATCCCGAGCCGCAGCCATGCCCCCGGAAGGCGGTGGATCCAGCAACGCCAGCCCGGACGCGTCAGGATCCCCCCAGCACGCCACCTGCAGCGCGAACGCCGTCAGGTCGGCCACCTTGATCTCCGGCGAAGGAAAACGCGGCAGACGCGCGTCCTCGGCCTCCGCCCAGCAGCGGTACACCGCCCCCGGCGCCTCACGCCCGGCCCGCCCCGCCCGCTGCCGCCCGGCCGCCTGCGACGCCCGTACCGTCGTCAACGCGCTCAACCCGCGCGCGTGGTCGACCCGCGGCTCGCGCGCCAGCCCCGAGTCCACGACGACCCGCACGCCCGGCACCGTCAACGACGACTCCGCCACCGACGTGGCCAGCACGACCCGCCGCCGTGCACCCGGGGCGAGTACCGCGTCCTGCACGGCGGCCGGCGCCCGCCCGTGCACCTGCAGCACTTCGACGTCCCCAAGGCCCCCGAGCTGCCCGGCCACCCGGGCGATCTCGCCCACGCCCGGCAGAAAACACAGCACGTCCCCGTCCCGCTCGGCCAGGGCCCGCCGCACCACCGACGCCACATGCGTCAGCAGCGCCGGATCGACACGCATCCCGTGCGGCGGCCGTACGGGATGCACCGGCGGCGTCCACACCACCTCCACCGGATACGCCGCCCCCTGGGCCTCCACCACCGGAGCGTCGCCCAGCAGCGCCGCCCACCCCTGCGCGTCGGTCGTCGCCGAGGCGGCCACCAGCCGCAGCTCGGGCCGCAGGGTCTGCCGCACGTCCCACAGGAACGCCGCCGCCGTGTCCGCGTCCAGATGGCGCTCATGGCACTCGTCGAGCACCACCACGTCGACACCGGTCAGCTCCTGGTCCCGCTGCAACCGCTGCACCAGCACACCGGTCGTGACGACTTCCACGCGCGTGTGCCGCCCGACGACCCGTTCCCCGCGCACGGTGTGGCCGACGCTCCCGCCGGGCTTCTCGCCCAGCAGCCACGCCATCCGGCGCGCCGCCGCCCGGGCCGCGATCCGCCGCGGCTCGGCCACGATCACCCGCCGCTCAGGCCCCTCCCCGAGCAGCCCCGCGAGGGCCAGCGGCACCAGCGTCGTCTTGCCGGTGCCGGGCGGCGCCACGAGGACGGCGGTGCCGTGCCCCTCCAGAGCGTCGTCGAGGGCGGGCAGGGCACCACGTACGGGCAGGGCGTCCAGGGCGTCGTAGCGGATCACGCACTCAGTCTCTCCCTCAGCCTCCGGCCGGGGGTGTCCCCATCTCGCTTCGCTCGCACACGAAGATGGCCGTCCCCGGGATCAGGTTCCCGCGCAGCGGCGACCAGCCGCCCCACTCGGAGGTGTTCCAGGCCGGCCACTCCGGCTCCACCAGGTCCACCAGGTGGAAGCCCGACACCGCGACGTCCCGGACCCGGTCGCCGAGCGTCCGGTGGTGCTCGACGTAGACCGCGCGGCCCTCCTCGTCCTGCTCGACGTAGGGCGTGCGGTCGAAGTACGACCCCGACACCGACAGCCCCTCAGGCCCGGGCTCGTCCGGGAAGGCCCAGCGGATCGGATGCGTCACCGAGAAGACGAGACGGCCCCCGGGCCGCAGCACCCGGCGCACCTCCCGCAGGACAAGGCGCGGGTCGGCCACGAAGGGCAGCGCCCCGTACGCCGAGCAGACGAGGTCGAACGAGCCGTCCGCGAAGGGCAGCGCACCGGCGTCGGCGCACACCAGGGGGACCGATCCGCCGATGCGCAGCGCGTGCTGCAACTGGCGGTGCGAGATGTCCAGGGCGACCGGCCGGGCACCCTGGCCGGCCAGCCAGCGCGAGCACTGCGCCGCGCCCGCGCCGATCTCCAGGACGTCCTTGCCCTTCAGGTCCTCCGGCGGGCCGAGCAGCTCGGCCTCCACCTCGTCGAGGCCCTCGGGGCCCCACACGAATCGGTCGTCGCCGAGGAATGTGCCGTGCTCGACCTGGTACTCGTCCGCGTTGCGGTCCCACCAGCCACGATTGGCGCGGGAACTCTCCGTGACCCCGGCGGAACGCCGGGTCGCCTCGGGTTCGGACGCTTCGAACTCTTGGATGATCGGCTCCCTCGTCGTACTCTTCCGTCCAGCCCGTCCCAGAGGCGTCGCGAAGGGGTGCCGTACGGCCCGCGTGGCCTCGCAGGACAGGACTTGTGCCGGTTATGCGGCGATCTGCCCCGGGTGGGCGGCTTCGCGCATTGACCCTGCCCGGCTGCCCCCGTATGCTACAAGTTGCGCTGCGGGCTTGCGCACCTCAGACGTAGCAGGCTGCGCTCGCACTGTATGTATGTCCCCTCGGTTGTCGAGGCGCCACCGGTTTTGTGTGGCGCTTCCTTGGCTGTCCGGCTTCTGCAGAGCGAAACGGGCTCCGGCGTAGCAGTACCTACGACTTCAATGTCCGTACCGGAGCCCTTTCCCACATGACGAGCAGCACCGAGACCACCGCAACGACCCCGCAGGTTGCGGTCAACGACATCGGTAACGAGGAAGCCTTCCTCGCCGCGATCGACGAGACGATCAAGTACTTCAACGACGGCGACATCGTCGACGGCGTCATCGTGAAGGTCGACCGGGACGAGGTCCTGCTCGACATCGGTTACAAGACCGAAGGCGTTATCCCGAGCCGCGAGCTCTCGATCAAGCACGACGTCGACCCCAACGAGGTCGTCGCCGTCGGTGACGAGATCGAAGCCCTTGTTCTCCAGAAGGAGGACAAGGAAGGCCGCCTGATCCTCTCGAAGAAGCGCGCCCAGTACGAGCGTGCCTGGGGCACCATCGAGAAGATCAAGGAAGAGGACGGGATCGTCACCGGTACCGTCATCGAGGTCGTCAAGGGTGGTCTCATCCTCGACATCGGCCTCCGTGGCTTCCTCCCGGCCTCCCTGGTCGAGATGCGCCGCGTTCGCGACCTCCAGCCCTACGTGGGCAAGGAGCTCGAGGCCAAGATCATCGAGCTGGACAAGAACCGCAACAACGTGGTCCTGTCCCGCCGTGCCTGGCTGGAGCAGACCCAGTCCGAGGTCCGCCAGACGTTCCTCACCACCCTCCAGAAGGGTCAGGTCCGTTCCGGCGTCGTCTCCTCGATCGTCAACTTCGGTGCCTTCGTGGACCTGGGTGGCGTCGACGGTCTGGTCCACGTCTCCGAGCTGTCCTGGAAGCACATCGACCACCCCTCCGAGGTTGTCGAGGTCGGCCAGGAAGTCACCGTCGAGGTCCTCGACGTGGACATGGACCGCGAGCGTGTCTCCCTGTCGCTGAAGGCGACCCAGGAAGACCCGTGGCAGCAGTTCGCCCGCACCCACCAGATCGGCCAGGTCGTGCCCGGCAAGGTCACGAAGCTGGTTCCGTTCGGTGCGTTCGTCCGCGTGGACGAGGGCATCGAGGGTCTGGTCCACATCTCCGAGCTGGCCGAGCGCCACGTGGAGATCCCGGAGCAGGTCGTCCAGGTCAACGACGAGATCTTCGTCAAGGTCATCGACATCGACCTCGAGCGTCGCCGCATCAGCCTCTCGCTGAAGCAGGCCAACGAGGCCTTCGGTGCCGACCCGGCCACGGTCGAGTTCGACCCGACCCTGTACGGCATGGCCGCGTCCTACGACGACCAGGGCAACTACATCTACCCCGAGGGCTTCGACCCCGAGACCAACGACTGGCTCGAGGGCTTCGAGTCCCAGCGTGAGGTGTGGGAGAACCAGTACGCCGAGGCGCAGACCCGCTTCGAGCAGCACCAGGCGCAGGTCATCAAGTCCCGCGAGGCCGACGCCGCTGCGGCGGCCGAGGGCGGCGACACCGCGGGTGCGGCTCCGGCCGCGAGCGGTGGCGGCGGTTCGTACTCCTCCGAGGGCCCGGACAACTCCGGTGCGCTGGCCTCGGACGAGGCGCTGGCCGCGCTGCGCGAGAAGCTGGCCGGTGGGCAGAGCTGAACGCCCACTGAGCTGTAGCTCTTGACTGAGGGGCCGTACCTTTCGAGGTGCGGCCCCTCAGCGCTGCTCGGGAGCGGCGGTCGGGGGTCGGCTGCCGGCCCGGTGGGGGCTTGTCGCGCAGTTCCCCGCGCCCCTTCGGGGTGTTGTCCCCCGTGGCAAGATCATGATTCTCCTCCTCCGGGAATGCCCGTGGCCGTAAGGGCGTTGTGGCGTATGAACACGAGGAGGAGCGGTCACTGTGCTTGATCCGCAGGGTTTGTACGCATGGGAGCCGAAGGGGCTGGCTGTCGTCGACATGGCGCTCGCCCAGGAGTCGGCCGGTCTTGTCATGCTCTACCACTTCGACGGATACATCGACGCGGGGGAGGCGGGCGACCAGATCGTCGACCGGCTGCTCGACTCGCTGCCCCACCAGGTCGTCGCCCGCTTCGATCACGACCGGCTCGTGGACTACCGGGCCCGCCGCCCGCTGCTGACGTTCAAGCGCGACCGCTGGAGCGACTACGAGGAGCCCGCCATCGAGGTGCGGCTCGTGCAGGACGCCACCGGAGCGCCGTTCCTGCTGCTGTCCGGCCCCGAGCCGGACGTGGAGTGGGAGCGCTTCGCCGCGGCCGTGAAGCAGATCGTGGAGCGGCTCGGCGTCCGCCTGTCCGTGAACTTCCACGGCATCCCCATGGGCGTCCCGCACACCCGGCCCGTCGGCCTCACCCCGCACGGCAACCGCACCGACCTGGTCCCGGGCCACCGCAGCCCGTTCGAGGAGGCGCAGGTCCCCGGCAGTGCCGAGTCCCTCATCGAGTACCGCCTGCTCCAGGCCGGACACGACGTCCTCGGTGTCGCCGCCCATGTCCCGCACTACATCGCCCGCTCCCCGTACCCGGACGCGGCCCTGACGGTCCTGGAGGCCATCACGGCGGCGACCGGACTGGTGCTGCCCGGTATCGCCCACGCCCTGCGCTCCGACGCCCACCGCACCCAGACGGAGATCGACCGGCAGATCCGCGAGGGCGACGAAGACCTCACCGCCCTCATCGAGGGCCTGGAGCACCAGTACGACGCCGTCGCGGGCGCCGAGACCCGCGGCAACATGCTCGCCGAGCCGGTGGACATCCCGTCGGCCGACGAGATCGGCAAGGAGTTCGAACGCTTCCTGGCGGAGCGAGAGGGCGACACCTGACCGGCAGAGGGAGCGTCTAGGCTTCCGGGCATGGTGAAGGTTGGTCTGACCGGCGGCATCGGTGCCGGCAAGAGTGAGGTGTCACGGCTGCTCGTCGCATGCGGGGCCGTGCTGATCGACGCGGACCGCATCGCGCGGGAGGTCGTCGCGCCGGGGACCCCGGGTCTCGCCTCGGTCGTGGAGGCCTTCGGCGAGCAGGTGCTCGCCCCCGACGGCAGCCTTGACCGCCCCAAGCTGGGCTCCATCGTCTTCGCCGACGCGGCGAGACTCGCCACCCTCAACGCGATCGTGCACCCGCTGGTCGGC
The DNA here is from genome assembly GCF_055589465.1 of Streptomyces sp. NPDC041940. Lineage (NCBI taxonomy): Bacteria > Bacillati > Actinomycetota > Actinomycetes > Kitasatosporales > Streptomycetaceae > Streptomyces > Streptomyces sp. NPDC041940. Next base: position 847,411 of record NZ_JBVJBP010000001.1, read on the forward strand.
GCCCGCTCCCGTGAGCTGGAGGAGGCCGCCGCCGAGGACGCGGTCGTCGTCCACGACGTCCCGCTCCTCACGGAGAACGGCCTCGCACCGCTGTACGACCTCGTCATCGTCGTCGACGCGGCCCCCGAGACCCAACTCGACCGGCTCGTACGGCTGCGCGGCATGACCGAGGAGGACGCACGGGCGCGGATGGCCGCCCAGGCGACGCGCGAACAGCGCCGGGAGATCGCGGACGTCGTCGTCGACAACGACGTCCCGCTGGAGGAACTGGAGCGCCGCGTGAAGGACGTGTGGGCCGAGCTGGTACGCAGGTCCCACGCGTCCCGGCCGGACGCTCAGGGCCGAGCGGCCCCTCAGGAATAGCGGCACCCCGAGGGGGCGTTGAACCTTTCCAGTGAGGGAAGGACTCTGCCGTGCCCGAGACCAGCGGTTCCACCGGACGTACCCCGGAGACGCATGTCATCGACTTCCGCGCCGCCGAGCAGCTGCTCGCCGCGCGGGACCCGCGGGGCGCGGTGAAGCTGCTCGACGGAGTCATCGCCGCGCACCCGGAGAACACCGCCGCGCGACTGCTGCGCGCGCGTGCCTTCTTCGCGGCGGCGCAGCTGCGGCCGGCCGAGCTGGAGTTCTCGATCGTCCTGGAGCGAGAGCCGGACAACGCGTTCGCCCACTTCGCGCTCGCCCGCACCTATGAGCGGCAGAACCGCCCCGACCAGGCGAAGCGCCATTTCCGCCTGGCGGCGGCGCTGGACCCGAACCCGCAGTTCCAGAAGGCCGCGCGCTTCGACTCGTGAGCGGCCGTCCCCGTCCGCCTCGGCTGCCCCGGCTGTCTCAGGGGTGGTCCTCGGGTGGCCGGTAGGGCGGGATGTCGGGGCCCGGCTGCCAGTGCGGGCCCTGGCGGATGTGCCTGAGGACGACGACCAGGTCGATCGTGACGACCAGCAGCAGCACCCCGCAGGCGATGGCCCAGCCGGGCCGGCCGGCGAGCGTGAACGCGACCGTCCCGAAGAGCGCCCAGACCAGCCCCCACACACTCAGCCAGAAGCGCGCCCGCAGGGCACTGCGCGCAGTCGCCGGTTCACTGCCTGTACGCATCGCGATCTCCACTCCTGCTTGCAACGTACTCCCCGCTACGGACGCGGACCACCGGGGGGCCGGGGCCCGTGCGGGACATCGTTCACCCGGTCGGGTGAAGGCGGCCGGGAGAGGAACTGGCGTGCGGGCGTGAGCCGTTGGACCGGCATGGAGATGAAAATGCGTGAGGGGTACGAGGGGACGGGACCCGGGGCCATCACCCCGGACGGCTGCGCGGTGGAGCTCTACTCGCGACTGCCCGTCGGGGACGAGCCGGACATCATTGCCGCAGCGGTGCCCAAGGGCGCGAGCATCCTGGAGCTGGGCAGCGGCGTCGGCCGCATGACCCGTGGACTGCTGGAGCGCGGGTTCACGGTCACAGCGGTGGACGAGTCCGCCGAGATGCTGGAGCGCGTGCGCGGGGCCCGGGCGATATGCAGCCCGATCGAGGCCCTGGACCTGGGCGAGACCTTCGATGTGGTGCTGCTCGCGTCGTTCCTCGTGCACGCGGGGGATGCCGAGGTGCGGCGGGGCTTGCTGCGCACCTGTGCGCGCCATGTCGCGGAGGGCGGCAGCGTGCTGATCCAGCGGGAGGGCGCGGACTACCACACGAACCTGCCGCGCGAGCGCGTGGACCCCAGCGGCTTCACCGTGCGGATCGTGTCGGCGGAGCCGGTCGGCGACGGGGTCAACTCGGTGCGGGCGGAGTACGAGTTCCCGGACGCGGTCTGGACACAGACGTTCCGGGCACGACCGCTGACCAAGGACCAGTTCGAGGAGGCGCTGGAGGAAGCGGGCCTGAAGGCGGACCGGTATCTGACGGAGGACGGGACATGGGTGAGGGCGGTGCGGGCGGCCTAGGAGACCGAGGTGCGTGAGAAGGCGGATGGAGTGGCGGAGCCCGGGCGTCTCGTCGGCTACGACACGGTCTCGACGTCCCTGGCGCTGCTCGGTGACGCCGAACTGCGCGAGCTGGTCGACGCGGCCACACCGCTGGGCACCGGCATCGGAGGGAAGTCGGCCCGGCTGGACGTGTCCGGCACGCCGGTCTTCGTGAAGCGGGTACCCCTGACGGACCTGGAGCGGCAGACGCAGCACCTCCGGTCCACGGCCAACGTGTTCGGGCTGCCGATGGTCTGCCAGTACGGCGTCGGCGGGCCCGGGTTCGGGGCGTGGCGGGAGGTCACCGTCCACACCATGACCACGAACTGGGTGCTCTCCGGGCAGTTCCAGGGCTTCCCCCTGATGTACCACTGGCGGGTCCTGCTACTGGGGAGGGAGCGCGGCGGTACGGCGGCGTATCGAGGCCCTGCAACAGTCCTCGGCGAGTGTCGCCCTGTTCCTGGAGTACGTCCCCCAGACGCTCCACGCATGGCTGACGGCTCAGGTGCGAGCCGGTGGCGAGGCGCTCGACCGGGCGTGCTCCCTGGTGGAGAAGGAACTGCGGGCCGGCACGTCCTTCATGAACAGCCGCGGGCTGCTCCACTTCGACGCCCACTTCGAGAACATCCTGACCGACGGCCGGCGCCTGTACTTCGCCGACTACGGCCTCGCCCTGTCCACCCGTTTCGACCTCTCGCACACCGAGGCCGAGTTCTACGACCGGCACCGCACCTACGACCGTTGCTACACGGCCAGTTGGCTCGTGAACTGGCTGGTCACCGCCCTGTACACGGGCGAATGGGAGGAGCGTGGGGCACTGATACACGCATGGGCCGAAGGGCGAAAGCCCACGGGCGCGCCACCCGGGACGGCGGAGATCCTCAGCCGCAACGCCCCGGTCGCGGCCGTGATGACGGACTTCTACCGTCGGGTCCAGGGGGTGAGCAGGACGACGCCCTACCCGGGGGACAGGCTCCTGCGACTCTGCCCGTGACGGGCGGGGCCGAGCGGGCATCGAGGTGAAGAGAGGCTGGGAGGGCAGAAATTCCGCTGGGCGGCGATGAGTTCGCGGGCGAGCGGCGGTCTACCTCTTCGACACCACCACGGACCGCTTCCCCCAGGAGACCTTCATGTCCGAGACCACCCCTCCCGTCACCGCCGCTTCCGCTTCTGCCGGCGTCGTCGTCGCCGAGTCCGCGACCGCTCGCGGGCGGCGCGCCCGGCTCGCCCTGCGCGGTCTTCAGGTGCTGCTCGCCCTCTTCTACGCGATCCCGAGCGCCCTGCCCAAGCTGATCGCGCACCCGTCCGCCGCCGAGTCCTTCGAGAAGCTCGGCTGGGGCAGCGCGGGGATGTACACCATCGGGGTGCTCGAACTGGCCGGAGCGATGGCCCTGTTGATCCCGGTGCTCCAGTCGGTGGCGGCGATGGCGTTGAGCGCGTTGATGGTGGGCGCGTTCGTCGTGCAGGTAGCCGTGTTCGACGGGCAGTACGCGGCGACGCCGCTCATCCTGATCGTGCCGCTCGCCCTCATAGCCTGGGCGCGGCGGGGGCACAACGCGGAGCTGCTGCGACTGCTGCGGCGACGGGCGTGACCGGGTGACACCGTGCCGCGTGCGACGCCGACGGTGTCCGGGGCGAGCCCAGGGGCTCGCCCCGGACGTCGACGTGTTGCCCTCAAGACGTGGGCTTGCCGACGTCGCTGCCGAGACCGTCGCCGTCGCCCGGGCCGGTCAGTCCGCGCAGGCGTTCCATTTCGCGGCGGTCCCGCTTCGTCGGGCGGCCCGCGCCGCGGTCGCGGATGCCGGCCGGGGCGACGGCCTCGCGGGGCGGGGGCGGCGGGGAGTTGTCGATGTAGCACTGTGCGGCGACGGGGGCGCCGACGCGCTTGCGGATCAGGCGCGTGACGATCACGACTCGCTCCCGGCCCTCGTGCCGCAGGCGCACCTCGTCGCCGACGCGTACGGCGTGTGCGGGTTTCACGCGGTCGCCGTTGACGCGGACGTGCCCGCCGCGGCAGGCGGTGGCTCCCATGGAACGGGTCTTGACGAGACGTACGGACCAGATCCAGCTGTCGACGCGGACGGTCTCGCCGCTCTGCGGCCCGGCCGCGTCGGCGGCGGCGATCGCCTCGGCGACCTTCGGGTCGAGGGCCTTCGCCTCTCCGTCGCCGGTGTTGTTCGCCGCACCTTGTGAAGCCATGTCCCCGACCCTAGTCCTCCGAGTGGTCCGATCAGGTGGGGAATTCTCCTCCGACGGCATCTACAAAACAAGTTTTGCAAAATGTCTTTTGCTGAATGCCCGCGGCGGCCTACCCTCCCGGCATGGACAGCGACGAGCACAATCGCGTACTCGACCCCGAGCACGACACCGCCGCCCTGAAGGCCCTCACCCACCCCCTGCGCATTCGGCTGCTCGGGCTGCTGCGACAGGACGGGCCCGCCACGGCCAGTGAGCTCGCCGTGCGGACGGGGGAGTCGTCGGCGTCGGCCAGTTACCACCTGAGGGTGCTGGCGAAGTACGCCTTCATCGCCGAGGCCGAGCATCGTGACGGGCGGGAGCGGCGCTGGCGGGCGCTGCACACCGTGACGTCCTGGAGCAACGAGGCGATGGAGTCCTCCGAGGCGGGCCGGGCCTTCGTCAGCCTGGCGCGGCGGCGGCAGTTGGAGCACCTGGAGTCGTCCCTCGCCCGGCACGAGGCGGACATGGCCGGCGGGCGACTCGGTCAGGAGTGGGTGGAGGCGTCCGGGATCAGCGACCTCATGCCCCGCCTGACGGCCGGGTCGCTCACCGAACTGTGGGAAACGATCGCCGGGAAGCTGGAGGAACTGACCGCCCGGGACGCGGACGACCCGCGCGCCGAACACGTGGTGCTCCTCACCGCCGGCTTGCCGCTCGCCCCGCACGACCGTGAAGACGTAGACCCGCACGACCGTGAGGACGCAGGCCCGCACGACCGTGAGGACGCAGGCCGGCAAGGCCGTGCGGATGCAGACCGGCAAGGCCCTGCGGGCGGGGCCCGCGAGGGCACCTCATGACGCATCTCGTTGCCGAGGTGCCCGGGATACGGGCCGCTCGTCGCCGTTACGCCACCGTCTGCGCGCTCTTATGGCTGCCGCCGGGCCTCGGTATGGCCTCGATGGTCCTCCTGTTCAGCGAGCGCGGGATGTCCCTCGCCGCGGTGGCGGGCCTCTTCGCCGTTCACTCACTGACCGTGGCCGTGCTGGAGCTGCCCACCGGCGGGCTCTCCGACGTCCTCGGGCGGCGGCCGGTCCTGGCCGTGGCCGGTGTGCTCAACCTCGTCGCCGCGCTCCTGGTCGGCCTCGGCACCACCGCCTGGGTGCTCACCGCCGGCATGGTGCTCATGGGCGTGGCCCGGGCCTTGGCCAGCGGTACCGCGGAGGCCTGGTACGTCGACACCGTGCAGGAGGTGTCCGGCCCCGACGCCGAGCTGCGGACGGGGCTGGCCCGGGGCGGATCCGCGACCTCCGCCGCGCTCGCGGTCGGCCTGCTGCTCGGCGGGGCCCTGCCCTGGCTGCTCGGCATCGGACCCGACCTCGGTGCCAGGCTGAGCGGGGCGACCTCCGGGGCGGTGCCGCCCCTGGCCGTTCCCGTGCTGCTCGGAGCCGTGGTCAGGGTCGTCTTCGTCTTCTATGTGCTCGCCGTCCTGCGGGAGCCGCCGCGACCGCCGGCCACCCTGCGATCTGTGCTGCGCGGCGTGCCGGTCACCGTCCTGGGCGGGCTGCGGCTGGGCGGACGGGACGCGCTGGTCCGCCGGGTCGTGCTCAGCGCCGCGGCCGCCGGAAGTGCCCTGGCCGTCATCGAACTGCTCATACCGGGCCGTACCGTCGCGCTGACCGGGGCGACCGGGTCCGGGGCGCTGGTCTACGCCGTGCTCGCCTGTGCGGGTTTCGCCTGCTCCGGCGTCGGCAGCCACCTCGCCCCGCTCGCCGCCCGGGTCGCGGGCGGCGGCGAGCGGGCCGTGCTGGTCTGCCTCGGGGCGGCGGCGAGCGGCCTGCTCCTGCTCGGTGTCACCGCGTCCGCCGTACACCCGGTGGCCACGACCCTCGCGGTCGCCGGCTTCTGCCTGATCTACCTCGGTCTCGGCGCGGCGGGCCCCAACGAGAACGAACTGCTGCACCGGCGCGTCTCTAGCGAGGGCCGCGCCACCGCCCTGTCCGTCCAGTCCCTCGCCCAGCAACTGGTCGGCGCGCTCACCGGCCTCATCGTCGGGGTGATGCGGCCGGGCCCGCTGCCATGGCTCCTGACGGGGGCCGTGCTGCTCGCCGGGGCGCTGCTGTGGCTCCGCCGCGGAGAGGAGCGGGCCGCGCAGCTCACCACCACCCGCCCCGCGCCTACCGTGGAGTGATGGACTCCAGCGGCCTTCCCCTCCTCGACCGGCGCATCGCGGACTGCCGGGCCTGTCCGCGGCTGGTCTCCTGGCGTGAGGAGGTGGCCCGTGCCAAGCGGGCCGCCTACGCGGACTGGACGTACTGGGGCCGGCCGGTGCCCGGGTTCGGGCCGGCGGACGCCCGGCTGCTGATCGTAGGGCTCGCCCCCGCCGCCCACGGCGGCAACCGCACCGGGCGGATGTTCACCGGCGACCGCTCCGGGGACGTCCTGTACGAGGCGCTGTACGACGTCGGTCTCGCCTCGCAGCCCACGGCCGTGCACGCCCACGACGGCCTGGAGCTGTACGGCGTACGTGTCACCTCGCCCGTGCACTGCGCCCCGCCCGCCAACAAGCCCACTCCCGAGGAGCGGGACACCTGCCGTCCCTGGCTCGTGCGGGAACTGGAGCTGCTGCGTCCGACCCTGCGTGCCGTCGTCGTGCTCGGCGCCTTCGGCTGGCAGGCCGCGCTGCCGGCGTTCGCCGAGGCGGGCTGGTCCGTGCCCCGGCCCCGCCCCGCCTTCGCCCACGGGGCCCGCTATGACCTCGACGGCCTGGAACTCTTCGGCTGCTTCCACGTCAGCCAGCGCAACACCTTCACGGGCCGGCTCACCCCCGCGATGCTGCGCGACGTCCTGCGAACGGCCGGGCAGGCGTCGGGCCTGCCCACCGACGGCGGCTAGGGAGCCTCTTCGCCGAACAGATGCCGCACCGTGGAGCGGTAGTTGGTGCGTACGTGCCTGAGCGCGTGCGCGCGGGCCCGGTCCGGGTCGCCCGAGGCGATCGCCTCGTACAACTCGCGGTGCTCGACGAGGAGCTGGGGCCACTCCTCGTTGCGCCGGGTCATCCAGCGCAGCCGGCCGGCGACCGGTTCCAGGGCCTCGGTCAGCAGGCTGTTGCCCGCCATCGCCATGATGCGGTCGTGCAGGCGGCTGTTGACGTCCGTGATCACCTCGGCGTCCTCGGCCTCGGTCGCGGCGGCGGCGCGGTCGATCAGTTCCTGGACCTCGGCCAGGTCCTGCGGGGTCGCGCGGGACGCGGCCAGTCCGGCGGCGTAGACCTCCAGCGCCTCGCGCAGTTCGAACAGTTCCTTGACATCGGTCGGGGTGAGGCGGCGTACGACCGTACGGCGCGGGGTCTCGAAGTGGACGAAGCCCTCGGCGACGAGGGCCCGGATCGCCTCCCGTACCGGAACGCGCGAGACGCCGAAACGCTCCGCCAGCTCGCGTTCGACCAGGCGGTCGCCGGGGCGGAGGCTGCCCGCGATGATCTCCTGCCGCAGCTCGGAGGTGACGCGTTCGCGTACTGCGCCCAGGGGTTCGATCTTCGTCATGCAGCCCATCTTCGCCGAGGCGAGGTGTCTTTTACCCAGCGTTAACAACAGCGACATCGGTCAGAACGGTTGACGGGGAGACCATGACGCAGTTTGGTATACCAAACACCCGCCCGCTGAGCAGTTTCCACCGAACAGTTGCCATCGAGCAGCCCTCCGTCGTCCCCTTGCTCATGGAGGTCCCCGTGTCCCTCGCCGACCGTGCCGCAGAGACCGGCACCCCAGCGTTCGTCCCCGATCCCCGCCTCACCAACGAAGACCTCGCGCCCGCCAAGAAGCGCAACTGGAAGGTCTTCGACCTCTTCGCCATGTGGATGTCCGACGTCCACAACCTCGGCAACTACACCTTCGCCGCCGGACTGCTCTTCCTCGGCATGAACGTCTGGCAGATCTTCACGTCCCTGCTCGTCGGCTTCGTGATCATCTACATCGGCATGAACTGGATGGGGAAGATCGGGCAGCGCCACGGCGTCCCCTTCCCGGTGGTCAGCCGTATCGCCTTCGGTGTCTGGGGCGCCAACATCCCGGCGCTGATCAGGGCCGTGATCGCCATCATGTGGTACGGCATCCAGACCTATCTCGCCTCCGTCGCCGTCAACGTGATGCTGCTCGCGGCCTGGCCGGGCCTGCAGTCGTGGACGCACAACTCCTTCCTGGGCCTGGACGCACTGGGCTGGGTGTCCTTCGTCGCCCTGTGGCTGGTGCAGGCGGCGATCATCAGCCGGGGCATGGAGTCGGTCCGCAAGTTCCAGGACTTCTGCGGTCCGGCGATCTGGCTCGTGATGATCGCGCTGGCCGGGTGGATCCTCTACAAGGCCGGCTGGACGATCTCGCTCACCTCCACCCCGCACCCGGTCTCCGTGGGCGAGCAGTGGCGCCAGTGGTTCGGCGCGATCGGCCTGGTCCTCGCCACGTACGGCACCCTGATGCTCAACTTCTGCGACTTCTCCCGCTTCGCCCCCGACTACAAGTCGGTCAAGCGCGGCAACTTCTGGGGCCTGCCCATCAACTCCACGGCCTTCGTGATCGTCTCGGTCATCGTCACCGCGGGCGCCTACGAGGTCTTCGGCAAGGAGATCACCGACCCCGCCTACCTCGTCGCCGAGATCGGCAACACCTGGGTGCTGGTGCTGGGCGCGCTGACCTTCGCCATCGCCACCATGGGCGTCAACATCGTCGCCAACTTCGTCTCACCTGCGTACGACCTGGCCAACGTCTGGCCGCAGAAGATCACCTTCAAGGTCGGCGGCATGATCAGCACGGTCGCGGCCCTGCTCGTCACCCCGTGGAACCTCTTCTCCAACCCGACGGTCGTGAACTACTTCCTCGGCGGCCTCGGCGCCTTCCTCGGCCCGCTGTTCGGCGTGATCATGCTCGACTACTACTGGGTCAAGCGCGGCCGTGTGAACGTGGACGAACTGTTCGACGCGACCCCCGGCACCCGCTTCTACTACCGCAAGGGCGTCAACCCCAAGGCGCTGTGGGCGTTCCTGCCCGCGGCCGGTGTCGCAGCCATCCTCGCGCTGGTGAAGACCTTCAGCGATGTGGCGCCGTACTCCTGGTTCATCGGCACGGCACTCGCGGCCGGGCTGTACGCGGTCCTGTGCCGTAGCGAACGCACTGCCGAACCCACCGCCGAGCGCCCTGCCATGGAGGTCTGAGAGACGTGCGGATCGTCGTCACCAACTGCAACACCACGCAGGAGATGACCGAGGAGATCGTACGAGGTGCCCGGGCCGCCGCAGGCCCGGGCACCACCGTGACCGGACTGACCCCCGCCTGGGGGCCCGAGTCCGCGGAGGGCTGGCTCGACAGCTACCTGTCCGCCGCGGCCGTCCTGGACACGCTGCGGACCTACGACGGACCGCCGTACGACGCCGTGGTCATGGCCGGCTTCGGGGAGCACGGGCGGGAGGGCGTGCGGGAACTGGTGGACGTACCCGTCGTCGACATCACCGAGGCCGCCGCGCATCTCGCCTGCCTGCTGGGCCGCCGCTACGGCGTCGTCACCACCCTGGAGCGGTCGCGCGGCCAGATCGAGGACAGCCTGGAGACGGCGGGCGTCGCGCGGAACTGCGCCGCGGTCGTCGGCACGGGCCTGAACGTGCTCGACCTCGGCGACGACGAGCGCACGGAGACGGCGTTCCTCGCCGCCGCCGAACGGGCGTGTGCGGCCGGGGCGGAGGTGCTGGTGCTGGGCTGCGCGGGGATGACCGGGCTGCAGCGGGCGGTCGGGGAGAAGCTGGGCCTGCCGGTCGTCGACGGGGTCGCGGCGGCGGTCAAACTCGCGGAGTCGCTGGTGGCATTGGGGCTGACGACCAGTCGGGTGGGGAGCTATGCGGAGGCGCTGCCGAAGCGGAGGGTGTGGGGCGGCCCGAACGGCGGTGGCTCATGACGGGCCGTCGAGGGTGACGTCGTCGCGGTGAGCCCCGTAGAACGTCACCTGGCGGGCCATGACCTCCCGCATCGACGTGCCGCGCGGGATGCCGTACACCGTGCCGGGGAAGTCCAGCGCCTCCTGCATCTGCCACAGTTCGTCGTGCTCGCCGGGGGCGAAGAGCCGGGCGCGGGGCGCTCCCGCCGCGATCCAGCCGATGGGCAGGACCGTGCCGGGCGGCAGTACGGAGTTGACGTGCAGCACGCTGTGGATCCGCAGCTCGGAGCCGGTGCTCGCGACGGCCCCCGGGAAGACGCAGGCGCCGGTGGCCACGAAGACCTCGTCCTCCAGGGTCGCCCCGTTGACATGGGCGTGCGGGCCGACGAGCACGGCGTCACCGATCACGGCGGGGTGCCCGGCCCGCCCCCGCACCAGCGCGTTCTCCATCACGACCACGTCCGAGCCCACCCGTACCTCCCCGTCCTCGGCGGTGAGCACGGCCCCGTGCAGCACCCGGCTGCGCTCACCGAGGACGACCGCCCCGCACAGGACGGCCGTCGGAGCGACGTACGCGGACTCGGGGACGACGGGGCGCCGCCCGCGGTGCTCGATCAGCATGGAGTTCTCCTCAGGTCGGCGCCCCGTCGGGCACGACGGCTGTCGCCGTAATCTCCACCAGCTGCCCCGTGTATCCGAGGCACGCCACGCCGATCAGCGTCGACGAGTGCGGACCGGCGCTGAGCCCGGACGCCTCGACGACCTCCCACACGGAGGACAGCGCGGTCGGTTCACTGCCCACGACATACACGTCGGTCGCCACGACATGCGCCAGATCGCTCCCCACGGCGCTCAGTTGCTCCTTCAGGTTGGCGATCACCTGCTCGGCCTGCCGCACGGGATCTCCCGGACCGACGAGCTCACCCCGGGCATCCAGCGGCACGGCGCCGGCCAGGAACGCCAGTCTCGTGCCGGCTTCCACGACGGACGCGTGGGAGTAGGTGGGCGGCGGGAACAGGCTCGGGACGGTGACGCGCTGGATCACGGAGTCTTCCGATCTACGGTCGGCGACAGGACAACCCACCGATCATGCGAGGCCCCGGCAGGCGAGCGCACCCGTATTTCGTTTCACGACGCCCGAACGGTTCCCCTACGCTGCCCCAGCCCCGCACCCTCCGCCCGCCCTGGAGCCGTCTCGTGCCGCCCTTCCTCGACACCACCCGGCCGATCTCCGCGCGGTCGGCTGGGAGGGCGAGGTGTCCGCGATCGGCGCCTGGGGCGGCGGTGTCTTCAACGGAGGTGCCTGGCTGACGATCGACGGCAGGCGGGTGGACGTCCACTACCGGGATCTGGACCTGGCGGGCATCCCGACGTATCTGCTCGTCGCCGAACTCGCGGTCAACAAGGTGCTGCGAGGCGGCCTGCCCCGCGCCGGCACCTACCCACCGGCCCTGCGCGAGACCGCCCCGGCCCACTGGCACGGCATGGCCACCGCCACCCTTGCCTACGCCAGGGCCGGCCACGCGCCGAAGAGCGCCCTCACCCAGGTCGCGGGCGCGATCGCCCTCGCCACGACCCAGACCGCGCACGCGGTGCTGGCGGCGCGTGGGGAGTGGGTCACGAACGAGAAGGGGCTCGTCGCGCGGGCGGGTCTGCGTGACGTGGACGGGCTCGTAGGGAGCCTGACGGACGACCCGGCCGCGCTGGCCCGGACGATCACCGACGCGGAGACGGTCCTCGGGCGGGCCGTGGAGGCGGCGCGGAGCTGACCGCGGTCGCCGATTGCGTTCATAAAGAACCCGGCCCTCCCGCACTCCGTCACGTTCCGGAAACCTTTCCTCCAGGAACCCCGCTTACCGTGGACACCCACACCCCGCCCCGGCCACCGTCGCCCGAAGGCCCACCCCTGCCCTCGACGAGACGACAGGAGCCCTGTGTCCCGGTCCCGCCGTTTTCCCCTCGTGCTGCCGCCCTGGCTCGCGCACGCCCTGCGCGCTCAGCGGGGGCCGGTGCCCTGGAGCGCGGTGACGCGGGGGGCCCTGTCCGCCGGGCCGTTGTTGCTGGTGGCCGTGGAGACGGGGCGTACGTCGCTCGGTGTCGTCGCCGCCATCGCCGCCATGCTCGCCGGGATCAACGACCGGCCCGGGAGCCGGCGGGTCTCGGTCAAGCGGCTCGGCGTGCCCGCGCTGGGCGGTGCCCTGGGGCTGGTGATCGGGACGTATGCCGGGGACGAGACCGGCGCGGTCGTGCTGACCGTGGTCCTCACGCTCGTCGGGCTCGTCGCCGGTGGCATCAGTGCCATCGGGCCCGTGGCGTCCGCCGTCGGTACGCAACTGCTCGTCGGAGCGGCGATCGGCGCGGGGATGCCCCTGCCCGAGTCGGGGTGGCAGCGCGCGCTCGCCTTCCTCGCCGGGGCCGGCTGGCTGCTTGTGCTCCGGCTCGTGCTGCCCACGCCCGGCTCCCTCGCCGGTGACTTCCGCTTCGACGGGGAGCGGGCCGCGGTGGCCGGTGTGTACGACGCGGTCGCCGCGCTCCTCGACGCCGTCGGCGGGCCGGACGCCATCCGCCGCCGTGCCGCGCTCACCGCCGCCCTCGACCACGCCCAGGACGCGCTCGCCGGGCCACGGCTGCGGCGGTACGCCTCCTCCTCCACCGAGCGGCGGCTGCACGCGCAGTACGCAGCCGCGCTGCCCCTCGCCGAGGCCGCCACCGCGCTGGCCTGGGCCGAAGAGGCCGTTTCCGAACGGGCCTCCGAAGGCCCCCGGCGGCTCGCCGCCGCCGTACGCGACAACACCCACACCGGGCCGCTGCCCGCCCCCTCCCGCTCGGTGCCCGCCCTGCGCGCCCTCGACGACGCCCTGCTCCAGGCCGCCGAGGTGTTCGACCAGGGCGGGGGCGGCGATCTGCACACCCGGCCCCGTACCGCCAGGGACCGGCTGCGCGCCGCCTTCGGTACCGCCGGACGCGAGTACGGACTGCGCGTCGCCCTCTGCTTCGGGGTCAGTTCCGCGGTCGCCCAGGCCCTGCACCGGAGCCAGTGGTACGGGGAGCACGAGCACTGGTACTGGCTGCCCGCCACCGCCGTCTTCCTCGTCAAGCCCGACCTCGGGCCGCTGGCCTCACGGGTGCTGAACCGGGCCGCCGGGACCGTCCTCGGCGCTCTCCTCTTCGCCGGGCTCGCCATCGTCCTGCCCCGGCCGGAAGGGCTCATCGCGCTCGTCGCCCTCAGCGGGGCGCTGATACCCGTCGCCACCCGGCACTTCGCCGCCCAGACCGCCGTCGTCACCGTTCTCGTCCTCGCCCTGGTCATGGTCGGCGGCGAGGCACAGGCCTCCGCGGGCCGGATCGGCGAAACGCTGCTGGCCTGCGCGATCGTGCTGATCGTCGGGCATCTGCCGATGCCCGGCCGGCGCGGCGGGGGAGTGCACGCCCGGCTCGCGGCCGCGAGCCGAGCCGCGTACGCCTATCTCACCCACGTCCTCGACGAGGCCGACGCCCCGCGCATCGGCGGCTCCGGTACCCCCTCCGACCACCGCGCCACCCGCTGGACCCTGCGCCGCGAGGCCTACCGCACCCTCGCCGAGGCCCGCACGGCCATCTCCCTGTCCGCGCACGAACTGCCCGCCCTCGCCCGGCACACCGAGGGCGCGGACGAGGTGGCCGACCTCCTCGAACGCCTCGTCGACACCACCACCGCGTGTGCCGTGCACCTCGACGACACGGGCCGGATCGGCCCCCGCCACACGGAACGCCTCGCCGCGGTCCTCGACGAACTCACCGGCCCCGGCGAACGGGTGGGACTCCGACTGCCCCGGACACCCCTCGCCGGATAGCGCCCGCGCCGAGATGATCCGCGCCGGTGCCACCTGCTCGACGAGGAGTAGGCGAGCGCGTCCGCTATCACGACGAGTGCGACGAATGACACGCAAAGTGAACACATCCGCCAAGAGGCTGAGAGGTTGGTCACACTTGACGGTGAACGAGTGTCAACTACGTCTCAGAACCGTCACTTCGCGAGCCGTTCACCCCATGGTTGGCGTTTAACTCTACGAGTACAGCGCGACATGGAGGTGCAGGGTGAACGGGCGAACGGTGCTCGAGCGCTTTCCCGCCGGCGGGCCGCGTGGCTCCTGGCCGGCGGAGGAGTTCGCGCAGGCGCGGCGTCTGGAGGGCCTGCCTGCCGAGGTTGTCATGGACCTCGCGACGGACATGTTCCTGGTGATCGTGCGCAGCGGCGACAGCGCCGACGCCACGGCCTGACGGACGGCCCGGGGAAGGCGTGGGCTCAGCCCGCCTTCGGGGCCGGCACCTTCGCGACCGTCGTGGACGGCTTGGTGAACTGCTCCGCCTGGAGCGCGTACAGCTCGGCGTAGAGCCCGCCGGTGGCCAGCAGCTCGTCCGGCGTCCCGGACTCCACGAGCCGGCCCTGGTCCAGGACGTGCACCAGGTCGGCATGGCGTACGGACGCCAGCCGGTGCGTGATCAGTACGACCGTCTGGCCGCTGTCGGCCAGGGCGCGGATCCGCTCGAAGACCTCCAGCTCGGCCCGGGCGTCCAGGGCCGCCGTCGGCTCGTCCACGATCAGGATGCGGCCCCTGCGGTAGGCCGCCCGGGCGATGCCCAGTCGCTGCCACTGGCCGCCCGACAGCTCGTGCCCGCCGCTGAAGTTGCGGGCGAGCAGCGTGTCGAGACCGCGCGGCAGGTCCGCGACCACCGTCTCCGCTCCGGCCTCGGCGATCGACTCGGCCAGCCGCTCCTCGCACACGGGTGCCGACGTCCGTCCCAGGGCGACGTTCACCCGGGCCGTGAACGGCCACCGCTTGAAGTCCTGCGCCACCATCGCGATCCGCTCGGCCAGCAGGTGCCGGTCGGCGGTCGCCGCGTCCACGCCGTCCCACAGGATCCGCCCCCGCTCCGGGGTGTACAGCCCGGCGAGCAGCTTCACCAGGGTCGTCTTGCCGGAACCGTTCTCGCCGACCAGCGCCACGATCCGGCCCAGCGGGAGGGTGAGCGTCACGTCGTCGAGAGCGGGGCGGGCCGAGTCGCCCGGGTAGCGGAACGTGACGTTCTCGAAGCGGATCTCGCGCGGGTCCTCCGGCAGGGCCAGGCCGCCCGCCGGGATCGCGCGCTGCGCCGCCTCCGTGTACAGCCGTTGCAGGTCGCCGACGAAGAGCGCCTCCTCGTGCAGCGCGTTGACCTCCACCACGAGCGTGTCGAGGCTCTGCGAGCCGGTCCGGATCGCGATCACGGCCGTACCCGCCACCGACAGGGCCATCGAACCCGCCAGCAGCAGTCCGCCGAGCGTCGCGTACGTCGCCACCGTCGCCAGGCCCGTCCACGCCGCCGCGATCAGGCCGGTGCGGGCGGCGAGCCCGGCCAGGCGGGCCTGCTCGGCCTCGGCCGTCTCCGACATCGCGCGGAAGTGCCGCAGCAGGAACGCGCCCACGCCGTGCACCCGGATCTCGGGGGCCGCCTCGGGTTCGATCAGCAGGTTGCCCAGCAGCCGGCCCGCGCGGGCGTGCTGCACCCAGGCGTGGAAGGACTCGTAGCGCCGCCGGGCCACGGTCAGCGCGCTCCAGGCGCTCGGCAGCGTCATCGTCACCAGCAGCGGCAGCAGGGCCGGATGTAGCACGGTCAGTACGCCGGCCGCCGCGACCAGGGAGATCATCGCGTTGATCACACGCGTCCCGTACATGATCATCCGGCGGGCGGAGGCGGCGCCGTACTGCGCGGTGTCCAGCAGCTTGTGGAAGGCGTGGTCCTCGATCGCGGCCAGTTCCACGGTCGCGGCCCGCTCCAGGTACCGCTCGGTCGCCACCCGCTCCACCTTGGGCTCCAGGCGGCCGGTGGCGTAGGTGCTCGCGGCTCGCAGCAGTGCCGCGAGCAGCATCACGAGGGCCACCGTGACCAGTGCGGGGACGGCTCCGCGCAGCCGGTGGTCGATCGGCCCGCCGCCCATCAGCCGGGCCAGCACGCTGTTGACCGCGAGCAGGCTCACCGCCTGCGCCGCGCCCCGTCCCGCCTCGCAGGCCAGCACGATCCGCGCGGCGCTCCGGTCGGCCTGCCGGGCGAGCCGGAGGCTGGACGACAGCAGGGACGGCAACCGGGTGATCATGGCGCGGAAGTTCAGTTCCAGGAACGCGTCGGCGTGCTGGCTCCAGCCCATGTCGTAGCGCAGCGGCCCGCCGAAGAGCAGCCGCTCCGACTCGGACACCTCCGGCGCGGTCCGCTTCTTCCCCACCGTCGACCGACCTCCCCGCTCAGGCCCCGCTCGCGAACGAACGGCCACTATCGCGGCGGCGGAGCCCGCCCGGGCAGGGCGCAGCCCGGGGCGCCGGATGCGCGCGGGCGCACGACCGGACCGGGGGAGGTGTGGGGCGGCGCGGGGTGGTGGGGGTGGTGCGTGTGCCTCGACCGGGATGTGCTCGGCGGGTCCTGCGCGCGGGAGGGGGCACGAAGGGCTGCGCGTGCGTGTCGGTCGGGTGGTGCGTGATGGGTGCTGCGCGCCGGCTGGGTTGTGCCTGACGGTGCTGCGCGTCGGCTGGGTTGTGCCTGACGGTGCTGCGCGTCGGCCGGGTCGGGCTCGGCTGGCTCTGAGGGGCGGCCGGCGTGTGCTTCGAGAGGTGCTGTGCGTCGGCCGGGTCGCGCTTTACGGGTGCTGCGCGCCGGGCCTGGCCGTGCTTGGTGAGTGGTGCGTGCCGGGCCTGGCCGTGCATGGTGAGTGTTGCGTGCCGGCTGAGCGGTGCTCGACGGGTCCTACGCGCTGACCGGCCGCGACCAAGCCGGTGCCGTCCCCGTCACGCGGCACAGGGCCAGGTACAGCGGTATCGGCGGGGTGTACGGGAGCCTGCCGTCCGGGCGGTGGATCAGTTCGGGGAGTTCCGGGGCGTCCGGGACGACCGCGCCGGTGGCGTACCGCGCGGGAGCCGGCCACTCCAGGGCGTGGTCGGAGTCGGCCGGCACCAGCCACCACCAGTGCGTCCCGTCGGCGTAGACACAGCCCGCGCGGGGCAGCCGGGGCATCACCAGCCGGCCGAGACGGGCGGGAACCGCGACCGCGTCGCAGCCGAGCGGCGCGGTCATGCCGTCGGGTACGGGCAGGCGCAGGGCGGGACCCGGCGTACGCAGCCCGCGCCGGAGGCGGGCCAGTGTGTCCAGGTTCAGTACGCGGCCACCCTGGGCGGACGTCATGCCGCCCCCTGCTCTCGGCGTCGCCCCTGAGGGGGGACCTGCGGCGCGCTCCTCGTGTGACGCGCCTGGTGGGCTCCGTCCCCGTCGCCCGAGTCGTCGGACGGCCCCGGCTTCGGGCGGGCGCCCCAGCCCAGGTCGTTCCGGGGCTCCGGCGAGTCGCACGGGGTGTCCGCCGTGCGCGGCAGCTCGGCCCAGACCAGCAGCCCGAGGTCGTGCTCATGGGCACCCCAGGCCTCGCAGAGGGCGTCGACGAGAAGCAGTCCCCTCCCGTGCTCCTCCTCGGGCCGCGTCCGGCCGGCCGCGTGAGGCTGGCCAGGGGCGCAGCCTTCGTCACGCACCGCTATCCGCACCAGGTCGTCGCCGTCGTGCAGCTCGCACACTATGTGCGTGCTCGCCGTGTGCACGATGGCGTTGGTGACCAGCTCGGATACCACCAGGGCCGCGCTGTCGCACGTGTCCTCGCACACCGACCAGCCGGCCAGCCGGGCCCGCGTCAGGCGTCTGGCCTGTGCGGGGGAACCCGGATGTGCGGCCAGCTCGAAACGGAACCGGCGCTCGGCAGCGGCCCCGACGGGGCCGACTCCGGCGGCACCGAGGCCGAGAGGGCCTGCGGCGGCGTCTGTTCCTAAGGGCGCGGACGGAATCACGCTTGCCACTATCGCCCCGGCGTGAACACTTGGCAAGTGTCACTCTGAAAATTGCAGAGTGCGCTGTGACGGTCTGGAAGGCCGTGGCACACTGCATCGCAACAGCACCCCGCGCGGCGCCAGTTGAGATCGTCGAAGGTTCGTTCGAAACGTCAGTTCGGATCAGCTCTTCGAAAGGGTCTTCGCATGGCGCCGCCGGGCTGTCAGCGTTCTTTTCGTGGCCGGCTCGTCAGAATTCTTCGTGGAGGTGGAGCGTGAGCGAACCGCGGTCCGCGCCGACGGTCGGTCAGGTCGTCCTCGGCCGACGCCTGTTGGACCTGCGCGAGCGCGCCGGGATGAACCGCGAGGAGGCGGCCCGCATCCTCCGCGTCGCTCCCGCCACGGTCCGTCGTATGGAGATGGCCGAGGTCGCGCTCAAAATCCCGTATCTGCAACTGCTCCTGAAGGCCTACGGAATCTCCGACGAGGAGGCCGACGCCTTCGTCCAGCTGGCCGAGGACGCGAACAAGCCCGGCTGGTGGCAGCGTTTCCACGACATCCTGCCCGGCTGGTTCTCGATGTACGTGAGCCTGGAGGGCGCGGCCGGCGTCATCCGAAGCTACGAACCCCATTTCGTCCCCGGTCTGTTGCAGACCGGGGACTACGCGCGCGGAGTGCTCCGCTCCGGCGCCATCGGCCAGACCAGGCCCGACGACATCGAGCGCCATGTCGCCCTGCGCATGCGGCGCCAGGACCTGCTCACCCGCGAGGACGCGCCCCGGCTGTGGGTCGTGATGGACGAGACCGCGCTGCGGCGCCCGGTCGGCGGCCCGGAGGTGATGCGTGCCCAGATCGACAGACTGCTCGAGGCCACGAAGCTGCCCAACGTGACGCTCCAGGTCGCCCCGTTCGCCAATGGGCCGCACCCGGGCACATACGGGCCGTTCGTGCTGTTCCGGTTCGCCATGCCCGAACTGCCGGACATGGTCTACAGCGAGTACCTGACCGGCGCGGTCTATCTCGACGCGCGCGCCGAGGTGGCGACCCACCTCGAGGTCATGGAC
The DNA here is from genome assembly GCF_055589465.1 of Streptomyces sp. NPDC041940. NCBI lineage: Bacteria > Bacillati > Actinomycetota > Actinomycetes > Kitasatosporales > Streptomycetaceae > Streptomyces > Streptomyces sp. NPDC041940. The sequence goes on from NZ_JBVJBP010000001.1 coordinate 866,342, forward strand.
CGCATGGCGGCGCAGGCCGCTACGGCACATCGCACGAAGGAGATCCTCCGGGATCTCCGCAAGGAGCTGTGAATGGATCGCATCAAGCCGCGCAAACAGGTCTACAACGGCATGCCCGCGCGTGACTTGGGCAGCGAAGGCTGGCACAAACCGTGGAGCGGCGGGAACGGCGGGAACTGCCTGGAGGCGATGAAGCTCGCCGACGGCCGGATCGCCGTCCGCCAGTCCACCGACCCCGACGGTCCGGCGCTGATCTACACCACCGACGAGATGACGGCCTTCATCGAGGGGGCGAAGGCGGGGAAGGCGGACTTCCTGCTGTCCTGACGTGATCGCCTTTGCTGACGCTCGACTTCTGAAGCTTGGTTTTCTGAAGCTCAACTTTTTGACGCTGGTGCTGAATTGACCACCCTTTGCGCCTTACGGAGTGCCTCATGACCGGGCAGGACCCCATCACGGCCGTCCAGATCGACACGACCAGACCCCATCCGGCGCGGATGTACGACTGGTACCTCGGCGGCAAGGACAACTACCCGGTCGACGAGGAGATGGGCCGGCAGATGCTCACCCTCGACCCGAGGGTGCCGGTGATGGCGCGCGTCAACCGCGCCTTCATGCACCGCGCCACGCGCTGGCTGGCCCGGAACGGCGTACGGCAGTTCCTGGACATCGGCACCGGCATACCGACCGAGCCCAACCTCCACCAGGTCGCCCAGGAGATCGCCCCCGACGCCCGGGTCGTCTACTGCGACAACGACCCCATCGTCCTGGCCCACGCGGCGGCCCTGCTGCGCGGCACGGACGAGGGCGCCACCGAGTACCTCCAGGCCGACGTGCGCGACCCGGACGCCATCCTGGAGGGCGCGCGCAAGGTCCTGGACTTCTCCCGGCCCGTCGCGCTGTCGCTCATCGCGCTGCTGCACTTCGTCTCCGACGAGGACGGCGGGCACGACCTGGTCCGCCGGCTGCTCGCCGAACTGCCCTCCGGCAGCCACCTGGTGATCACCCACGCCACGGCCGACTTCACACCGGAGGAGTCCCGGGCGGCGACCGAGAAGCTCCGCGCCGCCGGCGTCACCCTGGCCCTGCGCTCCCGCGAGGAGTTCACCCGCTTCTTCGACGGCCTCGACCTCGTCGAACCCGGCGTCGAGGTGCCCCACCACTGGCACCCCGAGCTGGGCGAGCCCGTGCCCGGGCAGGACGACGGGGTGATTCCGGGATACGGGGCGGTGGCGCGCAAGCCCTGAGGGGCTTCCGGCGGGCCGGTCACGGCGGCGGCAGCGCACCGCAGAGCGCCTCCACGGCCGGCCCGTAGGCATGCTCGGAGGGAGTCGCGTATCCCACGACGAGGCCGTCGCTCACCGCCATGTCCGTGTCCGGGTGCCGGAACGCGCCGAGGCCGTCGAGGGCGATGCCCCGCCAGGCGGCGGCCTTGACCGCGGACGCCTCGGTGCCCGGCGGCAGCCGCAGCACCGCGTGCAGCCCGGCCGCGATGCCCGTGACCTCGATCTGCGGCGCGTGCTCGGCGAGCGCCGCGACGAGCCGGTCCCGGCGGCTCCGGTACCGCTGCCGCATCCGCCGTACATGACGGTCGTACGACCCGGAGACGACGAAGTCGGCGAGGCTCAGCTGGTCGAGGACGCTCACCCACGCCTCGCGCTCGCCCTTCACGGCGAGTACGTCCTCGACATACCGCTCCGGGAGCACCATCCAGCCCAGCCGCACCGCCGGTGACAGGCTCTTGCTGACCGAGCCGATGTGGATCACGCGCTCCGGGTCGAGCCCCTGGACGGCGCCGACCGGCCGACGGTCGTAGCGGAACTCCCCGTCGTAGTCGTCCTCCAGAACCAGTCCGCCACGCGCGCGTGCCCAGTCGATCACGGCGGCCCGGCGCGCGGGATGCAGCGGCCCGCCGGTCGGGAACTGGTGCGCCGGCGTGAGCAGCACGGCACGCTCCCGCCCCAACCGGTCGACCCGGGCGCCGTGTTCGTCGAGGGGCAGCGGCACGGTGCGCACCCCGGCGGCGGCGAGGACCTCCCGGTGGAATCCGAGCCCGTACGCCTCCACGGCCAGGGGCCCGCGCAGGACGCCGCCTCCGAACAGCAGCCGCAGCGCGTGCGCGAAGCCGGAGCAGATCACGATCCGGCCGGGCTCGGTCCGCACCCCACGCGCACGGGCCAGGTACTCGGTCAGCGCCTCCCGCAGTTCGGCCCGGCCGGCGGGGTCGCCCGGGCCGAACACCTCGTTGGGCGCTTGCTGGAGTGCCCTCCGGTAGGAGGCCAGCCAGGCCGCGCGCGGGAACGCCGAGACGTCCGGTGTGCCCTGCAGCAGGTTGTGCCGGGGGCCACGCGCGCGTGGGGGTGCCTTCTTGGGCACGCGAGCGGCGGGACGCAGCGGCTCGGCACGCTCCGCGACCCGGGTGCCCGAGCCCTGACGGGCGGTGAGCCAGCCCTCCGCGACGAGTTCCGCGTAGGCGTCGGCCACCGTGTTGCGGGCGACACCGAGGTCGGCCGCGAGGGAGCGGTACGGCGGCAGCCGCGTCCCCGGAGCGAGCCGCCCGTCGCGCACGGCCTCGCGCAGCGCCCGGATCAGCGCCGTGCGCCGGCCGCCCGGCCCGGACAGCTCCAGATGCAGGTCGGACCCGATCCGCTCCGCGGAATTGACCCACGAATTCGCCATGGAAATGCACCCTACAGCGGGTCTTTGTGCCTCGTAGGTTGGGGGACATGACGACGAACACGACCACGAACACGACCACGACGCAGGCCCACTCCACGGGAACGGCCCGGCTGGAGTTCGCCAAGTCCGCCCCGAAGGCCTTCCGGGCCCTCATCGCCTTCGACGCCGCCGCCCGCGAGGGCCTCGACCCGGCCCTCGTCGAACTGATCCAGATCCGCGCCTCGCACCTCAACCACTGCGCGTACTGCCTCCACATGCACACCAACGACGCCCGCAAGGCCGGCGAGAGCGAGGACCGGCTGCACCTGGTCGCCCTCTGGCGCGAGGCCCGCCACTTCTTCACCGAGCGGGAGCAGGCGGCCCTCGCCCTCACGGAGGCGATGACCCTCGTCGCCGACGCCGGCGTCCCGGACGACGTCTACGCGCGGGCCGCGTCCCTCTTCGAGGAGCGGGAACTGGCTCAGATCCTCGCCGTGATCTGCACGATCAACACATGGAACCGGGTGGCGCTGTCCACGGCGAAGGTGGCGGGCACGGACGAGCGGTGACCGCCTTCCGGGCGGTCGTCCCTCCAGACCACCATGGGCCGGTCTCTCTAGACCACCATGGGCCGGTCGTACGGCCCGATCGGTGACGGCAGCCGCGAACTGCCCGTCAGATGACGGTCCACCGCGGCTGCCACGGCCCGCCCCTCGGCGATCGCCCAGACGATGAGCGACTGCCCCCGGGCGGCGTCGCCCGCGGCGAACACGCCGGGCACGTTCGTGGCGAAACCGGCGTCACGCGTGACGGTGCCGCGGGGCTCCATCGCCAGCCCCAGCTGGTCGACGAGCCCGTCCTGCCGGTCGGGCCCGGAGAAGCCGAGGGCGAGCAGCACGAGGTCGGCGGGGAGCGTCCGCCCGGTGCCGTCCACCGGGCGGCGCCGCGCGTCCACCTCGACCAGGTGCAGCGACCGCACATGCCCCTCCGCGTCTCCCTCGAAGCGCAGCGTGGACGCCGCGAACAGCCGCGCGTCCGCGTCGGCGACCGGAGCGGTCCGCAGATCACGGGCTTCCTCGTGCGCGGCGGACAGCCGGTAGATCCGTATCGGATACGTCGGCCAGGGCTCGGCGTCCTCGTCGCGCCGCGCCTCCGGCAGCGCGTAGATGTCCAGCTGCGTCACCGACGCGGCGCCCTCCCTGACGGCCGTGCCCAGGCAGTCCGCCCCGGTGTCGCCGCCGCCGACGATGACGACGTGCTTCCCGGCGGCCGACAAGGGGGAGGCCTCCAGATCGCCCGCGCACACCCGGTTGGAGAGCGGCAGGTACTCCATCGCCTGATGAACCCCCGCCAGCTCCCGCCCCGGCACGGTCAGTTCACGCCAAGCGGTCGCCCCCGTGGCGAGCACCACGGCGTCGTACCGGGTCCGAAGCTCGTCGGCCCCGATGTCCCGTCCGACCGACGTCGACGTACGGAACTTGGTCCCCTCGGCCCGCATCTGCTCCAGCCGCCGCTCCAGATGGTGCTTCTCCATCTTGAACTCGGGGATGCCGTACCGCATCAGCCCGCCGGGCCGGTCGGCCCTCTCGTACACGGCGACCGTGTGCCCGGCCCGGGTCAGCTGCTGGGCCGCGGCCAGCCCGGTGGGCCCCGAACCGATCACCGCGACCGTCTTGCCGGACAGCCGCTCCGGCGGCCTCGGCGGCGCGAAGCCCTCCTCCCACACCCGGTCGGCGATCGCGCACTCGACGTTCTTGATCGTGACGGCCGGCTGGTTGATCGCCAGCACACACCCCGCCTCGCACGGCGCCGGGCACAGCCGGCCGGTGAACTCCGGGAAATTGTTCGTCGCGTGCAGCCGGTCGGCCGCCGCCCGCCAGTCCTCCCTCGACACCAGGTCGTTCCACTCGGGGATCAGGTTGCCCAGCGGACAGGCGTCGTGGCAGAAGGGGATGCCGCAGTCCATGCAGCGATCGGCCTGCTTGCTGATGATCGGCAGCAGCGCCCCGGGGACGTAGACCTCGTCCCAGTCCCGCACCCGCTCCTCGACCGGCCGCCGAGGCCAGTCCTGGCGGGGCGTGGTCATGAAACCCTTGGGATCGGCCATGGCCGTCTTCCTTGCGTGCGCGTGTGACAGGCCGTGCGTCGTCGGGCGGTACCCCTCCGGCCACGATACGTCCGCCTCCGGGCCGGTGCCTGTCGCCGCGGACCGTCACGTGAGGGCCAGCACGTACGCCACCGCCGCCCCGGCCGAGGCGGCCGTACGGACGTGGTTCCACATCGTCCACTCGCGCACATACGCCGGCCAGTACGCGGCCGCCTCCGAGGAGCCCGGCTCCAGCTTGAGCAGCGCGTCGTTGCGCGGCACGTTCGCGACCATGGTGAGCCCGAACGAGCCGAACAGATACAGGGCGCTGCCCACCAGCAGCTCCACCGTCCCCTCCTCCGGCCACAGCACGAACGTCACCACGGCGATCACCGCGCACAGCACCGCCGACCCGAGGAACACGACCATGAAGGGCGGTGTCACCGCGGCCACGTTGATCGCGTTCATCGCGGCGACCCCCTGCGCGGGCGGCAGCGTGGCCAGGCCCCGCATGACGAAGGTCGAGAAGCCGCAGAACACCCCGGCCACCAGACCGGTCCCGAGCACCCCCAGCACCGTCAGCACGAAATACGGTCCGTCGATCATGTCAGCCTCTCCCGCCCGTCGAGCCGGGATCCTGCCCGGCACCCTTCCTCACCACAAGTGAATTCCCGTACGAGCACAGTGACCATGGCCGAGCGGCGCGGGGCCATAAGCGAACGTCCACGATCCCCCGAACGGCCGTGTCCACCCGTCGACACGGGACTGCCGGCCGACGCCCGGCCGGGTCACCCGGCGGAATCGAGCCCCGCCTCGGTCCAGCCCGTCAGCACCGTCCGCACCGCCGCCGCGATCCGCCGCCGCGCCTCGTGTCTCGGCACCCCGCTCATCAGCAGCCGGTCGTACGGCGTGTCCAGATGCCGCACGGACGCCACGACCGCCGAGGTCACCGCCGCCTCGGTCAGCGCCCGTCCCGCAGCGCTGCGGCCCACCCGCCCGCTGCCCCGCTCAGAGGCGTGGGCGGCGATGGCGTGTGCGCGGCCGACGGGGCATCCGGGATACAGCCGCCGTATCTCCGCCGCGAACGTCAGAGCGAACAGCTCGTCCTGAGCCACCCGCCGCCGCGCGTCCCGCACCCGGCGCCGCCGCCGTGCCTCGGCGTCCGCGAGACACCGCTGCTCGGCCCTCGCCAGCGCCGCCTCCTCGATCAGGACGCCCTGCCGTTCGTAACGGCTCTTGCGCCGGTTGAACCGCACGACCACCGCCGACAGCGTGCTCTCCTCCCGCGATCTGCGCGTCAGCGCGGTGTCGCCGCTCGGCAGGAACACCAGATGCCCGAGGTCGGCACAGTCGAGGCAGCGCGGGCTGCCGTCCTCCAGGACGAGCAGGGGCAGCGGCCCTCGCCTGCACTCGGCGCAGTACCGGCGCTTGAGAGGCTGGAAGACGAGGAGCCCTGTGAAGGGCGGAAGCATCGCGCGGGGGACCATACGTGGTTCATTCCCCCTGAGGACGGGACGAACTGCGTCCGCCACGACCGACCCCGGCCCTCGCGACGCCTCCCTGCGGCCTGTCCCTCCCCGGCGTCCGAAGAACCCGCGGGCGTGACAGCTCCTGCCCCGGCCTGTCGCATCATGGGCCGTGTGCGACTCGAAGCGATCACCTGGGACCGGCTCGGCGACCTGCTCGCCGAGCGCCTCCTCGACCTGAAGCCCGCCGACGGCGCTCCCTGGCCCCGCATCGCCTTCGACGGCGCCCCGGCCGCCCGCCCCGGGGATCTCGCTCAGCGCGTCTGCGAGGCACTGCGCATACGCGGCCGCCCGTCGCTCGTCGTGGGCACGGAGGGCTTTCTGCGCCCCGCCTCGGTGCGGCTGGAGTACGGCCACCGGGACGTGGAGGCCTATTACAACGGCTGGTACGACACCGGCGCCCTGTGGCGCGAGGTGTTCGGCCCCCTCGAAGCCGACGGCGACGGCTGCGTCCTGCCCGACCTCTGGGACCCGGCCGCCGACCGTGCCACCCGCAGCCCCTACACCCAACTCCCGCCCGACGGCGTCCTGTTGCTGCACGGCCCCTTCCTCCTTCGGCACTGGTTCCCCTTCGACCTGAGCGTGCACGTCCTGCTCTCCCCGGGCGCCCTGCGCCGCCGCACCCCCGACACCGAGCACTGGACCCTCCCGGCCTTCGAGCGCTACGAGCACGAGACGGACCCGGCCGGCACGGCCGACGTCCTGGTGCGGGCCGACGATCCGCGCCATCCGGCCTGGAGCGGTTGAACCCGCCGCTCGCCGCCGGGCGGGCGCGGGCGCGTTCCGTGTCCGGCGGGTTCCGTGTGCGGGCATCCGGTGGCGCGGCGAGAATGAAGGGCGTCGGGACTCGCGGTGCGTCCCGCGCCGCGCCGGCCGTCCGGCCTCGGGAGGTACTTCATGACCACCGCCGGAGACATCATGCACCGCGGCGCCCAGTGGATCCCCGCCCACGAGACCCTCGACCGCGCCGCCCAGCTCATGCGCGAACTCAATGTCGGCGCCCTGCCCATCAGCGACGAGAACGAGCGGCTCTGCGGCATCCTCACCGACCGCGACATCGTCGTCGGCTGTGTCGCCATGGGGCACGACCCCGCCCGGATCACCGCGGGCGAGATGGCCAAGGGCACCCCGCGCTGGATCGACGCGAACGCCGATGTCGGCGAAGTGCTCCGCGAGATGCGGGAGCACCAGATCCGCAGGCTGCCCGTGATCCAGGAGAAGCGACTCGTCGGAATGATCAGCGAAGCCGACCTGGCCCGGCACCTGGCGGACGACCAGATCGCCTCCTGGGCCGGGAGCGTCTACTCCACCACCACACGCTGACCGTCACGGCCCGCGTCAGAGCCAGCCGCTGCGCCGGAACGCCCGGTGCAGCGTCACGCACGCGACGGATATGACGCCGATGACCATGCCGTAGCCGTACCGCCAGTGCAGCTCCGGCATGTGCTCGAAGTTCATGCCGTACACCCCGCAGACCATCGTCGGCACGGCGATGATCGCGGCCCAGGCGGTGATCTTCCGCATGTCCTCGTTCTGCGCGACCGTGACCTGCGCGAGGTGCGCCTGCAGGATGGAGTTGAGCAGTTCGTCGAAGGAGGCGATCTGCTCCTTCGCCCGCAGCAGATGGTCCGAGACGTCGCGGAAGTACGCCTGTATCTCCGGGTCGACCGCTCGGATCGGCCGGGTGGCGAGATCCTCCAGCGGGCGGCTGAGCGGAACCACGGCCCGCTTCAGCTCGAGGAGTTCACGCTTGAGCTGGTAGATGCGCCCCGGGTCGGCGCGCGCACCGGTCTCCGCGAAGACATCCGTCTCGACCTGGTCGATGTCCGCCTGCATCGAGTCTGTGACGGTCAGGTAGTCGTCGACCACGTGGTCCGCGATCGCGTGCAGCACCGCGGACGGGCCCTTGGCCAGCTGGCCGGGATCGGACTCCAGCTCCTCGCGCAGCGGGCCCAGCGAGCCGTGCCGGCCGTGCCGCACCGTGATCACGAAGTCCTCGCCGACGAACACCATGATCTCGCCGGTGTTCACCACCTCGCTGGTGGCAGTGAGTTCCTCGTGCTCGACGTAGCAGACCGTCTTGAACACCGCGAAGAGCGTCTCCCCGTACCGCTCCAGCTTGGGGCGCTGGTGAGCCTCGACAGCGTCCTCGACGGCCAGCGGGTGCAGGTCGAAGAGCTCGGCGATACCCGCGAACTCCTGGTCGGTCGGCTCGTGCAGCCCGAGCCAGACGAAGCCCTCCCGGCGCTTGCGCACCCGCTCCACGACATCCACCAGATCCCCGCGCACGGGGGTGCGGACACCGTCCCGGTACGTCACGCAGTTCACCACCGAGGAGCCCAGCGGGGAGCGGGCCGGGTGACTCAGGTCGACGCGCGGGCGCCGCCTGGCCAGCCGAGCCACCTTGCGCAGGCCGCCGACCCCGCCGAGGCTCGTGACCTTCCGCAGATTCCCTGCCATGGACATCCGGATCTCCTTGCGTGAACTCCTCGCGCCGTTCCTGCGCCTTGGCGCGCAAGTCTGCCAGGCCCACGTGAGCTGCGGGTAAGGCTGTGGAAACGACTCATTCCGCTTTGTTCCCGGCTGTGGACGAACGACTCTCCGATGCCGTTGTCCTGAGACATCGACGCACGCGGGTGCGGTGCGGTTCTCCTTACCGGAGCGTCGACCAATACGGATAAGTCGGACAACTGGGATGATCGCGGCATGACGCGAACCGATGGGTACCTCCTCGACAACCGGCAGACCGAGGCGGCAGAGCATTACAGCGCCTTCGCCGCTCTCTTCGACCCGACGACGTTCCGGCATCTCGAGGCGCTCGGCGTCGGATCCGGCTGGCGCTGCTGGGAGGTCGGCGCCGGCGGCCCGTCCGTGGTGTCCTGGCTGGCGAAGAAAGTCGGCCCGACCGGACGCGTCGTCGCGACCGACACCGACATCTCACGGCTCGCCCGGGCCGGCCGGCCGTCCGTCGAGGTCCGCGTCCACGACCTCGGCGTACAGGACCCGCCGGGGGAGGGCTTCGACCTGGTGCACGCCCGCCTCGCCCTCGTCCACGTCACCGACCGGCAACGGGCGTTGCGGTCCATGGCCGGCTCTCTGCGCCCCGGCGGGCGACTCCTCGTCGAGGACGTCGACCCCGCCCTTCAGCCCCTGCTCTGCCCCGACGAGTACGGCCCCGAGCAGCAGCTCGCGAACCGGCTGCGGCACAGCTTCCGCAAACTGCTCGCCGACCGCGGGACCGACCTCCCCTGCGGCCGCACCCTTCCGCGCCTGCTCCGGGAGGCCGGCCTCACCCGCGTCCACGCCGACGCCTACTTCCCCCTCGCCTCACCGGCCTGTGCGGCCCTGGAGTCCGCCACGATCCGCCAGATCCGCGACCAGCTGGTCACCGCGGGCCTCGCCACGGACCAGGACATCCAGCGGCACCTCATGAACGTCACGTCCGGCGCGCTCGACCTCACGACGCCACCGATGATCTCGGCGTGGGGGCGCAAACCTTAGCCAGGGTGGAGCGGGCGCGGGACATCAGCCCGCCTCGGAGGCGGTCTGCCCCGCGTCAGCCGGGCAAGGGCGTCTGCCCCGCATCAGCCGGGCAGAGGCGGCCTGCCGCCCACTCGCTCCACAGCCCGCGCACCCGCCCGGCAGCCCTCCTCCGCCGCCTCCTCCGGCCCCGCGCCCGCGAGCAGGGCGCCGAGGAACGTGCCGGTGAAGGCATCACCGGCGCCCGTGGTGTCCCGCGGCGTCGCCCGCACGGCGGGAACGCGGGCGCACACCTTCCCCGAGCGGGCCACGAGTGCTCCCTCGCGCCCCTGCTTCGCGACGACCAGCGGGATGCGCAGGCTCAGCTCGGCCGCCGCGTCGGCCGTGTCGGTCAGCCCCGTCAGCAGGCAGGCCTCGTCCCGGCTGGGCAGCAGTACGTCCACGCCCTCCACGAGCGCCAGGAATCGCTCGGCGCCCAGGTCGGTGAGGAACCCGGCCGACGCCGGGTCCAGACTCACCGGCACGCCACGCGAGCGTGCGGCCTTCAGAGCCACCGACACCAGGGCGCGACCCGGTTCGGAGAACAGGAGGTAGCCCGACAGATGCAGCCGGGCCACCCCGTCGAGCAGCGCGTCCGACCAGTCCGCGGGTTCGAGCCGCAACGCCGCTCCGCTGTCGGTGAGAAACGTCCGCTCCGCCGAAGCCTCCCCGTCCACCAGACAGATCACCGTGCCGGTCGGCGCCCGCGGGTCGACGACGAGCCGCGGGCGCACGCCGTGGGCCGCCAGTTCACGCTCGTGCCACGCGGCCGTATCCGCGCCCACACGCCCGAGCAGCCGTACCTCCGCCGCACCCCGGTGTGCCGCCCAGCACGCCACGTTCGCGCCCGCCCCGCCCGGCACCGTCCGGATCGAGGCAACCGTGTCCGTGCCCGCCGCGAGCGGCCCCCGGTGCCGCGCGACGACATCGGTGATGACGTCCCCGACGACCAGCAGCGCCGCCCCCTCCACGGAGCGCTCCTCACCACCCGCGGGGCGGCCGGCCCCGGTCCCGGTCACCCCCGGGCCCAGGCCGCCGCGATCCGCGCCGCCAGACGCACATTGCCGCGGACCGCCGCCAGGTTGGCGCTCAGGGAGGCCCCGTCGGTGTGCCGCACCAGATGGTCGAGCAGGAACGGCGTGACCGCCTGGCCGATGACCCCCTCCTCATCGCACGCGTGCAGCGCGTCCGCGAGCACACGCGCGTGCAGCTCCGGATCGAGCTGCTCCTCCTCGGGGACGGGATTGGCGACGATCAGGGCCGACTCCGGCTCGCCGAGCGCGTCCTGGGCCCGCATGACGCCCGCCACCTGCTCCGGCGTCCGCAGCGTCCAGTCCACCGGATGCCCCGAGTCGGACAGATAGAAGCCCGGGAACCGGTCGGTGCCGTACCCGGCCACCGCGACACCCAGCGTCTCCAGCCGCTGCAGGGTCGCCGGCACGTCCAGGATCGACTTCACCCCGGCGCACACCACGGTGATCCGCGTCCGCGCCAGCAGCCCCAGATCGGCCGACTCGTCCTGCGTCAGAGTCCACTCCCGGTGCACTCCGCCGAGCCCGCCGGTCGCGAACACCCGGACGCCCGCCAGCGCCGCCAGCAGCGCGGTAGCCGACACCGTGGTCGCCCCGCTCGCCCCCAAGGCCAGCGCGAGCGGCAGATCACGGTGGCCCAGCTTGCGGATCCCGTCCTCGTTCGCGACCCGCTCCAGCTGCTCCTTGTCCAGTCCGACATGGGGCCGCCCGTCCAGCACGGCGATGGTCGCGGGCACCGCCCCCTCCTGCCGCACGGCCGTCTCCAGCTCCAGGGCCACCTGGAGGTTGCGCGGCCGAGGCAGCCCGTGGGCGATGATCGTGGACTCCAGGGCCACCACGGGCTGCCGCGCCTCGAGCGCCGCCCGCACCTCTTCCGACATCACCAGCACCACGCGTCTGCCTCCTGTCAGCCGGTCCTCTCTCATCTCTGGCGGGCGGCGCGCCGGGCCAAACCCTTGCGGGCTGTCACGGAGGTCACGAGCCTTAAGTGCATGACGGACCACACAGCACGTCTCGACCACGTCGTCCTCTGGGTGCGCGACCCGGTCGCCGCCGCCGACTTCTACGAGAAGGCCGTCGGCATGGAGCCGCTCAGGCTCACCGAGTTCGCCGCGGGCCAGGTGCCGTTCCCCTCCGTGCGCGTCAACGACGAGACCATCCTCGACCTCATGCCGCTGACCTTCGCGGAACGCATGAAGATGCTGCCCGGCGCCGCCGACAGCGCCGGCCACCCCGTCAACCACGTCTGCCTGTCCCTGCCCCACGGCGACTTCGACGCCCTGCTCGGCCGCCTCGAGGAACGCGCCGTACCGGTGTCGGAGCTCTCGTACGACTCCTTCGGAGCCCGGGGCAAGGCCACCCGCAGCTTCTACTTCCGGGACCCGGACGGCAACGTCTTCGAGGCGCGGCACTACGACTGACCTCGAGGCGCGGCACTACGACCGACCGGGCCCGAGACCTCAGAAGAGAGGCTCGGGCAGCACCCCTTCCAGGGCGAGCAGCTTCCGCTTGGTCTCCAGGCCGCCCCCGAAGCCGCCGATCCCGCCGCCGCTCTCGACGACCCGGTGGCAGGGCACCACCACGGGCAGCGGATTGGCGCCCATCGCCATGCCCACGGCCTGCGCGGCGCCGGGCTGCCCCACCCGGCCGGCCAGATCGCCGTACCCCACGACCGTGCCGTACGGCACGCCCGAGGCCAGTTCGCGCAGGACCTCCCGGTTGAAGCCGGAGATCAGCGACCAGTCCAGCGGCAGGTCGAAGTCGCGCCGCTCACCCGCGAAGTACGCCGCGACCTGGCCTATCGCCTCGGCCAGCAGCGGGGAGCCGGGTGCCTCGACGGGCTCGGTGCCGAGGCGCGACGCAAGCCGCTCGACCGCCCGGTCCCGCACCGCGTCCGTGGCATGGAACACGACGCTGACCAGGCCCTCCCGGGTCGCGGCCAGCAGCAGCGGACCGATGCCGCTGTCGACGACGCACCACACGACCCGCTGCTCGATCTGCCCATGGCTGTCCATGCGCCCACCGTACGACCCACCACTGACAACGCCGCCGCGGCGGGACGACTGCCAGGGGGCGCCGGTGCGGGAGCTCACCCGCCGACGGCCTCCCGCACCACATCCGGCTTGTTCGTGATGATCCCGTCGACGCCGTACCGGGCGACCCGCTGGGCCGTGGCCGCGTCGTCGACCGTCCAGGTGAAGACCTCCAGGGGCGTGCCGTGGGGTCCGTCGAACGCCTGCACGGCGGAGACGTACGCCGTGGAGAGTGAGCCGTACGACGGGTTGATCTGGTCGGCGAAGCCGGCATAGGCCGACAGGTCCGACACCGGCGGCGTCCCCAGGAAGCCGGTCTTCACACCGGGCTTCAGCTCGTGCACCGTCCGCACGCTGTCCGCGCTGAAGCTCTGCACGATCAGCCGGCCCGCCAGATGCGACTTGTCGAGCCAGCCTTCGTTGCCGAGGACCTTGAGCGTCTGACGCTCTATGCCCGGATACAGCTCCGGGTTCTTGATCTCCAGGAGAAGCTTCTGGTGGTGCCGCTCGACGCGGTCCACGAACTGCTCCAGCGTCGGCACGCGCGCGCCCGCGTAGGCGGGGCCGAACCAACTGCCCGCGTCGAGACGGGCGATCTCGGCGGCGGTGAAGTCCTTCACCTTCCAAGGGGCCCGCCCGGGGAAGACCTCCTCGACATCGGTGGTGCGCCGCAGGTTGTCGTCGTGGACGACGACGAGCTCGCCGTCCCTGGTTTCCTGGACGTCGTTCTCCACCCAGGGGATGCCCAGCTCGGCCGCCTTGTCCACGGCTGCCAGCGTGTTCTCGGGCGCGTACGCGGAAGCGCCCCGATGGGCGATGACCTGCGGCGCCACGTCGGCGTCGACGGCCCCGGCGGGGGAGACGGGGACGAGGAGAGCGGCTGTCCCCAGGAGTGCGGTGGTGGAGGCGGCAACGGCGCGCGCGTGCATGCGTACTCCTCGCGTGAGCGTTCGACGACATCACAGACAGATCAACTGTGACAGCAGAGGGTCAACGCGAGAGGGGTGCAGGATGGCCACAGGTTGAACGCAGATCACCCAACTCCGGTCACTGGTGCCGCACAACTGAGGCAAGGCCGTGTTTCTTTGCCGGAAAGTCGTTCGACCATTCCGGTGGGGGTCATACTCTCTGCGTCAACCCTGACCGCTCGTGCGGTCCTGGGAGGGGGCACATCAGGAGTTCCGGGACGCAAAGGGCGGGAAGGACAGCCGCGCATGCAGGGCACGGTCGACGGATTCAGCTACGGCCTGGTCACACCCCTGGTGGCCTACCTCATGGCCTGCCTCGGCGGCGCCCTGGGGCTGCGGTGCACCACCAGATCCATGCTCGTCGCCCAGTCGTGGCGCCCCGGCTGGCTCGCCCTCGGCTCGGCCGCCATCGGCTCCGGGATATGGACCATGCACTTCGTCGCGATGATGGGGTTCACGGTCCAGGAGACCCCGATCCACTACGACAAGGCGATGACCTTCGCGAGCCTCGCCGTGGCGATCGTCATGGTCGGCGTGGGGGTCTTCATCGTGGGCTACAAGGGCGCCCGGGGAACGGCCCTCTTCACCGGAGGCACCATCACCGGTCTGGGCATAGCGTCGATGCACTACCTCGGCATGGCCAGCATGCGCCTGGACGGGAAGCTGGAGTACAACACCTTCACCGTCGGCATCTCCGTCGCGATCGCCATGTGCGCCGCCACCGCCGCGCTGTGGGCGGCCGGCCAGGTCAGGGGATTCCTCTGGAGCGTGGGTGCCAGCCTCGTCATGGGGCTCGCCGTCAGCGGCATGCACTACACCGGCATGGCCGCCCTCGACGTCCACCTCCACGGCACCTCCGCACCCACCTCGGGAGAGTCGCCCGCGGCCCTGCTCGCGCCCATGCTGATCGGCCCGCTCGCCTTCCTCCTGCTCGCCGGTGTCGTGGTGATGTTCGACCCGCTGATGGTCATGGGGAAGCCCGCCGTCGCCCCCGTCGAGCACAAGCCCGGCATCCCCGCCCACTCCCACGGTGCCGTCCACCACTCCGCGCACGGCATGCGGTTCCGCCCCCGCCGTCCCGTGGAGCACAGCCGCTCCCGAACCCCGCAGAAGCGCTGATCGGAGCCCGTTGTCAGTGCGGGGTCGTACGGTGGATTCCATGCGGCCCGTTTCCCAGATCGAACGCACGGTGGCGCCCTTCGAGGTCGTCAGCCCCTACCAGCCGAACGGCGACCAGCCGACGGCCATCGCCGATCTCGCCCGGCGCGTCCAGGCAGGCGAGAAGGACGTCGTCCTGCTCGGCGCGACCGGCACCGGCAAGTCCGCCACCACCGCGTGGATGATCGAGAAGCTTCAGCGCCCCACACTCGTGATGGCGCCGAACAAGACGCTGGCCGCCCAGCTGGCGAACGAGTTCCGCGAGCTGCTCCCGAACAACGCCGTCGAGTACTTCGTCTCGTACTACGACTACTACCAGCCCGAGGCGTACGTCCCGCAGTCGGACACCTACATCGAGAAGGACTCCTCGATCAACGAGGAGGTCGAGCGCCTGCGCCACTCCGCGACCAACTCGCTGCTCACCCGCCGCGACGTCGTGGTGGTCGCCTCGGTCTCCTGCATCTACGGCCTCGGTACGCCGCAGGAGTACGTGGACCGCATGGTCCCCCTCAAGGTCGGCGACGAGTTCGACCGGGACGAGCTGCTGCGCCGCTTCGTGGACATCCAGTACACGCGCAACGACATGGCCTTCACCCGCGGCACCTTCCGCGTCCGCGGCGACACCATCGAGATCTTCCCGGTCTACGAGGAGCTGGCCGTCCGCATCGAGATGTTCGGCGACGAGATCGAGGCGCTGTCCACCCTCCACCCGCTCACCGGCGAGATCATCAGCGACGACCAGCAGCTGTACGTCTTCCCGGCCTCCCACTACGTCGCGGGGCCCGAGCGCCTGGAGCGGGCGGTCAACGACATCGAGAAGGAGCTGGGCGAGCGCCTCGCGGAACTGGAGAAGCAGGGCAAGCTCCTGGAGGCCCAGCGCCTCAGGATGCGCACCACGTACGACATCGAGATGCTCCGCCAGATCGGCTCCTGCTCCGGCGTCGAGAACTACTCGATGCACTTCGACGGCCGCCTGCCCGGCTCCCCGCCCAACACCCTGCTGGACTACTTCCCGGACGACTTCCTCCTCGTCATCGACGAGTCGCACGTCACGGTGCCCCAGATCGGCGCCATGTACGAGGGCGACGCCTCCCGCAAGCGCACCCTCGTCGACCACGGCTTCCGGCTGCCCTCCGCCCTGGACAACCGCCCCCTGAAGTGGGAGGAGTTCCAGGAGCGCATCGACCAGACGGTCTATCTCTCGGCGACCCCCGGAAAGTACGAGCTCTCCCGCGGGGACGGCGTCGTCGAGCAGATCATCCGCCCCACCGGCCTGGTCGACCCGGAAGTCGTCGTCAAGCCCACCGAGGGCCAGATCGACGACCTGGTGCACGAGATCCGGACGCGCACCGACAAGGACGAGCGTGTCCTGGTCACCACACTCACCAAGAAGATGGCCGAGGACCTCACGGACTACTTCCTGGAGCTGGGCATCCAGGTGCGCTATCTCCACAGCGACGTCGACACCCTGCGCCGCGTCGAGCTGCTGCGTGAGCTGCGCGCCGGCGAATACGACGTGCTCGTCGGCATCAACCTCCTGAGGGAGGGCCTCGACCTGCCCGAGGTGTCCCTGGTGGCGATCCTGGACGCCGACAAGGAGGGCTTCCTGCGCTCCGGCACCTCCCTGATCCAGACCATCGGCCGTGCCGCGCGCAACGTCTCGGGCCAGGTCCACATGTACGCCGACAAGATCACCCCGGCGATGGAGAAGGCCATCGACGAGACCAACCGGCGCCGGGAGAAGCAGATCGCGTACAACACGGAACAGGGCATCGACCCCCAGCCCCTCCGCAAGAAGATCAACGACATCGTCGCCCAGATCGCCCGCGAGGACATCGACACCGAGCAGCTGCTCGGCTCGGGCTACCGCAAGGGGCGCAAGGACGGCGGGGGCGCCACGGCGCCCGTGCCCTCCCTGGGCGGCAAGGCCGCCGAGGGGGCCAAGCCCGCCAAGGGCAAGGGCAAGGCCAAGGAGACGGTGCCGACCGACCGCCCCGCGGCCGAACTCACCGAGCAGATCGAGGAGCTGACCACGCGCATGCGGGCCGCCGCCGCGGACCTCCAGTTCGAGATCGCGGCCCGGCTGCGCGACGAGGTCTCCGAGATGAAGAAGGAACTGCGCCAGATGAAGGAGGCGGGCCTGGCCTGACGGCGGACCGCGTACGCGCAGTGTTGCAAGACCGACACAAAGCGCCGACCGGGGTACGTCGCTGTCAGTGCCGCTGCGTAGGGTTCGGGTCAACCGCGAATGCGCGGCAACAGGGGACGTTCGAGAGGGGAATCAGCGCGTGACCGTCAACATGACCAAGGGTCAGGCCATCAGTCTGCAGAAGAACGACGGCGGCAGCCTGACCGCGGTGCGGATGGGTCTCGGCTGGCAGGCGGCTCCCCGGCGCGGCCTGTTCGGCTCACGGACGCGCGAGGTCGACCTCGACGCCTCCGCCGTCCTGTTCGCGGACAAGCAGCCGGTCGACGTCGTCTTCTTCCGTCACCTGGTGAGCGACGACGGCTCGGTGCGCCACACCGGCGACAACCTCGTCGGCGGTGTCGGCCAAGGCGGCGACGACGAGGCCATCCTCGTCGACCTCTCCCGCGTCCCGGTCCACATCGACCAGATCGTCTTCACCGTGAACTCCTTCACGGGCCAGACGTTCCAGGAGGTGCAGAACGCGTTCTGCCGCCTGGTCGACGAGACCAACGGCCAGGAGCTCGCCCGCTACACGCTGGCCGGCGGCGGCCAGTACACGGCCCAGATCATGGCGAAGGTGCACCGCTCGGGCTCGGGCTGGTCGATGACGGCCCTGGGCAACCCGGCCAACGGCCGTACCTTCCAGGACCTCATGCCGACGATTCTGCCCGTCCTCTAAGGCACCAGGGGAATCCGCTCGGGGCGGGCCGGCGGGGGCCCACGACTTCACACAACGACACAGGGGGACGAAGGCGATGACGGCCGAGCTGGTGCGGGGGCAGAACCACCCGCTCTCCCAGGCCCGTCTCGAGATCCGGGTCTCGGCCGGCACGCCGATCGTGACCGCGGCCGCGCTCAGCGACGAGACCGGCAGGATCCACGGCGTGGAATGGGTGGCCCACCCGGGTGCCCCCACCCAGCCAGGTCTCGAGGTCTCCCGGCAGGCCGCCGCAGACCATCGCCTCGCGGTGGACCTGGACGCCCTGCCGGAGGCCGTCCACCGTGTCGGAGTGCTGCTCGCCCTGCCCGCCGGTGGGGCGGGCCCGGTCCGCTTCGGCGCCGTCGCCGCCCCGTTCGTCGCCGTCACCGGCCTCGACGGCGGCGAGATCGCCAGCTACACCCTCACCGGCCTGGACACCGAGTCGGCCGTGGTCGCCCTGGAGCTCTACCGCAGGCAGGGCGCCTGGAAGGTGCGCGCCGTCGGCCAGGGCTACGCGGGCGGCCTGGCCGAACTCCTCACCGACCAGGGCCTGCCCCAGGCCCACCAGCTGGCCGGCAGTATCAACGAGGCGGTGGCCCAAGGGCTGGCCCGCTCGGTGCAGGCGCCCCCGCCGCGCACCGCGGACGGCGACCGTTCCCGCCAGACAGCGACCCCGGCCCTCGGCCAGGACCAGGGCGGCACCGCGCCCCAGGGCGCTCCCGGCCCCGTACCGCCCACGTCCCCGTACGGCGGGCAGCCGCCCGGCGTGCCGGGACAGCCCGCGCCGCAGCCGGCGTATCCCGGGACGACGCCCGACCCTCCCGCCGTCACCCAGCCGTCCGTACCGACCGCGGGCAGCCCGATCGACTACAGCCATCCGCGCCGCCAGAACTCCGCTCCGCCCCCGCCTCCGCCCACCGCACCTCCGGCCGCGCCCGGGCAGCCCGCCCAGCCCGTCGCGGGCGACGCGACCGGCTGGTCCATGGAGGAGCGGCTGTACAACCAGGTGTGGGGCATGTTCGAGGACCTGGCCCGCACCACCGCCGCCTACCGCAGCGCCGTCGACTTCGCCGAGTCCCGCATGGACAAGGAGCTCGAGCAGGTCCTGTCCGACCCGCGCAGCCGGATCGGCGGGCAGGGTGACGCCGCGCGCGAGGCGGCCCGTGCCCGGCACGCACAACTCGTCGACCAGGCCAGGGATGCCCTCGACCGGGACATCGCCCAGCTCACGGCCGAGGCCGATGTCGTCGAACCGGCCCTGCCGCCGGCGTACGCCCGCTGGGACAACCCCGTGTGGCACGCCTACCGGCCGCCGATGGAGATCCCCATGGCGCTGCGTCTGGGCGACCTCCATCTCCCCGAGGCCGACGGGATCCGCATCCCGATGCTGGTCCGGCTGCCGCTGGAGCGTGGTCTGTGGATCGACAGCGGTCACACCGGGTCATCCGAGGGTCTTCTCACCGACTCGCACGCCCTGGGGCGTCTCGCCATGGACACGGCGGTCGCGCACGCGGCCCGGCTGCTCGCCGTCTATCCCGCGGGTGAGTTCACCGTCCATGTCATCGACCCGGCCGGCTCGGGGGCGCAGCCGCTGGCACCTCTCGTGCGGAGCGGTGTGCTCGCGGCCCCGCCCGCGCTCGGCGCCGCAGGGGTGGCGGACGTGCTGGGGCGGCTCACCCAGCGGGTCGACCTGGTGCAGATGGCGGTGCGCGGAGGCGCGGCCGACTCGCTGCCGCCCGGCTTCGACACCTCGCAGCAGCTGCTCATCGTCAACGACTTCCCGCACGGCTTCGACGACCGTGCCGTGAACCAGCTGCGCTACCTCGCCGACGAAGGCCCCGCCTTCGGCGTCCACTTGATGATGGTGGCCGACCGCGAGGAGTCCTCCGGATACGGGCCTTTGCTCGACCCGCTGTGGCGTTCGCTGTTGCGATTGACGCCGGTACCCGACGACCACCTCGCCGACCCGTGGGTCGGTCATGCCTGGACCTACGAGCCGTCACTGGTGCCGCCCGGCAGTCAGGTCCTCCAGCAGGTCCTCTCCCAGGTCGCGGCCGCCCGTACCAAGTAGTTGTAAAGCCTCCTGACCTGGGGTTTTGATCTTCCTTTTGCCAAACGCTTTACCTGTTCTTGGTGATTGGGGTACTGTTGACGGCACGGAGGGGAGTACTCCCTGTCTGCTGCGGCGTACCCGTCAATACGGATCAGGCCAGATCCCGGGGCGTCGGCCCATCTTTGGGTGGAAGAGACCTCCGGCAGCGACGACGCTGACATTTGCCGTTAACGACTGCCGGAGGCGCAGTGGATGTTTCCGTGACCCTATGGGTCCTGACTATCGTGGGTCTTGCCGCCCTGATCGCGGTCGACTTCTTCATCGGCCGCAAACCGCACGACGTGTCGATCAAGGAAGCCGGGATCTGGACGGTCGTCTGGATCGTGCTGGCCGCGCTCTTCGGGCTCGGTCTGCTGATGTTCGGCGGCGGCCAGCCCGCCGGTGAGTTCTTCGCGGGGTTCATCACCGAGAAGTCGCTGAGCGTCGACAACCTCTTCGTCTTCGTCCTGATCATGGCGAAGTTCGCGGTGCCTTCGCAGTACCAGCAGCGCGTTCTCCTGATCGGTGTCCTCATAGCCCTGGTCCTGCGGGCCATCTTCATCGCGGCCGGCGCGGCGATCCTCGCCAGTTTCGCGTGGGTGTTCTACATCTTCGGCGCCTTCCTGATCTGGACCGCCTGGAAGCTCATCCAGGAGGCCCGGGCCGACGAGGAGGACGAGGAGTTCGAGGAGAACAAGCTGCTCAAGGCCGTCGAGCGCCGGTTCGGTGTGGCCGACCGCTACCACGGCACCAAGCTGTGGATCCAGGAGAACGGCAAGCGGGTCATGACCCCGATGCTGGTCGTGATGCTCGCGATCGGCTCCACCGACGTGCTGTTCGCCCTCGACTCCATCCCCGCGATCTTCGGCCTGACCCAGGACCCGTACATCGTGTTCACGGCCAACGCGTTCGCCCTGATGGGTCTGCGCCAGCTGTACTTCCTCATCGGCGGCTTGCTGAAGAAGCTGGTCCACCTCAGCTACGGCTTGTCGATCATCCTGGGCTTCATCGGCGTGAAGCTGGTGCTGCACGCCCTGCACGAGTCCGGGGTGCACGTCCCCGAGATCAGCATTCCGGTCTCGCTCGGTGTGATCTGCTCCGTCCTGATCGTCACCACGATCACCAGCCTGCGCGCTTCCAAGAAGCAGGCGGAGGCCGAGGCGGCGCAGGGGCAGAGCGGAAGCGCTCCGAAGGACAGCATCGACGTCTGACCGCGTCGGACGTAGGAACCACCATCACCGGGACCGGTGGTCGGCGCATTGCCGACTGCCGGTCCCGGTTGAAGTTGGTGCAGATCATCGATGCGAGCGAGCTCAAGTAGGCCCCGGCTCGGGCCCCGCGCGACCGGAGTGCGGGGCCCCCGCACCTCTGCGACGATCACTGCATGATCGCTCGGCGCAGGCCGCTCACGGCACAGTGGACGACCCTGGTGCCCGTGCTCGCGGCGGTGCTGCTGGTCTTCACATGGGGGCGCGATCTGCCCGCGGCCGTCGTCGCGCTGGTGACCCTGGTCCTGGCGGGAGCTGTTCTGTCCGCCGTCCACCATGCCGAGGTGGTGGCGCACCGGGTCGGTGAACCGTTCGGCTCCCTCGTTCTCGCCGTCGCCGTCACGATCATCGAGGTCGCCCTCATCGTCACCCTGATGGTCGACGGCGGGGACAAGAGCGCGACACTGGCCCGCGACACGGTCTTCGCAGCCGTGATGATCACCTGCAACGGCATCGTCGGCCTGTGCCTCCTGGTCGCCTCACTGCGGCACGGCACGGCCGTCTTCAACCGCGAGGGCACCGGCGCCGCACTCGCGACCGTGGCGACCCTGGCCACGCTCAGCCTGGTGCTGCCGACGTTCACCACGAGCAAACCGGGCCCGGAGTTCTCCACCGTCCAGCTGACCTTCGCGGCGGTGTCCTCGCTGATCCTGTACGGCCTGTTCGTCGCGACGCAGACCGTGCGGCACCGGGACTACTTCCTGCCGATCACCCGGCAGGGCGACGTGATCACCGCCGAGGAGCACGCCGCGGCGCCGACCGCCCGTACTGCCCTGATCAGCCTGGGACTGCTGGGCCTGGCGCTGATCGGCGTGGTCGGCCTGGCCAAGGGCGTGTCGCCCACCATCGAGTCCGGGGTGGAGGCCGCCGGGCTGCACCAGGCCGTGGTCGGCGTGATCATCGCGCTGCTGGTACTGCTCCCGGAGACCATCGCCGCGCTGCGCTCCGCACGCCGCGACCGTGTGCAGACCAGCCTGAACCTCGCCTTCGGCTCGGCCATGGCCAGCATCGGCCTGACCATCCCCGCCGTCGCGCTCGCGTCCGTGTGGCTGTCCGGCCCGCTGGTGCTCGGCCTCGGCGCCACGCACATGGTGCTGCTCGCCCTGACCGTGGTGGTGGCCTCCCTGACGGTTGTCCCGGGGCGGGCCACACCGCTCCAGGGCGGGGTCCATCTGGTGCTGTTCGCGGCGTACCTGGAGCTGGCTATCAACCCGTAGGCGCCTCGGCCTCCGCCCCGGCCCCAGCCTTCGCCCCCGCCTCCACCGGCACCGGACGCGTCTCCGGCAGCAGCGCGAAGCACCCCAGGCTGACCAGCGCGATCGCCGTCAGATACGCGGCCACGCCCCAGGGCACCCGCCCGCCCTGCTCGGCGAGCGCCGTCGCCACGATCGGCGTGAGAGCGCCCCCGAGGACGCCGCCGAGGTTGTAGCCGACGGCGGCGCCGGTGCAGCGCACCCGTGGCTCGTACAGCTCGGGCAGATACGCGGCGATCACGGCGAACATCGTGATGAACGAGAGCATCGCGCCGAGGAAGCCGAGGAACATCGGCAGCGGCGTTCCGGTGGCGAGGAGCGCGACCATCGGGAACATCCACAGGGCGGCCGCCGCGCACCCGGCCAGGCACATGGGCCGGCGGCCGTAGCGATCCCCGAGCATCGCCACCAGCGGCGTGAGCGCGCCCTTCACGAGCACCGCGCCCATGATGCAGGTCAGCATGACGCTGCGGCTCACCCCGAGCCGTTCCGTCCCGTAGGCGAGGGACCAGGTCGTCACGGCGTAGAAGATCGCGTAGCCGATCGCGAGCGCTCCGCCGGTCAGCAGGAGGAGACGCCAGTGGTCGCGCATGACCTCGGCGATGGGCACGCGCGCGTGGTCGTCGAGTTCGAGGAAGCTGGGGCTCTCGGCGAGCGACGAGCGCAGCCACAGCCCCACGATCGCCAGCACCCCCGCCGCCCAGAAAGGCACCCGCCAGCCCCACGCGGCGAACTGCGCCTCGGACAGCGTCGTCGACAGCCCCAGCACCACACCGTTGGCAAGAAGGAACCCCAGGG
The DNA here is from genome assembly GCF_055589465.1 of Streptomyces sp. NPDC041940. NCBI lineage: Bacteria > Bacillati > Actinomycetota > Actinomycetes > Kitasatosporales > Streptomycetaceae > Streptomyces > Streptomyces sp. NPDC041940. The sequence goes on from NZ_JBVJBP010000001.1 coordinate 889,620, forward strand.
CGGGCCCGACCTGCGGGAAGCTCGACCACAGCCCGCGTCGCTCGGCGGGCGCGTGCTCCACCGTCAGCAGCACCGCTCCGCCCCACTCCCCGCCGAGCCCCAGCCCTTGCAGGAAGCGCAGCACCAGGAGCAGCAGGGGAGCGGCCACGCCGATCGTGTCGTAGGTCGGCACACAGCCGACCGCGACCGTGGAGGCGCCGGTGAGCAGCAGGGAGGCGACGAGGACCGGCCGTCGTCCGCGCCGGTCGCCGATGTGCCCGAACAGCACCGACCCGAGCGGCCGCGCCACGAAGCCCACGCCGAAGGTGGCGAAAGCGGCCAGCGTCCCGGCCACCGGCGAGAAGGTCGGGAAGAACAGCGGCCCCAGGATGAGGGCCGCCGCGGTCCCGTAGACGAAGAAGTCGTAGAACTCGATGGCCGTGCCGGCGAGCGAGGCGGCCGCGAGGCGCGGCATGGAGGGTGCCCTTACGGTGCGTACGTCGTGCATGCCGCGTCAACTACCCACGGTGACGGTGGGTTACGGGGGCGCGCGGGGGCTCGGGGGCCCTCAGTAGGTGACCGTGATGCGCCGGGCCGGTCCGTCCACGCGCACGGTGCCCCCGTACGGGATCACCAGTTGCGGATCGGTGTGCCCGAAGTCCACGTCGAAGACGATCGTGGTGTCGGGAGCGTAGGCCCGCATGGCGCGCAGGACCGCCTCACGCTGGTCGGACACGTAACGAGCGGCCTCCTCCGGGGTGTTGGGCCGCTCGAAGGACCAGGTCTTCGGGCGGCCCATCAGCAGGGCCGGGAAGCGCTGGAGCAGCCCCCGCTCGCCCATGTTGCGCAGAGTGCTGAAAACCTCCACGGCGCTCGGCATGTCCTCCGAGGTCTCCAGCAGCAGCACACCGCCGTCGTACTCGGACGGGTCGTGCGCGATCTCGCGGTCGGCCATCAGCAGCCACCCGATGATCTCCAGGCACCCGCCCCAACTGCGGCCCTCCACCACGCGGTCGGCGTTGACCCAGGTCCAGCCGGTCCCGGGCCGGGTCTCCGGCTCGGCGTCGAAGGTCGCCGGATCGGCCCAGTCCCGGTCGACGTCACGCCACCGCCCGGCGGGCCTCAGCTCGTACGGGCCGGAGGTGAACAGGGCCGCCCGCAGGGAGTCGGCGGTCTGCGGGTGCATGGCACCGGGGCGGCCCAGCTCGCACATGACGCTCGCGCCGTGGTAGCCGACGATGCCGCTGTTGCGCAGGAAGGCGAGGAGGTTGGTGTTGTCGCTCATCCCGAGGAACGGCTTCGGGTTCGCCCGGATCAACTCCCGGTCCAGCAGCGGCAGCACGGTGATCTGGTCGTCCCCGCCGATCGACGCGACGACCGCCTTGATGTCCGGGTCGGCGAAGGCGGCGTGGATGTCGCCGGCCCGTTCCCGGGGCGTCGAGCCCATCCTGCGCGTCGCCGGATACTCGACCGGCTCCAGCCCGTACTCCTCGCGCAGCCGCTCCAGCCCCAGCTCGTAGGGGAGCGGGAAGAGCCCCGGCAGGCCGGAGGAAGGGGAGATCACGGCGATACGGTCGCCGGGCGACGGCTTGGGCGGGTAGGAGAGGCTCGTCATGCCGGGAGGCTACGGCCCGGCGCGCTGTCGGCGCACCGTGATAAACCGGGTCCGAGCAGCGGTCCGTCACGGGCCGCCCGACCCTGAACGGACCGGAGGAACCGTGCCCCGCACCCTGGCCAACGCCCCGATCATGATCCTCAACGGCCCCAACCTGAACCTGCTCGGCCAGCGTCAGCCCGAGATCTACGGCTCCGACACGCTCGCCGACGTGGAGGCCCTGTGCGCCAAGGCGGCGGCCGCGCACGGCGGCACGGTCGACTTCCGCCAGTCCAACCACGAGGGCGAGCTGGTGGACTGGATCCACGAGGCGCGGCTGAACCACTGCGGCATCGTGATCAACCCGGGTGCCTACTCGCACACCTCCGTCGCCATCCTGGACGCCCTCAACACCTGTGACGGCATGCCGGTGTTGGAGGTCCACATCTCCAACATCCACAAGCGCGAGTCGTTCCGGCATCACTCCTACGTCTCGCTGCGCGCCGACGGAGTCATCGCGGGCTGCGGAGTCCAGGGCTATGTGTTCGGGGTGGAGCGCGTCGTGGCGCTGGCGGGGGCGGGACTGGCGGACACCTAGACCCTGCCCGCGATGTAAGCCCCGACGGCCACGGCGGGCGCCCCTTACACCCGCCTCGCCCCGACTACACCCGGCCTCGCCCCGACTACAGCCGCCCCGCCTCCACGATCCGCCGCAGGAAGCGCTGTGTGCGCTCCTGCCGCGGTTCCCCGAAGACCTGCGCCGCGGTGCCGCGTTCCAGCACCACGCCGCCCTCCAGGAAGCACACCTGGTCGGCGACCTCCCGTGCGAAGCCCATCTCGTGCGTGGCCAGCACCATGGTCATGCCCTCGTCCTTCAGGTCGCGGACGACGGTGAGGACCTCGCCCACCAGCTCGGGATCGAGGGCGGCGGTGATCTCGTCCAGCAGAAGCAGCCGGGGGCGTACGGCCAGGGCGCGCACGATCGCCGCCCGCTGCTGCTGGCCGCCGCTCAGCCGGTCCGGGTACTCGCCCGCCTTCCCGCCCAGCCCCAGCCGCTCTAGCAGCTCACGCGCGCGTGTCTCGGCCTCGGCGCGGGGCACGCCGTGCACCCGGCGCGGAGCGAGCGTGATGTTCTCCAGGACCGTCATGTGCGGAAAGAGGTTGTACGACTGGAAGACCACGCCGATCCGGCGGCGCACGGCGTCCTGGTCGACGCGCGGGTCGGTGATCTCTTCGTCGTCCAGCCAGATCGCCCCGTCGTCGATCTCCTCCAGCAGGTTCGCGCACCGCAGCAGCGTGGACTTGCCGGAGCCGGAGGCGCCGATCAGCGCGGTGACCGTGTGCGGGGCCACCTCCAGGTCGACGTCCCGCAGGACGACCGAGCCGCCGAAGGTCTTCCGGACGGACTCCATGCGCAGTACGGGCGTCTCGCTCATGTGGTTCCTCCCTGGGCCCGCCGACGGTCCATCCGCGCCGTCACCCAGTCCGTGAAGCGGGTCATCGGAATGGTCAGCGCGACGAAGACCAGCCCCGCGACGATGTACGGCGTGTAGTTGAGGCTGCGTCCGACGATGATGTCGGCGGCCCGTACGGCGTCCACCGCACCGCCGATCGAGACCAGCCCGGTGTCCTTCTGCAGCGACACCAGGTCGTTCAGCAGCGGCGGCACCTGGCGGCGCACCGCCTGCGGCAGTACCACGTGGCGCAGTGCCTGCCGGTTGCTGAGCCCGAGCGAGCGGGCCGCGGCGCGCTGCGAAGGATGCACGGACTCGATGCCGGCGCGGAACACCTCGGCGACGTACGCCGAGTACGTCAGGGTGAGCGCGGTGCCGCCGAGGAGCACCGGGTCGACCGTCACCCCCTGGAGCCGCAGCGCCGGGACGCCGAGGACCACGATCATCAGGTTGATGATGAGCGGCAGCCCCCGGAAGAAGTCCGTGTAGGCGGCGGCCAAGGCGCGCAGCGGGAAGAACACCGGGCCGCGCAGCGTCCGCGCGACGGCGATCAGCATGCCGAGGACGAGCACCGCGGCACCGCAGATCAGCAGCAGCCGGACGTTCAGCCACAGCCCTTCGAGGACCTTCGGGAACGCCTCGCGCGCGTACCCCCAGTCGAAGAAGGTCTCCTTGGTGGGCGGCCAGCCGGGGGCGTTGACGACGACCAGGTAGAGGACCGCTCCGGTGACGAGGGTCGAGAGCGCGCCGATCGCGGTGGCTCGGCGGGCACGGGCGCGCCGGTAGCGCTCACGGTCCAGGCGCCGCTGCGACGGGACGTACCCGTCCGCCGCGTCCTGCTCGCCCGAGTTCTCCGCCGGCTGCGCCTTGTTCAGCGTCACTTGAGCACCGGCGCGTCGACGGCGTCCGACAGCCACCGCTGCTCGAGCTTCGCGAGCGTGCCGTCCTCGCGCAGCGCGTCCACGGCCCGCGACACGCAGGGGGTGAGCGCGCTGCCCTTGTCGAGCACGAGGCCGAACTGCTCCGGCGTACCGCCCTGGTTCTCGAACTGGCCGACGATCGTCGCGTCCGTGATCTCGGCCCCGGTGATGTAGAAGGCCGTCGGCAGGTCCACCACGATGGCGCCGACCTGGCCGTTCTTCAGCGCGGACTTGGCCTGGTCGTTCTTGCCGTAGACGGCCGCCGCCTGCTTCGGCTTCACCACGTCGTCGATGGAGGCGAGGCTGGTGGTGCCGACCTGGGCGCCCAGCTTCACGTCCTTCAGGCCGGCGATGCTCTTCGCCTTCGCGGCCTTGGAGCCCTTCAGCGCGACGACGGCCTGGCGCACGTCGTAGTAGCCGGACGAGAAGTCCACGGCCCTCTTGCGCTCCTCGCTGACGGACACCTGGTTGATGTCGAAGTCGAAGGTCTTCTCGCCGGGCGCGAAAGCCTTGTTGAACGGGACGCTCTGCCAGGCGACCTTGTCCTTGCCGTACCCGAGCCGCTCGGCGACGGCGTACGCGACCGCCGACTCGAAGCCCTTGCCACTCGCGGGGTCGTCATCCTTGAACCAGGGCTCGTAGGCGGGTTCGTCGGTGGCGATGGTCAGCTTGCCCGAGTTCTCGGTGGCCAACTTGCCCTTCTCGCATGTGTCTCCGCCGGACGCCGACGGCCGGTCCGACGCCTCCGGCTGCGGAGCACAGCTCACGGCGGCGGCGAGAAGAACGACGACGGCGGCAGCGCGGCGCAGGGCGCGCGGGGCAGGATGCATGGCGGGAGATTGGCAGCCGACGGACCCGTTTGTCGAGGTCACGGCGACATGTTCCGCATGGTGGGAACGGGTGTTGCAATCTCGTGAACAGCCGGGGCCGCCGGCCGAGGGCGGGGATCGACAGGCCGGCGGCCCATCCGCCCAGGAGCCGTCATCCTGCGCGGGGCTCCCACCAGTTGACCGCGCAACTACGCGCACCGGGAGCGCACGCACGACACCGGCGTGTGTGAAGCGTTCACACGGGGCGCGTGCGCGGCTCACGCGCCCCGACGTGGCACTTCACCATCCGCGAGCGCGCCACTCCGGCAACTGCGGGCGCTCCGTGCCCAGTGTCGTGTCGTTGCCGTGCCCCGGGTAGACCCATGTCTCGTCCGGGAGGACATCGAAGATCCTGGTCTCGACATCGCGGAGCAGGCTGGCGAACGCCTTGGGGTCCTTGTGGGTGTTGCCCACACCGCCGGGGAACAGGCAGTCCCCGGTGAACACATGGGGATGCCCGTGCGGGTCGTCGTAGACGAGGGCGATCGAGCCGGGCGTGTGCCCGACCAGATGGCGCGCGGTGAGTTCCACGCGCCCCACCCGGATGGTGTCGCCGTCGTCGACCAGCACGTCGGTCCCTACGGGGATGCCGTCGGCGTCGTCCCGGCCCGCGTACGTACGGGCGCCGGTGGCCGCCACGACCTCGGCGAGCGCCTGCCAGTGGTCGCCGTGCTGGTGGGTCGTGACGACGGACGCGATGCCGTCGCCACCGATCATGCCGAGCAATGTGTGCGCCTCGTTCGCGGCGTCGATCAGCAACTGCTCGTCCGTGGCCCGGCAGCGCAGCAGATAGGCGTTGTTGTTCATCGGACCGACCGCGATCTTGGTGATCATCAGGTCCTTGAGCTCGTGCACGTCGGCAGGCCCGCCGACCGTCACCTCTCCGCTGTACGTCATGTCCGCCAGCCTATAGCGGGGGAGTGGCCCTGGTCCCGGAGCGCCGGGACCTAGAGCGGGGGCAGCGCCGGAAGCGGGCCGCCGGCCACCTCCAGGGCAGATCCGGCACGCCGGCCTGCGAGCCAGCCCAGCAGATCGGCCGGGGGACCGGTGACGGTCATCTCGGGTCCGTCTGCGGACCGCCGCCCGGTGCTCCACGCGCGCGTGCCGTCCGTGAGGCGCGTGGGCGGTACGCCGGGATGCCCGGCGAACCGGTCGGCCAGGAAGACGATCTCCCGCTCGGTGAACTCCGCCGGCAGATCCTCCAGCTCGTACCCGATCCCCAGGTCCACGTGATGCAGCTCCACCTCCACCCACCGCCGGAACGGCACCCGGGACGCGGAGTCCGTGACCCCGTTGCGCAGCTCCACCGTGCGCGACCAGTCCGCCGGAGCGGCCCCGGTCCCCTGGAAGCGGGCCGCGCTCTCGCGCAGGTCGGCGAGTTGGACGTCGAGGGCGCGCGGGGCGTCCCGCTCGATGTCGCTGTCCCGGGCCTCGCCGGAGACGTACATGGGACGCCCCTCGAGGACGTTCACGAGGGCGTCCGCGTTGCGGGCGAGGTGGGCGAGGACATGGCCGCGGGTCCAGCCGGGAAGCCGTGACGGCTGCGTCACAGACGCGTTGTCCAGTTTGCCGACTGCGATGAGCAGCCGCTCCGTAGCGTCATGTACAGACGCCAGGTCATGACCGTGATCAATCATGGTGCTGACCCTAGCCGCGCCACACCTTTGGGTGAAGGTGGTGAACGAGTGCCGTAAATCGAATGCACGTGCTATATGGTCGGACGTGGCGTCGGGCATGCTGGAGAGCCGGGGTTTGTTGGCAACCCGTGAATCCGACCGGCGTTGTCAGTGGCTCCCCCTAGTCTGAGAAAGACGGGGGCCCCGCCCCTGTCACTTCTCTCAAGAAAGGTGCGGACCGGCGTGGCCGACCGTCTCATCGTTCGTGGAGCGCGCGAGCACAACCTCAAGAACGTCTCGCTCGACCTCCCGCGCGACTCGCTCATCGTCTTCACGGGCCTGTCGGGGTCGGGCAAGTCCTCGCTGGCCTTCGACACCATCTTCGCCGAGGGACAGCGGCGCTACGTGGAGTCGCTCTCCTCCTACGCCCGGCAGTTCCTCGGCCAGATGGACAAGCCGGACGTCGACTTCATCGAGGGCCTCTCCCCGGCGGTCTCCATCGACCAGAAGTCGACCTCGCGCAACCCGCGCTCCACGGTCGGCACCATCACCGAGGTCTACGACTACCTCCGTCTGCTCTTCGCGCGCATCGGCAAGCCGCACTGCCCCGAGTGCAGCCGCCCGATCTCCCGCCAGTCGCCGCAGGCCATCGTCGACAAGGTCCTGGAGCTGCCGGAGGGCAGCCGCTTCCAGGTGCTGTCGCCGCTGGTGCGCGAGCGCAAGGGCGAGTTCGTCGACCTCTTCGCCGAGCTCCAGACCAAGGGCTACTCCCGCGCGCGCGTGGACGGCGAGACCATCCAGCTGTCGAACCCGCCGACGCTGAAGAAGCAGGAGAAGCACACCATCGAGGTGGTCGTCGACCGCCTCACGGTCAAGGAGGGCGCCAAGCGCCGCCTCACCGACTCCGTGGAGACCGCGCTCGGCCTGTCCGGCGGCATGGTCGTGCTCGACTTCGTCGACCTCCCCGAGGACGACCCCGAGCGCGAGCGCATGTACTCGGAGCACCTGTACTGCCCGTACGACGACCTCTCGTTCGAGGAGCTGGAGCCCCGCTCCTTCTCCTTCAACTCGCCCTTCGGCGCCTGCCCGGACTGCTCCGGCATCGGCACGCGCATGGAGGTCGACGCGGAGCTGATCGTCCCGGACGAGGACAAGAGCCTCGACGAGGGCGCCATTCACCCCTGGTCGCACGGCCACACCAAGGACTACTTCGGCCGCCTCATCGGAGCGCTCGCCGACGCGCTGGGCTTCCGTACGGACATCCCCTTCGCGGGCCTGCCGCAGCGCGCCAAGAAGGCCCTGCTGCACGGCCACAAGACCCAGGTCGAGGTCCGCTACCGCAACCGCTACGGACGCGAGCGCCGGTACACCACGGCCTTCGAGGGCGCCATCCCCTTCGTCAAGCGGCGGCACAGCGAGGCCGAGAGCGACTCCAGCCGTGAGCGCTTCGAGGGCTACATGCGTGAGGTGCCCTGCCCCACCTGTGAGGGCACGCGCCTCAAGCCGATCGTCCTCGCGGTCACGATCATGGACAGGTCCATCGCCGAGGTCTCCGCGATGTCGATCAGCGACTGCGCGGACTTCCTGGGCGAGCTGAAGCTCACGGCCCGCGACAAGAAGATCGCCGAGCGCGTGCTGAAGGAGGTCAACGAACGGCTGCGGTTCCTGGTCGACGTCGGCCTGGACTACCTCTCGCTGAACCGCGCGGCCGGCACCCTCTCCGGCGGCGAGGCCCAGCGCATCCGCCTGGCCACCCAGATCGGCTCCGGCCTGGTCGGCGTCCTGTACGTCCTCGACGAGCCGTCCATCGGCCTGCACCAGCGCGACAACCACCGCCTGATCGAGACCCTGGTCCGGCTGCGCGACATGGGCAACACGCTCATCGTCGTCGAGCACGACGAGGACACCATCAAGACCGCCGACTGGATCGTCGACATCGGCCCCGGCGCCGGTGAGCACGGCGGCAAGGTGGTGCACAGCGGCTCCCTGAAGGACCTGCTCGCCAACGCCGAGTCGCAGACCGGTCAGTACCTGTCCGGCAAGAAGGCCATCCCGCTGCCCGACATCCGGCGCCCGCTGGACCCGTCCCGGCAGCTCACGGTGCACGGCGCCCGGGAGAACAACCTCCAGGACATCGACGTGTCCTTCCCGCTGGGCGTGCTCACCGCCGTCACCGGCGTGTCCGGCTCCGGCAAGTCGACGCTGGTCAACGACATCCTGTACACACACCTGGCCCGCGAGCTGAACGGCGCGAGGAGCGTGCCCGGGCGGCACACGCGCGTGGACGGCGACGACCTCGTCGACAAGGTCGTGCACGTCGACCAGTCGCCCATCGGCCGCACCCCGCGCTCCAACCCGGCCACCTACACCGGCGTCTTCGACCACATCCGCAAGCTGTTCGCCGAGACCACCGAGGCGAAGGTCCGCGGCTACCTGCCCGGCCGCTTCTCCTTCAACGTCAAGGGCGGCCGCTGCGAGAACTGCTCGGGCGACGGCACCATCAAGATCGAGATGAACTTCCTCCCGGACGTGTACGTCCCGTGCGAGGTCTGCCACGGCGCCCGGTACAACCGGGAGACCCTGGAGGTCCACTACAAGGGCAAGTCCATCGCCGACGTCCTGAACATGCCGATCGAGGAGGCCACGGAGTTCTTCGAGGCGGTCCCCGCGATCTCCCGCCATATGAAGACCCTGAAGGACGTCGGCCTCGGCTACGTCCGGCTCGGCCAGTCCGCGACCACCCTGTCCGGCGGTGAGGCCCAGCGCGTCAAGCTCGCCAGCGAGCTCCAGCGCCGCTCCACCGGCCGCACGGTCTACGTCCTGGACGAGCCGACCACCGGTCTGCACTTCGAGGACATCAGCAAGCTGCTGACGGTCCTGTCCGGGCTGGTCGACAAGGGCAACACGGTCATCGTCATCGAGCACAACCTCGACGTGATCAAGACCGCCGACTGGATCGTCGACATGGGCCCCGAGGGCGGTGCGGGCGGCGGCCTGGTCGTCGCCGAGGGCACTCCCGAGCAGGTCGCCGCGGTCCCGACCAGTCACACCGGCAAGTTCCTCCAGGAGGTCCTCGGCGCCGACCGCATCAGCGACGCGTCCTCGGTACGGGCACCGCGCAAGGCGCCGGCGAAGAAGACGGCGGCGAAGAAGACGGTCCCGGCGCAGGCCAGGGCGAAGAAGACGGCGACGAAGACCGCCGCGAAGAAGACGACGCGGACCAGCAAGAGCTGAGAACCGCGCTGAGGCGCTGTGCCCCCACGGGATCATCGGTGACGATCCCCCGCGGGGCACAGCGCCTCGGCCGTCCTCACGACGTTCAGTCGTTCTTCGGCTCCACGAACTGCATGTCGAGCTGGATCTTCACCACTTCCCCGAGCAGACCGGGAGCGAAGTCGAGCCCGAACTCGCTGCGTCGGATCTCGCCCGTCGCCTCGAACCCGGCATGCCGGCTGCCGTCCATGGGCACCTCGACCAGCCCGCCGAACTCCACGGCGAGCGTCACCGGCCGGGTCACCCCGCCGATGGTCAGCTCACCCTCCATCGTCCAGTCCTCGCCCTCACCCGACACCCGCGTCGAGCGGTAAGTCATCGTCGGGCGCTTCTCGACATCGAGGAGGTCGGAGGCGCGGACATGCGCGTCCCGGTCGGCATTGCCCGTGTCGATCGAGGCCAGGTCGACGGTCGCGGAGACCCGTACGTCCTCCACCCGTTCCCCGACGGAGAGTTCGGCCTCCAACCGCTCGAAACGACCCCGGACCTTGGCGATGCCGAGGTGACGGATGGTGAAGTTCACGGAGGAGTGGAACGGGTCCAGGGCCCAGTCCCCCGGAGTCAGCGGCAGGGCGGTGGCGGCGGCAGCGATGTCATTCGTCATGTGTTCCACCCTGAGAGCCGGGCGGTCCGGGAGGGAGACCGTCCGGAGCCTGGTAGTGGCAGGGCCACGATCCCGGCCCGGGCGCGTTGTACGTTCGGCGGGTGAGCGACAACGAGTTGGGCACCTTCCTGCGCACCCGGCGTGAAGCCGTCAGCCCCGCCGAGGTGGGGCTGCCCACCGGGCAGCGGCGCCGCACCCCGGGTCTGCGGCGCGCCGAACTGGCCACGCTCGCCGGCGTCAGCGTCGAGTACCTCACCCGGCTGGAACAGGGACGCGACCGCAACCCCTCCGCCCAGGTGCTCGGCGCCCTCGCCGACGCCCTGCACCTGACGCTCAACGACCGGATGCTGCTGCGCCGCCTGACCAAGGAGGCGGACGGCGGCGACCCGCTGGTCTGCGCGGCGGCTCCGTCGCTCGGCCGCACCGCGCGCCCCACTGTCCGGTCCGTGCTCGACCGCCTGGAGCCGACCCCCGCGCTGGTGGTCAACTGGATCGGTGACATCCTCGCCCACACCGCGGGCTACGAGCGGCTGGCCGGCCCCATCGGCGTGCTCGACGACGAGCGGCCCAACCTGCTCCGGTACCTGTTCACCGACGAGCGGGCCCGGGTCGCCTACCGCGACTGGGACCGGGTGGCCGACGACCTCGTCGCCCGGCTCCGGCACGGGGCCCCGCTCCGGGATCCGCACGTCGCCGAGTTGGCCGACGAGCTGACGGTGACGGCGGGGGCGGACTTCGCCGACCGGTTCGCGGACCTCGCCCTGGCCCCGCGGCGGACGGTCTCCCAGCACATCGAGCACCCGGAGGCCGGATCGCTGCGACTGCTGCACGAGACGCTCGTGCTGCCCGACGAGGGCCAGCGCGTGATCGTCCATCTGCCCGCCGACGATGCCACGGCCGCCGCCCTGGACCGCCTCGACGGCCGCCGCCCCGGCGCGCTGCGGGCCGTGGGCGAGGCCGGCTGACCGGCTTCAGCCGTCCAGCTCGTGCGCGTACGGCGGCTCCGCCCCGGCCCGTGAGCAGGTGAGCGCGGCGGCGCGGGCCGCGAAGCCCAGCAGTTCCATCCAGCCCTCGGACCCCAGTGCGGCCAGTGCCCGCTCGCTGAGCGCGTCGCGTACCGCCAGCCCGTGCAGCAGCGCCGCGTTGACGGTGTCGCCCGCGCCGATCGTGTCCACGACCTCCACCCGCTCGCCCGGCACCGCGTACTCGCCGCCGTCGGCGGTGAAGACGGTCAGCCCGTCGCCGCCCCGGGTGATCACGACCGCTGCCGGGCCCGCCGCCAGCCACTCCTGGGGCGTGCCCCTGAGCCACTGGGCGTCCTCGGCGGACAGCTTCAGCAGCGACACCGACGGCAGCCAGCTCTTGAACCGCGCCCGGTAGGCGTCCGCGTTCGGGATCAGCCCGGCCCTGATGTTCGGGTCCAGCGCGGTGAACACGCCCCGCGCGGCCGCCGAACGCATCAGCTCCTCGTACGCGCTCGCCCCCGGCTCCAGCACCAGCGAGCAGGTGCCGAAGGAGACCGCACGGGTGCCCGAAGGCAGCGCGGAGGGCGCCGCGAACAGCCGGTCCGCCGTCCCGTCCACATAGAAGGAGTACGCCGCCGAACCGTCCACGCCGACCGTGGCGACGGCGAGGGTCGTCGGCTCGGCGCCGCGCTGCACCGACGACACGTCGACCCCGGTCTCGCGCAGCCGGTCCAGCAGCGCCTCCCCGAAGGCGTCGGACGACACCCGGGAGCAGAAGGCGGCGGGGGAGCCGAGACGGCCCAGCGCCACGGCCGTGTTGTACGGGCCGCCGCCGAGCGCCGGCTGCAGCGCCGCCAGGGCACCCGCGCCCCGCGGTACCAGGTCGATCAGTGCCTCACCGGCGACGACGATCATGCGACGGTTCCTCTCTCGGGCTGAGCGGACTGCTCGGACCGGACGGATCGCCCGGACTCGTCGGGGCAGCCGCACGAGGTGCGGTGGACGAAGGCGGAGGCGAGCCGCACGGTACGCGCCGGCCGGTCCGGCTCGGCGAGACGCTCCAGGAGCACGCGTACGGAGCGGGCGCCGATGTCCTTGCTGGGCTGCGCGATCGCGGTGAGCCGGGGCGAGAACAGATCCGCCCAGGCGAAGTCGTCGAAGCAGCACAGCGCGATGTCGCCCGGTACGGACAGGCCGCGGGCGCGCAGGGCACGCAACGCCCCGATGGTCATGGCGTTGTTGCCGGTGACCAGCGCGGTGGGCGGCACGGCGAGGGACAACAGGGCCGCGGTGGCCTGTTCGCCACCGGCCGACTCCGAGTCGCCGTGCACCAGGAGCCGTTCGTCGTACGCCAGTCCCGCGAAGGCGAGGCCGCTGCGGTAGCCGGTGATCCGCTCGCTCGTGGTGCTGAGCCCCGGCCGCCCCGCCACCAGCCCGATCCGCCGGTGGCCGAGGCCGGCGAGATGGGTGACCAGCCGGGACGTCGGTTCGGCGTTGTCGGCGCACACCTGGTCGAAACGCGGACCGCCGCCCGCCGCCGGGGCGTCCACCAGCCGGTCGAGGAACACCGCCGGTACGTCGTGCCGCCCCAGGTACGCCAGCAGCCCGCGCGGATCCGCCGAGGGTGCGACGATCATGCCGTCCACTCGGCGCTCGTGCAGCAGCCGGACGACCTTGCGCTCGTGCTCCGGGTCGTCGTGCGGATCGGCGATCAACAGGCTGTAGCCGTGTTCCAGGGCACTGGCCTCGACCCCCTGGAGGATCTCCGTGAAGTACGGATTACTGATGGCCGACACCGCAAGCCCGATGGAACGGGTGCGGGACGTCACCAGGGAACGGGCCAGCGTGTTCGTGGTGTAGCCGAGCTCCTCCACGGCGTCCAGGACCGCCTGGCGGGTGTGCGGCAGCACCGGCCGGGTGCCGTTCAGCACGTGCGAGACGGTCGCCACGGAGACACCGGCGCTCCGCGCGACATCGGCCATGGTCGCCATGCCGTTCCCTCCTCCGCTCCCGGTGGCCCGGCGGGGAACGTATCGCATCCGACGACAGACGTAAACGCTTGCGCAAACGTTTACGTCACGAGACCGTCATCGCGACCGCAGACCGGACACGGCTCCGCCGTCGTGACGCCTACTCCCAGTCCCAGCCGATCCCCAGAAACCCAGCCCGCACCCGCGGCTCGACCACGTGCACCGACCGGTGCCGTCCGCTCAGTGCCAGCTCCTGGCAGCCATTGCGCGGCGCCGCCGCCGAGTGCTGCGCGAACCGGTGACAGCGCACCGGGAGGGCCGCCGCGTCGAAACACACCTGGAGCGCGTACTGGCCGCCGGGGACGTCGAAACCGCGGACGTACTCGCGTGACTCGTCCGCCGTCCCGTCCTCGACGCCGTAGCGGAACAGGAAGGTGTCCCCGGCCCGCAGCCGGGTGTCGAAGAGCAGCTCGGCGGCGAGCACTCCGGTGTCGAGGTGCCAACGGACTCGTCCCGTACGACAGTTCTCCAGGGCATGCACCCGCATGCGCTCGGGCACGGCTCCCCGGTCGCCGTGGTGGACGGCGACGAAGCGGTCGATGCCGTCCCGGTGGGCGCGCACGATGTGGTGCGACTCGCGTTCGGCAAGCTCGCGCCGCGCCCCGATCCGCAGCCGCTCGTGGTGCCCGAGAGTGTGCAGGCCCCCGTCCGGCGGGCAGTCCAGCTCGGCCAGCAACTGGTCCAGCACCCCGGAGGCCTCGACGAGGGAGCGATAGGACCGGGCCGCTGACCGTTGCCCGGACGGGCCGTTGTCGGACTCGGCGAGCAGCCGGATCAGCGACTCCTCGGGAAGCTCCAGGATCTCTTCCAGCGCGCGGACCGCTCGCAGCGACTCGGGGCGCTGCGGACGCCTGGCCCCCTGCTGCCAGTAACTCAGGCTCGTGACACCGACCTTCACGCCGTGGCGGGACAGATGGTGCTGCACGCGTTGCAGCGGCAGCCCACGGGCTGCGATCGCCGCACGCAGGGCGACGTGGAAGGGGCCGCCTCGCAGGGCCGAGTCCAGGTCCGCGGTGGCGATGTCCGCGTGCTGTGTGGCGTGCGGCATGCAGGGGCCTCTCTCTGAGTCGGCAACGGCTGGTCAGACCGTTCGCACTGGCCGCCCGGGGCCGTCCCGCCGGCGCACGGCGGGTCTTCACATCCGTACGTCGTCGTTCAGGGCCCCGAGTTCCACCGCATTGAAGCGTGTTGACCTGGTCCCGACAACACCTGATGCCGGACAGTGATGTACGCCCGTCCGGACATGCGAACGCCCGGGGCGCACACCCCGGGCGTTCGCGGCAGACGGCGGGTTCCTAGGAGCGGTCGCTTCCGCCCTGTTCCTCGAGGGCGAGACGCTTGGCCCGGACTATGTCGGGGTCGCGCGGGTCCAGGGCGTCGCGCAGCGCGAACGCCTCGTCCGCGTACCGGCGGGCACGGACCGTCCGCCGGGTTTTCTCGATCCGCATCTGCTTCATCTGCGCAGCCCTCCGACCCGTGGCCCGCCCGCTCCGCGTGGAAGCGGCCGGTCCGCACTGACAACCTGTGCCTGCACCGACACGGCCCTCGTCCGCCGGACGCCGCCGTGTCCCCGTGGGAAGCCTGCATTCCCGCTACCGGCCCGCCGTAATCCCCGCGGCGGGACATGCCGTTGGAAACTGCCACCCGCCAAGCCCGTGATCGTGCCCCGCGCTCCCGTCGGACTGTCGGTGCTCGCCAGTAGGGTGTGAGACATGGCCGACCCCTCCAGCTACCGCCCCAAACCGGGCGAGATCCCCGACACGCCGGGGGTCTACAGGTTCCGCGACGAGCACCGCCGGGTGATCTACGTCGGAAAGGCGAAGAGCCTGCGCCAGCGCCTGGCGAACTACTTCCAGGACCTGGCGGGAATGCACCCGCGCACCCGGACCATGGTCACCACGGCCGCGTCCGTGGAGTGGACGGTGGTGTCCACGGAGGTCGAGGCGCTCCAGCTGGAGTACTCCTGGATCAAGGAGTACGACCCCCGGTTCAACGTCAAGTACCGCGACGACAAGAGCTACCCGTACCTCGCGGTGACGATGAACGAGGAGTACCCGCGCGTGCAGGTGATGCGCGGTCACAAGAAGAAGGGCGTCCGCTACTTCGGGCCCTACGGGCACGCGTGGGCCATCCGCGACACGGTCGACCTCCTGCTGCGCGTCTTCCCCGTGCGCACCTGCTCGGCCGGTGTCTTCAAGAACGCGGCCCGGACCGGCCGCCCCTGCCTCCTCGGCTACATCGGAAAGTGCTCCGCCCCTTGCGTGGACCGGGTGTCCGCCGAGGAGCACCGCGAACTGGCCGACGAGTTCTGCGACTTCATGACCGGCCGGACGAACACCTACATCCGCCGCCTGGAGAAGCAGATGGGCGAGGCGGCCGAGGAGATGGAGTACGAGCGGGCGGCCCGGCTGCGCGACGACATCGGGGCCCTGAGGAAGGCCATGGAGAAGAGCGCGGTCGTGCTGGCCGACGCGACCGACGCCGATCTGATCGCGGTCGCCGAGGACGAGCTGGAGGCGGCCGTCCAGATCTTCCACGTGCGCGGCGGACGCGTGCGCGGCCAGCGCGGCTGGGTCACCGACAAGGTGGAGGAGATCACCACCGGCGCCCTCGTGGAGCACGCCCTGCAGCAGCTCTACGGCGAGGAGACCGGCGACGCCGTCCCCAAGGAGGTCCTGGTCCCGGCCCTGCCCGACCCGGTGGAGCCCGTCCAGGAGTGGCTCACCGGGCGGCGCGGCTCGATCGTCTCCCTGCGCGTCCCGCAGCGCGGCGACAAGAAGGCCCTCATGGAGACGGTCCAGCGCAACGCACAGCAGGCGCTCGTCCTGCACAAGACCAAGCGCGCCTCCGACCTGACCACGCGCTCGCGTGCCCTGGAGGAGATCGCCGACGCCCTCGACCTGGACAGCGCCCCGCTCAGGATCGAGTGCTACGACATCTCCCACCTCCAGGGCGACGACGTCGTGGCCTCCATGGTCGTCTTCGAGGACGGCCTCGCCCGCAAGAGCGAGTACCGCCGCTTCCAGATCAAGGGCTTCGCAGGCCAGGACGACGTCCGCTCCATGCACGAGGTGATCACCCGCCGCTTCCGGCGCTACCTCGCCGAGAAGGAGAAGACGGGGGAGTGGACCGACGGCGAGGGCGCGGACACCCCCGAGGCCGACACCCCTGAGATCAACAGCAACGGCGAGATCGTCGGACCCGGCCTCACCGAGGACGACGGCCGCCCCAGGAAGTTCGCCTACCCGCCCCAGCTCGTCGTCGTCGACGGCGGCGCCCCCCAGGTCGCGGCCGCCCGGCGGGCCCTGGACGAGCTCGGCATCGACGACATCGCCGTGTGCGGCCTCGCCAAGCGCCTGGAGGAGGTCTGGGTGCCCGGCGACGACGACCCGGTGGTCCTGCCCCGCACCAGCGAGGGCCTGTACCTGCTCCAGCGGGTCCGTGACGAGGCCCACCGGTTCGCGATCACCTACCAGCGCGCGAAGCGGGCCAAGCGCTTCCGCTCCAGCCCCCTGGACGACGTGCCGGGACTCGGGGACACGCGGAAGCAGGCACTCCTGAAACACTTCGGTTCGTTGAAGAAATTGCGGTCCGCCACCATCGACCAGATCTGTGAGGTTCCCGGCATAGGCCGCAAGACCGCCGAGACCATCGCGGTGGCCCTCACGCAGGCGGCCCCGGCCGCACCCGCCGTCAACACGGCGACCGGAGAGATCATGGAAGAGGAACCCGGCACGGAAACCGGCGCGGAACCCGGCACCATGGGTGCCAGTGGGGAACCCGTGACGATGGGCGCCCCGGACGAACGACGGGGGCAGGAGACATGAGTGTGAACGAGCACGACGCGCAAGAACAGCAAGCCGGAGACGGAGCACAGGTGAGCACGGGCACACCCAACGACAAGGCCCCGGTCCCGGACACGGCCATCCCCGAGCTGGTGATCATCTCCGGCATGTCCGGGGCCGGCCGCTCGACGGCCGCGAAGTGCCTGGAGGACCTCGGCTGGTTCGTCGTCGACAACCTGCCGCCCGCGCTGATCCCCACCATGGTGGAGCTCGGCGCCCGCTCCCAGGGCAACGTGGCCCGGATCGCCGTCGTCGTCGACGTCCGCGGCCGCCGCTTCTTCGACAACCTCCGCGACTCCCTCGCCGACCTGGAGGCGAAGAACGTCACCCGGAGGATCGTCTTCCTGGAGTCCTCGGACGAGGCCCTGGTGCGCCGCTTCGAGTCGGTCCGCCGCCCGCACCCCCTCCAGGGCGACGGCCGGATCGTCGACGGCATCGACGCCGAGCGCGAACTGCTGCGCGAGCTGCGCGGCGACGCCGACCTGGTGATCGACACCTCCAGCCTGAATGTGCACGAGCTGCGCGCCAAGATGGACGCCCAGTTCGCCGGCGAGGAGGAGCCGGAGCTGCGGGCCACGGTGATGTCCTTCGGCTACAAGTACGGCCTGCCGGTCGACGCCGACCTCGTCGTCGACTGCCGCTTCCTGCCGAACCCGCACTGGGTCCCGGAGCTGCGCCCGTTCACGGGCCTCAACGAGGAGGTCTCCGGGTACGTCTTCAACCAGCCCGGAGCCAAGGAGTTCCTCGACCGGTACACGGAGCTCCTCCAGCTCGTCGCCACCGGCTACCGCCGTGAGGGCAAGCGCTACGTGACCATCGCCGTGGGCTGCACGGGCGGCAAGCACCGCTCGGTCGCCATGTCGGAGAAGCTCGCCGCCCGGCTCGCGTCCGAGGGCGTGGAGACAGTGGTCGTACACCGGGACATGGGACGCGAATGACACGACGTACTCCGCGGCTGAGCCGGCTGCGCCGGGTGGTGCCCGACGGCAGCACCGACGCACGGGCCGGCCGGCCCGCCGAGGCCCGGGGCGGCAGACCGCGCCGCCGGGGCACCCAGCCCAAGGTCGTCGCCCTCGGCGGCGGCATGGGCTTGTCCGCCTCGCTGGCCGCACTGCGCCGGATCACCGGTGACCTCACCGCCGTCGTCACCGTGGCCGACGACGGCGGCTCCAGCGGCCGGCTCCGCGACGAGCTGGGCGTACTGCCGCCCGGCGACCTGCGCAAGGCGCTGGCCGCGCTGTGCGGTGACGACGACTGGGGCCAGACCTGGGCCCGGGTCATCCAGCACCGCTTCCAGTCCCAGGGCGACCTGCACGAGCACGCGGTCGGCAATCTGCTGATCGTCGCCCTCTGGGAGCAGCTCGGCGATCACGTCCAGGCCCTCGACCTGGTCGGACGGCTGCTGGGCGCCCAGGGGCGTGTGCTGCCCATGTCCGCCGTCCCGCTGGAGCTCCAGGCCCTGGTCAAGGGGCACGACCCGGAGCGTCCGGAGGAGGTCGACACGGTCCGCGGCCAGGCCACCGTCGCCCTCACCCCGGGCGAGGTGCAGTCCGTGCACGTCGTGCCGCACGACCCGCCCGCCGTGCCCGAGGCGGTCGAGGCCGTCCTGGACGCGGACTGGGTGGTGCTCGGCCCCGGCTCCTGGTTCTCCTCGGTCATCCCGCACCTGCTCGTGCCCGAGCTGCTGGACGCGCTCACGCAGACCAAGGCGCGGCGGGTACTCTCCCTGAACCTCGCCCCGCAGCCCGGAGAAACCGAGGGCTTCTCCCCGCAGCGTCATTTGGAGGTTTTGGGACGACACGCCCCTAAACTCGCCCTGGACGTGGTGCTGGCCGACGAGGCCGCCGTGCCCGACCGTGACTCCCTGACCGACGCCGCCAAGCGCTTCGGGGCCGCGGTCGAGCTGGCGCCGGTGGCCAGACCCGACGGGACCCCGAGGCACGACCCGGAGCTGTTGGCCGCCGCGTACGACCGTATTTTTCGGATGCATGGAAGGATCGGCCCATGGCGATGACGGCAGCGGTGAAGGACGAGATCTCCCGGCTCCCCGTCACCCGGACCTGCTGCAGAAAGGCGGAGGTCTCCGCCATGCTGCGGTTCGCCGGCGGCCTCCACCTGGTGAGCGGTCGGATTGTGATCGAGGCGGAGCTGGACACGGCGATGGCGGCCCGCCGTCTGAAGCGGGACATCCTGGAGATCTTCGGCCACAGTTCCGAACTGATCGTGATGGCACCCGGCGGACTGCGCCGCGGTTCCCGCTACGTCGTACGTGTCATCGCGGGCGGGGACCAGCTGGCCCGCCAGACCGGCCTGGTCGACGGGCGCGGCCGCCCGATCCGCGGCCTGCCCCCGCAGGTGGTCTCGGGGGCCACCTGCGACGCCGAGGCCGCCTGGCGTGGCGCGTTCCTGGCGCACGGCTCGCTCACCGAGCCCGGCCGCTCCTCCTCCCTGGAGGTGACGTGCCCGGGCCCCGAGGCCGCGCTCGCGCTGGTCGGCGCCGCCCGCCGCCTGCATATCGGCGCCAAGGCCCGTGAGGTGCGCGGTGTGGACCGGGTCGTCGTCCGTGACGGCGACGCCATCGGTGCCCTGCTGACCCGGCTCGGTGCCCACGAGTCGGTGCTGGCCTGGGAGGAGCGCCGGATGCGCCGCGAGGTGCGCGCCACGGCGAACCGGCTCGCCAACTTCGACGACGCCAACCTGCGCCGCTCGGCCCGTGCGGCCGTCGCGGCCGGTGCCCGGGTGCAGCGTGCCCTGGAGATCCTCGCCGACGACGTCCCCGAGCACCTCGCCGCCGCCGGCCGGCTGCGCATGGAGCACAAGCAGGCCTCCCTGGAGGAGCTGGGCGCGCTCGCGGACCCGCCGTTGACCAAGGACGCCGTCGCCGGCCGGATCCGCCGCCTGCTGGCCATGGCCGACAAGCGCGCCTCCGACCTCGGCGTCCCGGGCACGGAGTCCAACCTCGCCGACGAACTCGCCGACAACCTCGTCGGCTGACCTCACAGGCCGTCAATCAGCCGGTGTCCGGCGCCCACTTGGGTGGTCGGCACCGGCTTTCGCGTGTCGTTCAGGCACTCTTGACTCGATCATGGACTGTCATGAGCCTGGCATCTGTTCGCTGCTGTGGCGAACCCACGCAAGGGGGGTTCATGAGACGAAGAGCGAGATCGATCCTCGCTGTCGGCGCGCTCCTGATCGGCGGAGCGAGCATCGCACCCATTGCCCAGGCACAACCGGGAAGTTCGGCCCCGTCCGACTCGGACGAAGTCAAGGTCTTCCGGGCCGAGGTCACCCAGAAGCAGGTACCCCTGCTGCTGGCGGCCGGTCAGGACGGCCACGAACTCGGCGAGCAGGTGCCCGAGAAGGGCACGGGAACCGTCGAGGTCTATCTCACCGACCAGCAGGCGACGAAGCTTCGGAAGCAGGGCGTCGGCCTCACCGAGCACAAGGTCTCCGCAGGTGCCGAGAAGCGCGTCAAGAACGCCGCCGAGGGCGTGTTCCGCCCGTACAGCGGAGGGGGTGGCCTGAAGGAGGAGATCCTCCGGGCCGCGCAGCAGCACCCCGGCCTCACCAAGGTCGTCTCCATCGGCAGGACGGTGGGCGGCCAGGACATCCTGGCCCTGAAGCTCACCAAGAACGCGAAGAAGACGAAGGACGGCTCCAAGCCCTCCGTCCTCTACATGTCCAACCAGCACGCGCGCGAGTGGATCACGCCGGAGATGACCCGGCGTCTGATGCACCATTACCTGGGCAAGTACAAGACGGACAAGCGCGTCAAGAAGATCGTCGACTCCACCGAGCTGTGGTTCCTCCTGTCGGCCAACCCCGACGGCTACGACCACACCTTCAAGAGCGACGACAACCGCATGTGGCGCAAGAACCTGCGGGACAACAACGGCGACGGCGTCATCGGCACCGGCGACGGCGTCGACCTCAACCGCAACTTCACCTACAAGTGGGGCTACGACGACGAGGGCTCGTCCCCCAGCCCCACCAGCGAGACCTACCGCGGCGCGAGCCCGGGCTCCGAGCCGGAGACCAAGGCCCTGGACGCCTTCCAGAAGCGCATCGGCTTCACGTACGGCATCAACTACCACTCCGCCGCCGAACTCATCCTCTACGGAGTCGGCTGGCAGGTGGCCACCCCGACCCCGGACGACGTCCTGTACGAGGCG
The DNA here is from genome assembly GCF_055589465.1 of Streptomyces sp. NPDC041940. NCBI lineage: Bacteria > Bacillati > Actinomycetota > Actinomycetes > Kitasatosporales > Streptomycetaceae > Streptomyces > Streptomyces sp. NPDC041940. The sequence continues at coordinate 910,941 of NZ_JBVJBP010000001.1, forward strand.
CTCGCCGGCACGCCCGAGAACCCGGCGGTGCCCGGCTACCACCCGCAGGTCTCCTCCGAGCTGTACACGACGAACGGCGAGGCCGACGGCCACGCGGCGAACGTCAACGGCCTGGCGATGTTCACCCCCGAGATGTCGACCTGCGCGACCGCCTCGAACGTCGACCCGAACGACGAGTGGAAGGCGTCCGACTGCCGGTCGGTCTTCACCTTCCCGGACGACGAGAAGCTGATCCAGCAGGAGTTCGCGAAGAACGTCCCGTTCGCGCTGTCCGTCGCCGAGTCGGCCTCCCGCCCCGACCGGCCGTCCTCCTCGGTCGGCATGAGCGCCGCCGACTTCACCCCGGCCGCCTTCTCCACGTCCTACTCGCGCGGCGCCGACCAGGAGATCTCCGTCGTCGCACGCAAGTCCGTGCGCGACAAGGAGCTGAGGTACCGCGTCAACGGCGGCCGCACCGAGGACATGGCGCTCCGGCCATGGAAGGGCGGCGAGACGTACGGCGGTGAGGACAACCTCTACTTCGACGAGTACCGGGCGAAGGTCAAGGACGGCGACCCGGGCGACAAGGTCGAGGTGTGGTTCACCGGCGAGACGAAGAACGGGAAGCCGGTCTCCAGCAAGCGCTTCACCTACACCGTGGCCGAGCTGCCCAGGGCGAACACCCTCGTGGTGGCCGAGGAAGGCGCCACCGCCACGCAGGCGCAGAGCTACGTGGACGCGCTCAGGGCCAACGGCCGCAAGGCGGTCGTCTGGGACGTCGCCACGCAGGGCGCGCCCGACGCGCTCGGTGTGCTGAGCCACTTCGACACCGTCGTCCACTACACGGGTGCGGGCGTCCCGGGCGTCGCCACCCAGCTCCGGCTGCGGGCCTTCCTCAACGAGGGCGGCCGGCTGATCGAGGCGGGCGAGCAGGCCGGCGGCAGCGTCGACCTGGGCGGCGGCACCCTGTCGAACGACTTCGGCCAGTACTACCTGGGTGCCTACAGCCGTACCTCGACTCCCGGGGCGACCGGTTTCACCGGATCCGGCGGGCTCGGCGGCTTCACGGGCACGCTCGCCGGCGCCCCCGGCAACCCGCTCGACAAGGCGGGCACCTACGCGGTCACCTCCGGCGAACTGCCCGCCGACAAGTACCCGCAGTTCGCGAGCGAGGGCGCGGGACAGTTCGCCGGCACGGTGAACCCGTACGGCCCCTACGCGGGCTCCTCCATGGCGGCGGCCGTCCACACCAACGACGGCTACAAGCGCCTCACCCGTACCGTGGACCTCACCGGCACCACGGCGGCGGACAAGCCCACGCTGCGCACCCAGTTGCTGTGGGACACCGAGCCCGGCTACGACCATGTCCTGCTCGAGGCCCACACCTCCGGCGCCGACGACTGGACGACCCTGCCCGAGGCGGGCGGCGCCACCAAGGCCACCGTGCCGGAGGAGTGCGCGGCCGGGTTCTACGTCAATGAGCACCCCTGGCTGAAGCGCTACCTCACCCTGACGGGCGACGGCTGCACCGCGACCGGAAGCTCCGGCCAGTGGCACAGCCTCACCGGCGCCTCCAGCGGCTGGCAGCAGGTGAACTACGACCTGAGCGCCTATGCCGGCAAGACGGTCGAGCTGTCGATCAGCTACGTCACCGACCCGGGCACCGGCGGGCGAGGCGTCCTCGCCGACGACGCCTCGCTCGTCGTCGGCGGCACGGCGAAGGAGACCGAGGGCTTCGAGACCTCCCTCGGCGCCTGGAAGACGGCCGGCCCGCCCGCGGGCAGCCCGGCCGTCCTCAAGGACTGGGCGCGCACCGGGGCGCTGTTCCGGACATTCGGCGCGGTCACCACGGACGACACCGTGCTGCTGGGCTTCGGCCTGGAGCACGTCGCCGCGGCGGCCGACCGGAAGGCACTGATGAGGAAGGCGCTCGCTTCCCTGGACGGGTGACACCCCTTACCTGAAAGGGTGACGTCCCTGGTCAACAGGGATGCGCTCCGTGTAGCGAAATCGAGTGATCTTGCTCTCAGCGGTGGGCGGTCCGTACCCCTACTGGCGGGTACGGACCGCCCTGCCGTGTATGGGGCATCTGGATGTCACCACCTGGGGCTCAGGGAGGTAGGGTCGTAGGCGGTCGGGGACATCCCAAACAGAGCTCGCCGGCTCTTCATGGCCGGCGTACCAACGAGGAGATCGGTTCGTGACGATCCGCGTAGGCATCAACGGCTTCGGCCGCATCGGCCGCAACTACTTCCGTGCGCTGCTGGAGCAGGGTGCGGACATCGAAATCGTGGCTGTCAACGACCTGGGTGACACCGCGACCACCGCTCATCTGCTGAAGTACGACACCATCCTGGGCCGCCTCAAGGCAGAGGTGTCGCACACCGCAGACACGATCACGGTCGACGGCCACACCATCAAGGTGCTCTCCGAGCGCAACCCCGCCGACATCCCGTGGGGCGAGCTGGGCGTCGACATCGTCATCGAGTCGACCGGCATCTTCACGAAGAAGGCCGACGCCGCCAAGCACCTCACCGGCGGCGCCAAGAAGGTCCTCATCTCGGCTCCGGCCAAGGAGGAGGACATCACCATCGTGATGGGTGTCAACCAGGACAAGTACGACCCGGCGAACCACCACGTCATCTCCAACGCCTCCTGCACCACCAACTGTGTGGCGCCGATGGCCAAGGTCCTCGACGAGAACTTCGGCATCGTCAAGGGCCTGATGACGACGGTCCACGCGTACACCAACGACCAGCGCATCCTGGACTTCCCGCACTCGGACCTGCGTCGCGCCCGCGCCGCCGCCGAGAACATCATCCCGACGACCACGGGTGCCGCGAAGGCCACCGCGCTGGTCCTGCCGCAGCTCAAGGGCAAGCTCGACGGCATCGCGATGCGCGTCCCGGTCCCGACCGGCTCGGCCACCGACCTGGTCGTGACGCTCCAGCGTGAGGTCACCAAGGACGAGGTCAACGCCGCGTTCAAGAAGGCGTCCGAGGACGGCGACCTCAAGGGCTACCTGGCCTACACCGAGGACCAGATCGTCTCCTCGGACATCGTCAGCGACCCGGCCTCCTGCACCTTCGACTCCTCCCTGACCATGGTCCAGGAGGGCAACTCGGTGAAGATCCTCGGCTGGTACGACAACGAGTGGGGCTACTCCAACCGCCTCGTCGACCTTACGGTCTTCGTCGGCAACCAGCTCTGATCAACCAAGCAGGCACGACCATGTGAGTGCAGGGGTGGGGGGGGGGGGGGGGGGGGGGGGGGGGGGGGGGGGGGGGGAGAGAGGGGGGGGGGGGGGGGGGGGGGGGGGGGTGGGGGGAGGAGGGGGGGGTGGGGGGGGGGGT
>NZ_JBVJBP010000001.1:914282-1032579 GCF_055589465.1 Streptomyces sp. NPDC041940
GGGGCAAAAAAAGAGGGTGGGGACCTGCAACCTCCTTGTACGCCCTGGTGTTGTTCGTGGAAAACGCTTTCGAAGAAAAAAAGAAGCCACAACCGGGGGGGGGGGGGGGGGGGGGGGCGGGGGCCCCCCCCCCCCGAGCCCTGACGCACGTACAGATCAGAGCTGTTCGATCACGAGCGCTTACGAGCGATCACGAGCTCTTTCAGGAGTCCACTCATGAAGACGATCGACGAACTCCTCGCCGAAGGGGTCGTGGGCAAGCGGGTCTTCGTCCGCGCCGACCTGAACGTGCCGCTGGACGGCACGTCGATCACCGACGACGGCCGTATCCGCGCCGTGCTGCCCACGGTCAAGGCCCTCGCCGAGGCGGGCGCCCGCGTGGTCGTCGCCTCCCACCTGGGCCGCCCCAAGGGCGCCCCGGACCCGGCATTCTCCCTCGCCCCCGCCGCCGCGCGCCTCGGTGAACTCCTCGGCGCCGACGTGGCCTTCGCGACCGACACGGTCGGCGAGTCCGCCCGGGCCACGGTCGCCGCCCTCACCGACGGCCAGGTCGCCGTCGTCGAGAACCTGCGCTTCAACGCCGGCGAGACGAGCAAGGACGACGCCGAGCGCGGCGCCTTCGCCGACCGGCTCGCGGACCTCGCCGACGTCTACGTCGGCGACGGCTTCGGAGCCGTACACCGCAAGCACGCCTCCGTGTACGACCTCCCGGCCCGGCTGCCGCACTACGCCGGCTACCTCATCGCGACCGAGGTCGGCGTCCTCAGGAAGCTCACCGACGAGGTCCAGCGGCCCTACGTCGTCGCGCTCGGCGGGGCCAAGGTCTCCGACAAGCTCGCCGTGATCGACCAGCTGCTCGGCAAGGCCGACCGCATCCTCATCGGCGGCGGGATGGCCTACACCTTCCTCAAGGCCAAGGGCTACGAGGTCGGCATCTCCCTCCTTCAGGAGGACCAGATCCCCGCTGTCCAGGAGTACATGGAGCGGGCCGAGAAGACCGGCGTCGAGCTGGTCCTGCCGGTGGACATTCTCGTCGCGACCGAGTTCCCGGACCTGAAGACCAAGGCCCCGGCCAACCCCACGACCGTCGCCGCGGACGCCATCCCGGCCGACCGGATGGGCCTCGACAACGGGCCCGAGACCTGCAAGCTGTACGCGTCCAAGCTCGCCGACGCCGCCACCGTCTTCTGGAACGGGCCCATGGGCGTCTTCGAGCACCCCGACTACGCCGAGGGCACCAAGGCGGTCGCCCAGGCACTCGTCGAATCCAAGGGCTTCACCGTGGTCGGCGGTGGCGACTCCGCCGCCGCCGTGCGCACCCTGGGCTTCGACGAGACGGCATTCGGCCACATCTCGACCGGTGGCGGCGCCTCCCTCGAATACCTCGAGGGCAAGACGCTCCCCGGCCTCGCCGCACTGGAGGACTGACCCACATGACCGCGCGCACGCCGCTGATGGCGGGCAACTGGAAGATGAACCTCAACCACCTCGAGGCCATCGCCCACGTCCAGAAGCTCGCCTTCGCCCTGGCCGACAAGGACTACGAGGCCGTCGAGGTCGCCGTCCTGCCGCCCTTCACCGACCTGCGCTCCGTGCAGACCCTGGTCGACGGCGACAAGCTCAAGATCAAGTACGGCGCCCAGGACATCTCGGCGCACGACGGCGGCGCCTTCACCGGCGAGATCTCCGGCCCGATGCTGGCCAAGCTGAAGTGCTCGTACGTCGCGATCGGCCACAGCGAGCGCCGCCAGTACCACGCCGAGACCGACGAGCTGGTGAACGCCAAGGTCAAGGCCGCCTACAAGCACGGTCTGACGCCCATCCTGTGCGTCGGCGAGGAACTGGAGATCCGCGAGGCGGGCAACCACGTCTCCCACACCCTCGCCCAGGTCGAGGGCGGTCTGAAGGACCTCCCCGCCGAGCAGGCCGAGACCGTCGTGATCGCCTACGAGCCCGTCTGGGCCATCGGCACCGGCAAGGTCTGCGGGGCCGGGGACGCCCAGGAGGTCTGCTCGGCGATCCGCGGCAAGATCGCCGAGCTGTACTCGCAGGACCTGGCCGACAAGGTCCGCATCCAGTACGGCGGCTCGGTCAAGGCGGGCAACGTCGCCGAGATCATGGCCCAGGCCGACATCGACGGCGCCCTGGTCGGCGGCGCCTCGCTGGACGCCGACGAGTTCGTCAAGATCGTGCGCTTCCGCGACCAGTGAGTATGCGGTAGCGGCGATCCGTCGTACCCTTGCGGGGTCCAGCACTGTGCTGGGCCCCGCGTCGTCCATCCGAATCCGAGGAAGTTGGTCCAGCCGTGGTTTTGGGGTTCTCGATCGCCCTGATCGTCTTCAGCCTGCTGCTGATGCTGCTGGTGCTGATGCACAAGGGGAAGGGCGGCGGCCTCTCCGACATGTTCGGTGGCGGCATGCAGTCCTCCGTCGGCGGCTCCTCGGTCGCCGAGCGCAACCTCGACCGGATCACCGTTGTGGTCGGTCTGGGCTGGTTCGCGTGCATTGTCGTGCTCGGCATCCTGATGAAGGTGAACAACTGACCGAGGCGCAAGCCGCACGGAACTCCTTCGCAAGCCCCATGTCCGGTACGCGCCGCTGAGCGCGGCCTATCATGGGGCTTGCGTCTTCGTGTGAGGGTTGTAACTCCAATCACTGGACGCGCGTTGGGCCTTACGTAGACTGAGGCGCTCGCGGCGAAGCGGAACGCCGACTCGCTTCGCGGCACCATCACGCAGGGAGTTACGACCGTGGCAAGTGGCAACGCGATCCGGGGAAGCCGGGTCGGGGCGGGGCCGATGGGCGAGGCCGAGCGCGGCGAGTCCGCGCCGCGGCTGCGCATCTCCTTCTGGTGCTCCAACGGACACGAGACCCAGCCGAGCTTCGCCAGCGACGCGCAGGTGCCCGAAACCTGGGACTGTCCCCGCTGCGGATTCCCGGCCGGCCAGGACCGGGACAACCCGCCGGACCCGCCGCGCACCGAGCCCTACAAGACGCACCTGGCGTATGTACGGGAGCGGCGCAGCGACGCGGACGGCGAGGCGATCCTCGCCGAGGCGCTCGCCAAACTGCGGGGCGAGATCTAGGAGTCGAGACCGGCCGGACACCACTGGGTGCCCGGCCGGAGCTGGCTTCCGAGCCCCGCCGCGGTCCGCTCGCGGACCGATTGTCAGTGGTGCCCTCTACGGTTTGTGCATCGGGCGAACCGTGAGGGGGAACAGTGGCGACGGTCGAGGTGGGGAGCGTGCGCGCGCCCGCGTGGCGCGGGGGTTTCGGACGGCTGTGGAGCGCTGCCGTCCTGTCCAGCTTCGGTGACGCGCTGCGTACGGCCGCGCTGCCCCTGCTGGCCGTCACACTGACCGACGAGCCGCTGCTCATCGCCTCCGTCACGGCCTGCGGCTATCTGCCCTGGATCGTCTTCGGACTGCTCGGCGGGGCCGTCGCCGACCGAGTGGACCAGCGGCGCGCCATGTGGATGGTGGATGCGTTACGCGGCCTGCTGGTCGCCGCCTTCGCCGTGGCCGTCGCGCTCGGCCACGCCTCGATCGGCCTGCTCATCGTGCTGGCCGTGGCGCTCACCACCCTCCAGACCCTCTTCGACAACGCCGCGACCGCGCTGCTGCCCGCCCTGGTCGACCGGGACGCGTTGGGCAGTGCCAACGCCCGGCTGATGACCGGCCAGCGCGTCGCGGGCGGCCTGCTGGGCGGGCCGGTCGTGCCGCTGCTGCTGGCGGCGGGGGCCGCCGTGCCCTTCGCGGCCGACGCGGTGACCTTCCTGGTGGCCGCCGCACTGATCGCCACACTGCCGGCCGACGGGACCGACCGTGAGCCGAGGCCGGAAGGCAGCACCCTGCGCCGCGAGATCGCGCAGGGGCTGCGCACCCTGTGGCGCGACCGCGCCCTGCGCAGCCTGTGCGCCGCCACGGCCCTGTGCAACATCGGCATGGGCACCCTGCTCGCCCTGCTGGTCGTCCTCGTCACCGACTGGCTGGAGGCGGGCCCCGCGGGCTACGCGGCGGCGGGCACCGCCGTCACCCTGGGCAGCCTGGCCGGGGGAGTGGTGAACAGCCGGCTGGTGGCGCGGCTCGGCCGGCTGCGGTCGGTGCTGATCGCGGGGTCGGTGCAGACCGCGGCCCTCGTCGTCATGGGCACCGTGCGCAGCCTGACCGTGCTGGTGGGGATGCTGGCCGTCTTCGGGCTCATGGGCATGGTGTGGAACGTCAACACGACGACGCTGATGCAGGAGCGCAGCCCCGCCGGACTGCTGGGCCGGGTCAGCTCGGCCTTCCGCACCCTGGCCTTCGCCGGAGTACCCCTCGGAGCCCTGCTGGGCGGAGCCGTCGCCACCGCCTGGGGCCCGAACACCCCGCCCCTGCTCACCGCCGCCTTCTTCCTGCTGGCCGTCATCGCACTGATACCCACGCTCCACGCGAACGTATCTGTTGTTGAACCGGACGACGGTGCCACGACCACCGACGCCACGCGCTGATCAATTAGGTTGGGACCGGCAGCGGGGCAAGGTGCGCAGGCAGGACAGGAAAGAAGGCTGAAGTCCGAGATGAACGCAGACGGCCGTACCAGGCTCAACCAGACGCCCGAGTGGACGGCACTGGCCAAGCACCGCGAGGAGCTGGGCGAGGTCAGGCTGCGCGAGCTGTTCGCCGCCGAGCCCGGCCGCGGCACCGCGTACGCCCTCCGGGTCGGTGACCTGTACGTCGACTACTCCAAGCACCTCGTCACCGACGACACCCTGCGCCTGCTGCGGGAACTGGCCGCCGCCACCGATGTCTTCGGGCTCCGGGACGCCATGTTCCGCGGAGAGAAGATCAACACCACCGAGGACCGGTCCGTGCTGCACACCGCGCTGCGGGCGCCCCGGGACGCGGTGATCGAGGCCGACGGCGAGAACGTGGTGCCGGGCGTGCACGCCGTGCTCGACAGGATGGCGGGCTTCGCCGACCGCGTCCGCTCCGGGGAGTGGACCGGCCACACCGGCAAGCGCATCCGCAACGTCGTCAACATCGGCATCGGCGGCTCCGACCTCGGCCCCGCGATGGCGTACGAGGTGCTGCGCGCCTACACGGACCGCTCGATGACGTTCCGCTTCGTGTCGAACGTGGACGGCGCCGACCTGCACGAGGCGGTCAGGGACCTGGACCCGGCGGAGACGCTGTTCGTCGTCGCGTCCAAGACCTTCACCACCATCGAGACGGTCACCAACGCCACCTCCGCCCGAAGCTGGCTGCTGGCCGCGCTCGATGGGGGAGAGGCCGCCGTCGCCCGGCACTTCGTCGCCCTGTCGACGAACGCCGAGAAGGTCGCCGGGTTCGGCATCGACACGGCCAACATGTTCGAGTTCTGGGACTGGGTCGGCGGCCGCTACTCGTACGTCTCCGCGATCGGCCTGTCGCTGATGATCGCCATCGGACCGGACCGCTTCCGGGAGATGCTCGACGGGTTCCGGATCGTCGACGAGCACTTCAGGACCGCGCCCGCCGAGTCCAATGTGCCGCTGCTGCTCGGCCTGCTGGGCATCTGGTACGGCAACTTCCACGACGCCCAGTCGCACGCGGTGCTGCCGTACAGCCACTACCTCTCCAAGTTCACCGCCTACCTCCAGCAGCTCGACATGGAGTCCAACGGCAAGTACGTGGACCGGGACGGGCGTGAGGTGGAGTGGCAGACGGGGCCGGTGGTGTGGGGCACGCCGGGCACCAACGGGCAGCACGCCTACTACCAGCTCATCCACCAGGGCACGAAGCTGATCCCGGCGGACTTCATCGGCTTCGCCCGGCCGGTCGCCGAGCTGAGCGACGAACTCAAGGCGCAGCACGACCTGCTGATGGCCAACTTCTTCGCCCAGACGCAGGCGCTCGCCTTCGGCAAGACGCCGCAGGAGGTACGGGCCGAGGGGGTGGCGGAGGAACTGGTGCCGCACAAGACGTTCCAGGGCAACCACCCGACGACCACGATCCTGGCGCCCGAGCTGACGCCGTCCGTCCTCGGCCAGCTGGTCGCCCTCTACGAGCACAAGGTGTTCGTGCAGGGCGCGGTGTGGAACATCGACTCCTTCGACCAGTGGGGCGTGGAGCTGGGCAAGGTCCTCGCCAAGCGTGTCGAGCCCGCGCTGACCGAGGGCGCCGAGGTCGAGGGCCTGGACGCCTCCACGAAGGCGCTGGTCGCGGCCTACCGGGAGGTGCGCGGCCGGGAGTGATTGCGGGCTGACGGCCCGGTCCCTGTTGAAGCCCCAGGACGTGGCCCGGGCCGGCGGCTGACCGGCGAAGCCGCCGAAGCCGAGGTCAGGCGACCGCGCTCAGGGTGTCCGCGAGCCGGCGGCGTGCGGCGCGGGCCGCGGGCAGGGCGGCCAGAGCGGCCGCGCAGAGCACCGCGGCCGCTCCCAGCGGCACCATGAGGAGGGCCGACGGGCCCTGGGCGATCCCGGCGCCGATCCCGCTCGATCTGCCCTGGGCGTCGATGAGCCAGTGGGCGAGCGGCAGGCCCAGGGCGGTGGCGGCGAGCACGGCCGCCAGGGCCGTACAGCCGGTGGCCGTGACCGTGATCGCCGTGATCTGGCGGGGGGACAGGCCGATGGCCTTCAGTGCCAGGAGGTCCCGTTCGCCCTCGCGGACGGCGCCGCCGATCGCGGTCAGCAGTTCGATGAGACCGATGAGGGCGAGCACGGCGATCAGCCCGGCGACGACGGCGCGCAGCGGGGAGAGCCCGTCGGCGGGGTTGGCCACCGGGTGCACGTCCAGATGCCCGCGCCCGGCTGTGGCGAGCCGGTCGGCGACCTCCCCCGGGTCGGAGCCGGGGTCCAGCCGCAGCTCGTAGAGGGTCGGGCGGAGCCCGGGGTCGTTCGCGCGGAGGGTGTCGAGGGACGTGGAGATGACCCGGCCGGCGTTCTCCGGCTCGATGCTGCGGCCCACGATGTGCAGGATCTGCGGCTGGTCGCCGACGGTCATCCGCACCCAGTCGCCGACGCGCACGTCCAGCAGGTCGAGCAGCCCCTGCCCGGCCACCGCCTCGTCGGCACCGCGGGCGGCGCGGCCCTCGGCGAGGGTGTACGGGTAGGGGTCCTGGTGGGTGCCGAGGCCGCGCAGGGCGATGGTCGCCGTCTGGCCCGGGACCAGGGCGGCCGTCTCGACACCGGGGTAGGCGGCGGCGACCTGCGGGTCGTGTTCCAGGAGGGCGCGGGTCCGCCGTTCGCTCAGGCCGGTGTCGGCGCGGACGCTGAGCGAGGTGGGCAGGCCGATCTGCTCCGGCTCGCTGTGGAAGCGGTCGATGGTGGTCCACGCGCTCATCGCCACGACGATCAGCAGCAGCGGCAGCGTGAGACGGGCGACCGTGGCCAGGGAGCGGGGGCGGCGGGCGAACGCCTTGTGCCAGCCCAGCACCAGCGCGGGCAGAATCCGCAGGCCGAGTGCCCGGCGGGCCATGCCGGACAGCTGTCCGGTGCGTGGAGCCGCGGGTGGGAGTCCGAGGACGCGGCGCAGGCCGCCGGCGCGGCGGCTCCGGCCCGTCGCCCCGGTCAACCGCCCGCCCAGCGCCGCTGCGGGCCTGGGCACCGGCACCGGCGGCACCCGTCCCGCCCGCCACGCGGCAAGACCGGTGGTCGCGCCGATGAACAGCACCGCGCCCACCGGGACCACGACCAGCGCCACGGTGTGCCCGGGAAGGCCCTGCCACACGCCGACCGCGTCCCCGAGCCGCCCGGGGATCCGGCTGCCCAGGGCCTCGGCGAGCGCGGCGGCGGCCACGGCGCCCAGCAGGGCGTAGGCGAGGTGCTGGAGCAGGAAGACGCGGACCACCTGCCCCGGGGTGAAGCCGATCGCCTTCAGCACGGAGAGGTCCCGCAGATGGCCGCGGATACGGGTGCTGATCGCCCCGTGCACGGCGAGCCCGGCGGCGACCAGCGCGCCCAGCCCGAACAGGCCCAGCACCTGGCCGAGGAGCCGGTTGTCGCCCTGGGCCTCGGCGCGTGCCTGCTGCCAGGTGGAGACCTCGCCGATCGACCCGGCTCCCAGCATGGTCACGGCACGCTGCACGACGTAGGAGGTGTCGCCGGGGTCCGTCAGACGCAGCCCGATCGCCTGGCCGCCGGGGTCCGGCACGGCCGACGGCAGGGCCCACACCAGGCCCGGCTGCTCACCGGGCCGGTAGCGCGGCTCGGCGCTGTCGGCGAGCCCGACGACGGTGAGCTCGCGGGCGGTGCCGGGCACGGTGAGGGTGTCGCCGGGCTCGGCCAGCAGGGCGCGGGCGAGGCGGCTCTCCAGGACCACACCGTTCGGTGTCGCGGGGTCGAGCCAGTGCCCGGAGACGACCGGCGGGCTGCCGACGGAGGGTCGTTCCGGGGTGCCGCGCAGCTCGACGGCCGCGCGGCTGCCCCGTGAGGAGACGGTGGCGGCGGCGGTGGGATAGGGCCCGGCGACGGAGTCGACGCCGTCGAGACCGGCCAGTTTCCCGGTGTCGGCGGCGGTGTCGGTGTGCAGCCACACATGCGCGCCGTGCGACTGCGTGAACACGCGCTGCCAGGGGTTGGTCGCGTACCCGAACAGGGCCGTGGCCAGCAGCAGCGAGGCGACGATGCCCGCGGTGGCGAGGACGAGGAACAGTGCCTCGCCGCGGTGCGTGCGCAGATCGGAGTGCGCCCAGCGCAGGGTGGCTCGCACGGGCCTCAGCCTCTCGGCCCGGGCGCCGGGCGGTCGGGCACCCGGCCCCTCGGCCCACTCGTGGCGCAGCCGTCGTACACCCGCATGTCAGTCCTTGAGTTCCAGCACACCGGAGATGCCGGACCGGCGCGGGGGCGTGCCGCCGTCGAGTTCCGCGTCGTCGGCGATCCGGCCGTCGAAGAAGCTGATCACCCGGTCCGCGGCGCTCGCCAGCCGCGCGTCATGGGTGACCAGCAGGATCGTCTGGCCGCGCTGGTGGAAGCGGGACAGCAGCCGCATCACCTCGCGGGTGCCCTTGCTGTCGAGGCTGCCGGCCGGTTCGTCCGCCAGCAGCAGCGGGGGATGGTTGACCAGGGCCCGGGCCAGGGCGACCCGCTGCTGCTCACCGCCGGACAGCTCGCCCGGCATGCTCCGCTCCTTGCCCGTCAGGCCCAGCTCTGCCAGCAGCTGCTCGCGCTCGGTGCGCGCCCGCTTCGGCGAGCTGCCGGCGAGCAGGGCGGGCAGCTCCACGTTGTCGGCGACGGACAGGTTGGACACGAGGTTGAAGAACTGGAAGACGATCCCGATCCGCTTCCTGCGTTCCACCGCCCAGCGGGCCTCGCCGTAGGTGTCGGTGGACTCGCCGTCGAGCCAGAGCCGGCCCGCGTCCGGCCGCTGGAGCCCGCCGAGCAGATGCAGCAGTGTCGACTTCCCGGCGCCGGACGGGCCGGTGATCGCCACGAACTCGCCCTGCCGTACGCACAGGTCCACCCCGCGCACGGCATGGGCGGGCGCGCCCTCGCCGTGGTGGGTCTTCACCAGCCCCTCGGCGCGCAGCACAGGAGCGGGACGGTCGTCGCTCACTCCAGCTCCTCCAGCTCTTCCTGGCACCGCTCCAGCCAGTCGAGATCGGCCTGCAGGTGCAGCATCGCGCCCTCTATCAGCAGATGCGCGATGCGGTTGTCGCGGTCTTCGGCGGCGGCCAGCTTCGACAGCTGCCGCATGGTGTTCAGATACTGGCGCCGCTGGTGGTTGATCAGGGAGACCTGGTCGGCGAGCCCGGTCTGCGGAGCGAGCGCCAGCTTCATGAAGAAGTCGTCCCGTACCCGCGGCTCGTCCTCGGGCTCCTCGAACCAGGCGCGCAGCGCCTCCCGCCCGGCGTCGGTGAGGTGGTAGACCTTTTTGTTGGGCCGACTGGACTGCGCCACGTCCTCGCCCTCGATCAGTCCCGACTTCTCGAGGCGGCCGAGGGTCACATAGATCTGGCCGACATTCGGCTGAGGGTACGCGGAGCCCAGCAGTTGCTCAAGGTCCTGCTTGAGCTCGTAGCCGTGGGCGGGACCGCGGGCGAGGAGTGCCAGGAGGTGCAGGCGCACGCGTGCAGTCCTCCTGTCCGGTCAATGTGCTCCAGACCCTAGTATCGCCCATACCTAACAGGTATACATGGCCTCTGATTCCGGGCAAGGGAGCCCGACGCCGGTGTACAGGGAGGAACCTATGCGGTGGATCCATGCCGCGGGTAGGGGCCTTCTCGTTCTCGTCGTGGTCATGACCGGCTACGTCGCCGCCGGGGCACAGGCGGGCGAGCCGGCCGACGGCGGTCGCGGACCGCTCACCCTGGCCACCGCCGGAGACCTCACCGGCTATCTCGGCCCCCTGCTGGAGGGCTGGAACCGCACCCACCCCGGCGAGAAGGTGACCCTCGTCGAGCTGCCCGACTCGGCCGACGAGACCCAGGCGCAGATGGCCACCGACCTGCGCGACGGCGACCGCAGCCGGTTCGACGTGCTCAACATCGACGTCAACTGGACCTCGGAGTTCGCCGCCGCGGGCTGGATCAGGCCCCTGCCCCGTGACCGCTTCCCGCTGAAGACCTTCCTCCCGCCTGTCGTCGGCACGGCGACCTACGACGGACAGCTGTACGCCGTCCCGTACGTCACCAACGCCGGCCTGCTCCTCTACCGCAAGGACGTCCTCGCCGAGGAGGGCGTCGCGCCGCCGCGCACCTGGGCGGAGCTGGAGCGGTACGCGAAGACCATCGCCCCGAAGCACGGCCTCGACGGCTACGCCGGGCAGTTCCTTCCCTACGAGGGCCTCACCGTCAACGCGGCCGAGGCCGTCTACTCCGCGGGCGGTTCGATCCTCGGCGACGAGGGCGAGCGCGTCACCGTCGACTCGGCGGCGGCCCGCGAGGGCATCGGGTTCCTGGCGCGCGGAGTGCGCGAGGGCTGGATCCCGAAAGAGGCGCTGGCCTACAAGGAGGAGGAGTCCAAGCAGGCCTTCCAGGACGGCCGGCTGCTCTTCCTTCGGAACTGGCCGTACGCGTACGTCGGCGCCTCCGCCCCGGGCTCCCCGGTCGCCGGGAAGATCGGCGCCGTGCCGCTGCCCGGACGGGACGGGCCGGGGACCAGCGTCCTCGGTGGCTCCAACCTGGCCGTCAGCTCACACGCCCGCCATCCCGACTCGGCCGCCCGTCTGATCGCCTACCTCACCAGCGAGCGTGTCCAGCGGCAGGTCCTCACCCGTGGCGCGCTGCCGCCCGTACGGGCCGATCTCTACAAGGACCCGCAGCTCATCCGCAGGTTTCCGTATCTGCCGACCCTGCGCGAGAGCGTGCTCGCCGCCGCCCCGCGTCCCAAGAGCCCGCGCTACGACCAGGTCAGCCTGGTCGTCCAGGCGGTCGTGCACGACGCGATGGCCGGGCACGAGACGCCGACGGCGGCGGTGCGCCGTCTGGCACGGGAACTCGCCGTCATCTCGCGCGGCTAGGGCTTCCAGCGATCCGCTTCTAGTTACTTGTTAGGTAACGCGGACGTCTCATCTGGCTGAGATATGCCCGATTCGCACCCAATTTTACTACCTCAACTTCCCGGTAGCTTCTGCCTTTTCATTGACACCCTCTCGACACGCCTACTTAACATGCATGCATAACCGCTGCCCTCCTCAGAGACAGGTCGATGGGTTGAACAGGCACCACTGGTGGCGTGACGCAGTGATCTACCAGGTCTACGTCCGCAGCTTCCTCGACAGCACCGGCGACGGCATCGGTGATCTCGCCGGCGTCCGGGCCGGACTGCCGTATCTGAAGAAGCTCGGCGTCGACGGGATCTGGCTGAGCCCCTTCTATCCCTCGCCGCAGCACGACCACGGCTACGACGTGGCCGACTACTGCGACGTCGACCCGCTCTTCGGCGACCTCGCCGAGTTCGACCTGCTGGCCGGGGCCGCGCGGCGGCTCGGCGTCAAGGTGCTGCTCGACATCGTCCCGAACCACTGCTCCAGCGAGCACCCCTGGTTCCGCGAGGCCCTCGCCGCTGCTCCCGGCAGCGAGGCCCGCGCCCGCTTCCACTTCGCCGACGGCCGCGGCCCGGACGGCGACGAGCCGCCCAACAACTGGCACGCGATGTTCGGCGGCCCGGCGTGGAGCCGGGTGACCGAGGCGGACGGGCGGCCCGGCCAGTGGTACCTGCACATGTTCACGCCCGAGCAGCCCGACTGGAACTGGCGCGACCCGGAGGTCGCCGCCGAGTTCGACCGGGTGCTGCGCTTCTGGCTGGACCGGGGCGTCGACGGCTTCCGCATCGACGTCGCCGCCGGCCTCTACAAGCACCTCGAGCTGCCCGACTCCGACGACCCGGAGGCCGACGCCCGCACCCGCGACTCGGTCAACCCGCTCGCCTGGAACCAGCCCGAGGTGCACGAGGTGTGGCGCCGCTGGCGCTCCATATGCGAGGACTACACCGAGCGCGACGGCTGCGAACGCCTCCTCGTCGGCGAGGTCTCCGTCCCGACCGCCCGCGAGCACGCCCGGTACGTCCGCCCGGACGAGCTCCATCAGGCCTTCTTCTTCGACCTGCTCAGCGCCCCCTGGGACCCCGACGCCTTCCAGAAGGTCATCTCCGAGGCCATGCAGGACATCGCCGGGACCGGCTCGACCGTCACCTGGGTCCTCAACAACCACGACCAGGTCCGCACCGTCACCCGCTACGGCGAACCCGCCACGGAAGGCAGCGGCCTCGGTGCCGCCCGGGCCCGCGCCGCCGCGCTGCTGATGCTGGCACTGCCCGGCGCCGCCTACATCTACCAGGGCGAGGAGCTCGGCCTGCCCGAGGTCGTGGACCTGCCCGACGACGTGCTCACCGACCCGATCTTCCACCGCACCGGCAGCCGGGCCCGGATCCGTGACGGCTGCCGGGTGCCGCTGCCCTGGTCCGGGCAGGCCTCGCCCTTCGGCTTCACCTCCGGCGTGGAGAGCGCCAAGCCGTGGCTGCCGCAGCCGGAGTACTTCGCCGAGTACGCCACCGACCGCGCCCTCGCCGACACCCGCTCCTTCTGGCACCTGTACCGCGACGGCCTCCAACTGCGCGGCACCCTGCCCCAGCTGGGCGAGGGCACACTGCGCTGGCTGGACGCCCCGCCCGGCGTCCTGGCCTTCGCCCGCGGCGACGACCTGGTGTGCGCCGTCAACTTCGGTACGGCACCCACCCCCGCGCCGGTCCCCGGCACCCCTCTGCTCGCCAGCGGCCCGTGCCCCGCCGGGGTACTGCCCGGCTCCACGGCCGCCTGGTGGATCCGTTCCTGAACTCTCCGTTTTTGAACTCCCCGCGAGTCAATTCCCCGAAGGGACATCAACGATGATGCGACGACGTACCACCCTGCTCGCCGGCTGCACCGCCCTCGCCCTCGCGCTCGGCGCGACCGCCTGCGGCGGCGGCCCCGTCACGGCAGGCGGCGGCGACAAGGCGCTCAGCGGCCAGACGGTCACCGTGGCCGGCGTCTGGTCCGGCACCGAGCAGAAGAACTTCCAGAAGGTGCTGGACGCCTTCACCGAGAAGACCGGCGCCAAGACGCAGTTCACGTCCACCGGCGACAACGTCTCCACCGTCGTCGGCAGCAAGATCGAGGGCGGCAACGCTCCCGACGTCGTGATGGTCCCGCAGGTCGGCGTGCTCAAGCAGTTCGCCGCCAAGGGCTGGCTGAAGCCGCTGTCGAAGAAGACCGAGCAGTCCGTGGACTCGGGATACGCCCCCGTGTGGAAGGAGTACGGCAGCGTCGACGGCACCCTCTACGGCCTCTACTTCAAGGCCGCCCACAAGTCGACCGTCTGGTACAGCCCCGACGCCCTCGCCCAGGCCGGCGTGAAGCCGCCGAAGTCGTACGACGAGATGCTCAAGGCCGGGCAGACCGTGTCGGACTCCGGGCTCGCCGCGTTCTCCGTCGCCGGGCAGGACGGCTGGACCCTCACCGACTGGTTCGAGAACGTCTACCTGTCCCAGGCCGGACCCGAGAAGTACGACGCCCTCGCCGCGCACAAGCTGAAGTGGACCGACGCGTCGGTCGTCGACGCGCTCACCACGCTCGGCAAGCTCTTCGAGGACAAGCAGCTCATCGCCGGCGGTCAGAAGGGCGCGCTGAACACCGACTTCCCCGGCTCCGTGGAGAAGGTCTTCGGGCCGGAGCCCGAGGCCGGCATGGTCTACGAGGGCGACTTCGTGGCCGGCGTCGCCAAGGACCAGTTCGGCAAGACCGTCGGGAAGGACGCGAACTTCTTCCCGTTCCCCGCGGTCGGCGGCGGTGAGGCGCCGGTCGTCAGCGGCGGTGACGCGGCCGCCGTCCTGAAGGACGGCAAGAACCAGAAGGCCGCGCAGGCCCTCACGGAGTACCTGGCCACACCGGAGGCCTCCGCGGTGTGGGCCGAGGCGGGCGGCTTCCTCTCCCCGAACAAGGAACTCGACCTCGCGAAGTACGGCGACGACGTCACCCGTGCCACCGCCAAGTCCCTCGTCGAGGCCGGGGACTCGGTCCGCTTCGACATGTCGGACCAGGCCCCGGCGGCCTTCGGCGGGACGAAGGGCACCGGCGAGTGGAAGCTCCTCCAGGACTTCCTGCGCGACCCGTCCGACCCGAAGGGCACCGCGGCGAAGCTGGAGGCCGCGGCGGCCAAGGTTTACCAGGACTGATAGGTCATGACAGCGACCCTCGTGAAAGAGACGAGTCCCCCGCCGCCCGGCACGATCGCCGACCGTACGCGGCGACTGCGCCGGCGCGGCAAGGTCATCGCCCTGCTGTTCGTGCTGCCCGCGTTGCTGCTGCTCGGCGCGCTCGTCGTCTACCCCGTGCTGTTCAGCATCGGCCGCAGTTTCTTCGACGCCTCTGGGACGACCTTCGTCGGCGGCGACAACTACGCCGAGATGTTCAGCGACCCGGCGACCCTCAACGCCGTCCGCAACACGGCCATCTGGGTCGTGGTCGCACCGGCCCTGCTGACCGGCCTCGGGCTGATCCTGGCTGTGCTGGTGGAGAAGGTCCGCTGGGCCACGGCCTTCAAGCTGCTCCTCTTCATGCCGATGGCGGTCTCCTTCCTCGCGGCCGGCATCATCTTCCGGCTCGCCTACGACGAGGACCCCGACAAGGGCGTCCTCAACGCGGCGGTGGTCTCCGTCCACGACGCGTTCGAGGGCTCCTCGTCCTATCCGACGGCCCGGGCGCGTGACGGGCAGGGGCTGACGAAGGAGAAGGACGGGTCGTACCGCACGGGTGCGAACGTGGCGCCCGGGGACGCGGTGACGCTCGGTCTCGTCGGGGTACTGCCCGACGACCTGCCGGGCGGCACGAAGCCCGCGTACGCGGCGGCGGGGCAGAAGGCCGCCTCCGACGAAGTGCGCGGGGTGGTCTACCTGGACTTCACGCCCGGCGGGGGAGGAGAGCAGGGCAAGGTCGACCGGCGGGAGAGCGGACTGCCCGAGATGAAGGTCGAGGCGGTGCGCGACGGCAAGCCGGTCGCCACGGCGACCACCGCGTCCGACGGCTCCTTCCGCTTCGAGGGACTCGAACAGGGCTCCTACGCTGTGCAGTTGCCGGCGTCCAACTTCGCCCCGCCCTACGAGGGCGTCTCCTGGCTCGGACCGGCGCTGGTCACACCGGCGATCATCGGCGCGTACCTGTGGATCTGGACCGGCTTCTCCATGGTGCTCATCGGCGCCGGCCTGGCGACGCTCCCGCGGGACACGCTGGAGGCGGCGCGGATGGACGGCGCCAACGAGTGGCAGATCTTCCGGCGGATCACGGTGCCGTTGCTGGCGCCCGTCCTGACGGTCGTCTTCATCACCCTGGTGATCAACGTGATGAAGGTGTTCGACCTCGTCTACATCATCGCGCCCGGGCCGGTGCAGGAGGACGCGACCGTGCTCGCGACGCAGATGTGGCTGGTGTCGTTCGGCGGCGGCAACAACCAGGGCCTCGGCAGCGCGCTGGGTGTGCTGCTCCTGCTGCTGGTGGTTCCGGCCATGGTGTTCAACGTCCGCCGCTTCCGAAGGAGTAACCGATGAACGCGGTTCGGCGCGGGTTGGGCAACGGGGTCGTCCAGGCCTTCCTCGTGATCGTGGGCCTGGTGTGGATGACGCCGCTGGCCGGGCTGTTCCTGTCCTCGATGCGGTCCGCCGAGGACACAGCGAAGGGCGGCTGGTGGACGGTGTTCACCAGCCCCGGGCAGCTGTCCTTCGACAACTACTCGGAGCTGCTGGGGAACGCCGGGATCACCCAGGCGTTCTGGAACACGGTGCTGATCTCGGTGCCGACGACGGCGCTGGTCGTCGTCATCGCGGCGCTCGCGGGGTATGCCTTCGCGTGGCTGGACTTCCCCGGGCGGGAGACGGTCTTCCTGGTCGTGGTCGCGTTGCTGGTGGTGCCCGTGCAGATCGGGCTGCTGCCGGTCGCGAAACTCTTCGGGCAGCTGGGGCTGTTCGGGACGATCCCGGGTGTGGTGCTCTTCCACGTCGCCTACGGGCTGCCGTTCGCGGTGTTCCTGCTGCGGAACTACTTCGCCGAGATACCGAAGGAGATGCTGGAGGCCGCGCGCATGGACGGGGGGAGTGAGTGGCGTATCTTCACGCGGCTCGTGCTGCCCGTGGGGCGGCCGGCGATCGCCTCCCTGGCCATCTTCCAGTTCCTGTGGGTGTGGAACGACATGCTGGTGGCGCTGCTGTTCGCGGACAGTGCGTCGCAGCCGTTGACCGTGGAACTCCAGTCGCAGATCCGGCAGTTCGGCAGCAACATCGATGTGCTGGCGCCGGGGGCGTTCGTGTCGCTGGTCGTGCCTGTCGTCGTGTTCTTCGCGTTCCAGAAGCACTTTGTGCAGGGTGTGATGGCGGGGTCGGTCAAGTAGCCGCAGTACCAAGGGGCTCCGCCCCTTGGATCCCCGGACCTGTGCCCACCCCAGCCTCCTGGCTGACCGCTTCGGGTGGTGGGTGGGCGAAGGACCGGGGGTCCAGGGGGAGTCCCCTGGTATGTCAGGCCGACGCCGGCGGATACAAGGAACGGGGCAGCCCCGAAGCAGCAGCAGCGTCCAGCAGCCACAGCGTCCGGCTACGCCCGTACGCCCCCGCCGCCGGAGCCTGGATCTCCCCGGCTCCCGACAACGCGATCGCCGCCGCCTGGGCCTTGTCCTCCCCGGCCGCGAGAAGCCACACCTCACGGGCGGAGCGAATCGCCGGCAACGTCAGCGTCACCCGCGTCGGCGGCGGCTTGGGCGCCCCGTGGACGCCCACGACCGTCCGCTCCGTCTCGCGTACCGCCGGCAACTCCGGGAACAGCGAGGCGACATGCGTGTCAGGGCCGACGCCGAGCATCAGCACGTCGAACGTCGGCACGGGGCCGTGGTTCTCCGGCCCTGCCGCCCGCGCCAGTTCCTCCGCGTACGAGGCCGCCGCCGCGTCGACGTCGGCGCCGTGGGGGCCGTCCGACGCGGGCATCGCGTGCACCCGCTTCGGATCGAGCGGCACCGAGTCGAGGAGTGCCTCCCTCGCCTGCGTGATGTTGCGCTCCGGGTCGCCCTCGGGCAGGAACCGCTCGTCGCCCCACCAGAGGTCGAGCCGGCTCCAGTCGACGGCGTCCCGGGCGGGTGCCGCGGCCAGGGCGGCCAGCAGGCCGTTGCCGTTGCGGCCGCCCGTGAGGACCACGGACGCCGAGCCCCGGGAGGCCTGCGCGTCCACGATCTTCGTGATCAGCCGGGCCGCCGCGGCCTGCGCCATCAGCTCTTTGTCGCGGTGCACGACCAGCTGCGGTGCCGTACTCACTTCGTCGTAGCCCTCACTTCGTCGTCGCCTTCCGTACCGGTTCCAGCGCGGGAGGTTCCTGCCTCACCGGTTCCTGCGCCGTCGCTTCCGCAGCGGGTGCTTTCGCAGCCCTTTCGACGGGAGCGGGGATCGCGAGCGCTGCTCGCTCGCCACTTTTGGGCTCTCCTTTGGTCACCGGCTCCTCCGCCGGAGGCCGCGGCGCCGGAGCCGACCAGGAGGACTTCAGCCGGTCCACCCCGTACCGCAGGGCCGACGCGTACGTGTCGTCCGGGTCAAGCCGCCGCAGCTCCTCCGCTATCAGCTCGGCCGTGTCCCGGCGCTTGAGCGCCACTCCGCGGTCCGGCTGGCCGTCGATGGAGAGCGTGGCGAGGGAGCCGTCCGCGCGGTCCAGCTTGATCGGGCCGCAGTTGGTGTCCAGGCGGACCGCCGTCAGACCGGGGCCGCCGGACAGCGACCGCTTCACGGGGACGTCCAGCCGGTCCGCGAGCCACATCGCCAGCAGCTCGCAGCTCGGGTTGAACTCCTCGCCCTCCACCTCGACGGCCCTGACCTCGCAGGTCACCTGGTCGAGGGCCGCCGCCAGCATGGAGCGCCAGGGCGTGATGCGGGTCCAGGACAGGTCGGTGTCGCCGGGGGTGTAGGTCCCCGACCGGGTCGCCAGGTCCCGTACCGGCTGCTCGGAGGCGTAGGTGTCGGTGACACGGCGCTGGCCGAGGGCACCCAGCGGGTCCTTCGCCGGGTCGAGCGGCGCGTTCACCGGCCACCACACCACCACCGGGGCGTCCGGCAGCAGCAGCGGCAGCACCACCGACTGGGCGTGCTCGGCCACCTCGCCGTACAGGCGGAGCACCACCGTCTCGCCCGAGCCGGCGTCCGCGCCGAGGCGGACCTCCGCGTCCAGGCGGGACTGCGTACGGTCGCGGGGCGAGCGGGAGACGCGCTTGATGACCACGAGCGTGCGCGAGGGATGCTCGTGCGATGCGTCGTTGGCCGCCTTCAGCGCGTCGTACGCGTTCTCCTCGTCCGTCACGATGACCAGCGTGAGCACCATGCCGACCGCCGGGGTGCCGATCGCCCGGCGGCCCTGCACCAGCGCCTTGTTGATCTTGCTGGCGGTGGTGTCCGTCAGGTCTGTCTTCATGGCCGGCGCCAGCTCCGTCCGTGTCGCTCGAGCATTTCGTCCGCCTCGACGGGCCCCCAGGTACCGGCCGGGTACTGGGCGGGCTTGCCGTTCTTGTCCCAGTACTCCTCGATCGGGTCGAGGATCTTCCAGGACAGCTCGACCTCCTCGGTGCGCGGGAAGAGGTTCGAGTCACCGAGGAGAACGTCCAGGATGAGACGCTCGTACGCCTCCGGGCTGGACTCCGTGAAGGACTCGCCGTACGCGAAGTCCATGGACACGTCCCGGATCTCCATCGACGTGCCGGGGACCTTCGAGCCGAAGCGGACCGTCACGCCCTCGTCCGGCTGGACACGGATGACGATCGCGTTGGAGCCCAGCTCCTCGGTGGCCGTCGAGTCGAAGGGGGAGTGCGGGGCCCGCTGGAAGACGACCGCGATCTCCGTCACCCGGCGGCCGAGCCGCTTTCCGGTGCGCAGATAGAAGGGGACACCCGCCCAGCGGCGGTTGTCGATCTCCAGCTTGATCGCGGCGTAGGTGTCGGTCTTCGACGAGGCGTTGATGCCGTCCTCGTCCAGATAGCCGGTCACCTTCTCGCCGCCCTGCCAGCCGGCCGAGTACTGGCCGCGCACGGTGTCCCGGCCCATGTCCTTCGGCAACCGCACGGCGCCGAGCACCTTGGTCTTCTCGGCGGCCAGCGCGTCCGCGTCGAACGAGGCCGGCTCCTCCATGGCGGTGAGCGCCAGCAGCTGGAGCAGGTGGTTCTGGATGACGTCACGGGCGGCGCCGATGCCGTCGTAGTACCCGGCCCGGCCGCCGATGCCGATGTCCTCGGCCATGGTGATCTGCACATGGTCCACCAGGGACCGGTTCCAGATCGGCTCGAACATGGTGTTGGCGAAGCGCAGGGCCAGGATGTTCTGGACGGTCTCCTTGCCGAGGTAGTGGTCGATCCGGAAGACCTGCTCCGGGGCGAACACCTCGTGGACGACCTTGTTGAGCTCCTCGGCCGACTTCAGGTCGTGGCCGAAGGGCTTCTCGATGACCGCGCGCCGCCAGGAGCCGCCCTGCTGGTCGGCCAGCTGGTGCTTCTTCAGCTGCTGGATGACCACCGGGAAGGACTTCGGCGGCACGGAGAGGTAGAAGGCGAAGTTGCCGCCCGTGCCCTGTGCCTTGTCCAGCTCCTCGATCGTGGAGCGCAGCCGCTCGAACGCGTCGTCGTCGTCGAACGTGCCCTGCACGAAGCGCATGCCCTGGATGAGCTGCTGCCAGACCTCCTCGCGGAAGGGCGTGCGGGCGTGCTCCTTGACCGCGTCGTGGACCTCCTGTGCGAAGTCCTCGTGCGCCCACTCACGGCGCGCGAAACCCACCAGCGAGAAGCCCGGCGGCAGCAGACCCCGGTTGGCGAGGTCGTACACGGCGGGCATGAGCTTCTTGCGTGACAGGTCGCCCGTGACGCCGAAGATGACCAGGCCCGACGGCCCCGCGATACGCGGGAGCCGTCGGTCCGCGGGGTCACGCAGCGGATTGCTGCTCGACACCTGTTCAGCCCTCCGAGGGGGCGAGGCGCTTGAGCTCGGCCTCGGTCGACTTCAGCAGGTCGGTCCAGGACGCCTCGAACTTCTCGACGCCCTCCTCCTCCAGCAGCTGGACCACGTCGTCGTACTTGATCCCGAGCTGCTCGACCGCGTCGAGGTCGGCGCGGGCCTGCTCGTACGTGCCGGCGAGGGTGTTGCCGGTGATCTCGCCGTGCTCCTCGGTGGCGTACAGGGTCGCCTCCGGCATGGTGTTCACCGTGTTCGGCGCGACCAGCTCATCGACGTACAGGGTGGACTTGTACGCCTTGTCCTTCACGCCGGTGGAGGCCCACAGCGGACGCTGCTTGTTGGCGCCCGCACGCTCCAGCGCGCTCCAGCGCTCGCTCGAGAAGACCTCCTCGTACGCCTGGTAGGCGAGCCGGGCGTTGGCGATGGCGGCCTTGCCGCGCACCGCCTTGGCCTCGGGGGTGCCCAGGGCGTCGATCCGCTTGTCGATCTCGGTGTCGACGCGCGAGACGAAGAAGGACGCCACCGAGTGGATCTTGGACAGGTCCAGGCCCTTGGCCTTGGCCTTCTCCAGACCGGTCAGGTAGGCGTCCATCACCTCGCGGTAGCGCTCCAGCGAGAAGATCAGCGTGACGTTGACGCTGATGCCGTTGCCGATCGTCTCGGTGATGCCCGGCAGACCCGCCTTGGTGGCCGGGATCTTGATCAGCGTGTTGGGGCGGTCCACCAGCCAGGCCAGCTGACGGGCCTCGGCGACCGTCGCCTTGGTGTTGTGCGCGAGGCGCGGGTCGACCTCGATCGAGACCCGGCCGTCCTGACCGCCGGTGGCGTCGAAGACCGGGCGCAGGATGTCGGCGGCGTCGCGGACGTCCGCCGTGGTGATCATGCGGATGGCCTCTTCGACGGTGACCTTGCGGGCGGCGAGGTCCGACAGCTGCTGGTCGTAGCCGTCGCCCTCGGAGATCGCCTTCTGGAAGATCGTCGGGTTGGTGGTGACGCCCACGACGTGCTGCTGGTCGATCAGCTCGGCGAGGTTGCCGGACGTGATGCGCTTGCGCGACAGGTCGTCCAGCCAGATCGCGACGCCTTCCTCGGAGAGGCGCTTGAGTGCGTCTGTCATGGAAATTCCATCTCCTACGTGTCGTATATGAGCGTCAGCGCTGGGCTGCGGCGATCGATTCCCGGGCGGCGGCGGCCACGTTCTCGGCAGTGAAGCCGAACTCGCGGAAAAGGACCTTGCCGTCGGCCGAAGCACCGAAGTGCTCCAGGGAAACGATGCGGCCGGCGTCCCCGACGTACTTGTGCCAGGTCAGTCCGATACCGGCCTCGACCGCGACGCGGGCCTTCACGGCAGGCGGAAGGACGCTGTCCCGGTACCCCTGGTCCTGCTGCTCGAACCACTCCACCGACGGCATGGACACCACGCGCGTGGGCACGCCGGCGCCCTGGAGCTGCTCGCGCGCCTCGACGGCGACGTGCACCTCCGAGCCGGTGGCGATGAGGACGACCTCGGGCTCGCCGCCGTCGGCCTCGAACAGGACGTAACCGCCCTTGGCGGCGTCCTCGTTGGGCTCGTACGTCGGCACGCCCTGACGCGTCAGCGCCAGACCGTGCGGCTGGCCCTTGCCGAACTCCTTCGTCCAGCGCTTGAGGATCTCGCGCCAGGCGATCGCGGTCTCGTTGGCGTCCGCCGGGCGCACCAGGTTCAGACCCGGGATCGCACGCAGCGACGCCAGGTGCTCGATCGGCTGGTGCGTCGGGCCGTCCTCGCCCAGGCCGATGGAGTCGTGCGTCCACACGTACGTCACCGGCAGGTGCATCAGCGCCGACAGCCGCACCGCGTTGCGCATGTAGTCGGAGAAGACCAGGAACGTGCCGCCGTAGATCCGGGTGTTGCCGTGCAGCGCGATGCCGTTCATCTCGGCGGCCATCGCGTGCTCACGGATACCGAAGTGGATCGTGCGGCCGTACGGGTCCGCCTCGGACAGCGGGTTGTCCGCCGGGAGGAACGACGACGTCTTGTCGATCGTGGTGTTGTTCGAGCCGGCCAGGTCGGCCGAGCCGCCCCACAGCTCGGGGACGACCCCGCCGAGCGCCTGGAGGACCTTGCCGGAGGCGGCACGCGTGGCCACGCCCTTGCCGACCTCGAAGACCGGGATCTTCTCCTCCCAGCCGGTCGGCAGCTCGCCCTTGGCGATCCGGTCGTACTCGGCGGCGCGCTCGGGGTTGTTGTCCCGCCACTGCTGGTACGCCTTCTCCCACACGGCCCGGGCCGCCTGGCCCCGCTCCAGCGCCCTGCGGGTGTGCGTGATGACCTCGTCGGAGACCTCGAAGCTCTGCTCCGGGTCGAAGCCCAGCACGCGCTTGGTCGCGGCCACCTCGTCGTCACCCAGCGCCGAGCCGTGCGCGGCCTCGGTGTTCTGCGCGTTCGGGGCGGGCCAGGCGATGATCGAGCGCATCGCGATGAACGACGGCCGGTCGGTGACCGCCTTGGCCGCCTCGATCGCGTCGTAGAGGGCGTGCGGGTCCAGGTCGCCGTCCGGCTTCGGCGCCACGCGCTGCACGTGCCAGCCGTACGCCTCGTACCGCTTCACCGTGTCCTCGGACACGGCCGTCTCGGTGTCGCCCTCGATCGAGATGTGGTTGTCGTCCCACAGCAGGACCAGGTTGCCGAGCTTCTGGTGTCCCGCGAGGGACGAGGCCTCGGAGGAGATGCCCTCCTGCAGACAGCCGTCGCCGGCGATGCAGTAAATGAAGTGGTCGAAGGGGGACTCGCCCTCGGCGGCCTCCGGGTCGAACAGACCGCGCTCGTAGCGGGCGGCCATGGCCATGCCCACCGCGTTCGCGACGCCCTGTCCGAGCGGGCCGGTCGTGGTCTCCACACCGGTCGTGTGCCCGTACTCGGGGTGACCCGGGGTCTTCGAACCCCACGTGCGGAAGGACTTCAGATCGTCCAGCTCCAGGCCGAAACCGGCCAGGTACAGCTGGGTGTAGAGGGTCAGGGACGAGTGGCCGGCGGACAGCACGAAGCGGTCCCGCCCGACCCAGTCGGCGTCCGCCGGGTCGTGCCGCATCACCTTCTGGAAGAGGGTGTAGGCGGCAGGCGCCAGGCTCATCGCCGTACCCGGATGGCCGTTACCGACCTTCTGTACGGCATCGGCGGCCAGGACACGCGCGGTGTCGACGGACCGCTGGTCCAACGCGGTCCACTCGAGGTCTGTTGTGGTCGGCTTGGTGCTCACCCTGGGTCAGGGCTCCTCTCCACATGTTCGGATGCCGGTGTATCGGGGCGCCCACCGGCCGCAGTCGAGCCTACCCCCGTGGGACACGCGTTCTTCCTGGTCGTTCCAGAGTGCCGGGACTCCTCCCGATCCGCCTCCTGACTGGGCCGAACCGCATTAGGCATGTGAATACGCAGCCGCTCATCCGGGTGCTCAATCGAGCTTCCACGCGCCCGTCGGAAGCCTCCCCCCAACACGACCCGACCCCCGCGAATGTCCGACTCTGGGCAACGTCTAAAGTGGCGTGGTACGCGCGAGCCTTTACCGGTACTTCACACGGGTGCGGCTCGCTGGGATGTCTCTGTAGGGGTGTGCGTGACGGCCGTTGAATCCCGTCCAGCGGGGATGACCGGGACGGACCAGAGCCCGGCCCACCGGCCGCTCGGGGCCCGTGTCATGGCGTTCGTGGCTCTCACCAAGCCGCGGATCATCGAGCTGTTGCTGATCACCACGGTTCCGGTGATGTTCCTGGCGCAGCAGGGTGTGCCCGACCTGAC
The DNA here is from genome assembly GCF_055589465.1 of Streptomyces sp. NPDC041940. NCBI lineage: Bacteria > Bacillati > Actinomycetota > Actinomycetes > Kitasatosporales > Streptomycetaceae > Streptomyces > Streptomyces sp. NPDC041940. The sequence continues at coordinate 938,446 of NZ_JBVJBP010000001.1, forward strand.
GCTGGTGCTGCTGACCTGTGTCGGCGGCTACCTGTCCGCCGGTGGCGCGAACGCGCTCAACATGTACATCGACCGCGACATCGACGCGCTGATGGACCGCACCTCGCAGCGCCCGCTGGTCACCGGCATGGTCAGCCCGCGCGAGTGCCTGGCCTTCGGCATCACCCTGGCCGTCGTCTCGACGCTGCTGTTCGGCCTCACGGTCAACTGGCTCTCGGCCTGGCTCTCCCTCGGCGCACTCCTGTTCTACGTCGTCGTCTACACGATGATCCTCAAGCGCCGTACCTCACAGAACATCGTGTGGGGCGGCATCGCCGGCTGTCTGCCCGTGCTGATCGGCTGGTCCTCGGTCACGAACTCCATGTCGTGGGCGCCGATCATCCTGTTCCTCGTCATGTTCTTCTGGACGCCGCCGCACTACTGGCCGCTGTCGATGAAGGTGAAGGAGGACTACGCGCGCGTGGGCGTGCCGATGCTGCCGGTGGTCGCCTCCAACAAGGTGGTCGCCAAGCAGATCGTGATCTACAGCTGGGTCATGGTCGCCGTCTCGCTCCTGCTGACCCCGCTCGGCTACACGGGCTGGTTCTACACGGCGGTCGCCCTGCTGGCCGGCGGCTTCTGGCTGTGGGAGGCACACGGCCTGCAGAACCGCGCCAGGGCCGAGGTGACGGGCGCCAAGCTCAAGGAGATGCGGCTCTTCCACTGGTCGATCACCTACGTGTCGATCCTGTTCGTGGCGGTCGCGGTCGACCCGTTCCTGCGCTGACGTACGTCACAGGGCCCTGCTCTCGCCAGTCGATCTACTCGTGAGTAGCATCCTGACCATGGCAGACACGCAGCAGGTTGACCCGAAGACCGAGCGCAAGGTCGCCCGGCTCGCCAAGCAGATCACCTCCTTCTCCAAGGACCACGGCGGCGCCGAGGGCCAGATCGCCTACCTCGGCGAACGCGGCGCCCGCATCGTCCTCGTCGGCGAGGACGGCAACTGGGGCGACCTGGTCGCCCCGTCGTACGAGATCGCCGACCAGGCGGTGGAGAAGTCGGGCATCACCCGCCACGAGTCCTTCGACGGCGAATTCGCGGCCAAGGTCAAGACGGGCCCCTACGAGTGGTCCCGCATGGCGGGCATCCAGGTCGGCGGCCCGTCCAACGGCTGAGCGGCCGGCCTTTTTGTCTTCAGGGGCGCGGGGAACTGCGCGACAAGCCACACTCCGCCGGCAGTCGCCGATTCACCCGCACCCCCGTCCGGGACCGCGACCTCGAACCCGGTTCACCCGTTAGGACCCTTGAAAGCAACAGGGTCCACACCGGGAGGCCCGGATGATCGAAACGCCCTCACTGGTGGACCAGTACTGCCACGGAGTACTCCGCACGGAACTGGGCCTCGGCACCTTCGAGGCCCACCTCTCCCGCACCGAGGGCCCACCCGCCCCCGGCACCACCCTCTTCGACACCCAGACCGGCTTCGCCGTACGGCGCTGGTGCCCGCCCCTGCTCGGCCTGGAACCCCACTGCACCCCCGCCCACTACCTGGCCCGCCGCCGTGAACTGGGCGTCCTGGAGTCCGGCCGCCGGCTCCTGCGCGGCAGCGGCATCACGACGTACCTCGTCGACACCGGCCTGCCCGGCGACCTCACCGAGCCCCGCGAGCTGGCCTCAGCGGGTGCCGCCGAGGCCCACGAGATCGTGCGCCTGGAACTGCTCGCCGAGCAGGTCGCCGACACCTCCGGGACCGTCGAGTCCTTCCTCGCCAACCTCGCCGAGTCCGTGCACGCCGCCGCCGCGCACGCCGTCGCCTTCACCTCGGTCGCGGGCGTACGGCACGGCCTCGCGCTCGCGCCCGAGCCGCCCGGGCCGGGAGAGGTGCGGGGGGCGGCCGGCCGCTGGCTCGCGGGGCGCGGGGTCGGCGGGGAGCTGAGTGACCCCGTGCTGCTGCGGCATCTGCTGTGGAGCGCCGTCGCCTCGGGTCTGCCGCTCCAGCTGCACGCGGGGCTCGGGGCGCCGGGCCTGCGCATCGACCGTACGGATCCGGTGCTGCTGACGGACTTCGTGCGGGCCACGGCCGGGCTCGGCACGGACCTCGTCCTGCTGCACGGCTACCCGTACCACCGGCACGCCGCCCATCTGGCCGGCGTCTTCCCGCACGTCCACGCCGACTGCGGCGCCGCCCTGGTCCGCACCGGCGCCCGGGCCGCGACCGTCCTCGCGGAGATCCTGGAGCTGGCCCCGTTCGGCAAGATCCTCTTCTCCAGCGGCGCCCAGGGGCTGCCCGAGCTGCACGTGGTGGCTGCCCGGCTGTTCCGCGAGGCGCTCGGCCGGGTGCTCGGCACCTGGGTCGCCGAGGGCGCGTGGTCCCTGTCCGACGCGCAGCGGGTGGCGGGGATGCTGGCGTCGGGGAACGCGCGCAGGGTGTACGGGCTCGACTAGGCCTTCGTCAGGGAGGCCTCGGCGGCGGGGCCGGGCAGGTCCACGGCCACCTCCGGGCGCTCGCGCAGCGACAGCACCACCCGCAGCACCCAGATCCACATCACGGCCGAGCCGAACATGTGCAGGCCGACCAGGACCTCGGGCAGGTCCGTGAAGTACTGGACGTATCCGATGACGCCCTGCGCGAGCAGGATCAGGAACAGTTCTCGGGTGCGCTTCAGCGGGTCCTTCGGCGCGTCGACCGCCTTGAGGACGAACCACAGGGCGAACGTCAGCGTCACCACGATCCACGCCAGCACGGCGTGCAGCTTGCTCACCGTCTCCCAGTCGACCGGCATCCGCTCGACCTCGCTGGAGTCGCCCGCGTGCGGGCCCGCGCCGGTGACCACGGTGCCGACGAGGATGAGCAGGACGGCGGCCGCGGTCAGGAACCACACCAGCTGCCGTACGGCCTTGCCGACCAGCGGGCGCGGTGCGGTGTCGCCCTCACGGGTGCGCTGCCACATCACCGTGGCCACCGCGATGAGCGCGGACGTCGCCACGAAGTGGGCCGCGACGGTGTACGGGTTGAGACCGACCAGCACCACGATGCCGCCGAGCACCGCGTTGCTCATCACGATCCAGAACTGCGCCCAGCCCAGCCGGACCAGGCCGCGCCGGTACGGCTTCTGCGAGCGCGCGGCGATGATCGCCCAGCCGACGGCCGCGCACAGCACGTACGTCAGCATGCGGTTGCCGAACTCGATGACGCCGTGGACGCCCATCTCGCTGGTGGCGGTGAGCGAGGTCTCGGTGCACTTGGGCCAGGTCGGGCAGCCGAGGCCCGAGCCGGTCAGCCGTACGGCACCGCCGGTGACCACGATGAGCACCGACATCACGACGGCGGACATGGCGGCCCGCTGGACGGTCCGGGGTTCCGGGGTCCAGCGTGCGGCGATGAAGGCGAGCGGGTTGCGCAGGGCGGCCTTGGCGTCGGCGCGGGTCACTTTTGGCACGCGACCCATCGTAGGGCGCCGCTTGTGCACGCTTTCACGAGGGTCCCTCATGGCCTACTCCCAGCGGAAGAACCGTCCGGCGGCGGCCAGCCCGGCCACGGCCCAGACCGCCAGGATCCCCAGGTCGGCCCAGGGCGTGCCGGCCCCGTGCTGGAGCACGTCCCGCAGCCCGTCGGACAGCGCCGAGATGGGCAGCAGGCCGAGTACGTCCTGCGCGCCCTCGGGGAACTTGTCCAGCGGAACGACGACCCCGCCGCCGACGAGCAGCAGCAGGAACACCAGGTTGGCGGCGGCCAGGGTCGCCTCGGCCTTCAGGGTCCCGGCCATCAGCAGGCCGAGGCCCGAGAAGGCCGCCGTGCCGAGGACCAGGAGCAGCAGGACGGCGAACGGGTTGCCCTGCGGCGACCAGCCGAGCGCGAAGGCGATCACCGTCAGCAGGACCACCTGGAGCACCTCGGTGACCAGCACGGACAGCGTCTTCGCCGTCATCAGGCCCCAGCGCGGCAGGGGCGAGGAGGCAAGCCGCTTCAGAACGCCGTAGCGGCGCTCGAAGCCGGTGGCGATCGCCTGGCCGGTGAACGCCGTCGACATCACCGCGAGCGCGAGGATGCCGGGCGTCAGGAAGTCGACAGCCTTCCCCTCGCCCGTGTCGACGATGTCGACGGTGCTGAAGAGGACGAGCAGCAGGGTCGGGATCACGACCGTCAGCAGCAGCTGCTCGCCGTTGCGCAGCAGCATCTTCGTCTCGAGCGCGGCCTGGGCCGCGATCATGCGGGGCAGGGGCGCGGCCCCCGGCTTCGGCGCATAGGTGCCGGTGGCGGTCACGAACGCAGCTCCTTACCCGTGAGCTCCAAGAAGACGTCTTCCAGGGAGTGCCGCTCCACCGAGATCTTCTCCGGCATCACGCCGTGCTGGGCGCACCAGGAGGTGACCGTCGCGAGCAGCTGCGGGTCGATCTTGCCGATGACCCGGTAGGAACCCGGCGTCAGCTCGGCGGCCGAGGAGTCGGCGGGCAGGGCCTTGAGCAGCGAGCCCACGTCCAGGCCGGGACGGCCGGTGAAGCGGAGCGTGTTCTCGGCGCCGCCCTTGCACAGCTCCTCCGGGGAGCCCTGGGCGATGACCCGGCCCGCGTCGATGATCGCCACGTCGTCGGCGAGCTGCTCGGCCTCGTCCATGTAGTGGGTGGTGAGGATCACCGAGACGCCGTCGGCGCGCAGGTCCCGGACCAGGTCCCAGGTGGCGCGGCGGGCCTGCGGGTCGAGACCGGCGGTCGGCTCGTCCAGGAACACCAGCTCGGGGCGCCCGACCACGGCCATCGCCAGCGCGAGCCGCTGCTGCTGCCCGCCCGACAGCCGCCGGTAGGTCGTACGCCCGCAGGAGCCGAGCCCCAGGCGTTCGACGAGCGCGTCCACGTCCAGCGGGTGAGCGTGCAGCCTGGCGACGTGCCGGAGCATCTCGTCGGCCCTGGAGCCCGAGTACACGCCGCCGGACTGGAGCATCACGCCGATGCGGGGCCGCAGCCGCCCGGACTCCCTGACCGGGTCGAGGCCCAGGACGCGCACCGTGCCGGCGTCCGGCTTCCGGTACCCCTCGCAGGTCTCGACCGTCGTCGTCTTGCCCGCCCCGTTGGGGCCGAGCACGGCGGTCACGCCCTCCCGGGCCACCAGGTCGAGCCCGTCCACCGCGGTCTTCGGGCCGTACCGCTTCACCAGGGCCTGGACCTGGACCACGGGCTCACTTCGCATGGGTCCAGAGTCTAGGTAGGCGCGCGGGGGCTCAGACCGGGGGGTGCGGGAACTCCTCCTCACGCGGCCGGTGCACCGCCAGCCACCGTTCGGCGTAGGCCACCGCGTCCGCCACCGGGAACAGCCGGGCCTCGGCCGCCCCCACCTTCCCGCGTACGACGGGACGGTCCCGTTCGAAGTCGTAGCCCAGCTCGTCGAAGCGGTCCGAGCTGATCGACACCTCGGTCACGGTCTCCCAGCCGTCGGGACCGGGCCGGCCCACGGCGACGCGCGGGGACGGTATGCGGTACTCGGCGAGGTGGAAGCTGGTACAGGAGGCGTAGCCGGCACCGAGCAGCAGGACCCGGGCGCCCGTCGCCTCCAGCGTCGCGAGCGGGCTGCGCTCGCCGAGCCTGCAGTCGGGTGCGTGCCCCTCGGTCACCTCCGCCGCGCGCGGCCCGACCGCCGCGAACGAGGTCTGCGGATGGGCGCTGCGCAGGGCGCCGGGCCAGGTCCGTACCGTCTCCGGGACGACTCCGACCCCTCGTGCGGGCGTGATCCGGGGGTCGTACGCGGGCATCGTGGCTCGGATGGCCGCCCACCATTCCGGCGGTACGGGCGGCTTGCGCCACAGGACCGGGTCGGAGAGGTCCCCGGTCTGCGTGGGGACCACCAGAGTGCCCTCCGGGCCGAGCGCGTCGAGCAGCCCCCGCACCACCGCGACGGCGCCGCCGTTGACCCAGCCGAGGGCGCTGAGCGAGGAGTGCACGAGAAGGGTCTCGCCGGGCCGTACGCCCAGTTCGCCCAGCTGCGTCCGCAGTGTGTCCCGGGTGACAAGAGGGCCGGTCGGAGGGGGTGTGGACATGGTTCGGGAGTGTCCCCGAAGGGGCTTCGGCATGCCACCGGTTTGATCGATCAAAGATCGTTTCTGCAGGTCAGGTTAGCTTTACCTAAGTGACGCAAGGCACCGTCGAGCGGGCCGGGCGTGGCTTGCCCGGTCCTGACGAATTACGCAACAATGGCGTTGTGAAAAACGTCGGCGAGGCTCGGGAGGCTCCCATGGGTGCCCCACAGGAGGAGCTCGCGACCGGTGAGCGGTCCACCCGCAACCGCGTCGCGCGATCCATCCTGGACCACGGCCCGTCGACCGTCGCCGAGCTCGCCGAGCGGCTGCGCCTCACCCAGGCGGCCGTACGCCGGCACCTCGACGCCCTCGCGGGCGACGGTGTCGTGGAAGCGCGCGAGCAGCGGGTCTACGGTGCGCGCACCCGCGGCCGCCCCGCCAAGGCGTTCGCCCTGACGGACTGCGGCCGGGACGCCTTCGACCAGTCGTACGACAAGCTCGCGGCCGACGCGCTGCGCTGGATCGGCGACCGTGAGGGCGGCGGCGAGGCGATCGCCGCCTTCGCCCGCGCCAGGATCGCCGCACAGGCGGGCGCGTACCGCGAAGCGATCGCGGCGGTGCCGCCCGAGAAGCGGACCGAAGCGCTGGCCAAGGCCCTGAGCGCGGACGGGTACGCTGCTACGGCGCGCAGTGCGCCCCACCCGCAACAGGGTGAACAGCTCTGCCAGCACCACTGCCCGGTCGCCCACGTCGCCGAGCAGTTCCCGCAACTGTGCGAGGCGGAGACGGAATTCTTCGCCGAGCTGCTCGGTACACATGTACAGCGGCTCGCCACCATCGCGCACGGCGACGGCGTCTGCACGACGTTCATCCCCAAGATTTCCCACACGCAAGTTGACAGCGACAACGCATCCGCAAGCACGGCCGGGAGGAACCCCGCATGACTCTCCCCACGGAGACTGCCCACCCTGAGCTCGAGGGTCTGGGTAAGTACGAATACGGCTGGGCCGACTCCGACACGGCCGGCGCCTCTGCCAAGCGCGGCATCAACGAGGACGTCGTCCGCGACATCTCCGACAAGAAGAACGAGCCGGAGTGGATGACCAAGCTCCGTCTCAAGGGTCTGCGCCTCTTCGAGAAGAAGCCCATGCCGAACTGGGGCTCGGACCTGTCGGGGATCGACTTCGACAACATCAAGTACTTCGTGCGCTCCACGGAGAAGCAGGCGGAGTCCTGGGAGGACCTGCCCGAGGACATCAAGAACACGTACGACAAGCTCGGCATCCCCGAGGCGGAGAAGCAGCGCCTCGTCGCCGGTGTCGCCGCCCAGTACGAGTCCGAGGTCGTCTACCACCAGATCCGCGAGGACCTGGAGGAGCAGGGCGTCATCTTCCTCGACACCGACACGGCCCTGAAGGAGCACCCGGAGCTCTTCAAGGAGTACTTCGGGACCGTCATCCCCGTCGGCGACAACAAGTTCGCCTCGCTGAACTCCGCCGTGTGGTCGGGCGGCTCCTTCATCTACGTGCCGCCGGGCGTCCACGTGGAGATCCCGCTCCAGGCCTACTTCCGCATCAACACGGAGAACATGGGCCAGTTCGAGCGGACCCTGATCATCGTCGACGAGGGTGCCTACGTGCACTACGTCGAGGGCTGCACCGCCCCGATCTACAAGTCGGACTCGCTGCACTCCGCGGTCGTCGAGATCATCGTCAAGAAGAACGCCCGCTGCCGCTACACGACCATCCAGAACTGGTCGAACAACGTCTACAACCTGGTCACCAAGCGCGCCGTGGCCTACGAGGGCGCGACCATGGAGTGGGTCGACGGCAACATCGGCTCCAAGGTGACGATGAAGTACCCGGCCGTCTACCTGATGGGCGAGCACGCCAAGGGCGAGACCCTGTCCATCGCCTTCGCGGGCGAGGGCCAGCACCAGGACGCGGGCGCCAAGATGGTCCACATGGCGCCGAACACGTCGTCCAACATCGTCTCGAAGTCCGTCGCGCGCGGTGGTGGCCGCACCTCCTACCGCGGTCTCATCGAGATCGGCGAGGGCGCCCCGGGCTCGAAGTCGAACGTGCTCTGTGACGCGCTGCTCGTCGACACGATCTCCCGCTCGGACACCTACCCCTACGTGGACGTCCGCGAGGACGACGTGTCCATGGGCCACGAGGCGACCGTCTCCAAGGTCTCCGATGACCAGCTCTTCTACCTGATGAGCCGCGGTCTGTCGGAGGACGAGGCCATGGCGATGATCGTGCGCGGCTTCGTCGAGCCCATCGCCAAGGAGCTCCCCATGGAGTACGCGCTGGAGCTCAACCGGCTGATCGAGCTGCAGATGGAAGGCGCGGTCGGCTAACCCCGCCGCAGTCCATCAAGCCCTTACGTAACGGAAAGCGAGCACTACGACAGCCATGGCTGAGGCCCAGAACTCCCCCACCCTCGACTCCGCTCGGGCGGGGGGACCCCCACCGGTGGGGTCCACCACCACCGGCTCGATCGCGGTGGCGGCCGAGTCGACCGTCGCGACCCGCATGAGCGCGCCCCCCTCCTTCGACGTGGCGGACTTCCCCGTCCCGCACGGCCGGGAGGAGGAGTGGCGGTTCACTCCGCTGGAGCGCCTGCGCGGCCTGCACGACGGCACCGCCGTCGCGACCGGCAACGGCGTGAAGGTCGAAGTCCAGGCCCCCGAGGGCGTCACCGTCGAGGCCGTCGGCCGCGACGACGCGCGGCTCGGCAAGGCGGGCACCCCGGCGGACCGCGTCGCCGCCCAGGCCTACTCCGCCTTCGAGAAGGCCTCGGTCGTGACCGTCCCGAAGGAGACCGTCCTCACCGAGCCGATCCGCGTCGCGGTGCACGGTGAGGGCGGGACCGCCTTCGGCCACCAGGTGATCGAGCTGGGCGCCTTCGCCGAGGCCGTCGTGGTCATCGACCACACCGGTGACGCGGTGCTCGCCGCCAACGTCGACTACCTCCTGGGCGACGGCGCCAAGCTGACCGTCGTCTCCGTCCAGGACTGGGACGAGAAGGCCGTCCACGTCGCCCAGCACAACGCGCTCGTCGGCCGCGACGCCTCCTTCAAGTCGGTCGTCGTCACCTTCGGCGGCGACGTCGTCCGGCTGCACCCGCGCGTCGCCTACGCCGGCCCCGGCGGCGAGGCCGAGCTGTTCGGCCTGTACTTCACCGACCAGGGCCAGCACCAGGAGCACCGCCTCCTGGTCGACCACAACGTCCCGCACTGCAAGTCGAACGTCGTCTACAAGGGCGCGCTCCAGGGCGACGAGGCGCACGCGGTGTGGATCGGCGACGTGCTCATCGAGGCCAAGGCCGAGGGCACCGACACCTACGAGATGAACCGCAACCTGGTCCTCACGGACGGGGCGCGCGTGGACTCCGTACCCAACCTCGAGATCGAGACCGGCGAGATCGTCGGCGCCGGCCACGCCTCGGCGACCGGCCGCTTCGACGACGAGCAGCTCTTCTACCTCATGGCTCGCGGCATCCCGGAGCAGGAGGCCCGCCGCCTCGTGGTCCGCGGCTTCTTCGCCGAGTTGGTCCAGCAGATCGGCCTCCCGGACATCGAGGAGCGCCTGATCGCCAAGATCGACGAGGAGCTGGAGGCGTCGGTGGCATGAGCCTCGCATTTGTACGCGTCTGTGGGCTGAGCGAGCTGGAGGACGACACCCCGAAGCGGGTGGAACTCGACGGCACGCCCATGTCCATCGTGCAGACCGAGGGCGAGGTGTTCGCGGTGTACGACATCTGCTCGCACGCGAACGTCTCCCTGTCGGAGGGCGAGGTCGACGACTGTCACATCGAGTGCTGGCTGCACGGCTCGCGCTTCGACCTCCGTTCCGGCAAGCCCGACGCCCTTCCGGCGACGCGCCCCGTCCCCGTATACCCCGTAAAGATCGAAGGGGACGACGTGCTCGTCTCCCTCACCCAGGAGTCCTGAGGCACCCATGGCAACGCTTGAAATCCGAGACCTGCACGTCACCGTCGAGGCCGACAACGCCACGAAGGAGATCCTCAAGGGCGTCGACCTCACCGTGAAGCAGGGCGAGACGCACGCCATCATGGGCCCGAACGGCTCCGGCAAGTCGACCCTCGCCTACTCCCTCGCGGGTCACCCGAAGTACACGATCACCGGCGGCACCGTCACCCTCGACGGCGAGGACGTCCTGGAGATGTCCGTCGACGAGCGGGCCCGCGCCGGCCTGTTCCTCGCCATGCAGTACCCGGTCGAGGTCCCCGGCGTCTCCGTCTCCAACTTCCTGCGCACCTCCGCCACCGCCATCCGCGGCGAGGCCCCCAAGCTGCGCACCTGGGTGAAGGAGGTCAAGGAGGCCATGCAGCGCCTCAACATCGACCCCGCCTTCGCCGAGCGCAACGTCAACGAGGGCTTCTCCGGCGGTGAGAAGAAGCGCCACGAGATCCTCCAGCTGGAGCTGCTCAAGCCGAAGGTCGCGGTCCTCGACGAGACCGACTCCGGCCTGGACGTCGACGCCCTGCGCGTCGTCTCCGAGGGCGTGAACCGGGTCCGTGAGACGGGTGAGGTCGGCACCCTGCTGATCACCCACTACACCCGCATCCTCCGTTACATCAAGCCCGACCACGTGCACGTCTTCTCCGGCGGCCGCATCGTCGAGTCCGGCGGCGCCGAGCTCGCCGACAAGCTGGAGGACGAGGGCTACGAGGCATACACGAAGGGTGGCGCATCCGCGTGACACAGCTGCCGGGCCTCCTCGACACCGAGGCGCTCCGCAAGGACTTCCCGATCCTGGACCGGCAGGTCCACGACGGCCAGAAGCTCGTGTACCTGGACAACGCGGCGACCAGCCAGAAGCCGCGCCAGGTGCTGGACGCACTCAGTGAGTACTACGAGCGCTACAACGCCAACGTCCACCGTGGCGTGCATGTCCTCGCCGAGGAGGCCACGGCGCTGTACGAGGGCGCGCGCGACAAGGTCGCGGAGTTCATCAACGCGCCCTCGCGCAACGAGGTGATCTTCACCAAGAACGCCTCGGAGTCGCTCAACCTCGTGGCGAACATGCTGGGCTGGGCCGACGAGCCCTACCGCGTGGACTCCGAGACCGAGATCGTCATCACGGAGATGGAGCACCACTCCAACATCGTGCCGTGGCAGCTGCTCGCGCAGCGCACGGGCGCGAAGCTGAAGTGGTTCGGCCTCACCGACGACGGCCGCCTCGACCTGTCCAACATCGACCAGGTCATCACGGAGAAGACGAAGATCGTCTCCTTCGTGCTGGTCTCCAACATCCTGGGCACCCAGAACCCGGTCGAGGCGATAGTGCGCCGCGCCCAGGAGGTCGGTGCGCTGGTGTGCGTCGACGCCTCGCAGGCCGCTCCGCACATGCCGCTGGACGTACAGGCCCTGCAGGCCGACTTCGTGGCCTTCACCGGCCACAAGATGTGCGGCCCGACCGGCATCGGCGTCCTGTGGGGACGGCAGGAACTCCTTGAGGACCTGCCTCCGTTCCTCGGCGGCGGCGAGATGATCGAGACGGTGTCGATGCACTCCTCGACCTACGCCCCGGCGCCTCACAAGTTCGAGGCGGGCACGCCCCCGATCGCCCAGGCGGTCGGGCTCGGCGCGGCGATCGACTATCTCAACTCGATCGGCATGGACAAGATCTTCGCCCACGAGCACGCGCTCACCGAGTACGCGGTGAAGCGGCTCCTGGAGGTCCCCGACCTCCGGATCATCGGCCCCACCACGGCCGAGGAGCGGGGCGCGGCGATCTCCTTCACCCTCGGGGACATCCACCCGCACGACGTGGGCCAGGTCCTCGACGAGCAGGGCATCGCGGTCCGGGTCGGCCACCACTGCGCGCGGCCGGTCTGCCTGCGCTACGGAATTCCCGCGACCACGCGAGCGTCGTTCTATCTGTACTCCACGCCGGCCGAGATCGACGCACTGGTCGACGGCCTGGAGCACGTACGGAACTTCTTCGGCTGAGAGGCGTGCGGAAACCGTGAAGCTGGATTCGATGTACCAGGAAGTCATCCTGGACCACTACAAGAACCCGCACGGGCGGGGCTTGCGGGACGGCGACGCCGAGGTGCACCACGTCAACCCGACGTGCGGGGACGAGATCACCCTGCGCGTGAAGTACGACGGCACGACGATCGAGGACGTCTCGTACGAGGGCCAGGGCTGTTCCATCAGCCAGGCGAGCGCGTCCGTACTGAACGAACTCCTCGTCGGCAAGGACCTCTCCGACGCGCGGAAGATCCAGGAGACCTTCCTGGAGCTGATGCAGTCCAAGGGGAAGCTCGAGCCCGACGACGCCATGGAGGAGGTCCTGGAGGACGCGGTCGCGTTCGCCGGGGTCTCCAAGTACCCGGCCCGGGTCAAGTGCGCCCTGTTGAGCTGGATGGCCTGGAAGGACGCTACGGCCCAGGCCTTGGGCGAGCCCGACGCCGAAAGGAAGACGACGGCATGAGCGAGACCATCGAGATGAAGCCGGCCTCGGAGGACGAGGTCCGCGAGGCTCTGTACGACGTTGTCGACCCCGAGCTGGGTATCGACGTCGTCAACCTCGGGCTGATCTACGGCATTCACATCGACGACGCGAACATCGCGACGATCGACATGACCCTGACGTCGGCGGCCTGTCCGCTCACCGACGTCATCGAGGACCAGGCGAAGTCCGCCACGGACGGCATCGTGAACGAACTGCGCATCAACTGGGTCTGGATGCCCCCGTGGGGCCCCGACAAGATCACGGACGACGGCCGGGAGCAGCTTCGGGCGCTCGGGTTCAACGTCTGAGATACCCGTAGGACGAAGGGGCGGCACCTTTCCGGTGCCGCCCCTTCGCATGCTCGTCTCCGGCGCGGCTCAGTCCAGCCCGTCCACCAGCCGGAACGACGCGTCCGCGCGGAAGTCGCCGTAGTGCTGGTACGGGTCGAGGCGGAGCTGGAAGTTGCGGTGGCGCAGGAAGCGGCCCGGGTAGTTCACCGACTCCAGCATGACCGCGCCCGAGGGGTACACGGGGCGGGGGCAGAAGGTGGCGTCCTTGCGGAACAGGGCCGAGCCGTCGTCGCTGTCCTTGACGAGGACGAAGCTGCGGTGGCGGAGGTAGCGGCCGTCCGCGGTGGTGAAGGAGTAGCAGGAGGAGTCGTCGAGTCCGGAGACGCGCCGGAAGGTGGCGTCCTCACGCTGCTCGGGGCCGGAGCCGACCGAGTCCAGGCGCACATAGCCGTCGCGCACCCGCCAGTAGCGGTCGGGGTAGTTGACGGAGCGTATGGATGTCCCGTCGGACTTCGGGGGCTTCGGGGCCGGTGAAGTCCGGTGGGAATCGGAGGGCTTCGGCGCCTTCGGACGCGGCTTCGCGGAGGCGCTCGGGCTGGTGGGCGCGCTCGTCGTCGGGGTGGGGGACGGGCGTCCGCGATCCTTGCCGGGCGCGTGCGTGGCGTTCCCGGAGGGTGTCGCGAAGGAGATCAGGCCGCCAGGGGCCGAGTTGCTGAGTGTCGTCGGCTCCGCCGACTCGGGTGCGGGTTCGCCGGACTGACTGTCCATCACGGCGATCGCCGTCACACACGCGCTGACCGTGACCAGGGCGAGGGCGCCCGCCAGCCAGAGCCTTCGCGTTCCCGGTGCCCGGGTGGTGTCCGGGGCCCAGCCGCTCTCCCACGGACGGTCCTGTGGCGGCCGGGACTTGTCTTCTGTCATGCGCTTGTTCCTCCATCGGGCACCCTTGACGGCGGCGCAGTTGTGGTGGCCCGGTGCGTGATCGGTGACACCGTAGTGGACGTGTGGGATCACTGGGGGCGTTATGTGAGAGCGGTTTCCGTCCTGTGATGTGTACGGTCGTACAGATGGTGTGTACGCTCGTACGCATGGGATATCTGCTGCTGTCCGCGGCCATCGCCGCCGAAGTGGGTGCGACCACCGCCATGAAGTACAGCGACGGCTTCAGCAGGCTCGGGCCCTCGCTGCTCACGCTCCTCGGATACGTCGTCTCCTTCGCACTGCTCGCGCAGACGCTGAAGACCGTCTCCGTCGGCTCGGCCTACGCGATCTGGGCCGGCGTCGGCACCGCGGCCATCGCCACCATCGGGATCCTGTTCCTGGGGGAGGGCCTGACCGCGGCCAAGGCCGCCGGTATCGCGCTGATCATCGCCGGGGTCGTGGTGCTGAATCTGGGAGGTGCTCACTGATGCCCCGGCGCTACGACCCCGAGCGGCGGCAGCGGATCATCGACGCGGCGATCCGGGTCGTCGGGGCGAAGGGCATCGCGGGGCTGAGCCACCGCAGTGCCGCCGCCGAGGCCGATGTGCCGCTCGGCTCCACGACCTACCACTTCAAGACCCTCGACGAGCTGCTGGTCGCCGCCCTGCGGCAGGCCAACGAGGGGTTCGCCAAGGTGGCCGCCGCACGCGACGGCCTGCGGGATCCGCGGACCGACCTCGCGGCCGAACTCGCCGGGTGGATGAGCGAGTGGCTCGCGGGCGACCGCAGCGGCATCGAGCTGGAGTACGAGCTGTATCTGGCCGCGCTGCGGCGACCCGCCCTGCGCCCTGTCGCCTCCGAGTGCACCGGGGGATTCGCCGAGTTGCTGTCCGGGCGCACGGATCCGGTCACCGCGCGGGCGCTCGTGGCGCTCATCGACGGCATCTGTCTTCAGGTGCTGCTGACGGGAGTGCCGTACGACGAGGCGTACGCACGGGAGGTGCTGGGGCGGGTCGTGGCGGGGGCGGGACCTCGCGGGGCGCGGGAGGAGTGAGGCCGGTGGCGGGGCGGCCGCCGCGCGTCGCCGACCAGCACGGAGACGTACCGCCCGGCACGTGAGACGGCCCCGTACCGGTTCGCATCGACCGCCGCTCGCCGGTTAGGTTTCCCTCATGACCGACACGACTGCTCCTCGCACCACCGGCGCCGTGGCCGCCGGCCTCGCCACGATCGCCGCCGACGGCACCGTCCTCGACACCTGGTTCCCCGCACCCGAGCTGGCCACCGAGCCCGGCCCGTCCGGCACCGAGCGGCTGTCCGCCGAGCGTGCCGCGGAGCTGCTCGGCGGCGGCGCGACCGCCGCCGTCGGCCCCGACGCCCGCCGGGGCGTCGAGGTGGTCGCGGTCCGCACGGTCATCGCCTCGCTCGACGAGAAGCCGGTCGACGCGCACGACGTCTACCTGCGTCTGCACCTGCTCTCGCACCGTCTGGTGAAGCCGCACGGCCAGAGCCTCGACGGCATCTTCGGCCACCTCGCGAACGTCGCCTGGACCTCGCTTGGCCCGGTCGCCGTCGACGACCTGGAGAAGGTCCGCCTGAACGCGCGCGCCGAGGGCCTGCACCTCCAGGTGACGAGCGTCGACAAGTTCCCGCGCATGACGGACTACGTGGCCCCCAAGGGCGTCCGCATCGCCGACGCCGACCGGGTCCGCCTCGGTGCGCACCTCTCCGAGGGCACCACCGTCATGCACGAGGGCTTCGTCAACTTCAACGCCGGCACGCTCGGCACGTCGATGGTCGAGGGCCGTATCTCCGCGGGCGTCCTGATCGGCGACGGCTCGGACATCGGCGGCGGCGCCTCCACCATGGGCACGCTGTCCGGCGGCGGCAACGTCATCATCTCCGTCGGTGAGCGCTGCCTGATCGGCGCCGAGGCGGGCGTGGGCATCGCCCTCGGCGACGAGTGCGTCGTCGAGGCCGGCCTCTACGTCACCGCCGGCACCCGCGTCACCATGCCCGACGGCCAGATCGTCAAGGCCCGCGAGCTGTCCGGCGCCTCCAACATCCTGTTCCGCCGCAACTCGGTCACCGGCACGGTCGAGGCCCGGCCGAACAACGCGGTGTGGGGCGGGCTGAACGAGATTCTGCACAGCCACAACTGATCCGCGTCGGTCATCGCCGAGCGCCCTCCCGGGCCCGAGAACGGACGGGAGGGCGTTCGTGTGTTCACGGCCGTTCCGCCGCCTTGACCTCAAGCAAGGTCGAGGTCCTAGCCTGCCGGGCAAGTGATCGATATCTGGGGCAGGAGCGGGCGGCGATGATTCTTGTGACCGGTGCGACCGGGAACATCGGAAGGGCTCTGCTGGGGGAGTTGAGCTTGGCGGGTTCCGCGGCTGTGCGGGCTCTGACGAGGGATGCGGGACGGGTCTCGTTTCCCGAGGGGGTCGAAGTCGCCGAGGGCGATCTCGCGCGGGCGGATTCCCTGAAGGACGCGCTGGAGGGGGTGCGTTCGCTGTTCCTGTTGTCGGGGACGGGGGCCGAAGGAGAGGTTCTCGCGGCGGCCCGGCAGGCGGGTGTCGAGCATGTGGTGCTCGTGTCGTCGATCACCGTGCAGACCCATCCGCACCTGCCCGCGGCGGGCGACAACCTGGCCGTCGAGCGGTTGCTCAAGGACAGCGGCATGGCCTGGACGATCCTGCGGCCGACGCAGTTCGCCTCGAACACGTTGTGGTGGGCGGGGTCGATCCGTGCGGAGGGCGTGGTGCGGGCGCCGTATGCGGACCTCGGGCTTCCCGCCGTGCACCCCGCGGACATCGCCGCGGTCGCCCGGGCGGCTCTGACCGGGCCGGAGCATCGAGGGCGGACGTACGCACTGACCGGGCCGGCACGCGTCACCGTCCGGCAGCAGGTCGCGGCCGTGGCGGCGGCTCTGGGGCGGGCGGTGACCCTCGTCGAGATCAGCCCTGAGGAGGCGCACCGGCAGCTGGCGCCCTTCCTGGGGGACGAGATCGCGCACGCGGTGCTCGATCTCATGGGCGGGGACGTCAACGACGAGTTGCTGGCGGTGCGCGACACGGTCGCGCAGGTCACCGGGTCCTCGGCCAGGCCGTTTAGGCAGTGGGCGGCGGAGAACACTGACGCCTTCCGCTGGGCCGGGACACATACGGACGCATGAGCGGGCGTGACCTCGTGACGGGGCAGGCAGATGAACCGGTGGACGCAGTGTCCGATCTGACGCCGAACCGATGAAACGAGGACCGGGGCATGAGGAACGAGCGGGAGCGGGTCGTGGCGCGCTGTCTGGCCGGGGCGGTCGCGGCACTGGCGGTGTGCTGGCTTCCGGCGGGGGCCGCGCACGCCGACGAGACCAACACGAACTCGCACAACGGCCACCGGTTCGGTCTGGTCAACGTCAGCACCGGGCAGGTCGACGACCCGGCGGAGGACGTGCTGGAGCACACGCTGCTGTTCGGTGACGGGTACGCCTGGAACTGAGCCGGCAGCACGGCTGCGGGGCGGGGTGCCGGGGTTCGTATCGCACGTGGGTGCGGTGCGGACCCCGGCCCGTTGGCGGGGCAGGGCCCACCCCGGGGCCGGTCGGGTGGTGGTCAGGTGGTGGTCAGGGTCCTGTGGAGCGACAGGAGTTCGTCGGTCCTGGTGCGGTCGGCGGGGCGTAGGGGAGCGCGGACCGGGCCCGCCGGGAGGTTCAGTGCGGTGAGGAGCGCCTTCGTGGTGACGGTGCCCGGCAGACCTGCCGACATGATCGCCTCGATGAGGGGGATGGCCCGCTGCTGGAGGCGGGCCGCCTGTGCGGTGTCGCCCGCGTCGAACGCGTCCAGGACCGCTCGTAGGTGGCTCGGGATCACGTTCGCGACCGTGCTGACGTAGCCCGTGCCGCCTACGGCGTACAGCGCGAGATTGTGCTCGTCGCAGCCCGCGTAGTACGCCAGGTCCGTGCGGTCCAGCACCTTCTGGGCGCCCAGGAAGTCGTACGAGCAGTCCTTGACCGCGGTGATCCGGGGGTGTTCGGCGAGGCGGAGGATCGTGTCGGGTTCGACGCGGATGCCGGTGCGGATCGGGATGTCGTAGAGCATGAGCGGGAGTTCGGTGGCGTCCGCGATCTCGCGGAAGTGGGCCTCGATCGCGTCCTGCGGGGGCCTGCTGTAGTACGGCGGGATCACCAACAGGCCGGCCGCGCCCGCCTTCTCCGCCTCCCGGGCCAGGTCGGCGGTGTGCCTCGTGTCGGCGGTGCCGATGCCCGCGACGATCGACGCCCGGTCGGCCACGGCCTCGCGGACGGCGGCGATCAGGGCCGACTTCTCGGCGTCCGTGGTGGTAGGGGACTCGCCCGTCGTGCCGGAGAGTACGAGGCCGTCGCAGCCGTGTGCGACCAGATGGGTGGCGAGGTGCTGGGCGCCGTCGAGGTCCAGGGTTCCGGTCTCGGTGAACGGGGTGATCATGGCGCAGAGGGCGCGGCCGAACGGTGGCGTCGTCGTCATGTCAGTAGTGTCGGCGGCATGATTGTGTAGCTCCACTTAAATCTGCTACCAGGTGTTGATTAGATCTGCTTCGAGGTTGTGTGAGGGTGGTGAGGGTACTCGGGCGTTCCTACTTCGAGAGGAGGCGGAACACTGTGACCGGGACCATGGAACATCGGGTCGTGCGCGACGAGCACCACTCCGTGGGCGAGCTCGTCGGACAGGCCGCGGAGCAGCTCTCCCAGCTGGTGCGGCAGGAAGTGGCTCTCGCCAAGGAGGAGCTGGCCGAGAAGGGGCGGCGTGCGGGGCGTGGCGGTGGGCTGCTCGGTGCGGCGGGTGCCGTTGCCTACGCGGGGCTGCTCGCACTGGCCGGCACGGGGGTTGCCGCGCTCTCGCTGGTGCTGTCCGTGTGGGCCTCTGCGCTCATCGTGACGGGGGTGCTGTTCGTCATCGCGGCTGTGCTGGGTGTGGTCGGCCGGGGGCAGTTGCGGCGGGCCACGCCTCCTACGCCTGAGGAGGCTCTCGGCAGTGTGAAGGCGGACGTGGAGGAGATCAGGGAAAGGGCGCATCGATGACGGACGCGACGGGTGGGGCCAAGGGGCCCGATGAACTGCGGCGGCAGATCGAGCGGACCCGCAGTGAACTCGGCAATACCGTGGAGGAGTTGGCGGGCAAGGCGGATGTGAAGGGGCGCGCGCGGGCGCGGGCGGCTGATCTCCGGGACAAGGCCGGGGCGATGACGGTGCAGTTGCGCAGCAGTGCGGTGCAGGCTGGGCACACGGTGCAGGACAGGGCGACGCATACGGGGCCTCGGCCGGTGCGGAACGCTGTTCAGGCCGGGTTGCGGCATCCGCGGCCGGTGCTGGTGGTGGGGGCGGCCGCGGGGGCTGTGGTGGCTGTCGGGGTGCTCCGGCGGAGGCATCATCACGGGCATCGCTGAGTGCCGGGTGCCTGCGGCGCTTGTGCGGGTTTGGTGGGGGTGCGCGTTGCGCCTGGCGCCGGGTGGTGGGTCGGGGCCGCGTCGGGGGGTGTCCGTCCTCGGAACGTCGCGATGGGGTGTCACGCCGACTGGCTGTTCGTTGACGCGACAACCGCTGCGGGCGGACACCCCCCGACACGTCCCCTTCTCGCCGTACGCGGGTGCGGGCCGTCCCGGCTCGGCTGCCACCGGCCGTCGCTGAGTGAGGGTGAGGCGGGCCGGCTGAAGCGGTTGTTCAGCCGGCCCTTGTGGGTTACGGGCGGAAGCGCAGGACCTGGGGGTCGTGGTCGCTGATCTGGTCGTTGAACTCCGCGTTGGTGTGCACGCTGTCGTACTCGAAGTCGCAGTCGCGGCGGATCGACGGGCTGATCAGGATCTGGTCGAGGACCTGGCTGTTGCCCTGGTAGACGTACGAGTAACGCTCGTCGCGGGGGAGCGACTTGATCGCCGACCAGAGTTCGCCGCGGCCCTCCAGGAGCTTCGTGGTCTTCGAGAACTCGAAGTCGTTGATGTCGCCCAGCGTGACGACGTCCGCGTTCTTCTGGGTGTCGAGGATGTCCTTGACGAAGGCGTTCACCAGGGTGGCCTGCTGGTGGCGCTGGGTCTCGGAGCTGCGGGACGGCGGCTGGTACTGGGAGGTCAGGCCCTGGTCGCCGCCCTTGGAGTTGAAGTGGTTGGCGATCACGAAGACCGTACGGCCGCGGAAGGCGAACTCGCCGGCCAGCGGCTTGCGGCTGTTCTTCCAGGCCTCGTCGGCGGGGGCGATGCGGCCGGGGCTCAGCGTGAGGTGGGCCTTGCCGCGGATCTTCGTCACGTCGGTCGCCGTCGTGGCGTCGCCGCCCGCGCGGTCGGTGAAGGAGACCCGCTTCGGGTTGAACAGGAACGCCTGGCGGATGTTGCCGCCCGGCTCGCCGCCGTCGGTGTTGTTCGACGGGTCGATGGAGCGCCAGTCGTACTTCGGGCCGCCGGCCGCGACGATCGCGTCGATCAGCTTGGTCAGGGTCTGGTCGGCGGCGACCGTGCCGTCGTTCGTCGCGCCGTTGTTGTCCTGGATCTCCTCCAGGGACACGATGTCCGGCGACTTCAGGTTGTTCACGATCGCGGAGGCGTGCTCGGCGAAGGTGGCGTCGGACGGGTCGAGGTTCTCGACGTTGTACGTCGCGACCGCCAGTTCGCCGCCGCGCTGCTTACGGGTGGTCTCGCGCTTCAGGTCACCCGTCTTGAGCGTGCCGAGTTCGCTCGCGACCAGGGTGTAGCCGCCGAACTGGTTGTAGTCGAGCGGGCCCGCCGTCGTGCCGGACAGGGTGTCGCCCACGTTCGCCTTCGGGAAGTCGGCCGTCGCCCCGAGGGACTGGATCTGGAGGCGGCCGGTGTTCTGGGCGTCGTAGGAGCCGTAGACCGTGCCGCCGTGGCGGTTGCGGTTCTCGTGCGGCTTCACCGTCACCCAGAGTTCGGTGTACGGGTCGGTGGCGCCCACGACACGGGTGTCGGAGACGCGGACGGTCATGCCCTCCAGCGCCTCGTAGTGGTCCAGGGCGTACTTCGAGGGCTTGAGGGCGAGGGCGTTGATCGAGCCGTTGGTGGTCGTGTCGCCGGGAGGTGCGTAGGTGGCGGGGACCGAACGGGAGGTGATCGCGGTGGCGGCGGGGAGCGTGTTGCCGCTGGAGAGGACCGTGAACGTCGGCTTGGTGATCTCCGTCAGCGACTGGTTGCCGGAGGTGGCGCCGCCGGGGACGTACTCCGCGACCGTGCCGCTGACCGTGACGGAGTCACCGACGGCGACTCCCTTCGGCGCCGAGCTGGTGAAGACGAAGACGCCTT
This sequence comes from Streptomyces sp. NPDC041940, assembly GCF_055589465.1. Taxonomy (NCBI): domain Bacteria; kingdom Bacillati; phylum Actinomycetota; class Actinomycetes; order Kitasatosporales; family Streptomycetaceae; genus Streptomyces; species Streptomyces sp. NPDC041940. The sequence goes on from NZ_JBVJBP010000001.1 coordinate 959,416, forward strand.
CGCTGGTCGCCGGGTCGGCGTCCGGGTTCGGGTCCTGGATCCAGAAGCCGCGGGAGGAACCGTACGTCCGGATGCCGGTGACGATTCCGGCCACGTCCGTGACCTGCTTCCCGGCGTACGGGGAGGTCCGGGTGTTGCCCTGGACGTCGTGGACGCGGACCGAGTCCGCGTGCGCGGGGGTGGTGAGGACGATCGTGGATGCCGCGGAGCACGCGGCGGCGACGGTGAGCGCGGCGAGACGCGCGGACGACTTGCTCGGCAACGGGGTTCCCTCCGGGGACATGACAGGTGCCGGGACGAGGGTGGTGCGTGGACTGACTGCCGCTACCTGTGGGGCGGGCGGTGTGACGCGCGTAGCGGGCGGTGGACGAGCGGGCGGGGTGGGGCCGGCCCGGTGAACAACTGTCCGCCGACTTCTACGCGCGTCAATCTCCAGCCTGGTCACGTCACTTGTCAAGGTTTCGGCCATGTACGTCGGCTGACAGGGAGATGAAGCAGGCGGCATGGGTGGAAATCCGTCTAGGCTGAGCGGCTGAGTCGTAAAAGGCGCCCTAGGAGAAACAGCCGATGTCAGACAGCTCCCCCCTGCCGCCGGTGCGGCTGACTTCCGAAGCGGAGCTGGCACGTGCCGCACTGTCCACGCCGCTGCTGTCCCGGGCCGCCCGGCTCGCCCGCTGGGCCGGGCCGGACACCCGCGTCGACGCCGGGGGAGGGCTCGTCGACGAGCAGCTGCCCGCGGCGGCCGAGACGCTCGGGCTGAGCGGGGACGATGCCGCCGCCGACGCCAGTGAGGCGTGGCGCGTGGCCGTCGACACCGGGCTCGTCGAGGTGGTCGACGAGGAGGACGGCACCGTCCGGGCGGGCGAGGACCTGGCCCTGCTCACCGGTGGCTCGCCGCAGGACGTGCTCGCCCTGTGGCTCGCGGCCCTGGAGACGGTGCTCGCCGACGCGAGCGTGCCCGACCTGGAGGGGCTCGCGGATCTCGTCGACGAGGACGGCGAGCTCGACCTCTCCGGGCTCGACTGGGACCCCGAGTCCGAGGCCGAGTTCCTCGACGGCGTGCTCGGCAACCTCTATCTGCTGACCGTCGGCGAGGACACGCCCGGCGAGGCGCCGGTGCCGCTGCCCGCGCTGGCCGCGTCGGTGATCGTGCCCGGCGACATGGACGAGCCCACCAACGACGTCCTGGAGCAGGTGTCCGACGCGATGATGCGGCTGGACGACCAGTTCCGGATGCTGGAGCCCGTGGGGTTCGTGGAGTACCAGCCGGTGGACGAGGCGCTCATGGCCGACGCCGACGAGGAGCCCGCGGCGCCCGTCGACGACACCGACGTCTCCCGGTACGGCATGGTCCGGCTCACCCCGCTCGGGCTGTACGGGATGCGTGCCCGGCTACTGGAGGCCGGGTTCGAGGCACCGGCCGTCGGGGACCTCGCGGACAAGGGCGCCGACGCGCTGCTCGACGGCACGGCCGAGTTCCCGCCGGGGGCGGCGCAGGCCGAGACCCAGCAGTGGCTGGAGCGGCGGGAATCCCTGGCCGCGGCACGGGAGCTGCTGACGGCGGCGCGGGGTTCGGACGCCGGGGCGCCGTTGCGGCGGTTGCGGTGTCAGCAGGCCCTGTCGCTGGTGGGGGCCTCGGCCGAGCCGGCGCTGCGGGAAGTCCTCGACGATGCCGAGCTGGGCGGGCTCGCGCGGGTGTGGCTGACCGAGCACGGGGCGGTGGACGTGCCCGCGCCGTCCGAGGCGATGGTGTATTGGCTGACCATCGACACGGTGGCCGCGCAGCTTGCGGCTGAGGGCAATTCCGAGGAGCTGCGGGCCCTGGTGCAGGGGCTCGCTCAGCAGCACAGTGGGTTCTTCGCGGCTGTGTGGCGGGTGGATCATCCTGCCGTCGCTGATGTGCTGGAGGCGATGGGGCGGCTCCACCCGGACAAGAAGGTGGCGAAGGAAGCGCGGAAGGCCGCGTTCAAGGCGCGCTCGCAACAGGGTGGTTGACCTTGCCTTAGCGGGTGCGGCGCCGTCTTGGCTTATCGCGCAGTTCCCCGCGCCCCTGGGGTGTTGTTCAACCGGCGTTCATGAGTGAGCGGGACGGTTTCGCCGAACGAGGTCCGCCACCCTCCACGGCATACTCACCGTCACAGGAGACACCATGTCGCTCACCCGCAGGGACTTCGCCAGAACCTCCGCGATCACCGGTGCCGGTGTCGCGCTGGCGGGCAGTGTCGGCGCCCTCGCCACCGCACCGAACGCCCTCGCGTCCTACGACACCGACAGTGGGGAGGAGGCGGCGGAAGGCGGCCGCCGGCCCGGAGTCGGCTACGGGCCGCTCGTCGCGGACCCCAAGGGCATCCTCGCGCTGCCCGCCGGCTTCAGGTACCGGATCCTCACCTACAGCGGGAAGACGAAGCTGGAGTCCGGCGAGTTCACGCCGTCCAACCACGACGGCACCGCCACCTTCGACGGTCCCCGCGGCACCACCCTGCTCGTCAACAACCACGAGCTGAAGGGCCCGCGCGCCAACTGGGAGCACCCGGTGCCGCTCACCGAGGGCCTCGTCTACGACCCGGCCGCCGCCGGTGGCTGCACGGTCGTCGAGGTGCGCCCCGACGGACGCGTCGCCGAGTGGGTGGGCATCGCCGGCACCTCCACCAACTGCGCCGGCGGCAGCACCCCCTGGGGCACCTGGCTCACCTGCGAGGAGAACTCCGACAAGGCCGGCGTCAACGGCATGACCAAGGACCACGGCTATGTGTTCGAGGTCGATCCGTGCGACCGGCGCGCCAACCGCGGCCCCAAGCCCCTGAAGTTCTTCGGCCGCTACGACCACGAGGCCGTCGTCATCGACCCCAGGCGCGGCCACGCCTACCTCACCGAGGACGCCGCCGGCCCCAACGGCCTCTTCTTCCGCTGGACCCCGCCGCGCGGCTTCGAGTACGGCCCCGGGAAGTTCCGCAAGCTCGCCGACGACGCCGGTGTCCTCCAGGCGCCCAAGTGCTTCGACTCCGGCGGCAAGTTCGTCGACGACCTGTCCCGGGCCACGAAGATCGGCACCGTGTACGGCGTCGACTGGGTGGACGTACCCGACCGCGACGCCCGCACCGTCCCCGTGCGCAAGCAGTTCCAGGACGACCAGGTCACCCGCGCCCGCAAGCTGGAGGGCATGTGGTGGGGCGACGGCGGTGCCTACATCGTCTCCTCGTACGCCCGCGACGAGAGCCCCGTCCAGCACGACGGGCAGGTCTGGTTCTACGACCCCAAGCGCCGGATGCTGACGTTGAAGGTCCTGCTCGGAGTGAACCCCGACCCCTCCAAGGACGGCGCCTTCGACGGCCCCGACAACATCACCGTCTCCCCGTACGGCGGCCTCGTCATCGCCGAGGACGGGGAAGGGGTGCAGCACCTGTTCGGCGCCACCGACAGCGGACGGACGTACCCCATCGCCCGCAACGACCTGAACATCGGCACCGAGGAGGAGCCGGAGTTCAGCGAGTTCACCGGCGTCACCTTCTCTCCCGACGGCCGGACGCTGTACGCCAACATTCAGACGCCGGGAATCATGCTGGCCATCACCGGCCCCTGGAAGCGCCAGAAGCGGTAATTAATTCGGTCGCAGTGCCCGCGCTGCGCCTCCTACAGTGAGATCACAACGTCACGCACCTCCCGGTGCGATGGCAGCGGCTACTTCTCTTCCAAAGAATCCGACGCCGCCGCCGACTTGATCTCGGGAGGCGCAGCATGTGGTGGGTGCCCGGTGCGAAGGCAACGGTTACTTCATGGGATCGGAGGGTTGCGGGTTCGAGTCCCGTCAGTGACTTCGGGTCGCTGTAGCTCAATGGGTAGAGCATCTGAATAGTCCGTCGCCGACTTCTGTCCTCGGGCACCCACCTCTTTTCTCGCATGCAGCGTCTCCCCCGGAAACAAGCAAGAACGAATTCGGGGGAATTCATCATGGCGCGATTCAATTCCAAGGCAGCCCGCGCGCGTCCCGTCTCGCGCGTCACCTCCACGGGGCGTGTGCTGCGCACCTACGAGGGCGGCCGCGGCCGCGAGCGGGATGCCCGCTCCGAGCTTTTCTTGCTCGCCGTCTCGAACTTCGTCTCGCAGCACACCTTCTACGAGTCCGGCCCCGACCGCGACGACCGCTTCGCGAAGCTCGTGCGCGAACTCGCCGTGAGCGACCCGGCGTGGACGGCCGGCCTGCTCGGCTGGCTGCGTGGCGAGGGCAATCTGCGTACGGCCTCGGTCGTCGGCGCCGCCGAGTACGTCAAGGCCCGCCTGGACGCGGGCGCGACCGACGGCCCGTCCAACCGGCAGGTCGTCGCCTCGGTGCTCCAGCGGCCCGACGAGCCGGGCGAACTGCTCGCGTACTGGACCGCGATGTACGGGCGGAACGTGCCGAAGCCGGTCAAGCGCGGCATCGCCGACGCCGTGCGCCGCCTCTATCACGGCAAGGCACTGCTGAAGTACGACACCGCTTCCAAGGGCTACCGCTTCGGCGACATCCTCAACCTCGTGCACGCGGCCCCGGACCCGGACAAGCCGTGGCAGGGCGAACTGTTCCGGTACGCCCTCGACCGGCGGCACAACCCCGACACCGCGGTGCCGCCGGAGGCGGACCGCGTCCTCGCCGCGCACCGCGAGCTGATGGCGCTGCCGGTCGAGGAGCGGCGGGCGGTCGTGACCGCCGAGGGCGGTGCCGAGCGGCTGGCCGCGGCCGGAATGACGTGGGAGACGCTGGCGGGCTGGATCCAGGGGCCGATGGACAAGGCGGCCTGGGAAGCCGTGATTCCATCCATGGGTGCCATGGCCCTCGCGCGCAACCTGAGGAACTTCGACGAGGCCGGGGTGTCCGACGAGGTCGCCGAGCGGGTCGCCGCGCGGATCAGCGACCCGGCGGAGGTCGCGCGCTCGCGGCAGTTCCCCTTCCGGTACCTCGCCGCGTACCAGCACGCGCCGTCACTGCGCTGGTCGTACGCGCTGGAGCGGGCCCTCGGTCACTCCCTGGCCAACGTGCCCGCGCTGCCCGGCCGGACGCTGGTGCTCGTGGACCGCTCGGGCTCGATGTTCTGGTCCCGGCTGTCCGACCGCTCGGAGCTGACCCGCGCCGACGCGGCGGCGATCTTCGGTACGGCGCTCGCGCTGCGGGCGGAGCGCGCGGACCTGGTCGAGTTCGGCTCGACGAGCGACCGTGTGCGGTTCCGCAAGGGCGAGTCGGTCCTGAAGATCCTCGGCCGCTTCGGCGACCTGGGCGGCACCGACACGACGGAGGCGGTGCGCCGGCACTACCGGAAGCACGACCGGGTGCTGATCGTCACCGACGAGCAGTACACGCCCCACCGTCAGGGCGACCCGACCGAGCAGGTCCCGGCCGATGTGCCGGTCTACACCTGGAACCTCGCGGGGTACCGGGCGGGCCACGGCCCGTCGGGTACCGCGAACCGGCACACCTTCGGCGGCCTGTCGGACGCGGGTTTCCGGATGGTGTCCTTGCTGGAGCGTGGCAGTGAAGAGCTCTGGCCATGGCTTGAGTAAAGGGCACAAGTTCGCCAACCTGTCGGAATGGCAACCAGGTTGTGTGAAATTGATGAGTGTTCCAGGCCGCACAAGGGGCGCGGGTACTGCAATCTGCACTACCAACGTTGGCTCGCCTACGGTGACCCGAACGGTGGTGGTATCCCCTCGGAGAGGGCTGCGCCCCCGCCCCGGCCATGCGAAATGGAGGGCTGTTCGAGGCCGCTGAAGGCGCGAGGATTGTGCAACACGCACTACAGGCGCTTACAGAGATACGGATCGCCGTTGGCCACGAAGTTCGAATGGACCCGGCGTGGCACGCTCTGCAGTTACGAGGGGTGTGAGCGCGAGCGATACGGCGGCGGTCGCGGGTACTGTGACCTGCACTACAAGCGTCTACGTCGTGGCAAGAACGGTCTTGACGGCCGTAAGGTTCGGGGAAGCCTTCAGAACGGCTATCGCATCTTCTGGGTGGATGGGAAGCGTGTTCCAGAACATCGGTTGATCATGGAGCAGATCTTGGGTAGGCCGCTGAGGCCGCGTGTGGAGAGCGTGCACCACAAGAACGGTATCCGTGACGACAATCAGCCGGAAAATCTGGAGCTGTGGACCACAATGCAGCCCAGCGGGCAACGGGCAAGTGACTTGCTGGCCTTCGCGCGGGAAGTCATCGAGCGTTACGGTGACTTGCCCGACGAGGCGCTATAGACAGGTGGTCCGATCCATGCCCCTTTCCTCGTACGAGCGTTACCCCCTGCTCTTCGGCCCCTCGCCCGTCCACCGTCTGGAGCGGCTGACCGAGCACCTCGGCGGCGCCTCCCTGTGGGCCAAGCGCGAGGACTGCAACTCCGGTGTCGCGTACGGCGGGAACAAGACCCGCAAGCTGGAGTACCTGGTCGCCGACGCGCTCGCCCAGGGCTGTGACACGCTCGTCTCGATCGGCGGGGTGCAGTCCAACCACACCCGCCAGGTCGCGGCCGTCGCCGCCCGGGCCGGACTCAAGTGCGTGCTCGTACAGGAGAGCTGGGTGGACTGGCCCGACGCCGTGTACGACAAGGTCGGCAACATCCTGATCAGCCGGCTCGCCGGGGCCGATGTGCGGCTGGTGAGGGCCGGGTTCGGGATCGGGTTCAAGGAGAGCTGGGAGCAGGCGCTCCGGGAGGTCGAGGAGGGCGGCGGGAAGCCGTACGCCATCCCGGCCGGTGCCTCCGATCATCCGCTCGGCGGCCTCGGCTTCGCCGCCTGGGCGCATGAAGTGGTGCTGCAGGAGCGGGAGCTGGGCGTCTTCTTCGACACCGTGGTCGTGTGCTCGGTGACCGGGTCGACGCAGGCCGGCATGGTCGCCGGGTTCGCCGCGCTGGAGGAGGCGGGCGGGCGGCCCCGGCGCGTGCTCGGCATCGACGCCTCGGCCGAGCCGGCCGCCACCCGTACGCAGATCGCCCGGATCGCCCACAACACCGGCAAGCTCATCGGCCTGGAGCGCGAGCTGACCGAGTCCGACGTCGAACTCGACGAGCGGTACCACGCGGGCGTCTACGGCGTCCCCGACGAGACCACCCTGGAGGCGATGCGGCTCGCCGCCCGGACGGAGGGCATGGTCACCGACCCCGTGTACGAGGGGAAGTCCATGGCCGGAATGATCGACCTGGTCTCCAACGGGGAGATCGGCCGCGACTCCACGGTCCTCTACGCCCACCTCGGCGGGCAGCCGGCGTTGAACGCGTACAGCGCGCTGTTCTGAGGGGCGCCTCGGGAATCAACCCGCCGGGGCCCGGGTTGTCTGCGGATACCCGAGATCACGGAGGAGCCCCCATGTCCGAGGAACCAGCCGTCCGAGAACTGCGCCTCGTCGTGACCGCCGACGACTACGACGCCGCGCTGCACTTCTACCGGGACGTGCTCGGTCTGGCCGAGAAGGGGGCCTTCGCCTCGGAGGGCGGGCGGGTCACGATTCTCGATGCCGGGCGGGCCACGCTGGAGCTGACCGATCCGAACCACGCGGCCTTCATCGACGACGTGGAGGTGGGGCGGCGGGTGGCGGGGCATGTCCGGGTCGCCTTCCAGGTGGACGACTCCGTCGCCGTCACGGCGAAGCTGGCCGCCGCCGGAGCCGAGGTCGTCGCCGAGCCGACGCGCACCCCCTGGAACTCTTTGAACTCCCGGCTGGAAGCCCCCGGCGCCCTCCAGCTGACCCTGTTCACCGAGCTCGACGACTGAGCGGCCCGCCCCGCTTCCCCTGCCGGGCCGGATCCGGCGCCGGATACAGTGCTCTGCGTGCGGACGGACAATCAGCGGGGGGAGCCGGGCACGGACCGGCCCGATGGTGCCCGGCGCCGGGCCACGATCCACGATGTCGCGCGGCTGGCCGGGGTGTCACGCCAGACGGTCTCCCGGGCGGTCAACGACAAGGGTGAGATCGACCCGGGCACCAAGGAACGGGTGCTGGAGGCGGCGCGGCTGCTGGACTACCGGCCCAGCCGGTTCGCGCGCGGGCTCGTCCAGAAGGGGGCGGTGACGGCGGGCCTGGTCATCCCTGACCTGCGGAACCCGTTCTTCCCCGAGGTGGCCGCCGGAGTGCTGGAGGCGGCCGAGCAGCGCGGCTGGCAGGTCGTCGTATGGGACTCCCGTATCGACGAGGCCAGGGAGCGGCAGGCGCTCGACGTGCTCTCGCACCAGGCGGACGCGGTCGTGGGCTACTTCAAGGATTCGGACGAGGTGCTCACCCGGCACCTCGGGGGCGTGCCCCTGGTACTGCTGGAGCGCGGTCCGCAGCAGACCCGGTTCGCGGCCGTCGGCATCGACGCCTCCGCCGGTGTCGAGCAGGGCATCGCCCACCTGGTCGCGGCCGGGCACCGCCGGATCGGCATGCTGGACGGCGAGCACGGGCCGGGTGCCCGTAGGCAGGCCTTCCTCGAACAGGTGCGGCGGCACGGTCTGCCCGTCGACGAGAGCTGGATCGTGCTGTGCCCCGAGCACAGCGTGGCGGGGGGCGAGGCCGGCATGGAGCGGCTGCTGGACGCGCGGCCGGAGATCACCGCGGTCTTCGGGTTCAACGACCTGATCGCGGTCGGGGCGATGCGCACCGCCCGCCGCCGTGGCCGCGGAGTGCCGGACGATCTGGCCGTGCTGGGCTTCGACGGCCTCTCCCTGGGCGAGCTGGTGGACCCCGCCCTGACCACCCTGCACATCGACAAGCGGCAGCTGGGACGGCTGGCCGTGGAGCAGGTGGCCAGGCTGTGCGCCGGCGAGGAGCCGTTGCGGGGCGCGGACGCGTGGGTGACGCCCGAACTGGTCGTGCGCGAGTCCGCCTGACGCCCGGGGCTGCCGGGCCCTGTCGGCAGATCACCCCGCCGTTCTCTTGACACCGGTTTTCGGGCGCCCCGATACTCAACGGCAACGCTCACGTGAACGTTCACGAACCCCCAGAAGTCCCCATCGCGACACCGTCGGCCCGACCACCACGCGCCCGCCGACATCGTTGTCTTCGCTTCCTCATCCCGGAAGCGCCCGAAGCATCCGAAGCGTCCCCCCCATCCCCGTGAGAACGGGCCCGCGGCAGCGCCTTCCCCCGGCCGCGGTACGCCCGGAAAGCGAGTGCGCGCCCATGGAACACCGCACGATGTCCCGCAGACGATTTCTGGGGGCCTCCCTCGGCGGCGCGGGAGCGGGCCTGCTCGGACTGACCGGATGCGGGGCCGAGGCGGGATCGGCCTCCACCGGCACGGACCACCTCAGCCTCTGGTACTGGAAGGGCTCGCTCAGCGACCAGCTGCTCGCCACCGCCCGGCGCGGTGTCCCCGGCGTGCCGGGGCTGAAGGTGAAGGGCTCCCAGATCCCGGACGGCGACATCGACTCCAAGGTGCGCACCAGCCTCGCCGCCCGCGCCTACGTTCCGGACCTGACGGTCGTCAACAACGACAACCTCGCCACGTTCTTCCCCGACGAGAACGAGTTCCTCGACCTGCGCACGCTCGGCGCGGAATCCGTCCGGGACCAGTACCTGGACTGGAAGTGGAAGGCCTGCTTCACCCCGACGGGCCGGATGATCGGCTTCCCGCTGGACGCCGGCCCCACCGCGCTCTACTACCGCCGGGACCTCTTCGAGAAGGCCGGACTGCCCCACGAGCCGGCGGATGTCGCCGAAGGGGTGCCCACCTGGGAGAAGTTCATCGCCGCCGGACGGACCCTGCGGGCGAAGGGACCCGGCAAGCCCTACCTCGTGAGCAACATCGGCAACGTCTTCCAGCAGGTCCTGCTCCAGAGCCCCCGGCAGTTCGTGGACGCCGACAACCGCTTCATCGGCGATCAGGAGCACATCCGCCGCGCCTGGGATCTCTCCGTGGAGATCCTCCGGCAGAAGCTCAGCGCCCGGATCACCGACGGCACGCCCGACTTCAACGCGGCCATGAGCGGGGGCCGCGTCGCCACCATGACCACGGCCGTGTGGGCCATCTACGGCCTGAAGGACACCGCCCCCAAGACCTCCGGATCCTGGCGGCTGACCACCCTGCCCGACGGCCCCTGCAACTACGGCGGCTCCTACGTCACCCTGACCCGCTACTGCCGGGAACCGGAAGCGGCCTTCGCCTTCCTGAAGTGGCTGCTCAGCCCCGCGAACCAGCTCAAGAGCTACCAGGAGATGGCCCTGTTCCCCACCACTCCGGCCTCCTACGCCGACCCCGCGATGCACAAGCCCGACTCCTTCTTCGGCGGTCAGCAGCCCATCGACGTCTTCGGCCCGGCCGCCCAGAAGGCCCCGGTCGTCTACTTCAGCCCCTACGAGGAGACCGCCAACACCCCGTTCTTCCAGGAGCTGACCAATGTGGAGATGCTCGGCAAGAACCCCGACCGGGCGTGGCGGGACGCCGTGAACACGGCCGAGACCACGCTGTCCCGGGTGGGGGTGAGCTGACATGGCCACGGTTCTCGACCCGGCCGGTGCGCCGGTGGCCGACGAGGGGCCACCTGCCCGTCGTGCCAAGTCCACCACCCCGGGCGGACGTAGGCGTCACGTCCCGCCCCTGCTCGCCATCTCCCCGTTCTACGTGCTGTTCGCCGTCTTCGGCGCCTTCCCGATCGTCTTCTCCGTCTATCTTTCCTTCCAGGACTGGGACGGCATCGGAGACATGCGCTTCGTCGGGTTCCAGCAGTACGGCTGGCTGCTTCAGGACCCGGTGTTCTGGCACTCGGTGCTCAACACCTTCGAGATCTGGTTCCTGTCGACGGTGCCGATGCTGTTCCTGGCCCTCGTGCTGGCGTTCCTGCTGCACTCGCAGGTCCGCTTCAGCGGCGTCTACCGGGTGGCGTACTTCATCCCCAACGTGACCTCGATGGTCGCCATGACCGTCGTCTTCGGCTCGGTCTTCGCCCAGGCGGGCCTCGCCAACGCGGTGCTGCGGGCGATCGGCGTGGACGGGATCGGCTGGCTGTCCTCGGAGTGGGGCATCAAGTCGTCCGTCTCCCTCATGATCATCTGGCGGTGGGTCGGCTACAACGCGCTGATCTTCCTGGCAGGCCTCCAGGCCATCCCCACCGAGCACTTCGAGGCCGCCCGCGTCGACGGCGCGAACAGCCGGCAGACCCTCTTCCGCGTCGTGCTGCCGCAACTGCGGCCCGTGGTGCTCTTCGCCGCCGTCACCTCCACCATCAACGGCCTGCAGATCTTCACCGAGTCCCAGGTGCTCTTCCAGTCGACCGACGTCGGAACCACGGGCGGTCCGGGCCAGGAAGGGATGACCATCGTGCTCTATCTGTGGCAGAAGGCCTTCAAGGAGCACCAGTTCGGCTACGGCGCCGCGATGGGCTGGGTCCTCTTCGCGATCATCGCGATCTTCACCGTCATCAACTGGCGGCTGGTCTCCGGCTCGGACGACGACCGCCGCCCCGGCATCGCCGGTCTGCTGCGCCGCAAGGGGGCCCGCAATGGCCGCTGACGACAGGACGACCTCAAGCGCGCACCTGGCCATCGGCTCCGGCAGCAGGCTCAGCCGTATCGGCGTCCGGGCGACGCTGCTGTTCGGTGTGCTGGTCTCGCTGTTCCCCTTCTACTGGCTGGTGGTGCTGGCCTCCGGCACCACGCAGGACATCTACCGCTACCCGCCCAAGCTGCTGCCGGGACCGCATCTGCTGGACAACATGGGGCGGGTGCTCGAGACCGTCGACTTCTTCGGCTCGCTGTTCAACACCGTCGTCGTCGCCGTGCTCGGGACCGTGCTGGTGCTGTTCTTCGACTCGCTGGCCGCTTTCGCCTTCGCCAAGTACGAGTTCCCCGCGAAGAAGTTCCTCTTCGGCATGCTGCTGGTGACGTACATGATCCCCGCGCAGCTCTCCCTGGTGCCGCAGTTCGTCACCATGGCCGAGTTCGGCTGGGCGGGCTCGCTGAAGGCGCTGATCATCCCCAGCGCGGCGAACGCGTTCGGCATCTTCTGGATGCGCCAGTACGCCCAGAACTCACTGCCGGACGAACTCCTGGACGCCGGGCGGATCGACGGCGCCGGCTTCTTCCGCCTCTACTGGACGGTCGCCCTGCCGCTGTTCCGCCCGGCCCTGGCCTTCCTCGGCATCTTCACGTTCATCGGCCTGTGGAACGACTACATCTGGCCCCTGGTCGTCATGATCGACCCGGACAGGGTCACCCTCCAGGTCGCCCTGGCGAACCTCAACGTCCTCTACAACACCGACTACTCCCTGGTGATGGCGGGCGCGTTGATGAGCGTCATCCCGTTGATTCTTGTGTTCCTGATCGGGGCGCGGCACTTCCTGCGGGACCTGGCGGCGGGTGCCATGAAGTCGTGAGGCGGGTGGGCCGGATCTCGCCTCGATAGGATGCGGGGAATGTCCCCGTTCTGCAGGGAGTGACTGTGGCGCAGGTCCGGCCCATGCGCGCGGACGCCCGGCGCAACTACGAGCGGTTGCTGAAGGCGGCCGGGGAGGCGTTCGCCGAGCACGGTGAGAGCGCGTCGCTCGACGACATCGCGAAGCGGGCCGGGGTGGGTTCCGGCACGCTGTACCGGCACTTCCCGACCCGGCACGCGCTGCTGGAGGCGGTGTATCTCGACCGGATCGAGGCGATCGCGGCGCGGGCGGACGAGCTGGCGGCCGGGCTGGCGCCGGGCGAGGCGCTGGTGGAGTGGCTGTACGAGCTCGGTGCCGGGCTGATCGAGGTGCGTGGACTCAAGGCCCTGCTGGGTCCTGCCGTCACGGACACGGGGTCCCCGGTGGGGACGGCCTGCGGGGACTCGGTGAAGGGTGCGGCGGGGCGGCTGGTGCGTGCGGCGCGGGAGGTGGGTGCGCTGCGGGGGGATGTCGAGCCGATCGATGTTCTGCGGCTGGTTCATGGGGTCGCTGCGGCGGCGGAGCTGGCGGATGCGGAGTGTGGGTATGTGCGGCGGTATTTGATGCTGTTGGTGGAGGGGTTGCGGCCGAGGGGCGACTGAGGGCGTTGGCCGTCGGCCCGTGCGCCGTGGGGGTGCGGGAGTTTTGCGGGTGCGGGGGGTGTGTGGCTCGTCGCGCAGTTCCCCGCGCCCCTGAGGGGGCGCGGGGAAGAGGGCGTTTACAGGGCCTGGGCTGCCGGCTTGACCATGCCTCTGACCGTGCGGGACTTCACGAAGTCGCCCATCGCGGTCATGTCCCACTCGCCGGAGAACTGGCGGATCAGCTTGGCCATCATGACGCCGGTCTGCGGTTCGGCGCTGGTGAGGTCGAAGCGGACCAGTTCCTCGCCCGTCGTGCCGTCCAGGAGGCGGCAGTAGGCCTTGGCGACCTCCGTGAACTTCTGGCCGGAGAAGGAGTTGACCGTGAAGACCAGGCCGGTGACCTCCTGCGGCAGCCGGCCGAGGTCGACCATGATCACCTCGTCGTCGCCGCCGCCCTCGCCCGTGAGGTTGTCGCCGGAGTGCTTGATCGCGCCGCCCACGATCTGGAGCTTGCCGAAGTAGCAGCTGTCGATGTGGTTGCGCTGCGGCCCGTAGGCGATGACCGAGGCGTCGAGGTCGATGTCCTTGCCGCGGTACGCCGGCTCCCAGCCGAGGCCCATCTTGACCGAGGAGAGCAGGGGGCGGCCGCCCTTGACGAGGGAGACGGTCTGGTTCTTCTGGAGGCTGACGCGGCCCTTGTCGAGGTTGATCTTCCCGGTGCCGGGCGCCGGCGGGGGAGGCGTGGCGGGGGCCGGGGGTGCCGCGGGCGCGGTGACGGGCGGGGCCACCGGCGGCTGCATGGGGGCCGGGGGCGGGGTCACCGGCTGGGCGGCGGCCGGTTCCTCCACCGTCACACCGAAGTCCGTGGCGATGCCCGCGAGGCCGTTGGAGTAGCCCTGGCCTACCGCGCGGGCCTTCCACTGGCCGTTGCGCAGGTAGATCTCCACGATCACCAGGGCCGTCTCGCTGCCGAGCTGCGGCGGTGTGAACGAGGCCAGGACGGAGCTGTCGTCCGCGTTGCGGATCGTGGCGGTCGGCTCCACGCCCTGGAAGGTCTGGCCCGCGGCATCCGGGCTGGCGGTGACGATGATCTTCTCGATGCCGGGGGGTACGGCCGCCGTGTCGACCGTGATCGCGTCGGGCGCGGTGCCGCCACCGGAGCGGTACGTCACGCCCGGGCCCGACGGCTGGTTGTAGAAGATGAAGTCGTCGTCGGAGCGCACCTTGCCGTCGGCGGTGAGCAGCAGGCCCGATACGTCGAGCCGCACCGGGGCGGCGACGTCCACCGTCACGCGGGCGGCGGACAGGGGGATGTTCGAGCCGGGGGTCATAGCTGTCATGCCGGGTGAACGAGCGAGGCGGTTTTGCCGTTCCCTTACCTTGCCGCCAATCGGGTCAGCGGCGATTGCGGGGATGGTCGCGCGCGGTGCGTTCGTTGCCCCGTTTGTAGTTGCCGGTCCAGCGGGCCATGACGAGCTGGGGGTCGGAGCTCTCGACCTCGGCCAGGAACTGCGCGGCCCGGGGGCCGTTCAGGGTGGTGGCGGGGCGGCCGTGGTGGGTGATGCGGACGGTTCCGCCGGTGTGCTGCTCGTAGCTGAATCCGTGGGGTCTTGGCATGCCGCGAGGGTACGGGGCGGGGGTCGGACGCCCCAGCGAATTTCACGGGCGGCCATTGATAGCCGTTCCGCTATCAATCCGTCGAGGATCGGCATCAGACGGATGTTCCCTTCGGCGGTGCGGCTGCACAAGACTGGCGCGGAAGGATCTTGCACGACCGGCGGTGACTCGGGGGACGCGTGGGGTGCGGCCGGAGAGGGTCGCATCCCACGCGCCGTTTGACCGGTCAGGCCTTCCTACGGCACTACCACGATCTTCCGGCCCACGCCGGCCGCGAACTGCTCCAGCGCCTGCGGGTACCGCTCCAGCGGGATGCGGTCGCTGATGAAGATCTCCGGGTCCAGCACCCCGTTCCCGAACAGCTCCGCCGCCCGCTCGAAGCTGTGCAGCACCGCCATCGAGCCCGTGATGGTGATCTCCTGGTTGTAGATGCGGTACGGGTCGATCGTCACGCGGGTCGCGTAGTCGGCCACGCCGAACTGCAGGAACGTGCCCGCCTTCGCCACCCGGTCCAGGCCGTCCTGGATCGCCGCCGCGTTGCCCGTGGCGTCGACGACCAGGTCCCAGCCCTGCGGACGGTCGAGTTCGTCGGGGTTCGCGGCCGACGCCGAGACACCGAGGCGGCGGGCCGTCTCCAGACGGGCCGGGTTCACGTCGACGACGTCCACGCTCGCCGCGCCCGTGCGCTTGGCCAGTTCCAGCATCATCAGGCCCATCGTCCCGGAGCCGTAGATCAGGACGTGCGCGCCGAGGCGGGACCGGAGCACGTCGTAGCCGCGGACCGCGCAGGACAGCGGCTCCACGAGGGCCGCGTCCTCCGTGCGGACGTGTTCCGGGAGCTTCACGCAGTTCGCCACCGGGGCCACCGCGAACTGCGCGGCGCCGCCCGCCGTCGTCACGCCGATCGCCGCCCAGCGTTCGCAGAGGTTGTTGTGGCCCGTACGGCAGTAGCGGCACTCGTAGCAGTAGAGCGAGGGGTCGACCGCGACCCGGTCGCCCACCGACACCTCGGTGACCCGGTTGCCGACCCCGACGACCTCACCGGCGAACTCGTGCCCGGGCACGATCGGCAGCTTCGGGGCGAACTCCCCCTGGAGGATGTGGAGATCGGTGCCGCAGAGGCCGCAGGCGGCCACCTCCACGACGACCTCGCGCGGCCCTGGCGTCGGGTCCGGGACCTCGGCGACGACGGCCTTGCCCACGGACTCGATGACGGCGGCCTTCATTTCACGGCTCCCAACGACAGGCCCTGGACCAGCTTGTCCTGGGCGGCGAACCCCGCGGCGAGCACCGGCAGGGAGATGACGAGCGACGCGGCGCACACCTTCGCCAGGAACAGGCCCTGGCTGGTGATGAAGCCGGTCAGGAAGACGGGGGCGGTCTCGGCGACCACGCCGGTCAGCACCCGTGCGAAGAGCAGCTCGTTCCAGCTGAAGATGAAGCAGATCAACGCCGTCGCGGCGATACCGGGGAGGGAGATCGGGGCGACCACGCGCGCGAGGACGGTAGGCAGTCTGGCGCCGTCGACTTTCGCCGCCTCGATCACCGCTACCGGGATCTCGGCGAGGAAGGACTGCATCATCCACACCGCGATCGGCAGGTTCATGGACGTGTAGAGGATGACCAGCAGCCAGATGTTGTCGAGCATCCCGGCGTTCTTCGCGAACAGGTAGATCGGCAGCAGGCCCGCGACCACCGGCAGCATCTTCGTGGAGAGGAAGAAGAACAGGACGTCCGTCCACTTGCGGACGCGGTTGATCGACAGCGCGTACGCCGCCGGGAAGGCCAGCAGCAGGACCAGCAGGGTCGAGGCCAGTGACGCGACCGCCGAGTTGATCAGCGCCGGCCAGGGGCTCGCGCCGCCGCCGGCGCCGAAGAACTCGCGGTAGCCGTCCAGGGTGAGGGAGGCCGCGAAGGAGGGCGGGTTGGTCGCCGCGTCGGCCTCCGAGTGCAGGGACGTCAGGGCCATCCAGGCGATGGGCAGGAAGAACACGATCCCGGCCAGCCAGGCCATGAGGCCCATGCTGTTGCGGCGTACGACGTTCATGCGCGGGACACCTCCTCGCGGAACAGGGACGACACCACGCGCAGGGCGAAGGTCGCGATGATGATCGAACCGATGACGACCAGGACGCCCGCGGCCGAGGCGAGGCCGTTCTCGTGGGCCTGGTAGAAGCTCTGGTAGACGGTGTAGGGGAGGTTGGCGGTGCCGAGGCCCCCGGACGTGATCGTGAAGACCGCGTCGAAGTTCTGGACGATGTAGATCGAGCCCAGCAGGGCGCCCAGTTCGAGGTAGCGGCGCAGGTGGGGGAGTGTCAGGTGGACGAAGATCTGCCAGTCGCTCGCGCCGTCGACCCGGGCCGCCTCGACCTGCTCGTGGTCGCGGCTCTGCAGGCCGGCGAGCAGGATCAGCATCATGAACGGCGTCCACTGCCAGACGAGGGAGGCCTCGACCGCGAGCAGCGGGGTGCGGGAGATCCAGTCGGGCTGTGGGCCGCCCACATAGTGCAACAACCCATTGAGCAGGCCGTATTCAGGGTTGTAGAGCACATGCTTCCAGAGCAGGGCCGCTGCCACCGGGACCACCAGGAACGGTGCGATCAGCAGGGTGCGGACGATGCCACGGCCGCGGAACCTCCGGTCCAGCAGCAGGGCGAGGACGAGTCCCAGCACCAGGCTGGCCAGGACCACCGCCACCGTCAGCAGCACGGTCGTCCACACCGAGTGGCGCAGGTCCGCGTCGGTGAGGACCTCCTGGTAGTTGTCGAGGCCCGTGAAGTGCCGGGCGTCGGGATAGAGGGCGTTCCAGTCGAAGAAGGAGATCACCAGCGTGGCCACGAAGGGCAGCTGGGTGACGACGACCATGAAGATCAGGGCGGGGAGCAGCGGGGCCCGGGTGGCCCAGGCGCGCAGCCGGGCGGAGGGCCGGCGGACCGGGGTGCGGAGCTCGGGGGAGGCCACGGGGGCCGTTGTCGTGGCGGTCATCGTCCCTCGTACTCCTCGGAGATCTTCTCGGCGAGCTGCTGGGACTTCCTCAGGGCCGACTCGACGGACTGGCGTCCGGCGATGGCCGCGCTGATCTCCTGGGAGACCTTGGTGCCGAGGTCGGTGAACTCGGGGATGCCGACGAACTGGATGCCGGGCGCGGGCCGCGGCTGCACGCCGGGATCGTCGGGCCGGGCTCCCTCGATGGCCTCCTTGGTCATCTCCTGGAAGGCGGCGGCCTCCTTGCGGTAGTCGGCGTTGGCGTACGTCGACGCTCGCTTGCCGGCCGGGACGTTCGACCAGCCGGACGTGTCGCCGACCAGTTCCTCGTAGCCCTTGCCGGACGCCCAGGAGACGAACTTCCAGGCGTTGTCGGGGTTGCGGGAGGACTTCTGGATGCCCCAGGCCCAGGTGTAGAGCCAGCCGGACGACTTCGTCTTCTCGACGGGGGCGGGGGCGTAGCCGATCTTGCCCTTGACGGGGGAGTTCGCCGCCTCCAGGGATCCGGCCGCGGAGGTGGCGTCGTACCACATGGAGACCTTGCCCTGGGTGATGTTGTTCAGGCACTCGGCGAAGCCGGACTGGGCGGCGCCGGACTCGCCGTGCTCGCGCACCAGGTCGACATAGAACTTCGTCGCCTTCTCGAAGGCGGGTGAGTCGAGCCGCGCCTTCCAGCCCTTGTCGAACCAGGTGCCGCCGAAGGTGTTGACGACCGTCGTCAGGGGCGCCATCACCTCGCCCCAGCCGGGCAGGCCGCGCAGGCAGATGCCCTTCATGCCCGCTTCGGCGCCGTCTGCCTTCGCCGCGAGGTCCGCCACCTGCTGCCAGGTGGGGTGCGCGGGCATCGTCAGGCCTTGCTTCTCGAACACGTCCTTGCGGTACATCAGGAACGACGACTCGCCGTAGAAGGGCTGGCCGTAGAGCTTGCCGTCCTCCGCGGTGAGGGACTGGCGCATCGGCTTCAGGACGTCCCGCTCGTCGTAGGCCGGGTCCTCGGCGACGTAGCCGTTCATCTCGTGCAGCCAGCCGTTGCGGGCGTAGATCGGTATCTCGTAGTTGGACAGGGTGGCGACGTCGTACTGGCCGGCCTGGTTGGCGAAGTCCTGGCTGATCTTGTCGCGGACGTCGTTCTCCGGCAGGACCGTGAAGTTGACCTTGATGCCCGTCTCCTTGGTGAAGTGGGCGCGGGTCAGCTTCTGCAACTCGACCATCTGGGGGTTGTTGACCATGAGGACGTTGATGGCGTCGCCGCCGGATCCGGCCCCGCCCGCGCCGACCCAGCAGCCGGAGAGCAGCGGGGCGAGCAGCGTCCCTGCGGCGGCCGCGGCGAGCGTGGCTCGCGGTGGCCGTCGTCGGCTCTGGGTTCGCATGGATCGCTCCTGGATGTATGGGGATATAAAGGGCAGTTCAGGGCATGGCTGCGCCCGATGGGGGATGTCGGTGCGGGACGTCGGTGTGGGGGTCAGACCCGGATGACCTGGGGTCCGAGCAGTGAGTAGCGGTGGGCTTCGGCCGTCGGCAGCAGTGTGCTCGTCACGATCGTCTCCAGCGCGCCGACCTCGGCGAACCGGCAGAAGCTGACCGCCCCGAACTTGGTGTGCACGCCGGCGAAGACCGTGCGGCGGGCGGCCCGGATCGCCTGGGTCTTGACCTCGCTGACGGCCGGGTCGGGGGTGGTGAGGCCGTGTTCGCGGGAGATGCCGTTGGCGCCGATGAACGCCAGGTCGACGACGAAGCCGGCCAGCATCTTCGTCGTCCAGTGGTCGACGGTGGCGAGGGTGCCGGAGCGGACCCGGCCGCCGAGCAGCAGGACGGAGACGGTGTCGGTCTCGGCGAGTGCGCCCGCGACCGGCAGGGACGCGGTGACCACGGTCAGCGGCCGGTCCCTGGGGAGTGCCTCGGCGATGAGCTGCGGGGTGAAGCCCTCGTCGACGAAGACGGTCTCGGCGTCCCCGAGCAGCTCGGCCGCGGCGGCCGCGATCCGGCGCTTCTCGGGGACGTGACTGGTGGCGCGGAAGGCGAGCGTCGTCTCGAAGCCGGCGCTCTCCACGGGGTAGGCGCCGCCATGGGTGCGGCGGAGCAGGCCGTGGTCCTCCAGGACGCGCAGATCCCGGCGTACGGTCTCCTTGGCCACGCCCAGCTCGCCGGCGAGCGCGGTGACGTCGACCGAGCCGTCGCGGCGTGCGACGAGCACGATCTCGCGCTGACGTTCTTCCGCGGTTCTGTTCATGGCCGTCACCCGCCTCCTGCTGTGCTGCCCGTTCGGGCCCTCGGTCGGGCCTTGGGGAAGTTCTACAGGGGGTCGGGTGTGGTGACCAGGTCTGATGCGGGCTCGATGCTGCCCGTGTGTGCCCGTTCGGGCGAGGCGGGCCTATGAGCCCAGGCGGTGCGGTGGTGTGGCGGCCGCGGGTTCGTCGTGGCTGGTCGCGCAGTTCCCCGCGCCCCTGGGCGTGGCGCTTGCGCGCCTACGGCCAGGGGCGCAGCGGGTGCCCGGATATGCCGACGGGCGGGCCCGTTCTCTGCCCGCCCGTCGCCCGAGGTGATGTCTTCAGGTCAGTACGGCCAGATCGGCGGGTCTGTCACGAACTGGCCGCCCAGGTAGGCGTGCGCCTCGTTGCCGTCCCGCAGCTCGCCCTGCTCGGCGATCAGTTTCCCGGCGAACGGCTCGGAGTCGTCCTGGGGGTCGTAGCCGAGCGCCCGTGCCGTGGTGAGGTCCCACCAGAGCCGGGTGTTGGCGGAGGAGCCGTAGACGATGGTGTGGCCGACGTTCTCGGCGGTCAGGCTCGCGTGGAGGAGGCGGGCGCCGTCGGCCGGGCTCATCCACACCGACAGCATGCGCACGCTGGTGGGCTCGGCGAAGCAGGAGCCGATGCGCACCGAGACCGTCTCGATCCCGTGCTTGTCCCAGTAGAACTGCGCGAGATCCTCGCCGAAGGACTTGGACAGGCCGTAGAAGGTGTCCGGGCGGTGCGGGGTGTCGACGGGGATCAGCGGGTCGTCGCCCTGGGGGCGCGGGGTGTAGCCGACGGCGTGGTTGGAGGAGGCGAAGACGATCCGGCCGACGCCCTCCTCGCGGGCGGCCTCGTACAGGTGGTAGGTGCCCTCGATGTTCGCCTTGAGGATCTTCTCGAAGGGGGCTTCCAGGGAGATGCCCGCGAGGTGGATGATCGCGTCGACGCCCCGGACCGCCTCGCGCACGGCCTCCTTGTCGCCGAGGTCGGCGACGATCGCGTTCGGCGCGTCCTCGATCGGGCGCAGGTCGAGCAGGCGCAGCTCGTAGCCGTAGGCCGGGAGCAGGTCCCGCATCAGGGTGCCGAGGCCGCC
Source organism: Streptomyces sp. NPDC041940 (assembly GCF_055589465.1). NCBI lineage: Bacteria > Bacillati > Actinomycetota > Actinomycetes > Kitasatosporales > Streptomycetaceae > Streptomyces > Streptomyces sp. NPDC041940. Next base: position 980,268 of record NZ_JBVJBP010000001.1, read on the forward strand.
GGCGGCGCCGGTGAGCAGAACGGTGCGGGGAGCGGGCATCCTCGGGTCTCCTTGAATGGGCCGCCGTGTACATGGGTGCACGGCATTCATATGCGTGGACACGCTATGGAGCCGGGGTGGAGCCCGTCAAGTATGTCGTGGGAGCAGCGAATCCGCTGGTGCGTCGCGGGTTCGCGCGCTTGACCGGCACCGAGGGGGCGCCTTAGCGTGGAGGTGTTCAGAAATATAGACGCCAATCATGAATATGGAACCGGGAGAGCTCGTGACGTCAGCCCCGCTCGCCGCTCGGCTCACCATCCCCAGCGGACCGCTGTTCTTCCCGGTCACCGCGTACCGCCCCGACGGCTCCGTGGACCTCGACGCCTACCGCACGCATGTACGTCGCGGGGTCGAGGCCGGAGCCGCCGCCGTGTTCGCCTGCTGCGGCACCGGCGAGTTCCACGCGCTCACCCCCGAGGAGTTCGAGCGGTGCGTCCGGGCGGCCGTCGAGGCGACCGAGGGGCGCGTGCCGGTCGTCGCGGGCGCCGGGTACGGCACCGCGCTCGCCGTGCGCTACGCCCGCCTCGCCGAGGCCGCCGGGGCGGACGGGCTGCTCGCCATGCCGCCCTACCTCGTCGTCGCCGGGCAGGAGGGGCTGTTGCGGCACTACCGGGAAGTGGCCGCCGCGACCGCCCTGCCCGTCGTCGTCTACCAGCGCGACAACGCTGTCTTCACGCCGGAGACCGTCGTCGAACTGGCCCGCACGGACGGGATCATCGGCCTCAAGGACGGGCTCGGCGACCTCGACCTCATGCAGCGCGTCATCAGCGCGGTGCGCGTGGAGGTCCCGGGCGACTTCCTGTACTTCAACGGTCTGCCGACCGCCGAGCAGACCCAGCTCGCCTACCGCGCCCTCGGCGTCACGCTCTACTCCTCCGCCGTGTTCTGCTTCGCGCCCGAGCTGGCCCTCGCCTTCCACCGGGCCCTCGGGAACGGCGACGAGCGGACCGTGCAGAAGCTGCTGGACGGCTTCTTCCGCCCGTTCGTCGAACTGCGCGACCAGGGCCGCGGCTACGCCGTCGCCCTGGTCAAGGCCGGTGTACGGCTGCGCGGCCTCGACGTGGGCGAGGTACGGCCCCCGCTGCACGAGCCGACCGAGGATCATGTCAAGCAGCTCGCCGAACTGATCGAACGCGGCTACGCGCTGCTGGAGGAGGCCCGATGAAGGCGTCGGCATTCGTCTACCCCTGGGACGTCAACGGGGATCCGGAGGCGCCCGCGCGGATCGCCGCGCTCGGCGTGGAGCAGGTGACGCTCGCCGCCGCCTACCACTCCACGCGCGCCCTCACGCCCCGCCATCCGCGCCACCGCATCGTCACCGCCGAGCACGCCTCCGTGCTCTACCCGGCGGACGACCGCTGGGAGGGGCGGGAGCTGCGCCCCTACGCGGCCGGTGCCTGGGCCCTCGGGGACGCCTTCGGTGAGGCCGCGGTCGCTCTCGCGGACGCCGGCCTGGAGGTGCACACCTGGGTCGTCCTCGCCCACAACTCCCGCCTCGGCGCCGAGCACCCGGACACCTCGGTCGTCAACGCCTACGGTGACCGCTACCCCTGGGCGCCGTGCATCGCCCAGCACGCCACGCGCGCGTACCTGACCGACCTGGCGGCGGAGGCGGCCGTACGGCCCGGGGCGCGGGGCACCGAGCTGGAATCCCTCGGCTGGTACGGCCTGGAGCATCTGCACGCCCACGACAAGACCGGCGGCATCGGCCTCGGGGACGCCGGGCAGTACCTGATGGCGCTGTGCTTCTGCCCGTCCTGCCGGGAGGGCTACGGCCGGCACGGCCTCGACGCCGACGAGCTGGCCGCCGCCGTGCGGACCGCGCTGGAGCCGGTCTGGCAGGGGGTGACGCCCTCCGACGGGGGCTGGCCGGGCATCGAGAAGCTCCTCGGCGAGACGCTCGCGAACACCACGCGCGCGTACCGCGACGAGACCGCCCGCACGCTGCAGGAACAGGCGGTCTCGGCGGTCCGGGCCGCCGCCCCCGACGGCTTCCAGGTGCTGCTGCACGCGGACCCGGTATCCTACCACGTCGGCGCCAACCCCGGCGTCGACCCGGCGCACATCCTCTCCGTCGCGGACGGCGTGGTCGTGCCCTGCGCGGGCGGCCCCGGCACTCTGACGCCGTTCGCGCGCCAGGGCAAGGAGGGCGCCGTCATCGCCGCGAACTTCCCCGTCGTCTCGGGCATGGGCGGCAGCCCCGACACCCTCGCCGGCGACGCGGCAGAGGCCCACCGGCTCGGCGCCACGGAACTGCGGCTCTATCACGCCGGGTTGGCGTCGGACGCCGACCTGGAGGCGGTTCGCTCCGTCCTCGCGGGCCGCTGACGCGTCGGGGCCGCCGCGGTGGCTCGGTGCCATCGAACAGCGGTTTTGTCAGGCGGGGTTGGCGGTCGCCAGGGGAGCTGTGCCCAAGGCCGCCCGCCTCCGGTGGCTGGGCGCCCTCGAGCTGTGGTTCTGTCACGCCAAGTCGGCGTCCGACGGTGGCCTCGGCACGGTCCGTTCCGCCCGTGCGGGGTGTGGGAGCAGCGGGGCGGCCGTCGTCAGCAGGGCCGCGCCCAGGGCCACCAGGACGAGCCGGTGGTCGGTCAGCTCGACCAGGGCCGCCCCGGCGGCCAGGCCGATCACGTTCGGGGTGTACACCAGCGTGTTGGCCGTGGCGGTGGCACGGCCCAGCAGCGGGCCGGGGGTCTCGCGTTGCACCGAGGTCAGGGTGGCGATCAGTACCGCGGGCAGGCCCGCGCCGATCGCCGCGCTGCACAGCAGCACCAGTGGGCCGGACGGCACCGCGCGCAGGGCCACCGCGACGGACAGCAGGGCGATGCCGTACACCGCGAAGCGCCGCTCGCCCAGTCGGCGCAGGGCCGTGCCGGAGAGCAGGCCGATCGCCACCGACCCGGCGCCCTGGACGGCGTACAGCAGACCGGCGTACGCGGGGGAGTGCCCGAGGCCGTCGACGACGGCGTAGATCATCGCCCCGTTCACCCCGGCGCACAGCATGGTCCCGCCGCCCGCCAGGACCAGGGGGCGCAGCACGGGGTGGGACCAGAGGTGGCGGGCGCCCTCGACGGTCCGCTTCCGCCGGCTTCCGGTCGGTGGCGCGGGCTTCTGCTCCCGGACCCGCAGCAGCGCGTACAGCCCCGTGGCCAGCACGAACGTCACCGCGTCCAGAAGGGCGATGCTCGCACCGCCGTAGGCCGCGTACAGGCCCGCGCCCGCCAGCGGGGCCAGGAGTTTCATGCCCTCGGTGGCCGTCATGCGCAGCCCGTTGAAGTCGCCGAGCAGGGACGGGTCGACGGCGTCGGCCACGAGCGCCGCCTCGGCCGCGTCATGGACGACGCCCGCCGCGCCGTACACGAACAGCACCGCGTACAGCAGCCACAGGTCGCCCGGGGCGTCGACGCTCACGAGGGTGAGCAGCAGGGCGCTCAGGAGCAGGTTCACGCCGATCAGCAGCGGCTTGCGGCGGCCCCGGTCGGCGAGGGTGCCCAGCAGCGGTCCGGCCAGGGTCGGCAGCCACATGGCGAGCACGCACAGCGCGGCCAGGCCGTCCGAGCCGGTGAGGTCCTTGACCCAGACGCCGGACACCAGCCACAGGGCCGAGGTGCCGAAGCCGGAGACCACCACGGAGGAGAGGTAGATCCCCGCGTCGCGGTCGCGCAGGACGCGCAGGAGAGGCCAGGTCGTCTTCGTCGTCATGCCTGGTCATCGTGCGGCTAAGGACCGTGCGGAGGGATCGGGAGGGTGCCTTAATTCCAGCGTGGGGGCAGCGATCAGTCCCATTGTGAGGCGAGCATTTCCCCGAGCTTGCCGAGGCCCTGGATCCAGCCTTCCTCGTGGAGGGCCCGCCGCCGCTCCGTGGCGAAGTCGCCCTGGTCGAGGGTGAGGTGGGACTGTCTGACGTCGGTGTCGTACAGCGACAGCGTCACCACCGTCTCCCGGTCCTCGGGGTCGGGATCCTCCCAGCGGAAGGTGTACGACAGGCCTACCGGGGGATCGACGTCGATGTATTCGCCCACCAGGTGGAACAGCTCGCCTTCCGGGGGCCGCATCGCGATCCGGTAGGCGCCACCGGGGCGCAGGTCGATCTCCACACTCGGGGTGCTGAACCCGTCGGGGCCCCACCAGCGGGCCACTTCCGTGGGGTCGGTCAGCTCTCGGAACACGCGCACGGGCTCATCGGCCAGCTCGCACTCCAGATGCAGTCTCAGCTCGACGTCCTGTGTCATCACGCACCACCTGCCACCGAAGGTGCCTGGAATAACCCCTATATACATTTTAGGCTGGACGGCCATGGGCCACGATTCCGTGGCGATGAGTTCCGTCGCCGGAGTCGGTCCACCTCCCAGGAACGGAACCAGGAGGAGCAGCCGATGACCGACACGACCCAGACCCCGACCCTCGACCTCGGACCGCAGGCCGCTGTCGTGGCGCGCCTGGCCGAGGGCGTCACCGACGAGCAGCTGGCGGCCCCGACGCCCTGCCCGAAGTACGCGGTGCGCGATGTGCTGGCCCATCTGGCCGGGCTCGCCGTCGCCTTCCGCGACGCCGGCCGCAAGGACCTGGGCGTCACGACCGACACCGACCCGGGCTCCGCCCTGCCCGAGCTCGGCCGGGGCTGGCGCGAGGAGCTGCCCGAGGTGCTCGGCGAACTGGCCGAGGCCTGGCGCGCCCCGGCCGCGTGGACCGGCATGACCCGCGCCGGAGGCGTGGACCTGCCCGGCGAGATCGCGGGCCTCGTCGCCACCGACGAGCTGGTGATCCACGGCTGGGACCTGGCCCGCGCGACCGGCCAGTCCTACGCCCCCGACCCGGCCGCCCTCCAGGTCTGCCACGGCTTCCTCGCGGCCGCCGCCGACGAGCCGGACCGCCCCGAGATCTTCGGCCCCGTCGTACGTGTCGAGGCGGACGCGGCGCTGCTGGACCGGGCGGTGGGGCTGAGCGGGCGGGAGCCGGGGTGGACGCCCCGACCGTAGAAAGCGATTTCCCCTTCCTTTGTCGAAAGCATTGACGAACCACACGCGCCCTCCTACCGTCATCGCGTCGTACTTCGTACGTCATATATGAGACGCGATACGCGAGATCCCATACGCGATCCGTCGAGACGCGAGATCCGAGAGGCGCGCATGACCTCTGTGCCCACGCCGATCCCCTCCCGCACGCAGTTCGTGCTGGAGGGGATCAAACACCGCATCCTCACCGGGCAGTTGACGCCGGGGCAGGCGCTGGTCGAGACCGAGCTCGCCGCACAGTTCGGGGTGTCGAAGACCCCGGTGCGCGAGGCCCTGAAGACCCTCGCCGGGACCGGGCTGGTCGTGATGAGCCAGTACAAGGGCGTCACCGTGCGTCTGGTGGACGCGGACATGGCGCGCGAGGTCTACGACGTACGGCTTCTGCTGGAACCCGAGGCGCTGAAGCGCGCCGTACAGCGCGGAGCCTCCCTGGACGCCGCCCGCGAGGCGCTGACCAGGGCCGACGCGGCCATCGACACCGCCGAACGCTCCCTCGCCAACCGGGAGTTCCACCGCTCCCTGTACCTGCCGTGCGGCAACCCGCTGCTCGGCCGGATGCTCGACGAGGTCCGCGACCAGGCCGCCCTGGTCTCCGCCGTCGCCTGGGCCGCCTCGCCCTCCTGGGAGCGGGAGGCCGGCGAGCACCGCGAGATCCTCCGGCTCGCCCTCGACGGCGACGCCGACGGCGCGGCCCGTGCCCTCCACTCCCACATCGCGTCCTTCGTACGGCGCGCTTTCCCCGAGGCAGGACTGGAACAGGAAGGTCAGCAATGAGCAGCGTGGCGTTCGAGACCCAGCGGGCGGCCCTGGCCGACGTGGTGGCGATCCCGGTGACCCCGTTCGCCGAGGACGGCTCCGTCGCCGAGGACACCTACCGGGCCCTGCTGCGCCGTCTGCTCGACGGCGGCATCACGACCCTCACCCCGAACGGCAACACCGGCGAGTTCTACGCCCTGACCCCCGAAGAGCGCCGCCTGGTCACCGAGCTGACCATGGACGAGGCAGGGGACCGGGCCGTCGTCCTGGTCGGGGTCGGACACGACGTGCCGACCGCCATCGCCTCCGCCCGGCACGCCCGTGAACTCGGCGCCCAGATGGTGATGGTCCACCAGCCCGTCCACCCCTACGTCTCCCAGGGCGGCTGGGTCGACTACCACCGTGCCGTCGCCGAGGCCGTGCCCGAGCTGGGCGTCGTTCCGTACGTCCGCAACCCGCAGCTCACCGGTGCCCGGCTCGCCGAACTCGCCGACGCCTGCCCGAACGTCATCGGGGTGAAGTACGCCGTCCCGGACGCAGCCAGGTTCGCCGCCTTCGCCCGTGACGCCGGTCTTGAGCGGTTCGTCTGGGTGGCGGGCCTCGCCGAGCCCTACGCCCCCTCCTACTTCTCCGCGGGCGCCACCGGCTTCACCTCGGGGCTCGTCAACGTCGCCCCCGCCGTCTCCCTGAACATGATCGAGGCGCTGCGCTCCGGCGACTACCCGGCCGCCATGAAGGTCTGGGAGCAGATCCGCCGCTTCGAGGAACTGCGCGCCGACAGCGGCTCCGCCAACAACGTCACCGTCGTCAAGGAGGCCCTCGCCTCCCTCGGACTGTGCCGCCGCGAGGTCCGGCCGCCGAGCAAGCCGCTGCCGGAGAGCGAGCGCGCCGAGGTCGCCGCCATCGCCGCGGGGTGGTCGATATGACCGGCAGGCTGCGTCCCGAGGACCTCAGGAGCCACCAGTGGTACGGCGCCGAGGGCCAGCTGCGCACCTGGTCGCACAACGCCCGGATGCGCCAGCTCGGTTACGAGGCGGAGGAGTACCGGGGCCGCCCGGTGATCGCCGTCCTGAACACCTGGTCCGACATCAATCCCTGCCATGTCCATCTGCGCGAGCGCGCCGAGGCGGTCAAGCGGGGGGTGTGGCAGGCCGGCGGCTTCCCGCTGGAGTTCCCGGTCGCCACGCTGTCGGAGACGTACCAGAAGCCGACCCCGATGCTCTATCGCAACCTGCTCGCGATGGAGACGGAGGAGTTGCTGCGGTCGTACCCGATCGACGCGGCGGTGCTGCTCGGCGGCTGCGACAAGTCGACGCCCGCGCTGCTCATGGGCGCGGCCTCGGCCGACGTACCGGCGATCTTCGTGCCGGCGGGGCCGATGCTGCCGGGCCACTGGCGCGGTGAGACCCTTGGGTCCGGCACCGACATGTGGAAGTACTGGGACGAGCACCGCGCGGGCAACCTGACCGACTGCGAACTGAGGGATCTGCAGGGCGGGTTGGCGCGATCACCCGGGCACTGCATGACCATGGGGACCGCGTCGACGATGACCGCGGCGGCGGAAGCCCTCGGTATGACGCTGCCGGGCGCCTCCTCGATCCCGGCCGTCGACTCCGGGCACGAGCGGATGGCCGCCGCCTCCGGGCGCCGTGCCGTGGAGCTCGCCTGGACCGCGCTCAAGCCGTCCCGGATCCTCACCCGCGAGGCCTTCGAGGACGCCGTCACCACGGTGCTCGGGCTCGGCGGCTCAACCAACGCCGTCATCCACCTGATCGCGATGGCGGGGCGCTGCCAGATCGAGCTCACCCTCGACGACTTCGACCGCGTCGCCCGCACCGTGCCGGTGCTCGCCAACGTCCGGCCCGGCGGACAGACGTATCTCATGGAGGACTTCTACTTCGCCGGTGGTCTGCCCGCCTTCCTCTCGCGGATCACCGACCTGCTGCACCTGGACCGGCCCACCGTCAACGGAACCCTGGGAGAGCAGATCGGGGACGCCGTCGTTCACGACGACGACGTCATCCGCACTCGGGACAACCCGGTCGCGGGGGAGGGCGGCGTCGCCGTGCTGCGCGGCAACCTCTGCCCGGACGGTGCCGTCATCAAGCACATCTCCGCCGAACGGCACCTGCTCAAGCACACCGGTCCCGCCGTCGTCTTCGACGACTACAAGACCATGCAGCGCACCATCAACGACCCGTCGCTCGCCATCACCCCCGAGCACGTGCTCGTGCTGCGGGGCGCCGGCCCCAAGGGCGGCCCGGGCATGCCCGAGTACGGGATGCTGCCGCTGCCCGACTACCTGCTCAAGCAGGGCGTCCGGGACATGGTCCGGATCTCCGACGCCCGGATGAGCGGCACGAGTTACGGCGCATGCGTGCTGCACGTGGCACCGGAGTCGTACATCGGCGGGCCGCTCGCCCTCGTCCGCACCGGCGACTCCATCACCCTCGACGTAGAGGCGCGCACCCTCCACCTCCACGTGGACGACGAGGAGCTGGAGCGGCGCAGGGCGGACTGGACGCCGCCGCCCACCCGGTACGAGCGCGGCTACGGCGCGCTCTACAACGAGCAGATCACGCAGGCCGACACCGGCTGCGACTTCGAGTTCCTGGCTCGCTCAGGCAAGGTGCAGGACCCGTACGCGGGCTGAACGCACGGCACGACCAGGCATCACGGCACCACCCGCGCCCCCTCGGCGCGCCCACGCACCTCAGCACGACCCGGCACCACCCTGCTTGGAAAGAAAGCGCTTCATGCGAACCCGTGCACGAAGTGCGAACGTACTGAGAACGGAGAACAGTCATGGCCCAAGCCGCAGCCGTGGCGAAACCGCCCGCGCCACCCCGGCGGCGCCGGGCCTCCGCCACGCCGCGCAGGCTCCCGTACCTGCTGATCGCCCCGGCCGCCCTGCTCATGCTGGGCTTCATCGCCTACCCGGTCATCAGCGTCTTCTACTACAGCCTGCAGAACTACAACCCCACCAAGCCGTGGCGGAACGGCTACGCGGGCTTCGACAACTTCGTCCACGCCTTCACCAAGGACCCCATCTTCTGGGACACCCTGGTCTTCAGCGCCAAGTGGGTGGTCGTCGAGGTCGGACTCCAGCTGCTGTTCGGTCTCGCGCTGGCCCTCATCGTCAACCAGACCTTCGTGGGCCGGGGCCTGGGACGTGCCCTGGTCTTCTCCCCGTGGGCCGTCTCCGGCGTCCTGACCTCCGCGATCTGGGTGCTGCTCTACAACTCCCAGACGGGCATCACCCGTTACCTCGCGGACATGGGCATCGGCTCCTACGGCACGAGCTGGCTCTCGGACACCTCCACGGTGTTCCCGGCGGCGGTCGTGGCCGACCTGTGGCGCGGCGTTCCCTTCTTCGCGATCCTCATCCTCGCCGACCTCCAGTCCGTCTCGAAGGACCTGTACGAGGCCGCCGAGGTCGACGGGGCCAGCCGCATCAAGCAGTTCTGGCACATCACGCTGCCGCATCTGAAGGACGCCATCATCCTGTCCACGCTGCTGCGCGCGGTGTGGGAGTTCAACAACGTCGACCTGCTCTACACGCTGACCGGCGGCGGCCCGGCGGGGGAGACCACGACCCTCCCGCTGTACATCGCCAACACCTCGGTCGACGCCCACAACTTCGGCTACGCGTCCGCCCTGACCACGGTCGCGTTCGTGATCCTGCTCTTCTGCTCGATGGTCTATCTGCGGCTGAGCAAGTTCGGAGGCGACAACAAGTGAGCGTCAAGGAAGCCACCAAGGCGGCGCCCGCTCCCGTGCGCGCCACCCCCGAACCGCCGCGATCCACGAAGCGGAACCGCGCCTGGGACGAGGCCCCCCGCTGGCAGGTCTACCTGCCCCTGGGGATCTACCTGGTCTTCACCCTCATCCCCTTCTACTGGATCCTGCTCTTCTCGCTGCGCCCGGCCGGCTCGACCTCGCTCGTGCCCTGGCCGATGACCTTCGACCATTTCGAGAAGGTGTGGACGGACCGCAGCTTCGGCACCTACTTCACCAACAGCGTGCTCGTCGGCGTCGCCACCCTGCTGATGACGACGCTCGTCGCGCTGGCCGGCGGCTACGCCCTCGCCCGGTTCGACTTCAAGATCAAGCGGGCGTTCATGCTGGCGCTGCTGTGCTCCCAGTTCGTGCCGGGCGCCCTGCTGCTGGTGCCGCTCTTCGAGATCTTCGCCGAACTGCAGATGATCAACTCGCTGGGCAGTGTCATCCTCGCCGAGACGGTCTTCCAGCTGCCGCTGTCGATGATCCTGATCAGCAACTTCATCAAGAACGTGCCGTACACCCTGGAGGAGGCGGCCTGGGTGGACGGCTGCAACCGCATGACGGCCTTCCGGATCGTGGTGCTGCCGCTGCTGCGGCCCGGCCTGATCGCCGTCGGCTCGTTCGCCTTCGTCCACTCCTGGAACCACTTCCTGTTCGCCCTGATGTTCCTGAACAACCAGGACAAGCAGACGATCCCCGTCGGCCTCAACTCCCTGATGAGCGCGGACAGTGTCGACCTGGGTGCCCTCGCGGCGGGCGGCATCATCGCGGCCGTCCCGGTCGTGATCGTGTTCGCCTTCATCCAGAAGTGGCTGATCACCGGGTTCAGCGCGGGGGCGGTGAAGGGATGAGACTCAGACAACTCGCCGTCGCCTGCTCCTTGTTGGGAGTGCTCTGCGTCCCCGCGCACGCCGAGGACCGGGACATCGGCCGCGACACCCTGCCCGCGAACGACGGCTGGGCCGCCGAGGGCGAAGGCACCACCGGAGGCGCGGCCGCCGACGCCGAGCACGTCTTCACCGTCACCGACCGGGCCGGACTGGTCCGCGCCCTCGACGGCGGCAGCGACACCCCGAAGATCATCAGGATCGCCGGGACCATCGACGCCAACACCGACGACGACGGCGACCGTCTGGACTGCTCCGACTACGCCACCGGCGGCTACGACCTGAAGAAGTACCTCGCCGCCTACGATCCCCGCACCTGGGGCGCCGCCAAGCCCAGCGGCCCGCAGGAGGAGGCCCGCCAGGCCTCCGCCGCGAAGCAGGCCGAGCGGATCGTGCTGCCCGTCGGCTCCCACACCACGATCGTCGGCCTCGGCGACTCGGCCGTCCTGAAGGGCGCCAGCCTCCAGGTCAGGGACGCGGACAACGTGATCATCCGCAACCTCGATGTGCGAGACGCCTACGACTGCTTCCCCGTCTGGCAGCCCAACACCGGTGGCCTCGGCGACTGGAAGGCGGCCTACGACACGATCTGGCTGACCGGCGCCACCCATGTGTGGGTCGACCACATCACCGCGTCCGACCGGGGTCACCCGGACGCGAAGGAACCCACCTACTTCGCCCGCAACTACCTGCGCCACGACGGACTGCTGGACATCACCAACGGCTCCGACCTCGTGACCGTCTCCTGGAGCCGGTTCGCCGACCACGACAAGGCGATGCTCATCGGCAACGGCGACACCGCCACCGGCGACCGGGGCAGGCTCCGGGTCACCCTGCACCACAACGCGTTCGAGTCGGTCGTACAGCGCGCCCCGCGCGTCCGCTTCGGGCAGGTGCACGTCTACAACAACCGGTACGAGGTCACCGGCGACGACTACCGCTACTCGATCGGCGTCTCCACCGAGTCGAGGATCTTCGCCGAGAACAACGCCTTCCACGCCCCCGGCCATGTGGAGGTCGCCGACCTGGTCAAGAGCTGGAACGGCAGCGCCCTGCACCAGAGCGGCACCCTCTTCGACGGATACCCGGTCGACCTGCTCGCGATCCACAACGCCTACAACTCGGGCAGTGAGCGCGATCTGACCGCCGATGTCGGCTGGACCCCCACCCTGCACGGGCGGATCGACAGCGCGGCGGCGGCCGACCGGGCCGTGGCCCGCGGCGCGGGAGCGGGGAGGATCCGGTGACCGGTCGCATGATCGACACCATGAGCGAACCCCTGAGCGCCCCCTTGGCCACGCCCCTGCCCGTCGTCCTCGCCGGTGCCCGGGGCCACGGCCGCTGGCACGTCGAGAACATCCGCCGGCTCCAGAAGCAGGGCCTGGTGCGGCTGGCCGGTGTCTGCGAGCTGACGCCGCTGACCGAGGGGGAACTCGGCGACCTGGGCACGCCCGAGCAGTCCGCCGACTTCGGCGCCCTGCTGGACTCCACCGGCGCGCGGATCGCCGTGATCTGCACACCGATCCCGACCCACACCGACCTCGCGCTCACGGCGGCCGAGCGGGGCGTGCACCTCCTGCTGGAGAAGCCTCCCGCCCCCTCCTACGCGGAGTTCCGCCGCATGGCCGACGGGGTCGCGGCGGCCGGGGTCGTCTGCCAGATCGGCTTCCAGTCGCTGGGCTCGCACGCCCTGCCCGCCATCCGCGAGATGGTCGACCAGGGCGCGATCGGCCGGCTGGTCGGGCTCGGCGGGGCCGGTGCCTGGGTGCGCGACGAGGACTACTTCCGGCGGGCGCCCTGGGCGGGCAAGCGGCGGCTGAACGGCGTCGACGTGATCGACGGGGCGCTGACCAACCCCCTCGCCCACGCCGTCGCCACCGCCCTCGCTCTGGGCGGCAGCACCCGCGCCGAGCACGTCGGCGGCATCGAGACCGAGCTGCTGCGCGCCAACGCCATCGAGTCCGACGACACCTCCTGCGTCCGGATCACCACCACGCAGGGCCACCCGGTGACCGTCGCCGCGACGCTCTGCGCCGAGGAGCCGGACGAGCCGTACGTCCTGGTGCACGGCAGCAGCGGCCGGATCACCTTCTGGTACAAGCAGGACCGGGTGCTGCTCCAGCGCGCCGGGCACGGCCCGGAGGAGTCCGAGCACGGCCGTACCGACCTGCTGGAGAACCTCGTCGCGCACCTCACCACCGGCGCGGCCCTGCTGGTCCCGCCGGAGGAGACCGGCGCCTTCATGAAGGTCGTGGAGGCCATCCGCACCTCTCCCGACCCGGCGCCGCTGCCGGACACCGCCTGGCACCGGATCCCCGACGAGAACCGTCGTGTCGTACCCGGCATCGACGGACTCGTCGCGGCGGCGGCCGACACCCTCTCCCTCTACTCCGAGCTGGGCGCCCCCTGGGCGCTGGCCGCGGAGCACCTGTCGAACGAGGTGAGCACCCGATGACCAGCAACGACACCGCGGTCCTGCGCGTCGCGGGCCGGCCGGTCGGCCGGTACGTCACCCGGCCCGAGCTGCCGGTGCGGCTCTCCCCGCGTCCCTATCTGCATCCCGTCACCACCCTGTCCGGTACGGCGGTCACCGAGCTGAGCCCCGCCGACCACGCACACCACCTCGGCGTCGGTGTAGCCGTTCCCGACGTCGAGGGGTTCAACTTCTGGGGCGGGCGCACCTACGTCCGCGACCAGGGCCCGACCGAGCTGGACAACCACGGCTCCCAGCGGCACGTCGCCTTCCAGCTGCGCGACCCCGACGGCTTCGTGGAGGAGCTGCGCTGGGCGTCGGCGGCCGGTGAGCTGCTGCGCGAGCGCCGCACGGTCGCGGCCACCGAACTCACCGACCAGGCCTGGGCCCTGGACCTCACCTTCTCCCTCACCAACGTCACCAAGGACCCGCTGTCGATCGGCAGCCCGGCGACGAACGGGCGCCCGGGCGCGGCCTACGGCGGATTCTTCTGGCGCGCCCGCAAGGAGGCCACGCCCCCGGACGTCTTCACTTCCGGCACCGAGGGCGAGACCGAGACGCACGGCAGACGCGCCGACTGGCTCGCCCTGACCGGCTCCGGCTGGACGCTGGTCTTCGCCGGGGCCACCGAACAGACCCGCCGCGACCCGTGGTTCGTGCGCACCGGGGAGTACCCCGGGGTGGGTTCCTCGCTGGCCCATGACGAGCGGCTGCCGATCCCGCCGGGCGAGACCGTCGTCCGCCGCGTCGTCACCGTCGTCGCCGACGGCCGGCTCGGCCGGGACGCCGCGACCGCCCTCGTCCGTAAGGCGGTGAGCCCGTGACCACCCAGCCCGTGACCACCCAGCCCGTGACCACCCAGCCCGTGACCACCGAGCCCGTGACCACCGGGACCTATCGCAACCCGGTCCTCGACGCCGACTGGTCCGACCCGGACGTCGTCCGCGTGGGGGATGACTTCTACCTCACCGCCTCCAGCTTCGGCCGCGTCCCCGGCCTCCCGTTACTCCACTCCCGCGACCTGGTGAACTGGACCCTGGTCGGCCACGCGCTGGACCGTCTCGAGCCGGCGGAGGAGTTCGAGCGGCCCCGGCACGACTGCGGCGTCTGGGCCCCCTCCCTCCGCTACCACGACGAACGCTTCTGGATCTTCTGGGGCGACCCCGACCAGGGCATCTTCCAGGTCAACGCCCCCGAGATCAGAGGCCCCTGGACCCGGCCGCACCTGCTGAAGGCCGGCAAGGGCCTGATCGACCCCTGCCCCCTGTGGGACGAGGAGACCGGCGAGGCCTATCTGGTGCACGCCTGGGCCAAGTCCCGCTCCGGCATCAAGAACCGCCTCACCGGGTACCGGATGCACCCCGACGGCACCGAACTCCTCGACGAGGGCAAGGTGATCGTCGACGCCGACCGCATACCCGGCTGGTTCACCCTCGAAGGCCCCAAGCTCTACCAGCACGACGGCTGGTACTGGATCCTCGCCCCCGCCGGGGGCGTTGAGACCGGCTGGCAGGGCGCCTTCCGCTCGCGCGGCTTCTTCGGGCCGTACGAGAAGAAGATCGTCCTGGAGCAGAAGGACACCGACGTCAACGGCCCCCACCAGGGCGGCTGGGTGCGCAGCGCGACCGGCGAGGACTGGTTCCTGCACTTCCAGCAGCGCGGCGCATATGGCCGAGTCGTGCACCTCCAGCCGATGCACTGGGGTTCCGACGGCTGGCCGGTGCTCGGGGACGACGGCGCCCCCGTCGCCGTACACGCCATGCCCGACCTGCCGCCGCAACCGCCCGCCGCGCCCGCCACCGACGACGACTTCCCCGGCGGACGGTACGGCCGTCAGTGGCAGTGGACGGCCAACCCGGGCGACGGCTGGGCCACCCAGCACTCCGCGGACGGGCTCAGGCTGACCTGCGTCCGCTCGGCCGACGCCCACGACCTGCGCAAGCTGCCCAGCGTGCTCACCCAGCGGCTGCCCGGCGCGCCCAGCGCCGTCGAGGTGGAGCTGCGGCTCGGCAGCGACGAGCCCGGGGCCCGGGCCGGACTCGCGGTCCTCGGGGACGCGTTCGGCTGGATCGGCCTCCAGCGGGGCACCGACGGGACCACGCATCTCGTGCACCGGTTCGCGGAGGGCGTCGCGGACGCCGAACGCGACGCCGCCCACCCGCGGCTCGCGCCCGAGGGCCGGGCCCGGCTGCGCATCGAGATCGGCGCGGACGCCCGCTGCCGCTTCTCGGCCGACACCGGCGACGGCTTCCGGCCCTCGGGCCCGGTCTTCGCCGCCACCCCGTGGCGCTGGGTCGGCGCCCTGCTCGGCCTGTTCGCCCTCGCGCCCACCGGTCAGGGACACGCCGGCGCGGCGACCTTCACCCGGTTCCGGATCAGCCCCTCGTAACGCACCTGCCGTCGTACGCCTGTTGGGAGCCGCAATGACGCACTTCCGTAGCAAGCGCTTGTCGAGAGCGGGGCACGGCAAGGCCGTGGCCGCCGTGCTCGGCCTCGTCGCCGTGCTGAGCCTCGGGGCGATGGGTGACGCCCAGGCAGCGCCGCCCTCGCGGGGCCTGCCCGTCGCGGACCGCTGGACCGACCGCCCGCACGGCTTCGCCTCCCTCGCCGGCGGCACCAGCGGTGGCGCGGGCGGCAAGGTCGTCACCGTCACCGACCAGGCCGCGCTGGCGAAGTACGCGGCGGCCGAGGAGCCCTACGTCATCCGGGTCAAGGGCGCCCTGGAGATGGACCCGTTCGGCACGGAGATACCCGTCGCCTCGGACAAGACCATCATCGGCGTCAGCGACACCGCCGAGATCGTGCACGGCGGCTTCACCCTCGACCCCGGCACGCACAACGTCATCATCCGCAACCTCACCATCCGCGACACGGCCATCGAGGGCAACTGGGACTGCAAGGACACCGACTACGACGGCATCCGCCTCGACACCGCCCACCATGTGTGGATCGACCACATACGGTTCTCGCGGATCTGCGACGGCCAGCTCGACATCCGCAAGGACAGCGAGTACGTCACCGTCTCCTACAACCGGTTCACGGACAACAACAAGACCTTCGGCATCGGCTGGACCCCCAACGTCAGGACGCAGATCACCGTCGACCACAACTGGTTCAGGGGCACCAAGCAGCGCAACCCGTCCGCCGACAACTGCGCCTACGCGCACCTCTACAACAACTACCTGTCCTCGCAGCTCTCCGACGGCGACCCCGTGTGGACCTACGGGAACTGGTCGCGCGGCCGGACGAAGATGGTCATCGAGAACAGCTTCTACGACGGTGTCCAGCACCCCTACCAGGCCGACGCCACCGCCGAGCTGGTGCAGCGCGGCTCGATCCTGCGGAACACGACGGGCCGGCACGACGCCTGGGGCACGGCGTTCGACCCCCGCGCGTTCTACGCCTACCGGCTCGACCCGGCCGCCGCCGTGCCCGCGCTGGTGAAGCGGCTCTCGGGGCCGCAGAAGCGGATCGGCGGCCCGGTCGTGCTGAACGTACCGGCCGATCACCCGACCGTGCAGTCCGCCGTGGACGCCGTGCCCGACGGCAACGACACCCCGGTGACGATCGCCGTCGCACCCGGCACCTACCGCGAGAAGGTGTACATCCCCGCGAGCAAGCCGCACGTCGAGCTGCGCGGGACCGGGCGCGACCGCTCCGACACCGTCATCGTCTTCGACACGCCGGCCGAGTACGGGGGTTCGACGGGGAGCGCCACCGTCCGGATCGCCGCGAACGACGTCACCGCGCGCAACATCACCTTCAGCAACGACTTCGACGAGGCCGCGCACGAGCTGAAGGGCGAGCAGGCGCTGGCGATGAAGACGACGGGTGACCGGATCGTCTTCGAGGACACGGCGTTCCTGGGCAACCAGGACACGCTGATGACCGACAGCCCCAAGCTGACCACCGTCAGCCGTGTCTACGTCCGCGACTCCTACATCGAGGGCGACGTCGACTTCGTCTACGGCCGGGCCACGACGGTGATCGAGCGGTCGGTGATCCGGGCGCTGAGCCGCGGCTCGGACACGAACAACGGCTACATCACCGCCGCCTCGACGTGGACGGGAAACCCGTACGGATTCCTGATCAGCCGGTCGAAGATCGTGAGTGACGCGCCCGCCGGGACCTTCCACCTGGGACGGCCCTGGCACCCGGGCGGCGAGCCGGACGCGGTCGCCCAGGTCCTGATCCGGGACACCGAGCTGCCCGCCGCGGTCAAGTCGTCGCCGTGGACCGACATGAGCGGGTTCTCGTGGAAGGACGCGCGGTTCACCGAGTACCAGAACCACGGGCCCGGGGCGGGCGTGACCGCGGACCGGCCGCAGCTGAGCGACGCCGCAGCGCGGACCCACACCGTCGCGCACTACCTCAAGGGCACGGACGGCTGGGCTCCGTACGCCCGCCACCACTGACCCCCCCGGCACCTCGCAGCACGTTCTCACAGCCAGTTGGATCCAGAAGAAGAGAGCCGACCAATGAAGATCAGCATTCGCAGAAGCAGGCGCGCCGCCACGGCCGTCGCCCTGGGGGCCGCGCTCGCCCTGACCGTCACCGCCTGCGGCGACGACGGCAGCGGGGCGAGCGGGGACAAGGGTTCCGAGGGCAGTGGCAAGGGCGAGATCGTCTTCTGGGACAACAACGGCGGTGTCCGCACCGAGATCTGGAAGAAGGTCATCGCCGACTTCGAGAAGGCCAACCCGGACATCAAGGTCGAGTACGTCGGGATCGCCGCCACCGAGTACCAGTCCAAGGTCGACACCGCCCTCCAGGGCGGCGGCCTGCCGGACGTCGGCGGTGTGGGCGCGGCGATGCTCGCCGGGTTCGCCGCGCAGGGCGCGCTGGAGCCGCTGGACGAGCGGCTCGGCGAGTCCTCGCTGAACGGCAAGCTCAACAAGGACATGGTCGAGTCGCTGAAGGCGGCCGGCGGTGGCGACGACAAGCTGTACTCGATTCCGACCTCCGCGAACAACGGTGTGCTGTATTACCGCACCGACCTGTTCGAGAAGGCGGGCCTGGAGGAGCCCACGACGTGGGAGCGGTTCTACGAGGCCGCGGACAAGCTCACGAACACGGGCAAGAACGAGTTCGGCTACACCATCCGCGGTGGCTCCGGATCCATCGCCCAGGCGCTGGACGCCATGTACGGGCAGTCCGGGATCACGTCGTTCTGGAACGCCGGCGGCGACAAGACCACGGTCAACGACCCGAAGAACGTGAAGGCGCTGGAGAAGTACGCGGCGCTGTACAAGAAGGTCACCCCCGCGGCCGACCTCAACAACGACTTCACGAAGATGGTCGCGCAGTGGGACTCCGGCACGATCGGGATGCTGAACCACAACCTCGGGTCGTACCAGGACCATGTGAAGGCGCTGGGGGGCGAGAAGTTCCGCGGCATTCCGCAGCCGGTGGGTGCCGGGGGCAAGCGGGTGCAGGTGTCCAACCCCGTGGACGGTCTTGGGCTGTTCAAGAGCGGCAAGAACAAGGAAGCCGCCTGGAAGTTCATCGAGTTCGCGACGTCCAAGGCGCAGAACTCGCGGTTCAACGAGGCGGCGGGGCAGGTGCCGTCGAACACGGACGCGGCGTCGGACGCGTGGATCTCTAAGGCCGAGCCCACGAAGCTGGCCGCTGACGCGTTGTCGGACGGGTCGACGACGATTGTGCAGCTGCCGTACTACCTGCCCGACTGGAACACGATTTCCAAGGCTGACAATGAGCCGAACTTCCAGAAGGTGCTGCTGGGGAAGATGAGTGCGAAGGAATTCCTGGACACGATGGCTGAGCAGTTGAACGCGGCTCAGGAGGAGTGGGACCAGCAGAACGGTTAGTTTTCTGGGTTTCGCCGTGGGGCGGCCTGTGGTGTGCAGGCTGCGGGCCGTCCCTGGCTTGTCGCGCAGTTCCCCGCGCCCCCAAGACGAAAAGGGAGTTGGTATTGGTGTCTCTTAGTCGAAGACAGGTTGCCGTTGCCGCTGTTGCCTCGGTGTCTCTCGGATTATCCGCCGCTGGTACGGCACAAGCCGGCCATGGTCGACGCAGTCGCACCCTCTATATCGCCGGTGATTCCACCGCCGCCCAGAAATACGCTGCCGCCGCGCCCGAGACCGGGTGGGGAATGGCGTTGCCCTTCTTTCTTCGGCGCTCTCTCGCTGTCTCCAATCACGCCGTGAACGGGCGGAGTTCCAAGAGCTTCGTGGATGAAGGGAGGCTCGACGCGATTCTCGATGTGATCGCGCCGGGGGATTTCCTTCTCATCCAGTTCGCTCACAACGACGAGAAGGCGGAGGACCCCACCCGCTACACCGAGCCCTGGACGACGTATCAGGAGCATCTGCGGCTGTACGTCGACGGTGCCCGGGCCCGTGGGGCGCGGCCGGTGCTGGCCACCGCCGTCGAGCGGCGGAGGTTCGACGCGGCAGGGAAGGCCCTGCCGACGCACGGTGAGTATCCGGCGGCCATGCGGGCGCTCGCCGCCGAGGAGCGGGTCGCGTTGCTGGACACGCAGGCGCTGTCGCTCGCCCTGTGGCAGGAGCTCGGGGTCGAGCAGACGAAGACGTACTTCAACTGGACCGCGACCGAGCAGGACAACACGCACTTCAATCCGCCGGGCGCGATCGCCGTGGCCCGGCTGGTGGCACGGGAGTTGCTGCGGGCCCGGGTGCTCGGTCCGCGCGATGTGTGCCGGCTGGAGGCGGAGATTCCGGAGTCCTGGATCAGCTGGCCCGAGTCCGCCGCGTAACACCCCTCGACACAGAAGAAGGAAGAGAGCCGCACCGTGAAGATTCAGAAGTGTCATGATCATGCCATTGGTAAGGTCGCCCTCCTGGTCGGGTGCACCGCGCTCGTGCTGTCCCTGAGCGGTACCACCGCGCAGGCCGGCTCCCGGGACGCGGCCCGCCAGACCCTCGGAACGAACGACGGGTGGGGCGCGTACGGCACCGGCACCAGCGGCGGTGCCGCCGCCGATGCCGCGCACGTCTACACCGTCACCACCTGGGAGCAGTTCAGGGCCGCCCTGAAGGACGGCGGTTCCGCGCCCAGGATCATCAAGGTGAAGGGCATGATCGACGCCGTCTCCCAGGGCTGCGAGGCGTTCGAGGCCGAGGGATACGACTTCCAGAAGTACCTCACGGACTACGACCCCGCCGTCTGGGGGCACGACAAGCCGGTCAGCGGTGCCCAGGAGGACCTGCGAGC
This sequence comes from Streptomyces sp. NPDC041940, assembly GCF_055589465.1. Lineage (NCBI taxonomy): Bacteria > Bacillati > Actinomycetota > Actinomycetes > Kitasatosporales > Streptomycetaceae > Streptomyces > Streptomyces sp. NPDC041940. Next base: position 1,000,412 of record NZ_JBVJBP010000001.1, read on the forward strand.
CGCGTCCGCCGCCCAGCAGGACACGACCATCAAGGCGAGCGTCCCCGCCAACACCACGATCATCGGCGTGGGCAAGAACTCCGGGATCCTCGGCGGCAGCCTCCAGATCAAGGGCGTCGACAACGTCATCGTCCGCAACCTCACCATCGAGGCCCCGGTCGACTGCTTCCCGCAGTGGGACCCGACCGACGACAACAAGACCGGCGCCTGGAACTCCGAGTACGACGGGGTCGTCGTCTACGGCTCCACCCATGTGTGGATCGACCACAACACCCTGACCGACGGCCGCTACCCCGACAGTTCCCTGCCGTCCTACTTCGGCAAGACCTACCAGCAGCACGACGGTCTCGCCGACGTCGTGCGCGGCTCCAACCATGTGACGGTGTCCTGGAACTCGTTCAAGGACCACGACAAGACCATGCTGATCGGCAACAGCGACAGCGCCACCGCCGACGACACGGGCAAGCTCAAGGTCACGCTGCACCACAACCGTTTCGAGGGCATCGTCGAGCGGGCGCCGCGGGTGCGGTTCGGGCAGGTCGACTCGTACAACAACCACTTCGTGGTCACCAAGGGCCAGAAGTGGGGCTATGTCTACGGCATCGGCAAGGAGTCCCGGCTCGTCGCCGAGCACAACGCGTTCACGCTCGCGCAGGGGATCAGCACGGGGAAGATCCTCAAGAAGTGGAACGAGGCGCCGCTCACCGCGAACGGCAACTACGTCAACGGCAAGGCCGTCGACCTGATCGCCGTGCACAACGCGGAGATCCCCGGGGAGACGCTCCAGTCGGGTGCCGGCTGGACGCCGACCCTGCGGGCCGGTGTCGACCCGGCTAAGTCGGTCCCGGGCATCGTCGACGCCGGCGCCGGCGCCGGCCGCGTGCGCTGACCTGACCCGCCCCTCCTGAACGGGCCGGGGCGGCCCGCATCGCATCCCTTGCCCCGGGGTGCGCCCGCCCCGGCCCTTCCCCATCCCGCACTCCCGTCCCGCATTCGCCGTACCGCGAAGGAGCAGCCGCATGCTCTCGCAACCCCACCGTTCCCTCTCCCGCCGGGGGTTCCTCGTCGCGAGCGCCGCCTCGGGCGCCGCTCTCGGTCTCGCCGCCGGCCCCGCGCGGGCCGGTAACCGTCCGCGTCCGTTCGGCCGGTACGGCTCACCGGCCGACCGCCGTGACCCCAGGACCCTGTACGTCCACCCGGGCGGCGCCGGTGACTTCACCACCGTCCGGGACGCCGTGGCCGCCGCGACCGGGACCGGACACACCCTGGTCATCGCGCCTGGTGTCTACCGTCAGACGGTCGCCGTCGACCCCGCCCGTACGGAGATGACCTGGATCGGGGCGAGCGAGGAACCCCGTGACGTCGTGCTCGTGTACGACAACGCGGCCGGTACCCCCAAGCCCGGCGGTGGCACGTACGGCACCACCGGCTCCGCCACCACCACGGTGCAGGCCGACGGTTTCACCGCCCGCTGGATCACCTTCGCCAACGACTGGCTGCGCGCCGACCACCCCGAGATCACCGGCACCCAGGCCGTCGCCCTCAAGGTCCAGGGCGACCGGTCCGCCTTCCACCACTGCCGGTTCCTCGGCCATCAGGACACCCTGTACGCCGACTCCATGGCACTGGGCACCTTCGCCCGCCAGTACTTCGCCCACTGCTACGCCGAGGGCGATGTCGACTTCGTCTTCGGACGGGCCACCGCCGTCTTCGAGCACTGCCACTTCCGGACCCTGAACCGCACCGACCTGCCGGCCGCCCCGTACGGCTTCGTCTTCGCCCCCTCCACGGCCGGAGCCAACCCCCTCGGCTACCTGGTGACCAGGAGCCGCGTCAGCAGCGAGGCTCCCGACGCCTACTTCAAGCTGGCCCGGCCCTGGGTGCCCAGTTCCGACACCACCGCCCGTCCGATGCTCACCGTCCGGGACACCCGGCTCGGCCCGGGCATCGACGCGGTCGCGCCCTACACGAACATGGCGAGCGGCCATCCCTGGCAGTCGATGCGGTTCGCCGAGTACCGCAACACCGGGCCGGGTGCCGTCGTGTCCGTCCCGGAGAACAGGCCCCAGCTCACCCGGGCGCAGGCCGCCTCGCACACCAGGCAGACCTATCTCGGCGACTGGCGGCCCTGTGCGTAGGGCCGCGGCGCTCCTGCTCGGTGTGTGCCTGCTCTGGCCGGCTCCCGCGGCCTCCGCCGCCGAGCGCGGACCCGTCGGCTGGGCCTCGACAGGCACCGGCACCGACGGCGGGGCGGGCGGCAGGACCTGGACGGTGGACACGCGGGCCGAGCTGAAGCAGGCCCTCGCGAACGACGGCGAGCCCACCGCCCCCAAGGTGATCCGGGTCGTCGGCGCCGTCTCCGGGCACGAGGCCGACGACGGATCCCTGCTCGGCGAGCAGGACTACGCGCCCGGATACGACCTCGGCAAGTACATGTCCTGCTTCGGCGCGGACGGCGCCGCCTGGTCCGACACCCGCTTCGAGTACTGCAGACAGCAGCGGCAGCTCCGCCAGACCGGCTCGAACAAGGAGAAGGCGCAGATCCAGCTCACCGTGCCGGGCAACACCACGCTGGTGGGCGTGGGGCGCGACGCCCGGCTGCTCGGGGTGTTCCTGACCGTCAACACCGGCAGCGACATCATCGTGCGCAACCTCCGTCTGGAGGCGCCCGTCGACCACTTCACCAGCTGGTCCCCGGACGACGGCACCCACGGCAGCTGGAACGCCCGCTTCGACGCGCTGACCGTGATCACCGGCAAGAACATCTGGATCGACCACTGCACCTTCACCGACGGCCGCTTCCCGGACCGCGAGGCACCCCTCGGCTTCCACGGCGAGCGCGTCCAGCGGCACGACGGGCTGCTGGACATCGAGGACGGCTCCGACTTCGTCACCGTCTCCGACAGCCGGTTCGAAGACCACGACAAGGCCCTCCTCATCGGATCGGGCGACGGGCGCGGCGACCGGGACCGGGGGCACCTCAAGGTGACCTTCGCCCGCAATCTCTTCACCGGCATCGTGCAGCGCGCCCCACGCGTCCGCTTCGGGCAGGTGCACGTCGTCAACAACGTCCACCGGGGGCGGGCGCCGCTCTACGCCCTGGGCGTCGGCGTGGAGTCCGCGATCTTCTCCGAGCGCAATGTCTTCCGGTATCCCCGGGGAGGCCCGTCCCTCGCCGTCGCGGACTACGGCGGTGAGCGGTTCCGTGACACCGGCTCCTGGTTCAACGGCCGGCCCGCCCGCCTCGACGACGTGGCGAGCGGGCTCGGTCTCGGCAGCGATGTCGGCTGGGACCCCGCCGATGTCTACGACTACCGCGCCCTCACGTCCCCGGCGGCGGTCGAACGGTACGTGCTGCGGCACGCCGGAGCCGGGAGGCCGTATGGACGCCCATGAGCTGCTCGGCCGGCGCGGCTTCGTGGTCGGGGCGGGTTCGGCGCTGCTGGCCGGGGGAGCGGTGACCGGGGCGGAGGCGGCGGTCGTGGACGGGCCGCTGCCCGACTTCCATCCGGCGCTGAAGGAACGGCTGACCTTCCCGCTCGCCTGGGGGACGTCCCCGGTCCGCGACTTCCGCGCCTGGCGGCGTACCGCCCGGGCCACGGTCGAGGAGCACCTCCTCGTCGAACGGCAGGACCGGGTGCCGTTCGCGCCCGAGTACACCGGACGGGCTCAAGGGCAGGACTGCACCCGTGAGTTGGTCACCGTCTCCCTCACCCGCTACGAGCGGGTGCGCGGCGCCCTGCTCACCCCGCACGGCGACGGGCCCTTCCCCGCCGTGCTGCTCCTGCACGACCACGGCTCCCGGTTCGACATCGGCAAGGAGAAGCTCGTCCGGCCCTGGTACGACGACACGCGTCTCGCCTCCGCCCGGACGTGGGCGGACAAGTACTTCAGCGGACGGTTCGTCGGCGACGAACTGGCCCGGCGCGGCTACGTGGTGCTGTGCCTGGATGCGCTCGGCTGGGGCGACCGCGGACCCCTCGCCTACGAGCAGCAGCAGGCGCTGGCGTCCAACTTCTACAACCTGGGCTCCTCGCTCGCCGGGCTCATGGCCCGGGAGGACGAGCGGGCCGCCGCCTTCCTCGCGGGCCTTGACCGGGTGGACGCCCGGCGGGTCGCGGCCGTCGGCTTCTCCATGGGCGCCTACCGCGCCTGGCAGACCGCCGCCCTCAGCGACCACATCGCCGCCGCGGCGAGCGTGTGCTGGATGACCGGCCTGAAGGAGATGATGGTGCCCGGCAACAACACGCTGCGCGGGCAGTCGGCGTACTGGATGCTCCACCCGGGACTCGCCCGGCATCTCGACATCCCCGACGTGGCCAGCATCGCCGCCCCGAGGCCGATGCTGTTCCTGAACGGCGGGCTCGACACGCTCTTCCCCGCCGAGGGCGTACGGGTCGCCTACGACAAGCTGCGCGCCGTCTGGCGCTCGCGCCACGCGGAGGAGCGGATACGGACGAAGACGTGGCCGGAGCTCGGCCACGTCTTCGACCACGCGATGCAGGACGAGGTCGTCAGCTGGCTCGACGACGTCCTGTGAGGCTCACCGCCGTACCGGCTCGATACCCTCCAGCGTCGGCACCACCGGCTTGATGCTGCCGTCGGCCGCGAACTCCATGCGGTCGACGGTGGTCTCCCGGTGCATGCCGTCGCCGCCCGGCAGGCCCGGGCCGTTCAGGGCGAAGCGGTGGTAGACCATGTACCAGTCGTCGGTACCGGGCGTGTTCACCACCGAGTGGTGACCCGTGCCGAGGATGCCGTACTCCGGCCGCTTCTCCAGGATCGTCCCGCGCTTGGTCCACGGGCCGAGCGGGGACGGGCCCGTCGCGTACGCCACGTGGTAGTTCTCGCTGCGGGTGTCGTCCTCCGACCACATGAAGTAGTACGTGCCCTTCCGCTTGATCACGAAGGAGCCCTCGCGGAAGTTGTCCGGGGTGATGTCCTTCACCTTCGAAGCGTCGAAGGACACCATGTCGTCGTTGAGCGGCACCACGTACCCGTGCCCGTTGCCCCAGTACAGGTAGGCCTGGCCGTCGTCGTCCGTGAAGACCGACGGGTCGATCATCTGGCCCTTGAACGCCCCGCCCTTGGCGACCAGCGGCTTGCCGAGGGCGTCCTTGAAGGGGCCGGCGGGGGAGTCGGCCACCGCCACGCCGATCTGCTGCTCGGCGCAGAAGTAGAAGTAGTACTTGCCGTTCCGCTCGGCGATCGCGGGTGCCCAGGCGTTCTTGTCGGCCCAGCTCACGTCAGGACCGAGGTCGACGATGACGCCGTGGTCCTTCCAGTTGACCAGGTCCTTCGACGAGTAGGCCTTGAACTTGGTGCCGCTCCAGCCCTCGAAGCCGTCCGTCGTCGGGTAGATCCAGTATCTGCCGTCGAGATAGTGCACGTCGGGGTCGGCGTTCAGGCCGGGGAGCAGCGGGCTGACGGTGCGGACCGCCTCGACCGTCCAGACGCGCTTGGTGCCGTCGGCGGCCGTCACGGTGTACTTCTGCGGCTTGCGGAAGTCCCGGCGCGTGCCGGACCTCGGGCTCAGCGTGGCACCCTCACCCACCCAGAGCTTCGGGGCGAGGTCGCGCAGGTCGGCCTTGGGCTCCATCGGCAGCACGACCTTCGACGCGCTGTCCGTGACGATCGAGTAGCCCTTCTGGCGCTTGGCCGTCGCGTCCACCACCGAGGTGGACGTGCTCGGGTACGCCGCCAGCAGCCGGTCGTACTCCTTCTGCGTCACCGGGAGCACCGTGCCGTGCCGGGGGCTCGCCGGGAGCTGGTAGTTCGTGGACGGGGTCCACTTGCCCGAGGCGAGGTCGGTGGTCTCGAACGGCAGATAGCCGCGGCCGCCGTACTCGTCGATGAACAGGTACCACTTCTTCTCGGTGTTCGACTTGAACACCGTCGGGCCCTCACCGCGGTCCATCGCGCCCTTGCCGATGCAGTCGGCCACGAAGTCGTACTTCGTCGAGGTCAGGGAGGTCGACTTCTCGCCGGTGATGAACTTCGAACAGGGGCTGGAGGAGGTGGGGTCCCGCTCGTCCTTGGTGTAGCGGTAGTACTCGTCCTCGTACTTCACGACCGTGGAGTCGATGACCGAGTAGCCCGGGTCGTTCCAGACCTTCGGCTCGCTGAAGGTGCGGAAGTCCTTCGTGGTCGCGTACATCATCTTGTTGTACGTGTCGCCCTTGTGGTCCGGGTCGTCCTCGGCGTACAGCTTCGACGCCCAGAAGACGACGTACGCACCGAGCTTGTCGTCCCAGTAGGCCTCCGGGGCCCAGGTGTTGCCCGCGGTGTCCGGGGAGACCTTCACCAGGCGCTGGTCGGTCCAGTTGACCAGGTCGGTGGACTCCCAGACCATGATCGACTTGCTGCCGTGCCGCTGGACGTCGTCCCAGCTCCCGCTGGAGTTCTGGTACATCCTGAGGTCGGTGGCGATCAGGAAGAACTTGTCGCCCTTCGGGGAACGGATCACGAACGGGTCGCGCAGCCCCTTCTCGCCGGTCGTCGACGTCAGGACCGGCTTGCCGGCGTTCAGCTCACGCCAGTGCAGCGCGTCGTTGCCCCGGCTCAGGGCGTAGCGGATCTGCTCGCCGTCGGCGGTGCCCTCGCCCGTGAAGTAGGCGAAGAGATAGCCGGCGTACTTGGATTGCTTCACGGGTGGTGCTCCGGGGTCTGCGGTGCTGGGCGGCGCCGTGAGGAGAGTCAGGAGGAGGCCGGTCAGGGCCAGGAACGGAAGCAGTAGCGTGCGGGGGCGCATGACACTTCCTGTCGGAGTGTGGGGGATTCTGTTGAGTAATGGCCTTCGGAGTTTCACCGGACGGGGGCAGCGCGTCAACGGGTGTGCATGAGGCCGGTGGTTTTCGAAAGTTTCGGCCCCCGGGCACACCTGTGCACGTGACGGCGGCAACCCTTTCCCGGCGCGGCGGCGACTGCTGGGCGGAAACGGATCGGGGCGGGCCCCTCCGAACCGTTTCCGCCCCTCATTCCCCAGGAAAGGAACGCTCCGTGCTGCTCAGCACCGGACGCCACCGCAGGACCCGTACGCTCACCATCGCCGCCGCCGTGGCCGTGGCCGCGGGGGCGGGCGGCGTCTACCTCGGGCTGTCGAGCGGTGGCGCGCAGGCCGCCTCGGCCGCGGTCACCGTCTCCACCGCCGCCCAGCTCGAAGCGGCCGTGAAGAACGCCACCGCCGGCACCGTCATCCAGGTCCGCGGCGGCACCTACTACCCGGCCGCCACCCTCAAGTCCACGGCGAACGGCACGAGTTCGGCACGCATCACCCTGCGCCCGTACGGCAGCGAGAAGGTGCGGATCGACGGCTCCAAGCTGCCCGCGGGCTCCTGGCTGGCCGGCCTCTACGGCGACTACTGGACCGTCCAGGACCTGGCCTTCGTCAACGCCCCGGCCCAGGGCTTCGTCGCCACCTCCTCGGCCGGCGGCGTGTTCAGGAACCTGGTCACCGCCGACAACGGCGACTCCGGCTTCACCCTGCGCGGCGACGGCACCACCGGCAACCTCGTGCAGAACCTGGACAGCCACGGCAACTACGACCCGGCAGGACACGGTCAGAACGCCGACGGCATCGCCGTGAAGTTCGGCTCCGGGACGGGCAACCGGATCACCGGCGCCCGGCTGTACAACAACTCCGACGACGGCCTCGACCTCTGGCAGTTCTCCTCGCCGGTCACCCTCGAGCACTCCTGGGCCTTCGGCAACGGGAAGAACCGCTGGAACGACCCGGCCTTCGAGGGCAACGGCAACGGCTTCAAACTCGGCGGCGGGGGAGCCTCCGTCGCCCACGTCGTCAACAACAACGCGGCCTGGGACAACACGCTGCACGGCTTCACCGAGAACTCCAACACCGGCGCCATCGCCCTGAACCGCAACACCGCCTACGCCAACGCCCAAAGCGGCTTCTACTTCGCCACCGGCAAGGCCCGCCTCGGCAAGAACCTCGCGGTCAAGGACAAGGGCGGCCCCGTGAAGCGGGGTTCCTCGACGGTCTCCGCCGGCAACAACTGGGACAGCGGCGTCGCCACCCCGCCCTTCAGGTCGACGGACGCGGCCGGCGCGTACGGGGCACGCAAAGCGGACGGATCCCTGCCCGCGACGACGTTCCTGACGACCGGTTCCACGACCATCGGCTCGACGATGGACTAGCCGGCTGTCACGTCCGCACATGCCGACGCCCCCGCCGGTGCGAACCGGCGGGGGCGTCCTGCCGACTGGCCGAGGGGGGCTCGGCCAGTACCGGCCGACCGTCCGGAGGGGGGCTCCGGAAGGTCGGCAACCGGTCGGCCCAAGGGGGGACCAGGGCCGGCCGGGGTCACCTGGGGGCGAGCCTCACTGGTAGCTGATGTCGGAGGCCTTGAACTTGCAGCTCTTGCCGTCCGGGCCCGGCGGCTTCAGCTCGGTCGGCTCCTTGCCCGTGTTGTTGCCCTTGAAGCGCACACACGTCTTGATCTTCTTCTTGCTGTCGCCGTGGATGCGGATCTTCGACAGCGTGGCCGTGTCGCCGTAGTTCTCGTTCACGCCGACGATCGAGTTCATCGGCGCCGTGACGTCGATGTCATTGAGCACGACCGTGCGCTTGTACTGCGTCCCGCAGTTGCCGCAGGAACGGACCAGCTTGCCGGCGTTCTGCACCTGGAAGCCCGAGACGTTCAGCGTGCCGGCGCCGTTGAACTGCAGCACCTTGTCGTCGGCGTTCTTCGCGCCGCCGCCGATCACCTTGTACACCGCCGAGGCGGACTTGCCCTTGAAGCTGGCCGCGTCCTCGCCGACGTCCAGCCACCACACGTTCTGCAGCGTGCAACTGCCCTTGCAGTGCACGCCGTCCGCGGCCGGGGTGCCGATGATGACGTTCTTCAGCGTGGCGCCGTCGGCCAGCTCGAAGAGAGGCTTCTGGCCCTCGGTCTGGCTGTCGTCGCCCAGCGCGCCGCTGCCGTAGAACCTCTTCATCCCGCCGTCGCGGACACCGGAGACCGGGATGGTCTTCGACACGGGCTCGCTGCCCTTTTCGGCGGGCCAGGAGGACGCGGCGCTGGCGGTGGAGAGCATCGACGTGGTGACGATGGCCGCTCCCGCGATGCCGAACGCCGACAGTCCGGCGATCACCGCCCGCCGCTTGGTGACCCGGCGGCGATGGCGGACGCGCTGTTCTGCTGGTGCAGTCATGTACCGATTCCTCGAATGGGGGGTGACTCTTTGCGCGTTGTGGTCGTCACCGGTGAGGAAAGGGTTGCCGCGTCTTCAGATCTTTTTCACGCGCGTCCGTCAGACCCGGTCGGCGTCGCCGGCCAGCCAGCCGCCGCCCGTGGCGATGCCGCCGTTCGGCTCGGGCGTGCCGAAGGGAGGCGTGTCCTGCCGGCAGGTCGTTCCGACGGGCGGCAGGGTGCCGTCGATGAGGTAGCGGCTCTCGTGGTCCTGGACGCACCTGCTGGGGTTGAGCAGCGCCGTGTGCCCGTACCCGTCGTTGGTGAGCAGCCGGGCGTCGGCCAGTTCGGCGGCCATGGCCTTCGCGGCCGTGTAGGGCGTGGAGGGGTCGTAGATCGTGCCGACGACCAGGATGGGGTGTGCCGTCGGCCTGTTCCACGGGCCGCGGTAGCGGTCGGCGGCGACCGCGGGCCAGGTGGCGCAGCCCTCGGAGGCCCACGTCCAGAAGCGTCCGGCGACCCCCGTGCGGGCGGCGCTGTCCTCCTCGAAGGAGTGGTAGGCCTCGGGGTCACGCGGATTGGGGCTGTCGCCGCAGAACACGGCGGCGCCCTGTTCCTCGCCCGTGTACGGACTCGGGTTCGGCACCGGCGGCGCGGGCGGCGGCGTGGGCGGCTGAGGGGTGCGGCCCCGCCACAGGTCCTGCAGCCGGCCGGCGAGTTCCGTCCACCCCGGGTGGACGATGTAGAGGCTGTTCACCACGTCGGAGACGGTGGCGGAGTAGGTGTACGAACCCACCGGCTCCTCCCTCAGCCGCCCCAGCAGCCGGTCGAACTTGCTCCGGGTCGCCTTCGGGCTGCCCGCGGAGAAGGCGCAGCGGTCGGTGCCCGTGGACCCGCACAGTTCCAGGAACTTGTCGATGGTGGACGCCGCGCTGCGGTCGGAGCCCAGGCGCAGGAATGTCGGGAGCCGGGCGTCGTCGGAACCGCGGTTCGTCCAGGCCTGCGGGTCCCAGTTGCTGTCCAGCACCAGAGCGCGGACCCTTTCCGGATACAGGTTGGCGTAGGTGGCGCCCAGGAACGTGCCGTAGGAGATGCCGAGGTAGGTGAGCTGCGAGTCCCCCACCGCCCGGCGGAGCCCGTCGAGGTCGCGGGCGGTTTCGGCGGTGGACACATGGCGCAGGAGCTCGGGGTTCCGCCGCTCGCAGCGCCGGCTCAGATCCTTGTACGCCTCGATCCAGGTCGCCCGCTCCCGCGCGCCCACCGGGAAGCCCACGGCGTGGCCGCCGGCCCATTCGGCGGCGGCCTCCGGGCTTCCGAAGCAGTTCACGGCGGTGCTGTTGCCGATGCCGCGCGGGTCCCAGCTGACGATGTCGAACCGCTCACGCACCTCGCGCGGGAACTTCTCGTAGTTCTGCGGCATCTGGACCGTTCCCGGGCCGCCGGGTCCGCCCGGGTTGAAGAACAGGCTGCCGACGCGCCGGCCGGGGCCGGTCGCCTGCCGCCTGACGACGGCCAGGTCGATGGTGCGGCCGCCCGGGTCGTCGTAGTCCAGGGGCACCTTCGCGGTCGCGCAGTCGTACGGGCTGCCCTGGACGCAGGGTCTCCAGTCCAGCCTCGGGGCCGGCCCCGAGGGCGCGGGCCCGCCCCCGGCCACGGCGAGGTGCTGCCCGGTCAGCACGGTCGAGCAGGTCACCAGCGCGGCGACGACCACGGCGCCACGCCGTCGGCTCACCCTCGGTCCGGATATGTGCATGGTCGCTTCCTCCACGGCCGTGAGCCCGGCGCCCGTACGCGCTGGAGGCCGGCCCGCGTCCTTGTCCACGGCACCCCGGCCCGGTGCCCCGCGCGAGCCGGCCGAGGCCGAATGGCCGAACGGCCGAACGGGCGACCTACGAGTCGCCCCCGGCGTCGTCCGCGGCGTCCGTGTCGCCCTCGTCGTCCACGGCCGCGAAACCGCCGCCCACCGAGAGTCGGTCCGACCCGGCGGCGGCCGTCACCGTGTAGCGGTCCTTGCCCGCGTCACGCCCCCCGCGGTCATGGTCGAACTGGCCCGCGAACACCCACTCGCCCGCCGGGACCTTGCGGCCCTCCTTGAGGGTCCAGGTGTAGACGAGGGAGCCGTCCCGCTCGCCCACCGTGAGAGTGAAGTCGTTCTCGGGCAGTGACCGCCAGGCGCCCGCGTCGGAGACCCCGCCGCTCTGGGCGACACGCAACCGCACGGTCAGCGCGGTCAGTTCCTCGCGGGTCTTGATCGTGATGTTGCTCTGTGCCCAGAAGTCGTTGCTGTGCGGGTCGACCGAGCCGTCCGACCACAGCGGCCCGTCCTCGGTGGCGGCGGGCGGCCGCGCGGTCACGGAGGCGCTCGGCTTCCCGGAGGGCGGCGGGGCGGACTCGCGGCGCTCCGGCGAGGAGGTCGGCGTGGGGTCCACCGGTGGCACGGGGGCCCGGCTCGTCGCCTCCGGCGACGGCGTGGGCGTGGGCGTCGGCGACGTCGCCACCTCCTGCTGCGGCGGGGCGGCCTCGTCCTTCACCGCGGAGGCGACCGCGTAACCGCCCACCGCCAGCACGCCCGCCACCGCAGCCGTCGCACCGGCGACCCGCATCCAGCCGAACACCGGCGGACGCGTCGCCCGGTGGGCGGACACGGCCGGACCGGCCATGCCGCGCTCGACCCGGGCCAGGATGCTCTCCCGGTCGGGCTCGTGCCCCCCGGCCGCCTCGTGCAGCCGGGCGCGCAGCTCCTCGTGCACGTCCCGCCGCATGGTCATCGGTCCCTCCCTCCGCCCTCACCGGTGCGCGCCCGCAAGCCCTCCACGGCGGGTGAGCAACGGGGCGCCCCCACCGCCGCGTGCATGCGCTGCGGCACTCCCTTGGTGCCCAGCAACCGCTGCAGTTCGGCCATTCCCTTCGAGGTCTGGCTCTTCACCGTACCCACCGAGACGCCGAGGGCGAGCGCGGTGTCCTTCTCCGACAGGTCGAAGGCGTGCCGCAGCACCACACAGACCCGCTTGCGGAACGGCAGCCTGCGCAAAGCTTCTTGGACGTCGACGACGCCCGCGACGTCCGGGTTCTCGATGTTCTCCTCGCGCTGCGACCAGAACAGGGCGACGCGCCGCCGCTCGCGCACGGCGCTGCGGATGCGGGTGCGGGCCAGATTGGCGACCACACCGCGGGCGTACGCCGCCGGATGGTCGGCGGCGCGCACCCGGTCCCAGCGGTGCCACAGCGCCAGTAACGCGTCCGCCGCCAGATCGTCGGCGGTGTCCGACTCGCCCGTCAACAGGTAGGCCAGGCGGGACAGTTCGGCGTAATGGCGCTCGAAGAAGGCGTGGAACTCCACGGAGGCGGCGTCGTCGACGACTGTGCCCACGGGCGACCTCTCCTCGCAGCGGCTTCGGGCACTCCCGGGGCGGGGGCGCCTGTGCGTGTCATGTAGATGACATGTGATCATCCGGGGGAGGCCCGGACGAGATCGGGAAGCGTAGCAGCGTTCGTCAGGATGGTTCGTACGGAGCTTCGAACAACGTATGGCGGGCCGGACTTCGATTCCGTAACACGAAGAAAACCTGAACGTGGTTCAACGCGAGGAAAATCCAGCCAGCACCCGCACACCGATCACCCAGGCATCAAGGAGCACTCGTCATGTCCGAATCGCAGAAGGTGGCCGACCGGTCCGACGCCGCACCACCAGCGGTGAACAGCGTCGACCGGTTCTTCAAGATCTCCGAGCGGGGGTCCACCTTCGGCCGTGAGATCCGCGGCGGCTTCGCCACGTTCTTCACGATGGCCTACATCCTTGTCCTGAATCCCATCATCCTGGGCAGCGCGAAGGACAAGTTCGGGCACCAGCTGGACGCCGTCCAACTCACCACCGCCACCGCCCTGGTGGCCGCGGTCATGACGATCATCATGGGCGTGGGCGGCAATCTGCCCCTCGCGCTCGCCGCCGGACTCGGCCTGAACGCCGTGGTGGCCTTCCAGATCGCCCCGCTGATGAGCTGGGACGACGCCATGGGCCTGATCGTTCTCGAAGGCCTGCTGATCTGCGTGCTGGTGGTGACCGGTCTGCGCGAGGCCGTCATGCACGCCATACCCCAGCCGCTCAAGCAGGCGATCAGCGTCGGCATCGGCCTGTTCATCGCCTTCATCGGCTTCGTCGACGCCGGGTTCGTCACCCGCATCCCGGACGCCGCGAACACCACCGTGCCCGTTCAGCTGGGCGGCACCGGCACCCTCACCGGCTGGCCGATGCTCGTCTTCTGTCTCGGCCTGCTGCTGACGATCGGCCTGCTCGCCCGCAAGGTCAAGGGCGCCATCCTGATCAGCATCGTCGGCATGACGGCGGTGGCGATCGTGATCAACTCCCTCGCCGACATCAAGACCTGGGGCCTGACCACACCCTCCTGGCCCGGCAACCTCGTCGACACCCCCGACTTCGGACTCATCGGCGACTTCGACCTCTTCGGCGCGTTCAGCGCCCCCGGCGTCGGTGTCATCACGGTCGTCCTGCTGATCTTCACCCTGATCCTGTCCGACTTCTTCGACACCATGGGCACGGTCGTCGGCGTCAGCGCCGAGGCGGGCCTGCTGGACGAGGAGGGCAAGGTCCCGAACCTCGGCCGGGTGCTGCTGATCGACGGTGCCGCGGCGGTCGCGGGCGGCGCGGCCTCGGCCTCCTCGGCGACCTCCTACATCGAGTCGGCGGCCGGCGTCGGCGAGGGCTCGCGCACCGGCTTCTCCAACCTCGTCACCGGCGGCATGTTCGCCCTCGCGCTGTTCCTGACCCCGCTGCTCACCATCGTCCCGCTGCAGGCGGCCGCCCCGGCCCTGGTCGCCGTCGGCTTCCTGATGATGACCCAGGTCAAGCACATCGACTGGGACCGCTACGACATCGCCATCCCCGCGTTCCTCACCATCGCCGTGATGCCCTTCACCTACTCCATCACCAACGGCATCGGCGCCGGCTTCCTCGCCTACGTCGTCATCAAGACCGTGCTCGGCAAGGCCAAGGAGGTCCACTGGCTGTTGTGGGGCACCTCGGCGCTGTTCGTCGTGTACTTCGCGATCGACCCCATCGAGCAGCTGCTCGGAGCCAAGTAGGGCCTGGGGCAAGGCGAAGGGCCGCCCCCGGGGGGAAGGGGGCGGCCCATCTGTCTGTAGAGACGGCTTTCGTACGGCGAAGGTTCAGTCAGAGGTTCAGTCCTTCAGCGCCGCTTCCATCATCGCCTTGGCGACCGGCGCCGCCAGGCCGTTGCCGCTGACCTCCGAGCGGGCGGCGTTCGACTGCTCGACCATGACCGCCACGGCGACCTCCTTGCCCGACGAGTCGGACTTGCCGTACGAGGTGAACCAGGCGTACGGCACCTGGCTGTTGTTCTCGCCGTGCTGGGCGGTGCCCGTCTTGCCGCCGACCGTCGCGCCCGCGATCCGGGCGTTCGAGCCGGTGCCCTTGTTCACCACCGTCTGCATCGCCGACTGCAACTGCTCGGCCGTCGAGGAACTGACGATCTCCTTCGAGTCCGCCTCGTCGTCGTAGTCCTCCAGCACATCACCGCCGCTGTTGGTGATCTGCGAAACCATGTGCGGCGAGACCAGCTTGCCGCCGTTGGCGATGGCCGCCGACACCATGGCCATCTGCAACGGGGTCGCGGTGACATCGAACTGGCCGATGCCCGTCAGGGCCGTCTGCGACGGGTACATGTCCGACGGGTACACGCTCGTGTAGGCCCGGACCGGCACATCCAGCTCGTCGTCGTTGAAGCCGAACTTCTCGGCCATCGCCTTCACCTTGTCCTGGCCCAGCTGGACGGCCATCTTCGCGAAGACGTTGTTGCACGAGTACTGCAGCGCCGTGCGGATCGTGGCGTCCGTGCAGGGCGCGCTCGGGTTCTCGTTCGACAGTTCCTTGCTGGTGCCCGGCAGCGTGTACGGGTCCGGGCTGTCGGTCTTGTCGTCCACCGAGTCGTACAGCCCGTCCTCCAGCGCCGCCGCCGCCACGACCAGCTTGAACGTCGAGCCGGGCGGCAGCGGCTGCCGCAGCGCGCGGTTGGTCAGCGGCTTCTCCGGGTCCTTGGTGAGCTTCTTCCAGGCCACCCCCGCCGTGTTGGCGTCCGTCAGTGACGACGGGTCGTACGACGGGGTCGACACGACCGCCAGGAGTTTCCCGGTCTTCGGGTCGATGGCGACGGCGCCGCCCTTCTTGTCGCCGAGCGCGTCGATCGCCGCCTTCTGCACGCCCGGGTCGATCGTGGTGACCACGTTGCCCGGTTCGGCCCGCTGGTTGGTGACGGTGTCCATCACGGACTTCAGACGGTTGTCCGTGCCGTTCAGGAGGTCGGTGTAGATGCCCTCCAGCTGGGTCGGCGCGTACGCCTGCGAGGCGTAGCCCGTCACCGCCGCGTACCGCTCGCCGTCCGTGTACGTGCGCTTGTACTTGAGGTCGCCTGTCTTCGTCGAGGTCGAGCCGGTGACGGACCGGCCGCCCACGATGATGTTCCCGAGCGGCGCCGAGTACGTCTCGATGGCGTTCCGCCGGTTGTCCTTGTCGTCTGCGAGCGCCTGGCCGTCGTAGAACTGCACCCAGGTCGCCCTGACCAGCAGAGCGAACACAAGGAGCAGCGCGAAGACCGATGCGCGCCTGATCGTCTTGTTCATCCCGAACATGAGGACGAACCAGGAGGGGCGGATCGTTCCCACCCGTCCCGTTTTCTCATGGGGCGTTAAGAAAGCCCGCCTCGTACGCCGCGATGACCGCCTGCGTACGGTCCCGGGTGCCCGTCTTGGCCAGGACCGCCGCCACGTGCGACTTCACCGTGGCGGGGCCGACCTCCATCCGGCGGGCGATCTCCGCGTTTCTCGAAGGTCGTCACGACCACGATCCGGGGCGGCTCGTCCAGCAGCACGGACAGACCGTTGATCACGGCCATGCCGGATCGGTCGTCGAGCAGGGCGCTCCCCTCGGGGATGCCGATGTGACTTCTGGCGATCCAGGCGGCCTTGAGCCCGAGGCACGGCAGACAGGAGAGGACAGCGACGGCCGCGACGGGAGGTCGCTCAGCCCTCCAGGATCAGCACCGTCTCGTCGATCTCGGCATCCCGGGCCCGGGCGTACCCCCTGGCCGCCGCCACGGCACGGAACCCGCACTTCTCCAGGACGCGCAGCGACCCCACGTTGTCCGAAGCCGCCCGCGCGTAGAGGGGACGCTCGTCCACCTCCGCCACCAGCGCCCGCAGAGCGTCGGTCGCGATGCCCTTGCCCCAGTACGCGCGGTCGACCCAGTACGTCACCTCGCGCTCGCCCGGCTCCCCGTACACCGCCGCGCTGCCGACCACGTCACCGTCCGCCAGCACCGTGCGGACCACGGCGGACGAGGAGCGGATCCTGGCCCAGTGCGCGTCGAAGGCGTCCCGGTCGGCGGGGTCCTTGGGGGTGAAGGCGGCCATGTGCAGCGCCTCGGGGTCGTTCATCTGCCGGAAGAAGACCGGCAGATCGCTGTCGTGGATCTCGCGCAGCTCGACGTTCATGCCTCAGAGCCTACGGGTGGCCAGTGTCAGCCGGTCCCGTGCGTCGAACAGCGCGTCCTTCACCAGCTGTTCGTGCGCCGGCGTCAGCCGGGCCACCGGCACCGAGCAGCTGATCGCGTCCCGCGCCGGAGTGCGGTACGGGATCGCCACGCCGAAGCAGCGCAGCCCCAGCGTGTTCTCCTCGCGGTCCACGGCGAAGCCCTGCTCCCGCACCTGGTGCAGCTCCTCGATGAGCTTCTCCCGGTCGGTGATCGTGTGCTCGGTCAGCGCGGGCAGCGTCTCCGGGAGCATCTTGCGGACCTGCTCGTCCGAGTACGTGCTCAGCAGCGCCTTGCCGAGGGACGTGGAGTGCGCGGGCAGACGCCGGCCGACCCGGGTGAAGGGGCGCAGATAGTGCTGCGACTGACGGGTGGCGAGGTAGACGACGTTCGTGCCGTCCAGGCGGGCCAGGTGGATGGTCTCCGTGGTGTCGTCCGAGAGCCGGTCCAGCGTCGGGCGGGCCGACGCGACCACCTCGTCGCCGTCGATGTACGACGTGCCGACCAACAGGGCCCGGACGCCGATGCCGTACCGCGTGCCCGTCGCGTCCGTCTCCACCCAGCCCAGCTCGACCAGGGTGCGCAGCAGCATGTACAGGCTGGACTTGGGATACCCGACGGCCTCCTGGACCGCCGCGAGGGAGTGCATTCCGGGCCGGCCGGCGAAGTACTCCAGCAGTTCCACGGTCCGCACCGCGCTCTTGACCTGCGCACCGCCGCCTGTCTCGCCTGCCGACATCGCCTGTGACCCCTTCGTTCGACGAGATGCTGGAGTTATAGTCTCCGACAGCATTCATCATCAGAGACAGCGTTCAGTATATCGAACATCCCTGGTGATGACGTACATACTGCGGCATTGCATGCGGCAACGAATGTGGAGGGACCCGCGGTGGCAGCAGCACCAGTCTGGAGTGTCGACCCCCGAACCGGGAAGCAGCGCGAGCAGGTTGCGGTGGAGGCCACAGCCCAGGAGGTGGACGCCGCCGTCCGGGCCGCGGACGAGGCGCGGGGCGCACTCGCCGACCGCGCCGTCCGCTCGGCCTTCCTGCGCACCGCCGCCGACGAGCTGCAGGCGGCCAAGGACGGTCTCGTCGAGACCGCCGACGCCGAGTCCGCGCTCGGCCCGGTCCGGCTGACCGGCGAACTCGCCCGCACCTGCTTCCAGCTGCGGGCCTTCGCCGACATAGTCGACGAGGGCGCCTTCCTCGACGTCGTCATCAACCACCCCGACGACACCGCGACCCCGCCGATCCCGGACCTGCGCCGCTACAAGGTGCCGCTGGGCGTCGTCGCCGTCTACTCGGCGTCGAACTTCCCCTTCGCCTTCTCGGTCGCGGGCGGCGACACCGCGAGCGCCCTCGCCGCCGGCTGCCCGGTCGTCGTCAAGTCCCACCCGGACCACCCGGCGCTGTCCGAGTACGTCGCCGTGGTGCTGCGCCGGGCCGCCGCCCGGCACGGCATCCCCGA
Organism: Streptomyces sp. NPDC041940; assembly: GCF_055589465.1. NCBI lineage: Bacteria > Bacillati > Actinomycetota > Actinomycetes > Kitasatosporales > Streptomycetaceae > Streptomyces > Streptomyces sp. NPDC041940. The sequence goes on from NZ_JBVJBP010000001.1 coordinate 1,018,590, forward strand.
GGGCGTCGTCGGTCTTGTGCACGGCTTCGAGGCGGGCGTCGAGCTGATCAAGCACCCGCTGGTCGCGGCGGCCGGCTTCACCGGCTCGGTGCGCGGCGGCCGGGCCCTCTTCGACGCGGCGGCCGCCCGCCCCGTCCCGATCCCCTTCCACGGCGAGCTGGGCTCCCTGAACCCGGTCGTGGTCACCGAGGCCGCGGCCGCCGAGCGCGCCGAGGCGATCGGCGCGGGCCTCGCCGGTTCGATGACGCTGGGCGTCGGCCAGTTCTGTGTGAAGCCGGGCCTCGTCCTCGCCCCCGCCGGCGCCGCCGGTGACGCGCTGCTGAAGTCCCTGACCGACGCCGTCAGCGACACCGACGCCGGAGTCCTGCTCGACCACCGCATGCGCGACAACTTCGTCGCCGGTGTCGCCGAGCGCGCGCGGCTGGCCGACGTGGAGTCCCCGGTCACGCCCGGCTCGGGCGGCGACCACACCGTCAGCGCGGGCTTCCTCACCGTCCCGGCGAGCCGGCTGGCCGCGGAGGGCGAGCACGACCTGCTCCTGGAGGAGTGCTTCGGGCCGGTCACCGTGGTGGCCCGCTACGAGGACGACGCCGAGGTGAAGGCGGTGCTGTCGCGGCTGCCGGGGAATCTCACGGCGACGGTGCAGCTCTCCGAGGAGGAGGCCGCGGGGGAGGGCCGGGGTTCCGAGATCCTGGCGGAGCTGACGCCGCTGGCCGGGCGTGTGCTGGTCAATGGGTGGCCGACGGGTGTGGCGGTCGCGCCCGCGCAGCATCACGGGGGGCCTTACCCGGCTACGACCTCGACGTCCACGTCGGTGGGTGGTACGGCGATCGAGCGGTGGCTGCGGCCGGTGGCGTATCAGAACGCGCCGTCTGCTTTGCTGCCCGCGGAACTGCGGGACGAGAACCCGCTGGGGCTGCCTCGGCGGTTCAACGGGCGTCTGGAGCGGTAGCGCCGTAGGGGTGCGGTGAGTTGCGGGCTGCCGGTTCGTTGTGGTTGATCGCGCAGTTCCCCGCGCCCCTTGCGGTGTGACCTGGAAGAGTTGGTTGGATGGATCTGGAACTCTCCGAACTTCCTTTCGGGCTGCGTACGTATGGGCCTGATGGCCACTGGTCGTATGAGGACGGTGTGCTCTCCGGGTGGGCCGGGCCCCGGCAGGACCGGTTCGTGCCGCCCACCGGTGAGGGGCTGGACCCCGCCGCCGACGCGCCTCGGCTGCTCGGGGCGCCCGAAGGGGACTTCCAGCTGATCGCCCGGGTCACGGTGGGGTTCGGTGCGGCCTTCGACGCGGGCGTGCTCTACGTGCATGTCGGGGAGCGGGCCTGGGCGAAGCTCTGCCTGGAGTACTCCCCGGACGTCCCCACCGTCTGCACGGTCGTCACCCGGGGCCACTCGGACGACGCCAACTCCTTCACCGTGGAGGGCAGTTCCGTCTGGCTGCGGGTGAGCCGCACCGGCCGGGCCTTCGGCTTCCACGCCTCCCGGGACGGCGAACACTGGACCTTCGTCCGCCTCTTCACCCTGGGCGAGGAGAAGGAGACGGGCGCGGCCCTGGTCGGCTTCATGACCCAGTCCCCGATGGGCGAGGGCTGCGTGGTGACGTACGACCACATCGAGTTCCGCCCGAACTGGCCGAAGGACCTGCGGGACGGCAGCTGAGGCCCGCCGGGGAACCGGCGCTCCGGCCGGGCGCGTCCTCCGTTCCATGATCAGGGACCGAGTGACCCCAGACCGTGTGATCCGCACCGTGCTGCCCGCCGAGGTGGCGGACATCGTCGCGCTGCACGCGCGGGCCCGGGCGACGTACTACCCCGACGGGCTGCCGCAGGACGGCACCGACTGGACCGCCACCTGGCGCACCGCCGTCGCACGGCCGGACGGCCGCGTGCTGTGCGTCGTGGAGGCGGGCCGCATCATCGGCCTGGCCTCCTTCCGCACCCCCGGGGACGCCCCGGCGGACACGGTGAAGCTGTTCCAGTTCCACGTCGATCCCGAGCACTGGCGCCGTGGTGTCGGGGCCGCCCTGCACACCGCCTGCGTCGAGGAGTGGCAGGCCGACGGCAAGCGGGCGGCCGCCCTGGACGTGCACGTGGACAACCGGCGGGCGCAGGGGTTCTACCGGCGCCAGGGATGGGTGCCGGAGCCGGCCGGGCAGGGCGAGCACCATCTGCGGATGTGGTTCGCCCTGGCCGGGGAATGAACCCTCCTGCTTGAACGTTCATGCACTCGGCGGAGGGAGTCTCCGTACCCGTACGAGCTGGAGAGAGCCGAGACATGCGCGTCGAGATCTGGAGCGACATCGCCTGCCCCTGGTGCTACGTGGGCAAGGCCCGCTTCGAGAAGGCGCTGCGGGACTTCCCGCACCGCGACGAGGTCGAGGTCGTGCACCGCTCCTTCGAGCTGGACCCGGGCCGCGCCAAGGACGACATCCAGCCCGTGATCACCATGCTCACCAGGAAGTACGGGATGAGCGCCGCGCAGGCCGAGGCGGGCGAGGACAACCTGGGCGCGCAGGCCGCCGCCGAGGGTCTCGACTACCGCACCCGGGGCCGCGACCACGGCAGCACCTTCGACATGCACCGCCTGCTCCACCTCGCCAAGGAACACGGCCGCCAGGAGCAGCTGCTCGACGCGCTGTACCGGGCCAACTTCGCCGAGGAGCGCTCGGTCTTCGGCGAGGACGAGCGGCTCGTGGAGCTCGCCGTGGCCGCCGGGCTCGACGCGGACGCCGCCCGAGAGGTGCTCGCCGACCCGGAGGCGTACGCCTCCGAGGTCCGGGCCGACGAGCGGGAGGCCGCGCAGCTCGGCGCGAACGGTGTGCCGTTCTTCGTGCTCGACCGGAAGTACGGCGTCTCCGGCGCCCAGCCCGCCGAGGTCTTCGCCCAGGCCCTGACGCAGGCGTTCGGCGAGCCCGCGCCGCTGAAGATCGTCGAGGGCGGCCCCACCGACGGCGCGGACGCGTGTGGCCCGGACGGCTGTGCGGTGCCCCAGCACTGAAACCCGCAGGTCGGGGCGTACTCATAAGCGCTGCTTGGCGGCATCACGCAGATATCGGCAATGGACGGGGCGTTCCCCGGGGACGCAGAGTGGTCCCATGGAGACCTTCGAGAACCTCGTCCGTGCCGAGTTCACCCCGAAGCAGACCTACCTCAACACCGCGAGCAACGGGCTCCTGCCCGCCCGTACCGTCACCGCCCTGCACCAGGCGGTGCGGATGCGTGCCGAGGGCACGCCCCTGGGTCCCCTGTACGAGGACGTGGAGGCCGCCCGCGCGTCCTTCGCCCGGCTCGCCGGAGTGCCGGCGGAGCGTGTCGCGACCGGGGCCTCGGTCGCCGAGTACGGCGGGCTGATCGCCGCCTCGCTGCCCGCGGGCGCCGAAGTCCTCACGGCGGAGGGTGACTTCGCGTCCCTGGTGAACCCGTTCCATGTGCGCGGCGACCTCAAGGTGCGCGCCGTGCCCCTGGAGCGGCTCGCCGAGTCCGTCCGCCCCGGGACCGCGCTCGTCGCGGTCAGCACCGCCCAGTCCGCCGACGGACGGCTCGCCGATCTGCCGGCCGTGCGCGAGGCGGCCCGGGCGCACGGGGCCCGCACCTACGTCGACGCCTCGCAGTCGGCCGGCTGGCTGCCCATGGACGGTGACGCGGACGACTTCCTCGCCGCCGTCGGCTTCAAATGGCTCATGGGGCCGCACGGGGCCTCGTTCTTCGTCGCCCCGCGGGACTTCGGCGGGCTCACTCCGCTGCTCGCCGGCTGGGCCGCCGGCGAGGTCCCCTGGGACAGCTGCTACGGCCCCGTCGAGCAACTCGCCCGGTCCGCACGGCGGTTCGACATCAGCCCGGCCCTGTTCACCTACGCCGGGCTGCGCGCCTCACTGGCGCTGATCGAGGAACTCGGCGTCGACGCCGTGCACGCCCACGACCTCGCGCTGGCGGACCGCTTCCGTGCCGGGGTCGACGGGCTGGGCCACGCGCCGGTGTCCGCGCCGGGCTCGGCGATCGTGTCCGTGCCGGGGCTCGGCCACCGGCAGGGCGAGCTGAGCCGGGCGGGGATCGAGGTGTCCGACCGGGCCGGCAATCTGCGGGCCGCGTTCCACCTCTACAACACGCCGGCGGACGTCGACCGTCTCCTGGACGTCCTGTCCGGCTGAGGACATGACCGGGCCGGACCTCCCGTCCCACACGAGGAGGCCCGGCCCGGTGCTCAAAGGGGCGTCACCGCACGTCACCGCACCGGCGTGAACTCCCGGGCTCCGATGAACTCGGGTCGCCGGACCGGCGCCGCGAACGGCTCGACCGCCGTGTTCTCCACGCTGTTGAACACGATGAACACGTTGCTGCGCGGGAACGGCGTGATGTTGTCGCCGGAACCGTGCATGGCGTTGCAGTCGAACCAGGTCGCCGAACCGGCCTTGCCCGTGAACAACTTGATGCCGTGCTGCGAGGCGAACTGGCTCAGCGCCTCGTCCGAGGGCGTGCCCGCGTCCTGCATCTGCAGCGACTTCTTGTAGTTGTCCTTCGGCGTCTCTCCCGAGCACCCGAGGAACGTCTTGTGCGACCCCGGCATGATCATGAGCCCGCCGTTGGTGTCGTAGTTCTCGGTCAGCGCGATCGAGACCGACACCGTGCGCATCCGCGGCAGACCGTCCTCGGCGTGCCACGTCTCGAAGTCCGAGTGCCAGTAGAAGCCACTGGCCCCGAAACCCGGCTTGACGTTGATCCGCGACTGGTGGACGTAGACGTCCGAGCCGAGGATCTGCCGCGCCCTGCCGACGACCCGCTCGTCGCGCACCAGCCTGGCGAACACCTCGCTGAGCTTGTGCACCTCGAAGACCGTGCGGATCTCCTTGGACTGCGGCTCGACGATCGACCGCTGGTCGGCCCGCATGTCCGGGTCGTGCACCAGCCGGTTCAGCTCGTTCCGGTAGACCGCGACCTCGTCCTCGGTGATCAGCTCCTCGATGGCGAGGAAGCCGTCACGCTCGAACGACAGCAGGTCGGCCGGCGCCACCGGGCCCGGGGCGTCGGGCGCGCCCCAGACGACCGGGTCCTGGCGCGGCGTCAGCACCTCGGCGGCCCCACGACTCGGATAGAGGTCCGGCATACCGGTGGTGGTGTCGTAGGTGGCGGTCATGAAACGTCACACCTCCTCGGTGAGCAGCGGGTAAACGCCGTTCTCGTCGTGGTCCTCCCGTCCGGTGACAGGCGGGTTGAAGACGCAGAGGCAGCGGAAGTCCTGCTTGATCCGCAACGTGTGCTTCTCGTGCCCGTCCAGGAGGTACATGGTGCCGGGCGTGATCGTGTACGACTTTCCGGTCTCGTGGTCGGTCAGCTCGGCCTCGCCCTCCACGCAGACAACGGCCTCAATGTGGTTCGCGTACCACATCGACGTCTCCGTACCCGCGTACAGGACCGTCTCATGCAGGGAGAAGCCCACCTTCTCCTTGGCGAGGACGATGCGCTTGCTCTCCCACGTACCGGACGCCGACTTCACATGCCGGTCGGTACCTTCGATCTCCTTGAACGAACGGACAATCACGGTGCTGCGATGCCTCCTAGGTGAGTAATGCTCGGTTGGTGTGTCAGGCGGTCTCTCGGACGGCGCGGGCCAGCGTCCGCAGGCCCTCGTCCAGCTCTTCGGGGGTGATGGTGAGGGCGGGGAGCATCTTGACGACCTCGCTCTCGGGGCCGGACGTCTCGATCAGCAGCCCGAGCTCGAAGGCACGCTTGGCGACCTTGCCTGCGCGCTCCTTGTCGTGGAACTCCAGGCCCCACACCAGGCCGCGGCCCCGGTACTCCTTGACGTCGGCCAGGTTCTCCTCGGTGATGGAGATCAGCGCCTGCTCGACCTGCTCGCCGCGCTTGCGGGTCTGCTTCTCCATCGCGGAACCGTCGGCCCAGTACGTCTCCAGGGTCGCGGTGGCCGTGACGAACGCGGGGTTGTTGCCGCGGAACGTGCCGTTGTGCTCGCCGGGCTCCCAGACGTCGAGCTCCGGCTTGAACAGGCACAGCGACATGGGCATGCCGTAGCCGCTGATCGACTTGGAGACGGTGACGATGTCCGGCACGATGCCCGCCTCCTCGAAGGAGAAGAAGGCGCCGGTACGGCCGCAGCCCATCTGGATGTCGTCGACGATCAGCAGCATGTCCTGCCGCTCGCACAGCTCGGACAGGGCACGCAGCCACTCGGGCCGGGCCACGTTGATGCCGCCCTCGCCCTGCACGGTCTCGACGATCACGGCGGCCGGCTTGTTGAGGCCGGAGCCCTGGTCCTCCAGCAGTCGCTCGAACCACAGGAAGTCCTCGACCGTGCCGTCGAAGTAGTTGTCGAACGGCATGGGCGTGCCGTGCACCAGCGGGATACCGGCGCCGGCCCGCTTGAAGGCGTTGCCGGTCACGGCCAGCGAGCCCAGCGACATGCCGTGGAAGGCGTTGGTGAAGGACACGATCGACTCGCGCCCCTTCACCTTCCGCGCCAGCTTCAGCGCGGCCTCCACGGCGTTGGTGCCGGTCGGGCCCGGGAACATGACCTTGTAGGGCAGGTCACGCGGCCGCAGCAGCAGGTTCTGGAAGGCCTCCAGGAACGTGCGCTTGGCGGTGGTCGACATGTCGAGCCCGTGCGTGACGCCGTCACGCTCCAGGTAGTCGATCAGGGCGCGTTTCAGGACCGGGTTGTTGTGCCCGTAGTTCAGTGACCCCGCTCCGGCGAAGAAGTCGAGGTACTCATGGCCGTCCTCGTCGTACATACGGCTGCCCACGGCGCGGTCGAAGACGGTGGGCCAGCCGCGGCAGTAGCTGCGTACCTCGGACTCAACGGTCTCGAAGACACTCAGGTCGGGCTGGGTAATGGTCACGACGAATCGCTCCTCGGTACGTGGGGAAAGTCTGCGGGGTGGGGGTGGGGGTGGGACGGGAAAGTCAGTGGGGCAGCGGGCCGATGCGGTACAGGACCTCGGGGTCGTGCGGCCCGTCGGGGAACACGGCCGTGTCGAAGAGCACCTCGCGCTCCAGCCGGGCGCCGTGACGCTCGGCGAACGATGTGAACAGGCGCTCCGAGGCGGTGTTGCCCGGAGTGATGGTGGTCTCCACCGTCGTCACCCCGAGGTCGGCCACGGTCCGGGCGGCCAGACCGTCGAGCAGCGTGGCGGCCAGCCCGCGCCCGCGGTGCGCCTCGTCCACGGCCACCTGCCAGACCAGCAGGGTGCGCGGGCTGTCCGGTCGCACGTACCCGGTGATGAAGCCCATCGGTTCGCCGTGCTCGTCACGCGCCACGGCCGACGTCGCCGCGAAGTCGCGGCACCACAGCAGATAGCTGTAGGACGAGTTCAGGTCCAGAACCTTCGAGTCCTTCGCCATCCGCCACAGTGCGGCTCCGTCGGCCACGGTGGGTCGGTCGATTTGCGGGTCCGCTTGTACGGCAGTCATGTCTATTGAATTTACCCAGAGAAATTCAAAATCGCATCGCCGGACGGGGTCGCGCATGAGCCGTGACTGTGTTATCGCGCGGGCGCGAGTCTTTGGGTGTGCAGGCGGCGAGATGTCCGGTATTGCCCTGGAAATATCGGGCGAAGTGGTCACTGTGTGTAACGCGTCACAGCCATGTAATCCCCACGAGATCTGCCTGAATTTCCTCGCGGAGTGTCCCCAGAATCTCTGGGTTTAGGACCGAAGAAAGCGGGCAGAAGAATACGGGAAGCTGTTCGTTGATGAATTCTTAATATGTGTGCCAGCTTACATGCGGGATGTTGCGGATAGCACGTGTAATTCAGGCCCCGGTCACTCCGTCGATACGTTCTCGCAGGAGATCGGCGTGACCGTTGTGCCGTGCGTACTCCTCGATCATGTGAATCAGCACCCACCGCAGACTGACTTCCATCCCCGGGACCGGCCCCTCGGCGACCCGCCCGACGTGGTCCAGCGGCAGCCCCGAGCACAGCTCCCGCCCGCGCGCGACCTCCCGCCGCCAGATCCCCAGCGCCTCGTCGAGACCGCGCCCCGGATGCAGCGTGTAACCGGTCGGGTCCTCGAACAGTGGCGGGGCGTCGAGACCGGCGGTCACCCGCTGGAACCAGTTCCGCTCGACCTCGGCGAGGTGTTGCACCAGCCCGAGCAGCGTCAGCGAGGACGGCTCGGCCGACGCGATCCGCACCTGCGCGTCGTCAAGATCCGCGCACTTCAGCGCCAGCGTGGCCCGGTGAAAGTCCAGCCAGCTCTCGAGCATGGCCCGCTCGTCCCCGCTGAGGTACGGCACGGGACGGCCGTCGGGGAGGACCGGGGTGTGTTCGGCGGATGTGTCGGTGGTCATACGGTGAGCATGGCAGGGGCCACTGACATCGCTCCATCGCCACTGGCGCCGAACGGCGTCTTTCAGCCCGCCCGGCGCCACTCAGCCCGTCCGGCGCTTGAGGACGAGGCCGTCCGGCCGAAGCGGGGGTCTGGGGGGGCGCAGCCCCCAGCGGGGTCGAAGGGGCGGAGCCCCTGGAGGCAGGGACGGGAAGGGGCGGCGGGGGCGAGGAACTGAGAACCCCGGCCGACGACTACCTCAACGCCTCCTCGACGGCCCGCAGCGCGCCCTCCACATCCACCCGCAGCCCCTGCGCGGAGAGCGCGCCCCCCAGCGCCGCCAGACTCGCCCGCACCGCACCCGGCGTCGCGTCCGCCCCGTAGTGGTTGACCCGGATCATCTCCTTGGCCAGCGCACCCCCGCCGGCGGCGACCGGCAAGGCCGGGTCCGACTTCAGGGCCGTGGCCACCAGCTCCGACGCCACCACCCCGGACGGCGCCCGGAGCGTCGTGGCGACGGGCGCCGCGTCCCGGGCCTCGTACACATACGGTTCCAGTCCGCCACCGAGCGCGACCGCCCCGGCCCGCGTGGCCGCCGCGGCGGAGGCGTGCCGGGCCATCACGGCATCGAGCCCCGCCGCCTCGATCCGCTCCACGCACGCCTCGAGCGCCAGCATCTCCAACTGCGCCGGAGCGTGCGGCAGCGCCTTGCGGCCGCCGTCGATCCACCGCTCCTTCCAGTCGAGGAGCGACAGATACGACCGGCGCGGCGCCCGCGGGTTCGCCGCCATCCGGGCCCAGGCCCGCTCGCTCACCGACACCGCCGAGACACCGGCGGGACCGCCCATCGCCTTCTGCGCCCCGATCACGCACAGGTCCACGCCCCACGCGTCCGTCAGCACCGGCTCGGCACCGATCGACGCCACCGCGTCCAGGTAGAACAGCGCCCCGTGCGCCCGCGCCACCTCGCCGATCTCCGCGACCGGGTTGGTGTTCCCGGTCGCCGCCTCCGCGTGCACCAGGGACACGAAGTCGATCTCCGGGTGCTCGGCGAAGGCCTGCCGGATCTGCTCGGCCGTGACCGCCGTGTGGAAGGGGACCGCCAGGTCGACCACCGTGGCACCGCAGTCCCGCAGCCAGTCGCCGAAGGTCTGCCCGTACGGGCCGGTGATGACGTTCAGCGCCGTCGTCCCCGGACCGGCCGTCGCACGGATCGCGCCCTCCAGGGGCAGCAGCGCCTCGCCCTGCGTGATCACGACGTCCTGCTCGGTGCTCAGCAGCCGCGCCACACGGTCCTCGATCGCGGCGAAGTGGTCCGCGCCGAGCGGGGTCAGGTCCAGAAACGGGTGCGTCACGGTGGGGCTCTCTTCATTCACGGGGCGGGCGGCGTCTTCACGGGGCCGACGGCATCGAGGGTATCCGGCGGGTACGTCCCCCCTCGCAGGTGAGGTCCGCGGCTCACTAGGGTGCGGTGCATGAGCGATCGCACGGTGCTGCACGTGAAGGGACGGGTGCTCGTCGGGCCCGAGGACGTCCGCGACGAACTGTGGGTGGTGGACGGCCGCGTCTCCTACGACCGTCCCGCCGGCGCCCGCGACATCCGCACCGTCAAGGGCTGGGCCCTGCCCGGCCTCGTCGACGCGCACTGCCACGTGGGACTCGACCGGCACGGCGCGGTCCCCCAGGACGTCGCCGAGAAGCAGGCCCTGACCGACCGGGACGCGGGCACGCTGCTGATCCGCGACGCGGGTTCGCCCTCCGACACCCGCTGGATCGACGACCGCGAGGACCTGCCGAAGATCATCCGCGCCGGGCGGCACATCGCGCGCACCCGCCGCTATATCCGCAACTACGCCTGGGAGGTCGAGCCGGAGGACCTGGTGGCCTACGTCGCCCAGGAGGCCCGGCGGGGCGACGGCTGGGTCAAGCTGGTCGGCGACTGGATCGACCGCGACCTCGGCGATCTGTCGGCCTGCTGGCCCCGGGGCGCGGTGGAGGCGGCGATCGCCGAGGCCCACCGCCTGGGCGCCCGTGTCACCGCGCACTGCTTCGCGGAGGACTCCCTGCGGGACCTCGTCGAGGCGGGCATCGACTGCATCGAGCACGCGACGGGCCTGACCGAGGACCTCATCCCGCTGTTCGCCGAACGGGGCGTCGCCATCGTGCCGACCCTGGTCAACATCGCGACCTTCCCGGAGCTCGCCGACGGCGGGGAGTCCCGGTTCCCGCGCTGGTCGGCCCATATGCGCCGGCTCCACGAACGCCGCTACGACACCGTCCGGGGCGCCTGGGACGCGGGCATCCCCGTCTTCGTCGGCACCGACGCCGGCGGCAGCATCGCCCACGGCCTGGCGGCGGCCGAGGTCGCCGAACTGGTCACCGCCGGCATCCCGCCCCTCGACGCCCTGGCGGCCGGAACCTGGACGGCCCGCAGCTGGCTCGGCCGCCCCGGCCTGGACGAGGGCGCCCCGGCCGACCTGGTCGTCTACGACCAGGACCCGCGGGCCGACGTACGCGTCCTGGCGGCGCCGCGCCGGGTGGTGCTGAACGGGCGCGTGGTCGGGTAGCCGAGCGGGTGACGCGGGGGAACGTCAGTGCCGGGGGATTCGAAAACTTCCACGGTATCGCCACGTTGGAGTGAAGAGGCGTCAGATCGCTGACGTCGTACGCCGGGTGCGCGAGTCTTTCCGGGTCCCGAGCCTGCCTCTCCTGGAGTCCCACCGTGAACAGCACTTCCTTCCGCATGCCCGCACGCCGTCTGGCGACCGTGGCGACGGCCACGGCCCTCGCCGCCGGGCCTGTGGCACTGACCGGAGTGAGCCCGGCGCACGCCACCGGCGATCACGGCCGCGCGAGCGCCGTCGTCCTGCGCACCGGCCTCGACGTCTCCCTGCTGAACAAGTCGGTCGAGGCCCCGCTCGCCGTCACTCTCAACGAGGTCCAGGCCCCGCGGAGCGCCGAGAAGACCGCCCTGACCGCACGCCTGGACGGGGTGAACGGCGGACAGCCCTTCAGCGTGCTGCGCGCGGACGTGGCCGAGGCGAGAGCCACCGCGACCGCCACGAAGGCCGAGGGGAGCACCACCCTGGCCCGGGCCCGCGTCCATGTCCCCGGCCTGCCGCTGCTGTCGGTCATCGAGATCGAGCAGGTCACCGCGAGGGCCGTCTGCGAGGCCGGGAAGAAGCCCGTCGCCACGACCGACCTGCCCGGCTCGGTGACCGTGCTCGGCAAGCGCGTCACCCTCACCGCCGGCGGCCCGGTGGAGGTCAAGGTGCCGGGCGTCGGCGACGTACGCCTGGACCTCCGCGAGACGGAGACGACGACCCGCGCGGCGACCGCCACCGCCCTCGAACTCAAGGTGTCCGTCAACCCGTTGAAGCTGAACGTGGCCGAGGTGAACGGCACGCTCACCCTGGCCGAGGCGACCTGCGAGACACCGAAGGCCGCGCCCGCCGCACAGCCACCGGCCGAGCCCTCCGCCGAGCCGTCCGACGCCCCCGCCGAGCTCGAGCCGCAGGGCGCACCGGCCGAGGAGGGCCTGGCCGCGACGGGCGGCAGCTCGACGACCCCGTACGTCATGGGCGGCGCGATCGCCCTGCTCGCCGTGGGCGGGGGAGCGGTGGCCCTGGCCCGCCGCCGGGGTTGACCTCCCGGGCCGTGCCCGGAGCGTGACGGTGAACCGTCAGCCGGTCACCGCACGCTCCAGCGCCCGCAGGAACCCGTCCGTCGTCGTCCGGTCCCGTACCGCCAGCCGCAGCCACTCCTCGTCCAGGCCGGGGAACGTGTCGCCGCGGCGCACGGCGTAGCCGAGGTCGCGCAGGCGCCGGCGGACGGCCGCCGCGTGCGGCAGGCGAATCAGGAGGAACGGGCCCTGCGCCGGCCCGGCCACCCGCAACCCCGCCGGGGCGAACCGTGCGAGGCCCGCCACCAGGTGGGCGCGGTCCGCAGCGACGCGATGGGCGGCGTGGGCCGCCTCGGCCACGCCCCGGGGCCCCACGCACGCCCGCGCCGCGGCCAGCGCCGGTGTCGACACCGGCCACAGCGGCTGCGCCCGCTCCAGGTCCTCGATGGTCTCCGGCGCCGCCAGCACGTACCCGATCCGCAGCCCGGCCAGCCCCCACGTCTTGGTCAGGCTGCGCAGCACCACCAGACCGGGGACGTCGACGCGGCCCGCCAGGGCCTCGCGTTCGCCCGGCACCGCGTCCATGAACGCCTCGTCCACGACCAGCACCCGCCCCGGACGGGATAGCCCGGCGATCGTCTCCGCCGGATGCAGCACCGACGTCGGATTCGTCGGGTTGCCGATCACCACCAGGTCCGCGTCCTCGGGAACGGCCGCCGGGTCCAGCCGGAAGCCGTCCTCGGCGCGCAGCAGCACCCGGTCGACCGTGTGCCCCGCGTCCCGCAGCGCCGCCTCCGGCTCCGTGAACTGCGGGTGGACGACGACCGGCCGCCGCACCTTCAGCGCCCGTGCCAGCAGCACGAACGCCTCCGCCGCGCCCGCAGTCAGCAGCACCCGCTCCGCCGGCAGCCCGTGCCGGTCCGCCACCGCCGCGCGTGCGGCCCGCCCGTCGGGGTAGGCCGCGAGCCCGCCCAGCGACGCGGCGATGTGCTCCCGCAGCCACACCGGAGGCGTGTCGGCCCGGACATTCACGGCCAGATCGACGAGCGAGCCGCCGTCGTCCCGGACCTCCGCGTCCCCGTGGTGCCGCAGATCGTGCCCGCTCTCAGTGCGCATCCGAGTCCGCCTCCCGGTGGAGGTGCCCGGCCGCGTGGCGGCCCGTGACGGCCTCCTCGTAGCGCTCCCACACCAGGTCCAGCAGCTCCGGCTCCGGACCGATGACGCCGGCCGAGCGCACCTCGATCCCGGGGTACGCCTCCGCCCAGCCCTCCGTCGCCTGCCGCACCCGGTCCGGCTGGACGCCGGTGAACAGGAAGTAGGGCAGGACCACGATCCGACGGGCCCCCAGCCGCACGCACCGGTCGAGCCCGTTCGGCACGTCCGGCGCCGCCAGCGACGCGAACGCCGTCTCGACCCCCGCGTACCCGCGGCCCTCCCACAGCAGCCGCGCCGCCCGGTGCACCTCGGCGTTGGCGTCCGGGTCCGTGGACCCGGGCCCCACCAGCAGCACCGTCACATCGGCCCGGTCGCCCGGCCTGCGCCCGGCGGTACCGCCCAGCGCCTCGTCCAGCCGCCGTTCCAGCACGTCCAGCAGCGCCGGGTGCGGGCCGAGCGGGGGCCCGTACGTGTACGAGATCCCGGGGTGCCGTTCCTTCTCACGGGCCAGGGCCGCCCGGAAGCCGCCCTGGGCGTGACCGGCGGGCCCCAGCATCAGCGGAACGGCGGTGAAGTGCCGTACGCCCCGCTCCACCAGCTCGGTGACGGCGTCGCCCAGCGGCGGCCGCGACAGCTCGACGAAGCCGCCCGCGACGGGCAGTTCCGGGCGTCGGGACCCCAGCTCCCGTACGAACGCGCGGAACGCCTCGGATCCGGTGTCGTCGCGGGTGCCTTGGCCGGCGACGAGCAGGGCGGGAGGGGTGGTCACAGGTGCTCCTCGACGGAAGTGGGGTGGTACGGCGGGACGTTGAGCGCGGCCCCGGACCCGGCCGGACGGGTCGGGCCGGAACCCGGCTCGGGGGGGGGGGGGGGGGGGGCGGGGGGGGGGGGGGGGGGCACCCCGTATGGAAGCTGAGTCCCCTTTCGGGTGACG
>NZ_JBVJBP010000001.1:1032589-1066638 GCF_055589465.1 Streptomyces sp. NPDC041940
CCGCCCCTCCTCCCTGGCTGCCACCCCCCCCCCCCCCCCCCCCCCCCCCCCCCCCCCCCCCCCCCCCCCCGCTCCTCCCCCTCCCCCCCCCCCCACGACGGCACAGGTCGCCCTCGCGGGGCTCGCGGCCGACTTCCGCTTGGGGACGAGGAGTTCACCCCCGCCGACGAGCGCGGCGGCCTCGGCCACCGACGGGGTGCCGACGGCGGTGAGCGGCGCGTCGGACGGGTGCGGCACCTCGACCTCCGCCAGTTCCCCGGCGGAGTAGGTCACCAGGGGCACCCCGAGCCGCCGCGCGGCCTCCACCACGCCCGGCTCCTCCGCCTTGGCGTCGACGGTGGCGAGCTCGGCGACGGACGCCGCGGACAGCCCGGCCTCCCGCAGGGTGTCCTCGACCAGCCCGAGCACCTCCTCGGCGGAGACACCCCGCGACGCCCCGATCCCGACGCCGACCAGCCTGCCGCTCATGACGTCCGGCACCTCTGAACGAACCGGAGGGCGACACCGGGCTCGGACGCCCAGTGCGTGTGCAGATAACTCGCGTGCACACCGCGCCGTACGAACCCCTCGACCCGCCGCTCCGGAGTCCGGAACCCCCAGGCGGGGTCCGGCCCCGAGCCGGGCTCCACGGCGGTCCGGTGGAACTCGTGGCCCCGCATCCGGGTCCCCGCCGCCGCGAGCGCACTGTCGCCGAGCGCCACGGCGTCCCGGTACCCCAGGGTGAGCCGCCGCGTCATCCGCGCCCCGGCGTCCAGCACCCCGCACATCGGCTGCCCGTCCAGCTCCCGGCACAGATACAGCAGCCCCGCACACTCGGCGGCGACCGGGGCGCCGCTCTCGGCCAGCCCGGCGACGGCCTTGCGCAGGGGTTCGTTGGCCGACAGCTCGGAGACGTACATCTCCGGGAACCCGCCCCCGATCACCAACCCGCTCGTTCCCTCGGGCAGTTCCTCGTCCCGCAGCGGATCGAAGGGCACGACCTCGGCACCGGCGGCGGTGAGCAGCTCGGTGTGCTCGGCGTAGGAGAAGGTGAACGCCTCACCACCGGCCACGGCGACCCGTGGCCGGGGTGACTCGTGTGACCGCGCCGGCCGGTGGCCGGCCGAGGAGACCGCCTCGGCGGCGTCCCAGGCCGCGCAGGACAACGCGCCCGCGCCCCGGGCCAGCCGCGTCAACGCGTCCAGGTCGCACCCCTCGGAGACCTGCTGGGCCATGGCCGCGACCGCGTCGACCGCCTCCTCGCGCCGCTCGGCGACCGGCACCAGCCCCAGATGCCGCGACGGCGTGTCCACCTGCGGCGCCCGCCGCAGCACCCCGAGCACCGGCACCCCGACCTGCTCCATGGCCTCCCGCAGCAGCCACTCGTGCCGGTCCGTCGCGACCTTGTTCAGGATCACGCCCCCGACCCGCACCTCCGGATCCCAGGTAGTGAACCCGTGCACCAGCGCCGCCACCGACCGGGACTGCGACGACGCGTCGACGACCAGCACCACCGGCGCCCGCAGCAGCTTGGCGACATGAGCCGTGGACGCCAGCTCGCCCTCACCGGCCGCCCCGTCGAACAGCCCCATCACGCCCTCGACGACGGCGATGTCACACCCTCGGGCCCCGTGCAGGAACAGCGGCCCGACCTGCTCCGGTCCGCACAGATAGGCGTCGAGGTTCCGTCCCACGCGCCCGCTCGCGAGCGCGTGATACCCGGGGTCGATGTAGTCCGGCCCGACCTTGTGCGGGGACACGGCGAGTCCCCGCGCGGCGAACGCGGCCATCAGCCCCGTGGCAACGGTGGTCTTGCCGCTGCCGGAAGCAGGCGCGGCGACGACCAGCCGTGGGACGGACGAGGACATCACCACTCGATGCCCCTCTGCCCCTTCTGCCCGGCGTCCATGGGGTGCTTCACCTTGGACATGTCGGTCACGAGGTCAGCGAAGTCGACGAGCTTCTCGGGCGCGTTCCGCCCGGTGATCACGACATGCTGGGTCCCGGGCCGGTTCCGCAGCACCTCCACGACCTCGTCGGTGTCGATCCAGCCCCAGTGCAGCGGGTAGGCGAACTCGTCCAGCACATACAGCTTGTACGTCTCGGCCGCCAGGTCCCGCTTGACCTGTTCCCAGCCCTCCCGGGCCTTCTCCTCGTTGTCCATCTGCCCGTCGCGCTGCACCCAGGACCAGCCCTCGCCCATCTTGTGCCAGTCGACGGACCCGCCCTCACCGGACGCCCCGAGCACCCGCAGCGCGTTCTCCTCGCCGACCTTCCACTTCGCCGACTTGACGAACTGGAACACCCCGATCGGCCACCCCTGGTTCCAGGCCCGCAGCGCGAGCCCGAAGGCGGCGGTGGACTTGCCCTTGCCGATGCCCGTGTGCACGAAGACGAGCGGCCGGTTCCGGCGCTGTCGGGTCGTCAGTCCGTCGTCCGGAACGACACTCGGCTGTCCCTGCGGCATTACGCGGCCCTCCTCGAAGTACCCTGCACGTCCTTGACCAGCCCGGCGATGGAGTCGGCCCGCAGTTCGTCCAGCGTCACGGCGGTGCCGCCCAGTTCACCGGCGAGCTGTCCGGCGAGCCCCAGCCGTACCGGCCCCGACTCGCAGTCCACGACGACGGACGCGACGCCGTCGGCCGCGAACAGCCGCGCCGCACGCCCGGCCAGGGCGACCGGCTCCGGGCCGCCGGTGGCCCGCCCGTCCGTCACCACCACGACCAGCGGCCGCCGCGCGGGATCGCGCAGCCGCTCCACCCGCAGTACGTCGTGCGCGCGCAGCAGCCCGGCGGACAGCGGCGTACGGCCGCCGGTCGGCAGCGACTCCAGCCGGGCCGCCGCCGCGTCCACGGACGAGGTCGGCGGCAGCGCGACGTCCGCGCCCGCCCCCCGGAAGGTCACCAGACCCACCTTGTCCCGCCGCTGGTAGGCGTCCAGCAGCAGCGACAGCACGGCCCCCTTCACGGCGCTCATCCGCTGCCGTGCCGCCATCGACCCGGAGGCGTCCACGACGAACAGCACGAGGTTGCCCTCGCGGCCCTCGCGGGTGGCCTGCCGCAGGTCGTCGCGGCGCACCACGAGTCCCGGCCCGGACCGCCCGCGCGCCCGCTGGTGGGGGGCCGCGGCCTGCACGGTCGCCGCCAGGTGCAGCTTGGTGAGGGAGCCCTTCGGCCGCCGGGCGCCCGTGGTCCGGCCGTGTTCGGTCCGGGCCCGCGAACGCCGTCCGGCGGCACCCTCGCCGAGTCCGGGCACGCTCAGCACCTTGGTCCGGAAGGGTTCGGAAGCGCGTGCGGCCGACTGCTCGCCGGCTCCCGACGGCTGCGGCTGCCCGTTCTGCTCGCCCTCCGGCCGGGGCTCCTGCTCCCCGCCCTGAGGTCCGTCGTCGGGGGCCGGCTGTCCACCGCCCCCGCCGGGCCCGTCCGGCCCCGAGTCCGGGTCCGGGTCGAGATCCGGGTCCGGGTCCGGGTCGTCGTCCCCGGAGAACTCCTCCAGGGTCTCGTCCAGCTTGTCCTCGTCCAGACCCGGCGCGTCGAAGGGGTTGCGGCGCCGGCGGTGCGGCAGCGCGAGCAGCGCGGCCTGCCGTACGTCCTCGGCGAGCACGTCCGTACGCCCGGCCCAGGCCGCCAGCGCGGTGGCCGTCCGGGCCATCACGATGTCGGCGCGCATGCCGTCCACCTCGAAGGCC
This sequence comes from Streptomyces sp. NPDC041940, assembly GCF_055589465.1. Lineage (NCBI taxonomy): Bacteria > Bacillati > Actinomycetota > Actinomycetes > Kitasatosporales > Streptomycetaceae > Streptomyces > Streptomyces sp. NPDC041940. Next base: position 1,036,257 of record NZ_JBVJBP010000001.1, read on the forward strand.
GCGCAGGTCGCCGCGATCTGCCGCAGCGCGTCGTCGCCCAGCCGCACCGACGGCAGCAGCTTCTTCGCGGCCACGATCCGGGCCCGTACGTCGGCCTCCTCCTCGGCCCAGCGGGCGGCGAAGCCGGCCGGGTCGTCGTCGTACGCCAGCCGCCGGCGTACGACCTCGACCCGCTGCTCGGGCTCCCGCGAGGCCGCGACCTCGACGGTCAGCCCGAACCGGTCCAGCAACTGCGGCCGCAGCTCGCCCTCTTCGGGGTTCATGGTGCCGACCAGCAGGAAGCGGGCGGCGTGCCGCACGGAGACGCCCTCACGTTCCACGTACGAGGCGCCCATCGCGGCCGCGTCCAGCAGCAGGTCGACCAGGTGGTCGTGGAGGAGGTTGACCTCGTCGACGTAGAGGATGCCGCGGTGCGCGTCGGCGAGCAGACCGGGCTCGAAGGCCTTCACGCCCTCGGACAGTGCCCGTTCGATGTCCAGCGCGCCCACCAGCCGGTCCTCGGAGGCGCCGACGGGCAGCTCGACCATGCGGGCCGGCCGGGAGGCGAAGCCCCCGGGCTCGTGCGGCCCGTCCGGGCAGCCGGGGTCGGGCGAGCCGGGGTCGCAGGAGAAGCGGCACTCGGAGACGACGTCCACCTCCGGCATGAGCGCCGAGAGCGCCCGCACGGCCGTCGACTTGGCCGTGCCCTTCTCGCCGCGCACCAGCACACCGCCGACCGCCGGTGACACGGCGTTCAGCAGCAGCGCGAGCCGCAGATCGTCCTGGCCGACCACGGCCGTGAACGGAAAGGGGGTGGTCACTTTTCGTCGTCCTCCAAGTCGCCTTCGAGTTGCGGGTGGATGCCGGGTCGCGGATGGACCGGGCAGCCGGTCCAGCGTCTCAGGTGGCCCGCGGTCGCGGTGCCGGCGGTCCACATCACCGCCACGGCCCTCATACGGGCGCTCCCGGCGGGACGAACGGCAGCCCCGGCGGCGCGCCGGACTCGATGAGCCGCCACAGCGCGTCCGTGTCCGCGTGCTGTTCGATCAGGTCGCCGAGCCGGTCGAGCTGCTCCTCGCGCAGCGCTGCGAACGAGGTGTCCGGCGCCGGTACGAAGCGGCGGCCGGCCGCGGCCGCCACCTCGCGCAGGAAGGCACGCCGGAAGCCGTCCGACTCCAGCGAGCCGTGCCAGTGCGTGCCCCAGGTCTGGCCGACCCGGCAGCCGTCCAAGAAGGGGGTACCGCCGGTGACGTCGGCGACCCCGTGGTGGATCTCGTAGCCCTCGACGTGTTCCCCGAGGGCCTCGCCCGCCGGCCGGGTGAGGGTCTTCTCGCGGGCGAACCGCACCCGCACGGGCAGGATCCCGAGCCCGTCGACCTCGCCCCTGCGGCTCTCGACGTCGTCCTCGATGTGCTCGCCGAGGATCTGGAAGCCGCCGCAGATGCCGAGCACGGGACGCTGCTCGGCGGCCCTGCGCACCAGCGCGTCGGCCAGCCCGCGCTCCCTGAGCCACTCCAGGGCACGGACGGTCCCCCGGGTCCCCGGCACGATGACGAGGTCGGCGTCGGCCAGCTCCTCGGGCCGGTCCACGAACCGCACGACCACACCGGGTTCGGCGGCCAGCGCGTCGACATCCGTGAAGTTGGACATGAGCGGGACCGCGCAGACGGCGACACGCAGCACGTCCTCGCCGACCGGCGGGGCGACGACGGACTCCCGGACCGTCCCCCGCAGGGACACGCGCAGCCCGTCCTCCTCGTCGATCCCGAGCCCGTGCCGGAAGGGCAGAACGCCGTACGTGTGCCGCCCGGTGAGGCCCTGGAGCATGTCGAGCCCCGGCTCCAGCAGGGAGACGTCCCCGCGGAACTTGTTCACGAGGAACCCGGCGACACAGTCCTGGTCCTCACGGGACAGCAGGGCGACGGTCCCGAAGAACGAGGCGAAGACCCCGCCCCGGTCGATGTCGCCGACGACGAGCACGGGGAGTCCGGCGCCCCGGGCGATCCCCATGTTGACGATGTCCGTCCGCCGCAGATTGATCTCGGCCGGCGAACCGGCCCCCTCACAGATCACCGCGTCATACGTGCCCCGCAGCTGCTCCAGACAGTCGAGCACCGTCCCGAGCAGCCGCTGCTGCCGCCCACCGTGATACCCGCGCGCACTCATCTCGCCGACCGGCTTGCCCAGCAGCACGACCTGACTGCTCTGCTCGCCACCGGGCTTGAGCAGCACGGGATTCATCAGCGCGGTCGGCTCCACACGGCACGCCTGTGCCTGCATGGCCTGGGCCCGCCCGATCTCGGCGCCCTCCCGCGTCACGAACGAGTTCAGCGACATGTTCTGCGCCTTGAACGGCGCGACCTTGACGCCCTGCCGCACCAGCCACCGGCAGATCCCGGCGGTCACGACGCTCTTGCCGGCGTCGGAGGTGGTACCGGCGACGAGAAGCCCCCCGCCCGTCATGACGTACGCCCCTTCACGATGTGGCGCGCGGCGACACAGACGCCGAGCGCGAGCCAGCCGACACGCCTGGACAGCCGTACGGCCCGTTCGATGTCCCCGGTGCCGACGCCGCGCCCCGCGCCGTTGAGGACGGGCCGGTGCTCGACACGTCCGCCGTAGGACAGGGTTCCGCCGAGCCGCACCCCGAGCGCCCCCGCGAACGAGGCCTCCACGGGCCCGGCGTTGGGACTCGGATGCTTGGCGGCGTCGGAACGCCAGGCCGCCACGGCTCCCCGGGGGTCGCCCCCGGCCGCGGCCGCGAGTACGGCGGTCAGACGGGCTCCTGGCCAGCCCACGACATCGTCCAGTCGCGCGGAGGCCCACCCATAGCGCCGGTACCGGGCCGACTTGTGCCCGACCATGGCGTCGAGGGTGTTGACGGCCCGGAACCCGACAAGCCCCGGCACCCCGCCGACGGCCCCCCACACGAGCGCTCCCACGACGGCGTCGGAGGTGTTCTCCGCGACGGACTCGACGACGGCCCGGGCGATCCCGTCGGCGTCGAGTGCCTGTGGATCCCGTCCGCACAGATGCGGCAGCCGCTCCCGGGCCGCTTCGACGTCCCCGGCCTCCAGGGCGCGCCCGATGGCCTGTGCCTCCCGGGCGAGCGAAGTCCCCCCGACGACGGCCCAGGTGGCGACCCCGGTGAGCCCGACCGACGCGACGGTGGACGTACGCACGGCTCGTGCGGCGACGGCCCCGAGCGCGACGGCTCCGCCCGCACACACCACGGTGTGCAGCGCGCCCCACCCCCGGTGGTCCCGCCACAACACCCGTTCCACGGCACCCGCGGCCCGCCCGAACGCGGCGACCGGATGCCCCCGGCGAGGATCGCCGAGCAGCAGATCACCGATCAGACCGACGGCGGCACCGTACGCGTGGACGCGACCGGCACCCATGGGCTCAGCCGGCCACGGGGGCGGACGACGGTGGGGAACTGGCCCTCGATCGGCAGCCGAACATGGCGATATGTCCTCACTCAGGGTGTCCACGCCCTGGTTCGACGAGACCGGCGGTGAGAGTTCCTGGCTCCCGGTGAGTTGCTACCCCGGTGACAGTGGCGGGACCGCGCCGGAGTTCCACCGGCTTCCTCTCCTGCCGCCGCATTGGCCCCGGCAGTCCACCACGGCCGCGAACAGCCGTCAACTTGCCGTTGACCTGCGAGGGGAGAGTGTGGACAAGCCCACACCGCCTGCCTCGCAGAGGGTGCCAACTGCTGTCCCGCACACGGCAACCGGGCGGCCCGGGACCGAAGCCCCGTGCCGCCCGGCGACAGACGATCGTGCTGATCGTGGTCAGGCCACGATCAGATAGATCCCGTACCCCACAGCCGCCGCACATGCCGCGAAGCACGCGTACGCCCCCGTCACCGCGAGCCCCGCGGACCCGCCCGCCGCCACCGCCCGCTCACGGCGCGACAGGCCCGTGATGCCGAGGGTGAACAGGCCGACGAGGATCACGGTGGCCACGAGGCTGACGCCGAAGACGGAGCCGAGGGTCGCCCAGTCGATCTTCATCTCAGAGATTCTTCCTTGTCACCGGGTGGGCGGGATCAGACCGAGGTGGTCGTGGTGGAGGGCTTCCGGTCGGCCGGGGACTGGGCCTGGGCCGGGATGGTGGCGGCCAGTTCCTCGGACGGACCCGCCGGAGGCGGCGTCACCGCAGCGATCGCGGTGGTCACGACACCCGCCGGCTCCTCGTCGACCTCGTTGACGTTCGTGTGGTCGACGACCTCACGGCGCGACAGCTTCCAGATCACCGCGCTGGAGGCGACCAGGAAGACCGCCACGACCGCCGTGCCCCAGCCCCCGAAGCCGGTCACGTACTCGGCGAGCGCGCCCACCAGGGCCGCCGCCGGCAGCGTCAGACCCCAGGCGACGAACATCCGCGTCGCCGTCGACCAGCGGACCACGCCGCCCTTGCGGCCGAGCCCTGCGCCCATCACCGCGCCGGACACGGAGTGGGTGGTGGAGAGGGAGAAGCCGAGGTGCGAGGAGGCCAGGATGACCGTCGCCGCGCTGGTCTGGGCGGCGAAGCCCTGCTGCGGCTGGAGGTCGGTCAGGCCCTTGCCCATGGTGCGGATGATGCGCCAGCCGCCGAGGTAGGTGCCGAGCGCGATGGCGACACCCGCCGAGAGGATGACCCACATGGGCGGGTCGGAGTCGGGGGCGACGGCGCCGCCGGCGACCAGGGCGAGGGTGATGACACCCATCGTCTTCTGGGCGTCGTTGGTGCCGTGGGCCAGCGAGACCAGGCCCGCGGAGGCGATCTGGCCGGCCCGGTAGCCCTTCTTGGAGGCCTCGCCCTCGGCCTTCTTGCCGAGGGAGTACGTCAGCCGGGTGGCGAGCAGTGCGGCGATGCCCGCGACCAGCGGGGCGGCGATCGCCGGGATCAGCACCTTGGTGACCAGGACGTCACCGTGCACCGCGCCGACGCCCGCCGAGGCGATCGTGGCGCCGATCAGGCCGCCCATCAGGGCGTGCGACGAACTGGACGGCAGACCGACGAGCCAGGTCAGCAGGTTCCAGAGGATCGCGCCGACCAGGGCGGCGAAGATGACCTCGGGGCGGATGCCGGCCTCGTCGACGAGGCCTTTGGAGATCGTGTTCGCGACTTCGACGGACAGGAAGGCGCCGACCAGGTTGAGGACCGCGGACATGGCCACCGCGATCTTCGGTCTCATGGCGCCCGTGGAAATGGTCGTGGCCATCGCGTTCGCGGTGTCGTGGAAACCGTTCGTGAAATCGAACGCTAGTGCGGTTACCACCACAATCGCGAGGATCAGCGAGAAGCTTTCCATTTACCCAGGCAATCGTTCGGCGTCGTTGGCGGGACGAACGTAGGTAACCCGAGTGAACGGAAGATGAACTGGGAGGGGCGCAGGGGTGTCCGCAACAGAGGAGTGTCATTCCGCCTTGGTACAGCGGCCCTTGCGCCCCAACGATCACGTGCCCCGCGCGAACTGTTTCAGTCGATCGAGTGACCCGTCGAAGAGATTCTGATCACCCGGCAGGGTGCCGTCGCCGTTGTCGTACTGCCAGAAGGTCCAGGAGGACCAGCCGGCCGGCAGCGGTCCCGCGCTCGCCGCGTCGTAGCGGGCGACCCACAGGGGGTGGTTCGCGGCGAAGGCGCGGCTGTTGCCCGTGCACGTGTTCCACCAGTGGGTGGTCGTGTAGATCACCGGGCGGCGGCCGGTGAGCCGCTCGACCTCGCCGCTGAACGACTTGATCCAGCCGACCATCCCGGCCTTGCTCAGGCCGTAGCACTTGTGCTTCTTGTCGTACGGGTTGTACTCGATGTCGAGCGCGGGCGGCAGCGTCCAGCCGTCCGCGCTCCAGCTGCCGCCGTTGCGTACGAAGTGGGCCGCCTGCGCCCGGCCCGACGACCTGTTCGGCAGCGCGAAGTGGTAGGCGCCGCGGACGAGGCCGGCCGCGCGTGAGCCGTTGTACTGCCGGCTGAAGTAGGGGTTGCGGTAGGTGGTGGACTCGGTCGCCTTGACGTAGACGAATCTGGCGCCCTTCGCCTTCGCGCTGCGCCAGTCGACGTTCTTCTGGTGGGACGAGACGTCGTGCCCCTTCGGGCGGCTCGCCGCAGCGGCCGGAAACTCCGCGAGCGCGGTCCCTCCCAGGGCGAGTGCCGCAGCGGAGGCCGCCAGTAAGCGGCCGCGGCGGCGGGTCGATATGTGGTCACGGGCCATGCGATTCCCCCCGGAATGGCTACGTGCACGGCAAATCCCCCAGAGAGTACTGGAGGGCCGTCGAATGTCCGATGATCTCCGGCCAAGAGAGATCCATGACGCGTTTGTGCGGGTATGCGCCCTTACGCATGCTCGGTTTCCGGCCTAAAGTGCCCCCGCCCGGCGGCGCGTTGAGGGGCTGCCTGGCAGGATCGCCGCATGGCTGAGCAGCGAGGCGACGAGCGGGACGCGGGGGGCGTCCGGGGCGGCGGACAGGATGCGGGGGAGTCACGGCGGAGCGGTGTGCGCCCCGAGGAGGCGCGCGCCTGGGAGGACCTCGTCGCGACGGCCCGCCGGACGGTCGGCGACGGGCTCGTCGTGGGAACGTCCGGCAATGTCTCGGTGCGCGTCGGGGACACCGTGCTGGTCACGCCGTCGGGCGTGCCCTACGAGCGGCTGGCGCCGGACGACGTGACCGGGGTCGACCTCGACGGCCGGCAGGTCCTCGGCGCGCTCGTCCCGACCAGCGAGCTGCCCATGCACCTCGCCGTCTACCGCACGACCGGCGCCCGTGCCGTCGTCCACACCCACGCCGTGCACGCGACGGCCGTCTCGACGCTCGTCAGCGAGCTCCCGCTGATCCACTACATGGCCGCCGCGCTCGGCGGACCCGTCCGGGTTGCCCCGTATGCGACGTACGGCAGCGACGAGTTGGCCGAGAACATGCTCCGCGCCCTCGCCGACCGCTCCGGCTGCCTCCTCCGGAACCACGGCACGATCACCTACGGCGCGACACTGGACCAGGCCTACGACCGCACCGCCCAGCTGGAATGGATGTGCCGCCTGTGGCTGACCGCCACATCGGTGCCGGGCCTGTCCCCGAGCCTGCTGTCCACGGAACAACTGTCCGAGGTGCAGGACCGGCTACGGGGGTACGGCCAGCGCGGCTGACCCCCCTCCCGGACCTCACCTGTCCGGCAACCTCCTGCCCCCACCGCACGCGCCCGCCCCGCCGCCCGGCCGCCGACGTCCCGCCCTGCTCATGCGGCCACGGAGCCGCCGACCGCCGGCCTCCCGCAGCCACGCCTCCCCCGACGGGCCTGCCCGCCAGCACGGCTCGGCCGGCCACCGGCGTCTCGCCCTGCGGCTGCGAACACAACTCCGCTGAACCGCTTTCCCGCCGTGCTCGTGTGGTCACGGCTGCGAGGCCGTCGGCGCCTTGCCCTGCTCGCGCGAGCACGGCTCGGCCGGCTACCGGCACCTCGCCTTGCCCGCGCGGCCTCGGCTTCGCCGAAACGGTTTCTCGCCGCGCTTGAGCGGCCGCGGCTGCGCGGCCGCCGGCACCTCGCCCTGCTCGCGCGAGCTCCGCTCCGCCAGCTACCGGCACCTTGCCTGGCCCGCGCGGCCTCGGCTTCGCCGACACGGGTTCTCGCCGCGCTTGAGTGGCCGCGGCTGCGCGGTCGCCGGCACGTCGCCCTGCTCGCACGGCCTCCGCTCCGCTGAACCGTTTTCCGCCGTGCTCGTGTGGTCACGGCTGCGCGGCCGCCGGCGTCTCGCCCTGCTCGCGCGAGCACCGCTCCGCCAGCCACTGGTATCGCACCCCGCGGGGCGCGACCACCGCCTCGCCGGTCCGTGGCATCGCGCCCCGCGGAGCGCGGCCCCGCCCGGGCCCGGCCACCGCGTACGACCGCCCTGCCGATCACCCGCGCCCGTCACCCCGCCGCCCCCGCCCACTGGTCCCTCGCTCCGTCCGCCGGGACACTGGAGACGTGCGCACTGTCAAAGCGGCGGCTGCCGCCGCCACCGCCGTGATCGGAGCCGGCGCGGCCGTCGTGGCCGCCGGGCGGTTCGCCAGCGGTGTCGCGCTCAAGGCGCCTCCCGGCAGGCCGCTGCCCACCGAACCCCGGCTCACCGTGCACGGCACCGCCGCCGGGCAGATCATCCTCACCCGGGACCTGGCCGCCCTGCGGCCCGGCCGCTACGGCCTCTCCGGTGACGGCTCCCACGCGGTGGTCGGGCCCGTCCTGACCACCGCCCCACACACCGCCGACACCGTCGTACGCCGGCTGGAGAGCGTCACGCACGGCACCCTGAAGGCCGGCGACAAGGCCTGGCTCACCCCGAACGTCTACGTCGGCAACCCGAGCGCCGCCCTCGGCCTCGAACACGCCGACGTCGACATCCCCGGCGAACTCGGCGCCCTGCCCGCGTGGTTCGTGCCCGGCGCCCGGGACACCTGGGTGATCGCCGTGCACGGCCTGGGCACCACACGGGAACTGGCCATGAACGTCATGGAGTTCCTGCACCGCAACCGCTTCCCGGTGCTCGCCCTCGCCTACCGGGGCGACCTGGGCGCGCCCCGCCGGCCCGACGGTCTGAACCACCTCGGCGAGACCGAGTGGCGCGACCTCGACGCGGCGATCCGCTACGCCGTGCGCCACGGCGCCCGGGAGGTCGTCCTGCACGGCTGGTCCACCGGCGCCACCATGGCCCTGCGCGCCGCCGCGCACTCGGGACTGCGCGACCGCGTCTCGGGGCTCGTCCTGGACTCCCCGGTGCTCAGCTGGCAGACCACCCTGCGCGCCCTCGCCGCGGCCCGCCGCACCCCGGGCGCGCTGCTGCCCCTCGCGGTCCGCGCGGCCCAGGGCCGCACCGGCCTGTACGACGACGGCGTCGCGGGCCCGGCCCCGTTCGACGGGCTCCGCATCCCGGCGCTCGTCTTCCACGGACCTGACGACACGGTGGCTCCCTGGCGGTTCTCCCGTCACCTCGCCGACGCGCGCCCCGACATGGTCGCCCTGTACACCGTCGCCCACGCGCCCCACGGAGCGATGTGGAACGCCGACCCGCAGGCCTACGAGGAGGCACTGCGACGCTTCCTGACACCTCTGATGTGACTCCGGGCCCCGTCGCGACCCCCTTCCGCCCCGCCCCTACCGACCGGTCGTGATGATTCCGTTTAGCGTCGTACCACTGGCTTGTTCCCGGCCTTCGGCCGCTCCCGGGAACCCGTGCGTTGGCCTTCTCCGTCGCCCGCCGTGACATTCCGTTTGGGTTTTCGGACCGTCAACCGGAAGACTGCACCCGTGACGTCCCGTATCCCGCGCGACTCCAGGCTTCGACTCGTCCGCCCGCGACCCCTGGCCGCCGCCCCCAGAGCGATGAACCAGCGGCGCTCGCGCCGACCCGCACCGCGCCCCCCGGAGGGCACCCCGGCACCGGCGGAGCTGGCCAGAATGGCGCGCTCAGGTCTGGCCGCCGCGGCCCGCGTCGCCCGCTGGGCCGACGCCGCGCTCGGCCCCGGCGGGGACAGCGCCACCGCCGACGGCAAGGCCACCCTCTCCGACGCGACCGCCGAACGGGCCGCCCGCGACCTGGGTCTGACCTCGGCTCAGGTCAGAGGCGACTGGGACACCGCCCGCCTCGCCGGCCTCGTCGAGGTGCACGGCGACAGCGCCCGCCCCGGCTGGCGGCTGCGCGCCTGGGACCGTGACGACAGTGCCGTCCTGCGCGGCTGGGTCGCCCTCTTCGACGCCTGGTCGCTGGCCCATCCGGAGCCCGGGGACCGCGAGGCCGCCGCCGTCGCCGAGGTCGTCTCGGCCATGCCGCAGGCGCTCTCCTTCCTCCAGCTGTCCGCCGGCCCCGTCCCCGTGGAGCAGCTCCTCGACCTCCTGGAGCAGCGCGTCATCGAGCTGCGCACCGCACGCTGTGAGATCCCCTACGGCCCCCAGCCCGAGCCGGTGGCCGAGCCGGAGCCCACCGACGCCCCGCTCGCCCCCCTCCTCGACTGGGCCCTGCGCGCCCTCGCCTCCGTCGGCGCCCTCACCTACGGCGACGGCCAGGCCACCCTCACCCCGCTCGGCAGCTGGGCGGTCTGGGTCAAGCTGGAGCAGATCTGCGTCGCCGCGCAGAGCCCGGCCGGGAACATCGAGCAGGCGGCCGAGGACATGCTCCGCGGCTGTGCCCAGCTGCGTCCGAACGCGGCCCGCGCCGAGTACCGGGCCTGGCTCGCCGCCCGCCCCGTCGGCAGCGCCGTCACCGAACTCCTCGGCGCCGCCCGCGGCGAGGACGCCCTGCTGCGCGGCCTCGCCTTCGAGGCGCTGCGCGTCGTCGGCGCCCCCGCCGAGCCCGACGTCCGCGGCGTGGTCGCCGAGCCGACGCTCAGGCCGTACGCCCTGCTGTGGCTGGCGGAGCACGACGGGGCCGACCCGGAGGACGCCCACGAGGTCCTCACCCGTCAGGAGGCGACCTGGCTGTGGGTGGACACCGCGGCCGCCGTCGCCGACCACGGTGAGGCCCCGCTGCTCGTCCGCCATCTGGAGGCCGCGGTGCAGCCGACCATCCCGATGCTCCTCGACGAGGTACGTGCCGTGGGACACCCGCGCACCGTGCAGGTCCTGGTCGCCCTCGCCGCGGCACACCCCGACCCGGCCCTGGCCAAGGCCGTACGCCGGGCCGCGTTCCAGGTGCACACCGGCGGTAGCTAAAGGGTTATCTCGGGCGCGTACGTCCCGAAGCTCCACACATTGCCCTCGAGGTCCCGGGCCATGTAGTCCCGCGAGCCGTAGTCCTGATCCGTCGGGGGCATCAGGATCTCCACGCCGTGGTCCACGGCGCGGCGGTGGTGTGCGTCCACGTCGTCCACCACCACGTACACCCCCGTGGTGCCCGTGTCCTTCATGGCCGCGTCGAAGACGCCACCGCGGCCCTTGGTGCCGACCATGACCGCGCCGTTGCCCTGTGTCAGCTCGGCGTGCATCACCGAGCCGTCCTCACCCTCGTACACCGAGAGCTCCGTGAAGCCGAAGGCCTCCGTGAGCTGCCGGATCGCCGTCTTCGCGTCCGCGTAGAGCAGCGTCGGATAAATGCTCGGACGTCCGCCGGACGAGCCTGTCATGACGATCACTTCCTCGTTGTCCCGCTGCCTGACTCAGTCGAAAAGTGCTTGCACGTCCCCGTTAGACTGTCCCCTATGGCCATTCTCCTCGCGCATTAGACGGCGGGAACGTCCTCAGCCGCCCATCCCGCCCCCGTATCCGCCCTGGAGTCTGTCCGTGATCTCCGCCTCCGGTATCGAGCTGCGCGCCGGTGCCCGCGTCCTCATCGAAAACGCCACCTTCCGCGTCGCCAAGGGCGACCGCATCGGCCTCGTCGGCCGCAACGGCGCAGGGAAGACCACCCTCACCAAGTGTCTCGCCGGCGACGGCATCCCCGCCGGCGGCACCATCACCCGCTCCGGCGAGGTCGGCTACCTCCCGCAGGACCCCCGCACCGGCGACCTCGACGTCCTCGCCCGCGACCGCATCCTCTCCGCGCGCGGCCTGGACATACTGATCCGCAAGATGCGCGAGAACGAGCAGCGCATCGCCACCGGCACCGGCGGTACCCGCGACAAGGCGCTCAAGCAGTACGAGCGCCAGGAGACGGAGTTCCTCACCAAGGGCGGGTACGCCGCCGAGGCCGAGGCCGCCACCATCGCCGCCGCGCTCAACCTGCCCGACCGCGTGCTCGGCCAGCCCCTGCACACGCTCTCCGGAGGCCAGCGCCGCCGTATCGAGCTGGCCCGCATCCTGTTCTCCGACGCGGACACGCTGCTGCTCGACGAGCCCACCAACCACCTCGACGCCGACTCGATCATCTGGCTGCGGGACTACCTGAAGACCTACCGCGGCGGCTTCATCGTGATCTCCCACGACGTCGACCTGGTCGAGACGGTCGTCAACAAGGTGTTCTACCTGGACGCCAACCGCTCCCAGATCGATGTCTACAACATGGGCTGGAAGCTCTACCAGCAGCAGCGCGAGTCCGACGAGAAGCGCCGCAAGCGCGAGCGGCAGAACGCCGAGAAGAAGGCCTCCGCGCTCCATTCGCAGGCCGACAAGATGCGGGCCAAGGCCACCAAGACCGTCGCCGCCCAGAACATGGCCCGCCGGGCCGACAAGCTGCTGGCCGGCCTGGAGGCGCAGCGGAAGTCCGACAAGGTCGCCAAGCTGCGCTTCCCCGAGCCCTCCCCGTGCGGCAAGACCCCGCTCATGGCCGAGGGCCTGTCGAAGTCCTACGGATCGCTGGAGATCTTCACCGACGTCGACCTGGCCATCGACAAGGGCTCGCGCGTCGTCATCCTCGGCCTCAACGGCGCCGGCAAGACGACCCTGCTCCGGCTGCTCGGCGGGGCCGAGAAGCCCGATACCGGCGAGGTGATCGAGGGCCACGGCCTCAAGCTCGGCTACTACGCGCAGGAGCACGAGACCCTCGACCCGGAGCGCACGGTCCTGGAGAACATGCGCTCGGCCGCCCCCGACCTGGACCTGGTGGAGGTCCGCAAGACCCTCGGCTCGTTCCTGTTCTCCGGCGACGACGTCGACAAGCCGGCCGGGGTCCTCTCCGGCGGCGAGAAGACCCGTCTGGCGCTCGCCACCCTCGTGGTGTCCTCGGCGAACGTGCTGCTGCTCGACGAGCCCACCAACAACCTCGACCCGGCCAGCCGCGAGGAGATCCTCGGCGCGCTGCGCACGTACAAGGGCGCGGTGGTTCTCGTCACGCACGACGAGGGCGCGGTCGAGGCGCTCCAGCCGGAGCGGATCATCCTGCTGCCGGACGGCGTCGAGGACCTGTGGGGTGCCGACTACGCGGACCTCGTCGCCCTCGCTTGATCGAATACGTGATCAACGGCGTATGGATCATTCGGCCTAGCGGTGATCCATCATCTGTGTGAGATCTCCTCGTACCGAGGTGTGTCCTACATCGATTTCGCGGCCGAGCCCCCGATTCTTCCGGGCTCGGCCGCGACGCCTTTCTGACCTGGCATTTTCCGGGGCAATCCGTTCGGCCGTACGGACGCCACTCTTCGGAATTCCGCATTCCGGATGTGGGGATGTGCTCCTGTCGTCACAACCTTGTCTCACGGACCTTGCCGAATGGGTGGCCATCAAGGCCCGGAGGGGTGATCATGAGGAGACCAGAGCGCACTTCCCATGAGGAGGCACGGGTGGCCGAGACTCTGAAGAAGGGCAGCCGGGTGACCGGCGCCGCGCGCGACAAGCTCGCGGCAGACCTGAAGAAGAAGTACGACGCCGGTGCGAGCATCCGGGCGTTGGCCGAGGAGACCGGCCGCTCGTATGGCTTTGTGCACCGCATGCTCAGTGAGTCGGGCGTCACGCTGCGAGGGCGTGGCGGGGCGACCCGGGGCAAAAAGGCCACGGCCTGACCCCGGGTGGCCCCTCGGCTTCGATGGTGGCCACCCGGTCGGTCGTCTGATCGGCCGGGTGGTTACTGTGCAGTCACTTAGCTGACCGCACACATCGGAGGCGTCCATGGCTTCGCCCGACAAGGACCTCGTTCCCGTACTCGACAAGGACGGCGTACGGCTCACCGTCGACGACGCGGTCGCCACGGTGACGCTGACCAACCCCGCCAAGCGCAACGCGCAGAGCCCCGCTCTGTGGCGGGCGCTGACCGAGGCCGGTCGGCAGCTGCCGGGCTCCGTCCGTGTCGTGGTGCTGCGGGCCGAGGGCAAGTCCTTCTCGGCCGGTCTCGACCGGCAGGCGTTCACGCCCGAGGGCTTCGACGGGGAACCGTCGTTCATCGACCTCGCGCGTGGTGACGACGCCGAGCTGGACGCGACCATCGCCGAGTACCAGGAGGCGTTCGCCTGGTGGCGGCGCAGCGACATCGTCTCCGTCGCCGCCGTCCAGGGGCATGCCGTCGGGGCGGGCTTCCAGCTCGCCCTCGCCTGCGACCTGCGCGTCGTCGCCGACGACGTGCAGTTCGCAATGCGCGAGACCAGCCTCGGACTCGTGCCCGACCTGACGGGCACGCATCCGCTGGTGGGACTCGTCGGATACGCCCGTGCGCTGGAGATCTGCGTGACCGGGCGCTTCGTCACGGCCGAGGAGGCCGTGAACACCGGACTGGCCAACGTGGCCGTGCCCGCCGGCCAGCTCGACGACACGGTCCGCGACCTCGCCTCGGCCGTCCTCGCCGCGCCCCGCGACGCCGTCATCGAGACCAAGGCACTGCTGCGCGGCGCCCAGGACCGCACGTACGAGGCCCAGCGCGGCGCGGAACGCCAGGCCCAGGCCCGCCGGCTGCGGGACCTCGCGGGCATCGGGGACTGAGGCGGCACCTCAGCCGATACCGCTCACCACCACCGCCACCGTCGGGTGGTCCGGCAGCGTCCTGCGCACCGCTGTGCGGACCGCGCGGGCCACCTCACGGGCCTGGTGGTCCGCTCCCACCGCCAGTTCCAGCCGGACATGACGGTGCGGCAGCGCGGCCTCGCCCGGGAGTTCCTCGATGTGCACGGGGTGGCCCAGCGCCGTGGTGAGGTGGAGCACACCCGGGACTTCGAGGGCTGCCGTCGCGACGCGGGCCTCGTCGCCGTCCTCGGGCCGCGTGGCCCGGGGAGGTTCGGTCAGACGCGGGGCGGACGCCGGTTCCGGCTCCTCGTCCAGCAGTCCCGTCACCCGCAGGTCCACCTCCGACACCGTCAGCCCCAGTCCCTGCGTCGCCGCGCTCGCCAGTGCCGCCCGCAGCAGGGACGCCGTCGTCGGCAGCGGCTGCGAGGCCGTGGCCGCGAACTCCGCCGTCACCCGCAGCGGTCCGGGCGGCTGCGCACTCGGCGGGGCCGGTACGGCCGGCTCCCCGGTGTCCGCCGGGTCGGCGAGCGCGACACGGAGCGCGTCGACGCGTACGCCCGGCGCGTCCTGAGCCGCGCGCCGCAGCACGGCCTCGGCCGCCTGCTCGGTGATCCACGCGCCGTCCCGCGCATCACCCAGCGGCAGGAGCCTGCCGAAGCCCAGCTGGTGTCTCACTGCCTGCGTCCACCGGTCACCGGTCATTCCTCCAGCCTGCCGCATCAAAGGCGCGCAACCACGTAACCGTGCTTACGGTGGTCGAAGGACGACAACCGAAAAGGACGTACGCCGATGACTGACATGACCGAGAACCGGGGCGGGGAGAGCGAGACGCCGGCGGCACGCAGAAGTCCGTTGGCCAAGCGCAGTGGGGGAGACCCGGGCTCGCGCGGGCGGACGACCATCGCGGACGGCGTGGTGGAGAAGATCGCCGGGCTCGCCGCACGTGACGTGGACGGCGTGCACGCCATGGGCAGCGGAGTCGCCCGCACCTTCGGAGCCGTGCGTGACCGGGTGCCCGGCGGCGCGAAGTCGGTGACGCGCGGTGTGAAGGCCGAGGTCGGCGAGGTGCAGGCGGCCCTCGACCTGGAGATCGTCGTCGACTACGGCGTGTCGATCGCCGATGTGGCCCGGGACGTACGGGAGAACGTCATCGCCGCCGTCGAGCGGATGACCGGGCTCGAGGTCGTCGAGGTCAACATCGCGGTGAGCGACGTGAAGCTGCCGGACGAGGAGGAAGAGGAACCCGAGCGGCGGATTCAGTGAGGCACGGCCCGTCGGACAACACAGCGGCTGAGGAGCTGAGGAGCGCATGAGCATGGCCGTGGTCGGCATGATCGCCGGCATGGCGTTGGCATTCGCCGGATACTTCGGCGGATTCGGTGCCTTCCTGCTGGTGGCGGCGCTGGGCGCCGTCGGCTTCGTCGTCGGCCGGTTCCTGGAGGGGGACATGGACTTCGGCGACTTCTTCCGTCCACGTCACGAACGGCGGCGGTGACGCCCGTGAGCGCGGGGGCCGGTGAGCTCGGCAGACCTCTGACCGCCGTCCCGCCGGGTGAGCGCGGCGCGACCCGGATCGCCGACCGCGTGGTCGCGAAGATCGCCTCGCAGGCGGCCCGTGAGGCCGTGGGGACACTGCCGCCCGACGCCGGCCGGCCGTCTGCCAGCGTGGTCGTCCACCACGAGGCCGCCCACGTCCGGGTGCACGTCGAACTCGACTACCCCTGCGACGTCGGCGACCGCTGCCGCCGGGTGCGTCGCCAAGTCGTCGAGCGAGTGGGCACGCTGGCGGGAATGGAGGTGCCGGAGGTCGTCGTCCAGGTGGAACGGCTGCATACGGTCGCCGGGCCCGGCGCGGCACAGGGGAGGACGCGATGAGCGAACCCCGGGGCACCGACCCGGCCGAACCGCCCGAGTCCGAGGGCACCACCCAGCGCCTGCCGGTCGTCGACACGTCGGAGACCGGCGACGGACCTGCCCCGTCCGCTCCGGCGGACGCCGACGGACAGCCGCCCGCACCCGACGACGAGGGCGGCCGCGAAGGCCGCTTCTGGTCGGCCCGCCGCGTCCCCGCCGGCATCGTCGCGCTGCTGCTCCTGGGCCTCGCCGGACTGTTCCTCTACGACATCGCGTCCGTGCGCGCCGACCGGCCCGCCATGAGCTGGCGCCGGGAACTCGCCCGGCAGCTCGCCGAACGGCCCCTGGACGACACCTGGGTGCTCGTCGGGGCCGGGGTCGCCGCCGCCCTCGGGCTCTGGCTGCTCGTCCTGGCCGCCACACCCGGCCTGCGCGATGTGCTCCCGATGCGGCGCGCGCACGCCGACGTACGCGCCGGACTGCACCGCGACGCCGCCGCGTCCGCGCTGCGGGACCGGGCCATGGAGGTGGCCGGTGTGCAGTCCGCGGAGGTCCGGATGCGCCGGACCCGGGCGAAGGTCCGCGCCGCCTCGCATTTCCGTGAACTGGACGACGTACGAACCGAACTGGACGCCGTGCTCACCGACGCGGTCCGCGGACTGGGGCTGTCCCGGCCGCCCGCGGTGTCGGTGCGCGTGCGGCGGCCCGGCAGGAAGGGGTGACGGCGGTGCTCCGGATCGTCAACCGCGTGTTCCTCGGGCTGGTGGGCCTCGTCCTGCTGGTGCTGGGCGGCTCGGTACTGGCCGTCGGCCTCGGCG
Source organism: Streptomyces sp. NPDC041940 (assembly GCF_055589465.1). NCBI lineage: Bacteria > Bacillati > Actinomycetota > Actinomycetes > Kitasatosporales > Streptomycetaceae > Streptomyces > Streptomyces sp. NPDC041940. Next base: position 1,053,224 of record NZ_JBVJBP010000001.1, read on the forward strand.
CCCCGGTACCTACGTGGTGGATCCACGACAGCCGGCACGACGTTCTGCTGAGCTACGCCGAACGCACGCGCTGGCGGGAGGACGGCTGGTGGTGGCCGACCGTCATCGCCGTACTCGCCGTCCTCCTGCTGCTCGCCCTGTGGTGGCTCGTCGCGGTACTCCGCCGGCGCCGACTCGCCGAGATCCTCGTCGACACGGGCGACGGCGAGGGCGCGCTGCTGCGCGGCCGGGCCCTGGAGAACGCCCTCGCCCAGGAGGCGGAACAGGCCGACGGCGTGGAGCGCGCCGACGCCCGGCTGACGGGCCGCCGTACCACCCCCGAGGCCCGCGTACGGCTCTCGCTGGAACCGCACGTGGACCCGGGAACGGCCCTGCACGACCTGACGACCGGCGCCCTGGCCCACGCCAGAACATCGGCGGGCCTCGCCTCACTCCCGGCGGAGGTGAGGCTGCGGGGCGTCAAGCACCGTGCGGAACGAGTGAGTTGAGTACGACTGCCCTCAGGGGCGCGGGGAACTGCGCGACCAGCCCCCCACGAACCCGCAGGCGGCCAACTTCAGAACCCGTGCCGCGCTCCGCCGTCCACGGGGACCATGACCCCGGTCAGATAGGAAGCAGCCGGCGACATCAGGAACGCGGCCACCCGCCCGAACTCCTCGGGCGCGCCGTACCGCCGCAACGGAATACGCGACTCCGAAGCCGCCCTGGTCGCCTCGGGATCAGCTGACAACCCGTCCAGCTGGCGCACCCGGTCCGTGTCGATACGTCCCGGCAGCACCCCGACCACCCGGATCCCCCGCGGCCCCAGTTCCTCGGACAGCGACTTGGCGAACCCGGCCAGCCCAGGCCGCAGCCCGTTCGAAATGGTCAGCCCCGGAATCGGCTCGTACACCGACCCGGACAGCACGAACCCGATGACACCCCCGGCCTCCATCTCGGAGGCCGCGGCGCGGGCCAGCCGTACCGCACCGAGGAACACCGACTCGAACGCCGCCTGCCACTGCTCGTCCGTGTTGTCGGCGACGAACCCGGCCGGGGGGCCGCCCACACTGATGAGGACACCGTTGAAGCGCCCGAAGTTCTCCCGCGCGGCCCCGATCAGCCGGGCCGCCGCATCCGGGTCGGCGTTGTCGACAGCCACCCCGACCGCGTTCGGGCCCAGCGCCTCCGCCGTCTCGGCGACGCTCTTCTCGTCCCTGCCCGAGACGACCACCTTCGCCCCGTCCGCGACCAGCTCGCGCGCGGAAGCGTTGCCGAGGCCTCGCGTGGCCCCGGTGACGACGTACACCCGGTCCTTCAGTCCAAGATCCATGGTCCCTATCCTGCCCCTTCCTCACCGAACAGGGCGAGGGCGGTGTTCACGAGGCCGATGTGACTGAACGCCTGCGGGAAGTTGCCGAGCTGCCGGCCGCTCACCGGGTCGAACTCCTCGGAGAGCAGACCCACGTCGTTGGCGAGCCCCACCAGCCGCTCGAACAGCGCGCGGGCCTCCTTCGTCCGGCCCGTCATGTACAGGGCGTCCGCGAGCCAGAACGAGCAGACCACGAAGGTGCCCTCGGCACCGGGCAGTCCGTCGACGCCCGTGTCGTCGGTCGTGTAGCGGAGCAGCAGCCCGTGGTGGTCCAGCTCCTCGCGGATCGCGTCGATGGTGCCGATCACCCGGGGGTCGTCGGGCGGCAGGAAGCCGACGCGCGGGATGAGCAGCAGCGCGGCGTCCAGTTCGCGTGAGCCGTAGGACTGCGTGAAGGTGTTGCGTTCGGGGTCGTAGCCCTTCTCGCACACCTCGCGGTGCACCTCCTCGCGCAGCGCGCGCCAGCCCTCCAGGTCGCCGTCCAGCTCCGGATGGCGCTCCAGGGTGCGTATGGCGCGGTCGGCGGCCACCCACACCATCACCTTCGAGTGCACGAACTGGCGCCGGCCGCCGCGCACCTCCCACAGCCCCTCGTCGGGCCGGCGCCAGTGGGTCCGCAGGAAGTCCATCAGGGCCGTCTGCAACGCCCACACGTCCGGCTGGGCGGACAGGCCCGACTCGCGGGCCAGCGACAGGGAGTCCATGACCTCGCCGTAGACGTCCAGCTGGAGCTGGTTCACGGCGTCGTTCCCGATCCGGACGGGCCGGGACCCGGCGAAGCCGGACAGCCACGGCAGTTCGACCTCGGGCAGCCGTCGCTCGCCGGCCAGGCCGTACATGATCTGCAGGTCGGCGGGGTCGCCCGCGACCGCGCGCAGCAGCCAGTTCCGCCAGGCCTCGGCCTCGTCCTGGTAGCCGACCGCCAGCAGCGCGCCCAGGGTGAGGGTGGAGTCGCGCAGCCAGCAGTAGCGGTAGTCCCAGTTGCGCACCCCGCCCGGCTCCTCGGGCAGTGAGGTGGTGAGGGCGGCGACGATGCCGCCGGTCGGGGCGTAGGTGAGCGCCTTGAGGGTGATCAGGGAGCGGACGACGGCGTCCCGGTGCGGTCCGTCGTAGCGGCACCGGGACACCCAGGCCCGCCAGTCCTCGACGCTGTGGCGCAGCGCCTCGTAGGGGTCGATGAGCGGCGGGCGCTCCTCGTGGGAGGGGTGCCAGGTCAGGACGAACGCGACCTTCTCCCCCTTCTTGACCGTGAACTCCGCGTGCGTGCCGAAGTCCTCGCCCCAGCTGCGCACCTCCGGCTCGCTGCGCAGCCACGCCGAGTCCGGGCCGGCCACGGCGACGCGGTGGCCGTCGGACCGGCGCACCCACGGGACGATCGAGCCGTAGTCGAAGCGCAGCTTGATGACGCTGTGCAGCGTCACCTCGCCGTCCAGGCCCTCGACGACGCGTACGACGTCGGGGGCCTGGTCGCGCTGGGGCATCAGGTCGGTGACCCGGACCGCGCCCCGCTCGGTCTCCCACTCGGTGTCCAGGACGAGGGTGTCGCGGCGGTAGGCGCGCCGGGTGCACCGGTCCGCCCCCACGGGAGCGATGCGCCAGTAGCCGTTGTCCTCGTCGCCGAGCAGTCTGGCGAAGCAGGCCGCCGAGTCGAAGCGGGGCAGACACAGCCAGTCGACGGAGCCGTCCGTGCCCACCAGGGCCGCGGTCTGTTCGTCACCGATGAGCGCGTAGTCCTCGATACCGGTATGCACGGAGTGCGGGTTCCCGGCAAGTCGGGCCTGCAATCAGGGGCGGAGCCGGGGGAGTGACGGGCCCTCGGCAGCGGTGGTGCCGGTGCCGGAGAAGATGACACCGGGATCCGACGGTGCCTGGTTGAGCACCCACAGGCCGATCAGCGTGGCCAGGGTGAAGACGACCGCGATCAGCACGGCGAGCACGAGCCGCCGCCGGCGTTCGCGCCGCAGCCACTCACCGCGTGCCGTGCGGTACGCGTCGGGGTCGGGGAGCACCCCGCCGGCCAGTGCGTCGAGGGCCTCGCGCAGTTCGCGTTCGGTGCGGCCGTCGCCGTCGCCGTCGCCGGTCCGGTCCGGGCTCGTGCCACGCGACGGAGTCGCATCTCGATTCGTCATCGCCGGGCCTCCATCGCCTGGGTCAGGGCGGCGATGCCGCGTGCCGTGTGGGTCTTGACGGAGCCTCCGGAGATGCCCATCGCGGCGGCTATCTCACTCTCCTTCAGACCGAGCCAGTGCCGCAGCACCAGCGCCTCGCGCTGGCGGGGCGGCAACTCCTGGAGCGCCGCGATGAGCACGCGCTGGTCGTCGCGCAGCAGCGCGGCGTGCTCGGCGGAGGCGACCATCTCGTCCGGCGGGCTCGGCGGGTTCTCCTCGTGCCGGCGGGCGACCTGGAGGTGGCGTATCCGCATCCGCGTCAGATTGCAGACCGTGGAGCGCAGATACGCCTCCGCCGCTGCCGCGTCCCGCAGGCGCCGCCACTTGCGGTAGATCTGGTAGTACGCCTCGGCCACCACGTTCTCCGGATCGTCGGCGCCGAGCAGGACGGCGAGGCGCAGCATCGAGGAGTAGTGCAGCTCGAAGAGGCGGGCCACGCCTGCCTCCCGCTCCCGGTCGGCCGGATCGGCGGCGGCCGGGGGCAGGGGCACGGCGGCGGGCTGTGGCACGGCCGGTGGCGCGGTGGGGGAGTTCTGGCTGCGTCTCACGGGTTGTTCGCTCCGGTCTCCGGGCGTCGCCGGACGGTCAGGCGGGACGGCAGGTCGGTCGAGTCGGCACCGCGCGGGACGCCGAGTCGGGTCAGCGCCGCGGTGCCGGCCACCGCGACGGCCAGATTGAGCAGCAGGGCGGCGAGCCCGTCGTAGATCTCCAGCGGCCCGGCGCCGGTGCCGAGCGGCACGATCGAGGAGAACCCCTCGCGCACCACCAGATACGTCCCCGACGCCATGCCCACGGCCCACCCGGCGAGCAGTGCCCGCGGATGCAGCCGCCCGGTGAACAGCCCGACGGCCACGGCCGGGAAGATCTGCAGGATCCACACGCCGCCGAGCAGCTGGAGGTTGATGGCGTCCTGGTCGCGCAGCCCGAACACGAACGCCACGGCCCCCGCCTTCGCGGTGATCGACACTGCCTTGGCGATGCGCACCTGGCGCTTGGGCGTGGCCGTCGGCTGGACGTATTCGACGTAGACGTTGCGGACGAAGCTGGTAGCCGCGGCGATCGACATCACCGCGGCCGGGACGAGCGCCCCCACGGCGATCGCGGCGAACACCAGCCCGGCCAGCGGCGCCGGCATCAGCCGGTCGACCAGCAACGGCACGGCCGCCTCGGCACCACCGCGCGGCGCCCGCACCCCCGCCGCCAGCGCGGCGAAGCCGAGGAACCCGAAGAGCGCGAGCAGCCCGGTCCAGGCCGGCAGCGCCACCGAGACCTTGCGCAGGGTGCGCGGCCCGTCGGCGGCGAAACCGGCGGTGAGCACATGCGGATACATCAGCAGGGCGAGTGCGGAGCCGAGGGCGAGGGTGGCGTAGGCGGGCTGCTGGGCGGGGGACAGGAGCAGCGCCCGGTCGCCCAGCCGCGCCGCGGCGCCGTCGAAGACCGGGCCGGGGCCGCCGAACCGTACGAGGACCAGCCAGGTCACGGCGGTGAGCGAGACGAACACGGCCACCGCCTTCAGCGCCGAGATGACCGTGGGCGCGCGCAGCCCGTGCCGGTAGGTGGCCACCGCGAGCCCCGCGAACAGCGCCACCAGCACCAGATCCCCGGCCACACCCCGCGGATGGACGCCCCCGGCGGTCAGCACCGCCCGGATGCCGATCAGTTGCAGCGCCAGATACGGCATCGTCGCGAGGATCCCGGTCAGCGCGACCACGAGGGCCAGCGGCGGCGACCCGTACCGGCCCCGTACGAAATCGGCGGCAGTGACGTAACCGTTGCGGCGGGCCACGCTCCACAGCCGGCTCAGCAGCACGAAGGCGAGCGGGCAGACGATCACCGTGTACGGCACCGCGAAGAAGGCGGGCGCGCCGTTGCCGTACGCGAGACCGGGCACGGCGGTGAAGGTGTACGCGGTGAAGATCGTGCCGCCGAGCAGCAGCCAGGTCCAGCCGGGACCCAGGCTGCGGTCGGCCAGCGCCCAGCCCTCCAGGGAGGGCAGCCGGTCCACCGGACGCAGCCGCCGTGCGGTGACCGCGAGCAGCGACGCCCCGCCGATCACGGCGAGAAACGTCGCGGTCATGGCGCCGTCAGCCATGGGTCACCGTCCTTGGTGTGCCTGTGCCCTTGCGCGAGAGTTGCGCGGACGGCCCGTCCGGAGGACAGGAAACCGGCGGGAAATCTTCTGGGAACGCCGTGTCATCCACGTCCGGCGGGAGCGCAACTCTTGCACAGACCGACAGCGAGCGGGAGAGGTGCGCAGGTCAGGGAAGCGCCCTCGCACCGGCCCCCGCGCAGGTCCTGTCGCACACCACCGCCACGGTGAGGAGCCGCCATGCCCGTATCAGTCCTGCCCGAATCCGGCCGGTCAGCGCCCGAGAAGCGGCGAATATCCCCTCGGTCCCTGCTGCTCTGGACCGCCGTATCCCTGCTCGGCGCGATCGCCTGGGGCGTCCTCGCCCTCGCCCGGGGTGAGGACATCTCGGCGGTCTGGCTGGTCGTCGCGGCGCTCGGCTCGTACGCCATCGCCTACCGCTTCTACTCCCGCTTCGTCGCCCGGCGGGTCCTCAAGCCCGACGACCGCCGGGCCACCCCCGCCGAGCGTCTCGAGGACGGCGTCGACTTCCACCCCACCGACCGCCGGGTGCTGCTCGGCCACCACTTCGCCGCGATCGCCGGCGCCGGACCGCTGGTGGGGCCGGTCCTCGCGGCGCAGATGGGCTATCTGCCCGGGACGCTGTGGATCGTCGCCGGTGTGATCTTCGCGGGCGCGGTGCAGGACATGGTCGTGCTGTTCCTGTCCATGCGACGGGACGGGAAGTCGCTCGGGCAGCTGGCCCGGGACGAGATCGGCCGCTGGGGCGGGGCCGCCGCCCTGATCGCCGTGTTCGCCATCATGATCATCCTGCTGGGTGTGCTGGCCCTGGTCGTCGTCAACGCCCTCGCCCACTCCCCGTGGGGCACCTTCTCCGTCGCGATGACCATCCCCATCGCCCTGTTCATGGGCTTCTGGCTGCACGTCCTCCGCCCGGGCCGGGTCGTCGAGACCAGCCTGATCGGCGTCGCGCTGCTGCTGCTCGCCATCGTCGGAGGCAGCTGGATCCAGAATTCCTCCCTGGCCTCCGCCTTCACCCTCAGCCCCACGACCCTCGTCTTCTGCCTGGTCGGCTACGGCTTCGTCGCCTCCGTGCTGCCGGTGTGGATGCTGCTCGCGCCGCGCGACTACCTCTCCACCTTCATGAAGATCGGCACGATCGCGCTGCTCGCGGTGGGTGTGGTGGTCGCCGCCCCGGTCATGCGCGCGGACGCGGTGACCGACTTCGCCTCGACGGGCGCGGGGCCCGTCTTCGCGGGCTCGCTCTTCCCCTTCCTCTTCATCACCATCGCCTGCGGCGCGCTCTCCGGCTTCCACGCCCTGGTCGCCTCCGGCACCACGCCGAAGCTGATCCAGAAGGAGTCCCAGGTCCGGATGATCGGCTACGGCGCCATGCTGATGGAGTCGTTCGTCGCGATCATGGCGCTGATCGCGGCCGCGACCCTGGAGCCGGGCCTGTACTACGCCATGAACGCCCCGGCGGCCCTCCTCGGCACGACGGCCGAGTCGGCGTCCCACGCGGTCGCAGGACTCGGCTTCACGATCACGCCCGACCAGCTGACCCAGGCGGCCAAGGCCGTGGAGGAACAGACGCTGATCGCCCGCTCCGGAGGTGCCCCGACCCTCGCGGTCGGCATGTCGGAGATCTTCTCCGGGGTCATCGGCGGCACCGCGATGAAGGCCTTCTGGTACCACTTCGCGATCATGTTCGAGGCGCTGTTCATTCTGACGACCGTGGACGCCGGCACCCGGGTCGGCCGCTTCATGCTCCAGGACATGCTCGGCAACGTGTGGAAGCCGGCCGGCCGGGTCAACTGGAAGCCGGGCATCTGGCTGTGCAGCGCCCTGGTCGTCGCGGCCTGGGGCTACTTCCTCTACACCGGCGCCACCGACCCGCTCGGCGGGATCAACCAGCTCTTCCCGCTCTTCGGCATCGCGAACCAGCTCCTCGCCGCGATCGCCCTGGCCGTCTGCACCACGGTCCTGATCAAGTCCGGGAAGCTGCGCTGGGCCTGGGTCACCGGTGTCCCGCTCGCCTGGGTCGTCGCCATCACCTTCACCGCCGGCTGGCAGAAGATCTTCTCCGACGACCCGAAGGTGGGCTTCTTCGCCCAGCGCGCCCGCTACGCCGACGCCCTCGACGCGGGCCAGATCCTGCCGCCCGCCAAGAGCCCGGCCGACATGGGGACCGTCGTCACCAACTCCACGGTCGACGGGGTACTGATCGCCCTGTTCCTGCTGCTGGTCGCCGTGGTGCTCGTGAACGCGGCGGTGGTGTGCGTACGGGCGGTCCGGGCCCCGGCTCCGCTGCCGACCACCGAGGCGCCGTACGTCGAGTCCCGCATCGAGGTGCCGGGTGAGGAGCCGGCCGAGCCCCTGGCGGGGGCCCGCTCATGAGGGCGGTGCGCTGGGCGCGGGGCGTGGCCTGGTACGTCCGCGAGCTGCTGCGCACGCTGGACCGGGGGTCGGGGCCGCGGGGGCGATGCTGCTGACCGGCCTGTCCTGGAGGCCGCCGGCGGTCACACGGCCGCCGGTTCCGCCTCCGTCGCGTCGGTGTCCTCGGCCGCCGCCTGCGCCCGGTCCCGGGCCTCGCGGCGGGCCAGGACCACCCAGCCGACCGGGACGGCCGCGGCGAACAGCCACCACTGGTAGGCGTAGGCGTAGTTCAGCGCGGCGTCCTCCTTGCCCGGGTTGCCGAGGAGTTCGGGGGTGTCGCCCTTGGGCTCGGGTGCCGTCTGGGCGACGTAGCCGCCGAGCACCCGGACGTCCAGGCGCCGGGCCTCCTGCTCGCTGTTGATCAGCATGATCTGCCGGTCCGGCAGCCCTTGGAGGTTCTTGATGCCGCTCGCCTCGGTCGTCTCGTCGGGCATCAGCCGCCCGGTGACGGTGACCTCGCCGGCGGGCGGTGCGGGAACCTTCGGGAACGCGGTCTGGCTCGGGCCGTCGGAGGGGATCCAGCCCCGGTTGACCAGCAGGACCTTGCCGTCGTCGAGGACGAACGGGGTGAGGATGTGGTAGCCGACCTCGTCGTCGGAGTTGGTGCGGCGGCGGACGACGACCTCGTCCTCCGTGTCGAAGCGGCCCTTCGCGGTCACGGTGCGGTACCGCTCGGCGCTGGTGACGGTGTGCCCGGCCCCGGTCAGCTTCTCCACGGGCACCGGGTCGGCCGCCAGGGCGTCGGTGACCAGCTGGTTCCGGGCGGTGCGCTCCTCGTAGCGATGCATCTGCCAGATGCCCAGCCTGATCATCGTGGGGATGAGTAGCAGGGCGATCAGTGTGAGGATCACCCACTGCCGGGACATCAGGAAGCGGTACACCCCACGACCGTACAACTCGGTCGTGGGGTGCGATCAGGCGGGTACGGGTTCACACCTTGTCGACAATTCCCGCCTTTCCCTCCGCGCGTGCGCAGTGCGCGCCGCAGTACCACTGGCCCTCGACCTCCACGCCCTGCCCGATGATCTGTACACGGCAGTGCTCGCAGATGGGTGCCATGCGGTGGATCGCGCAGGAGAAGCAGTCGAAGACGTGCACCGCGCCCTGCGCGTGCACCTCGAAGGTCATTCCGTACTGATTGCCACATACCTCACAGGTCGCCATGCGCCACAGGGTGAGCCGTCACCCCGGCCCGGGCGAGCGGATGCCGGGCGAGTCGCTCCCCAATCACCCGTCCGTACGGTCAGCCCGCTATGCCGGCTCCACATCCGCGAGGAGTTGCCCGAACGCCGCCTCGTCCACGACCGGAGTGCCGAACTGCCGCGCCTTGACCACCTTGGACGTGCCCGAGTCCGGGTCGTTCGTGACGAGCAGGCTGGTCAGCCGGGACAGGCTGGTGGCCACATGCAGCCCGGCCTCGGTCGCGCGGTCCTCCAGCAGATCGCGCTCCACCGAGGTGTCACCCGAGAAGGCGACCCGCATGCCCTGCTTGAGCCGCCCGCCCGCCTCGTAGCGCCCCGGGTTGGGGTAGGGGCAGGCGGGCCGCTTCCGGGCCGGGCGCCAACTGGTCGGCCGGTAGCCGCCGTGTCCCGCCTGCTGTCCGATGCGGGGCGCGGGACGGTCCGACCACTCGGTCAGCGGTCGGCACTCGAGCAGCGGCAGCCGTACGCCGTTCGCCGCCGCGGCCCTGAGGCTGGGCCGGAACGCCTCGGCCAGCACGCGCGCGTCGTCCAGCGCGTGGTGCGCCCGCTGCTGGACGACGCCGAAGTGCGCGGCGAGGGACTCCAGCTTGTGGTTGGGCAGCGGGAGCCCGAGTTCCTTGGAGAGCGCGATGGTGCACAGCCGCTGCCGCACCGGAGCCTCCCGCTTCGCGCGCGCGTACTCCCGGGCGATCATCTGCCAGTCGAAGACCGCGTTGTGCGCGACGAGCACCCGTCCTTCGAGCCGGGTCGTGAACTCCTCGGCGATGTCCTGGAAGAGGGGCGCGCCCTCGAGTGCCTCGCTCGTCAGTCCGTGGATCCACACGGGGCCGGGGTCACGCTCCGGGTTGACCGTCGAGTACCAGTGGTCCTCGACCTCGCCGCGCGCGTCCAGCCGGTAGACGGCCGCGGAGATGATGCGATCGTCCCGGGCCAGACCTGTGGTCTCCACGTCAACAACCGCGTATCCCTGGGGATACGCGGTCGGCCATGACGTGGGAGAGGGCACTGCGGTCGTCAGGTCATCGAGCATGGTCCCTGAGGATACGGGCCATGACTGACACGACGGCCCGCCAGGTGCACTCCCTCGCCCCTTCCGATACTCCCTCAGGCGTCTTGTCCGGTCTGTCCGTTCACGAGGCGTACGTCTGTCCGACGTTCAGTCACCTGGATTGGCGGAGATCACCAAGAAGCAAGCGCGTACCGTCGGAAATACTTGTGGGTAACAACGTCTAGTCGGGGCAGGACGGCGGTCCTACGGTGCTTGCATGCCGAACCTGCCCGATGTCGTGCTGTGGTCGATCCCCGCCTTTGTGCTGCTCACCGTGGTCGAGATGGTGAGCTTCCGTCTCCATCCCGACGAGGACACGGAGGGCTACGAGGCGAAGGACGCCGCCACGAGCGTCGGCATGGGCCTCGGCAGTCTCGTCTTCGACTTCCTGTGGAAAATCCCCATCGTCGCCCTCTACACGGCCCTCTACGAACTCACGCCCCTGCGCGTGCCCGTCCTGTGGTGGACCGTCCCGCTGATGCTGCTCGGGCAGGACTTCTTCTACTACTGGTCCCACCGCGGCCACCACGTCGTCCGCGTCCTGTGGGCCTGCCACGTCGTGCACCACTCCAGCCGGAAGTTCAACTTCACCACCGCGCTGCGCCAGCCCTGGACGTCCCTGACCGTATGGCCGTTCTACGTCCCCCTCATAGCCGCCGGCGTGCACCCCGCCGCGCTCGCGTTCTGCTCCTCCGCGAACCTCGTCTACCAGTTCTGGATCCACACCGAGCGGATCGGCAAGATGCCCCGCTGGTTTGAGTTCGTCTTCAACACCCCCTCGCACCACCGCGTCCACCACGCCTCCCAGGGCGGCTACCTCGACCGCAACTTCGGCGGCATCCTCATCGTCTGGGACCGGCTGTTCGGATCGTTCGCCCCCGAGACCGAACGGCCCGTGTACGGACTGACCAAGAACATCGAGACGTACAACCTGCTGAAGGTGGCGACACACGAATACGTGTCCATCGCGAGGGACTTGCGGGCGGCGCACAGCTGGCGCGAGCGAGCGGGACGCGTGTTCATGGGGCCGGGCTGGGGCCCCACGCCCGCCCCGGCGCCGTCGACGGCCCCCGCAGCGGCCTCCACGCCCGCCGGCGAGAGCACATCGGCGTGACCCGCTCCCGCCTCCTCCTCGCCGCCTTCGGTCTCGCCGCCGCCGTCGACCTCGTCTCCCTCGCGGTCGGTTTCGACGCCGGGCACACCGTGGCCAAGCCCCTGCTGATGCCGCTCCTGGTCCTGTGGGCCGCCCTGCGCGGGGCGCCTCGGCTCCTCCTCGCCGCCCTGCTGTTCGGGTGGGGCGGGGACGTCCTGCTGCTGTCCGACGCCGAGCCGGCCTTCCTCGCCGGGATGGGCTCCTTCGCCGCGGGCCATGTCTGCTACCTCGTCCTCTTCAGGGCGTACGGCAGCCGGAACGCGGTCCCACGCGCGCGTGCGGGCCTCCTCGCCCTCGGCTACGGCGCCGCCCTCGTCACGACCGTCGCGCTGCTCTGGCCGGACCTGCCTGCGGACCTGCGCGTGCCCGTCGCCGGGTACAGCCTCCTGCTCACGGCCATGGCGTACGGGTCCGCCGCCCGGCTCGGCCTCTGCACCGGACTCGGCGGTGCGCTGTTCCTGCTCTCCGACACCCTCATCGCGACCGGCGTCGCCGACTGGCCGCAGCTCCCCAGGCCGGACTTCTGGATCATGCTCACGTACATCGCCGCGCAGGCCCTGCTGGCCGGCGGCACACTGGGGGCGCTCAACGCGCGCAGGGCACCGGCCGCGACGTACGGCGAGATGCGGGCCGTCTGAGGCTCACCGGCGGATGGGGACCTCACCAGCGGATGGGGACCGGAAGGGCCGTCAGCAGTCCCGACACCGCGACCACCAGGCCCAGCGCGACGACCTCCGCCCGCGCCGGCGCACAGGCGCTCAGCGGATCGGCCGCCCGGCGCAGCCGGCTCCGGGCCCACAGGGCCAGGGCGGCGACGGCGGCCACGAGCAGCACCTTGGCGAGCAGCGCACGCCCGTACGCCGTGGCCGCCAGCTGCTCCATGATCGTCTCCGGCGGCATCCGGCGCAGCGAACTCCACACGCCCGTCGCGGTGATGGCGGCGAGCAGCACGGCCGCCACGCGCGCGTAGAGGCCCAGCAGGGCCGCGCCCGCCCCCGTGTCGTACCGGCCGTGCCACAGACGCAGGGTCCGCAGCGCGTGCAGCAGACCGCCCACCCACAGTGCCGCGCAGGTCAGGTGGACGAGCGTCAGCCCGGAGCCGGTCAGCGGACTCGGCTCGGTCGGTGGATGCGCGCGCAGGGCCTCCGCGACGATCACGGCGGCCGGCGGCCACAGCTGCGCGGCCGGCCGGCGCGACAGGGTGCACAGCCCCGCCACCAGGAACGCGTTGACCTCGAGCAGGGCGAGCTTGCCTTCCCGGGACGCGTAGAGCCCGCCGACGTCCATGTCCGACAGACCGCCCGGGACGAGATTGCCCGTGGCGACGACCGAGGCGAGCCCCAGGGCGGCGACGAAACCGACGACGGCGGCGAAGGGCGACCAGCTGCGCGGCACGGCCAGGGGCCGGCCGGGGGCCTCCTCCACACCGGGCACGGAATGCGCCAGCCGGTTCACGAACAGCTCACCCACCGGTACGCACAGCGCCGCGAACAGCACCGTACGCAGCAGGGCGATGCCGCCGGCACCGGGCGCACCGGCCTCCCCGGTGCCGTCCAGCGCGGCGGACGGGCCGAGCAGCGGGATCAGCGCGGCCAGGACCACCAGGACCAGGACGGCGACGGCCCGGCCCGCACCGGTGCGCCGTGCGGGACCGCCGTTGTCGGCCACTCCTGTCGTGGGTCTTGTCAAGGTCACCCCAAGATCTTCACCAACCTTCACAAGGTCGGGCAAGTCCAGGGGGGCGAAGTCGGTCGCCCCGTCGACGCGGCCGGCCACCACAGCCGCAGTCGATGTCACCCTCATGGCGTAGCTCAGGCCGGCGGTGAACCGCGGGCACGCAGCGGGGGGGGGGGGGGGGGGCGCCCCCCCCCCCCCCCCCCCCCCCCCCCCCCCCCCTCTCCCCCCCCCCCCCCCCTCCCCCCCCCCCCCCCCCCCCCAACCCCCCCCCCCCCCCCCCCCCCCCCCCCC
>NZ_JBVJBP010000002.1:0-177386 GCF_055589465.1 Streptomyces sp. NPDC041940
CCGCCCCCCCCCCCCCCCCCCCCCCCCCCCCCCCCCCCCCCCCCCCCCCCCCCCCCCCCCCCCCCCCCCCCCCCCCCCCCCCCCCCCCCCCCCCGACGTCGGTTCGCCACCCGCGGCCGGGGTAGGAACCAGACGCTCTCGAACCGGCCGGCCGGAAGGAACGCGATGCTGCCGGGAACGTCCCCGAACGCCACGGTGCTCGACTCCGCCACCCGTGACCGGACCCGCGTCCTGCTGCTGTTCAGCCTCTCCGGACGGCTCCGCCCCCGGGACACCGGCCTCGGCGCCCTCGTCGACCGCTACGACTACGGCCGCTTCGCCTCCCACCTGATGACCAGCCAGGACGTGCTCCCCGTCCCGGTCCTCGACGAACAGATCGCGCCCCGCCGGCTGCGGCTGCCGCACGGCGACCACGGCCTGGGCCTCGCCTCCTCGCGGATCCTCGTCGTCGCCACCCCGCGCGGCGACGCCACCCTGGTCGTGGACTGCGCCTTCGCGGGCGAGACCACCGCCGGCGACCTCGCCGCCTGGCTGGCCACGACCTGCTTCGACCGCGAGCGCATCGAACTCGACGACCGCCCGCTGCTCCAGACACTGACCGAGCAGCTCGGCCGCCCGCTCGCCCTCGGCCAGAACGTGCACCAACTCGTCTTCCCCGGCGGCCGGTTACACCGGGAACTGCTCAGCGCCGACGAGGCCCGCAAGGCGATCCTGCTGAACGAGATCGTCTATCGCGGCCGGATGCCCTGGAACCCCGCCACGCCCTACGACGCCAGCCTCGCGCCGCACCTCAGGAACCACGGCCTCACCCTGTCCGCCCTCGGCCGGGGCGTCTCCGTCCAGGCCGGCTGGGCCCCGCACGTCGAGAACGGCCTGATGCTCGTCGCCGTCGGCATGGTCTCCGCCCTGGCCGTGCTCCAGCGCACCCGGCTCGCCGCCTTCGCGATGATGAAGGCCAACGAGCAGGCCCTCACCGACTCGCCCACCGAGATCCGCACCCTGATCTCCCGCCTGTCCGCGGGCGTCAACGAACTACAGCTGGACCTCGCCTTCGGCGTCGAGGCCTACGTCGACAGCCTGCTGATCCCCGAGATGGTCATGGAGGCCTTCCAGTCCTCGCAGCGCGACGCCCTAGGCATCCGCGACAGCCTGGAGAACTCGGCCCGTATGGTCGAGCGGCTGACCTCGGTGATCAGCGCCCGCTCCGCCGCCCTGGACGCCGAACTCGCCGAGCGCGACGAGCGCCGCGACCGCACCGTGTCGGGCCTCGTCGCCGCCGCCACCCTGATCGCCCTGCCGCCGACCCTGCTGCTCGCCTTCTTCGGCGTGAACGGCACCAACGTCGACGAGCACCGCTCCATCCTCGACCTGCGCGCCTACGGAACGGCCTACGCGCTGGCCTGGCTCCCCTTCGTCGTCCTCGTCGTGATCGGATACGTCCTGCTCAGGCGCGTCAGCACCCGCTCCGGCTCCCTGCTGCCCACGTCCGGCGACGACGCCGTACCCGTACCGCCCCCACGCCCGCCCTCCGGGAGCCCCCGACCATGACGCCCCGCCCCGCCGTCTCCGCCCACCGGGGCGGCTCCGAGCGCGCCGACGCCGCCACCTGGGAGGCGTACAAGGACGCGCTGGAGTCCGGCGCGGAGTACGTCGAGTTCGACATCCGCCGCACGGCCGACGGTGTCCTCGTCGTCTACCACGACCCCCGGGTCGGGCCCAGCGGGCCGCCGCTGTCCCGGCTCACCCACGCCGAGCTGAGCGAGCGGGCCGGCTACGACGTGCCGGTGGTGGACGAGGTCATGGCGCTGATCGCCGGGCGCCTCGTGGCCCACCTGGACCTCAAGGAGGTGGGCTACGAGCAGGAGGTGGTCGACCGGGCGGTGGCCCTGCTCGGCACGGACGGACTCGTGGTGACGACACTGGAGGACCGTTCCCTCGCCGCCGTGACACGGGCCTTCCCCGGGGTGCGCACCGCGTTGTCCCTGGGACGCGACCGCAGGGACCTGGCCGTGGCACAGCTGCCGGGAACCCGGCTGAGCGAGCTGTTCCCCGCCCGCCGGATCCGCGCCTGCGGGGCCCACGGCGTCGCCGTGCACCAGCGGCTGGCCAGGACCACCGTGCTGCGCGAGGCGACCCGGCGCGGCCTGTTCACCATGGTGTGGACGGTCAACGACGACACCCTGATGCGGGCGTTCCTCGCCCACCCGCGCGTGGACGTGCTGGTCACCGACCGGCCCCGGCGCGCCGTGGCCCTGCGCGGGCCCATCACCCCTTCGCGGCATTGACAACGGCGCACTCAAGTTTTGTGCTGGAGAGTGGGGAGTGAGTGGCCGGTGCCCTGACGGAAGGGGACAGCGATGGGACGAGCGGTCGGGATCGACCTCGGGACCACGAACTCGGTGGTGGCCGTACTGGAGGGCGGTGAGCCCACGGTCATCGCCAACGCGGAGGGGGCAAGAACCACACCCTCGGTCGTGGCGTTCGCCAAGAACGGCGAGGTGCTGGTGGGGGAGGTCGCCAAACGGCAGGCCGTGACGAACGTGGAGCGCACCGCCCGCTCGGTCAAGCGCTACATGGGCGACGCGAGCTGGCGTTTCCCGGACCAGGGCGACGTGGACGGCACCCGCTACCGGGCGCAGGAGCTGTCCGCCCGGGTGCTGCAGAAACTGAAGCGGGACGCGGAGTCCTACCTCGGCGAGGACGTCACCGACGCGGTGATCACCGTCCCGGCCTACTTCGACGACACCCAGCGGCAGGCGACCAAGGAGGCCGGGGAGGTCGCGGGCCTCAACGTGCTGCGGATCATCAACGAGCCGACGGCGGCGGCGCTGGCGTACGGGCTGGACAAGGAGAACGACCAGACGGTCCTCGTCTTCGACCTCGGCGGCGGCACCTTCGACGTGTCGCTGCTGGAGATGGGCGAGGGCGTCATCGAGGTGAAGGCCACCAACGGCGACACCCACCTCGGCGGCGACGACTGGGACCAGCGGATCGTCGAGTACCTCGTCAAGCGCTTCAAGGGCCAGTACGGCGTCGACCTCGCGGGCGACAAGATGGCGGTGCAGCGGCTGCGCGAGGGCGCCGAGAAGGCCAAGATCGAGCTGTCCAGCTCCACCGAGACGACGATCAACCTGCCCTACATCACGGCCTCCGCCGAAGGGCCGCTGCATCTCGACGAGAAGCTGACCCGGGCCCAGTTCCAGGAGCTCACCTCCGATCTGCTGAACCGCTGCAAGGCGCCCTTCCACCAGGCGGTCGACGACGCCGGGGTGAAGCTCTCCGCGGTCGACCACGTGATTCTCGTCGGCGGCTCGACCCGGATGCCCGCGGTGACCGAGCTGGTCAAGGAACTCACCGGCAAGGAGCCGCACAAGGGCGTCAACCCCGACGAGGTCGTGGCGCTCGGCGCCGCGCTCCAGGCGGGCGTCATGCGCGGCGACGTCAAGGACGTGCTGCTGCTCGACGTCACCCCGCTGTCCCTGGGCATCGAGACCAAGGGCGGCATCATGACGAAGCTCATCGAGCGCAACACCACCATCCCGACCCGGCGTTCGGAGATCTTCACGACGGCCGCCGACAACCAGCCCTCGGTCGGCATCCAGGTCTACCAGGGCGAACGGGAGATCGCCGCCTACAACAAGAAGCTCGGCGTCTTCGACCTGACGGGCCTGCCGCCGGCACCGCGCGGCGTCCCGCAGATCGAGGTGGCCTTCGACATCGACGCCAACGGCATCATGCACGTCTCCGCCAAGGACATGGCGACCGGCCGCGAGCAGAAGATGACCGTCACCGGCGGCTCGGCCCTGGGCAAGGAAGACATCGACCGCATGATGCGCGAGGCCGAGCAGTACGCCGAGGAGGACCGGAGCCGCCGCGAGGCCGCCGAGACCCGCAACCAGGCCGAGCAACTCGTCTACCAGACGGAGAACTTCCTCCGCGACAACGGCGACAAGATCCCGGCCGACACCAAGGCCGAGGTCGAGTCGGCCGTCACCGAGGTGAAGGGACACCTGGAGCAGCAGGCGGACACCGCCGCCCTGCGCACCGGGGTCGAGAAACTCGCCTCCGTCAGCCAGAAGATGGGCCAGGCGATGTACGCCCAGGCCCAGCAGGCCCCCACCCAGGAGTCTCCCGGCACCGCGCAGGAAGAGGAGGGCGTGGTCGACGCGGAGATCGTGGACGAGGAGAAGGACCAGCGGGACGAGAAGGGCGGCGCCGCGTAGGCCGGACCACCGTCGCCGGTCCTAGGGACCGGTGTGCGAGGGCGGCAGTGTCGCGCACACCGCGTCCAGGACCGTCGCGTACGGCGTACCGAAGTCGGTGAGCCTGGACCGGAGCTGGTCCAGGCCGTCGCGGTGCTCGGTCAGCAGCTCGGTGCTGCCCGTGCGGGCCGCGAACTCCAGCACCGCGGGCAGGAAGTCGGGCGGCTCCTCGCCGGTGGTCTCCAGGCCGTGCGCGCGGTAGACCTCCTCGGAGGGCGCCGGAGCCGCCTCACGCCACACGCTGAGGTACAGGCTGTGGTCCTGCCCGGCCTCGAAGACCTCGACATAGTGCGCGGCCAGCTCCCGGGGCGGGGTGACGGCCGCGTGGTCGGCGAACTCCCTCAGCTGCGGGGCGGCTTCGCGCAGCAGCGACAGCCGGGCGCGGAAGTCGTCGTCGGGGTACATCAGGCACAGCGCGGCCGCCTGGTACAGCAGCTCGAATCCGGGCATCGGACCTCCTTCGCGTGCGCTCCCTTGCCTGCCGCGTGATGCCGACGCTAGGGGCGGGCCGGGGAGGACACCCGCCGACGGGGCCCGTACGGGTCAGAACCCCTCGCGGTACTCGCGCAGCAGCGTCTCCGTACGCTGTGCCGAGCCCGCGCCTGCCGTCATGTGGTCCAGGACCTCCAGATGCGCGGAGACCTCCTTGCGGGAGTCCAGGTACAGCGCGCCCGTCAGATACTCGGTGAAGACCATGTCGGGCAGTTCGGGCTCGGCGAACCGGAACAGCGAGAACGGGGCGTACGTCCCCGGATGCGGGCCGTCCTTGAACTCTGCGATCTGCAGCGTGACCCGGTCACGCGCGGCGTACTCCAGCAGCTTGTCCAGCTGGTCGCGCATCACCCGGCCGTCGACGCTCACCGGGCGGCGCAGCACCGTCTCGTCCATGATCACCCACAGGTGCGGCGGGTTCTCACGCTCCAGGAGCCGCTGCCGCTCCATGCGCAGCGACACATGCCGCTCCACCGCCTCCGGCCCCGCGTTCGCGATGGTCCCGGCCTGCAGCACCGCACGCGCGTACCCCTCGGTCTGCAGCAGCCCCGGCACGAAGTGCGGCTCGTACGAGCGGATGATCCGGGCGGCGCCCTCCAGGCTCACGTACAGGCTGAACCACTCCGGCAGCACGTCGTGGAACCGCTGCCACCAGCCCGGCCGGTTCGCCTCCTCGGCGAGGTCGACGAACGCGCTCACCTCGTCCTCGGGCACGCCGTACGCGGTCAGCAGGATCTGCACGTAAGGGATCTTCAGCGCGACGTCGGCGGTCTCCATCCGCCGGACGGTCGCGGGGGCGACGCGCAGCACCCGGGCGGCCTCGTCACGGCCGATGCCCGCCGCCTCGCGCAGTTCCTGCAGCCGCTTGCCCAGCACCACCTGGCCCACGGTGGGTGCGGCCCGTCGTTCACTCACGCCACGCCTCCCCAACGCGCCCAAGCCCGCGATCAGTCTGCCATGTACCGCCGACAGTCTCCCAGGGCCGACGGCGAGGAGATCACCGGAGAGAACGTGTCGCCGGGGCATTACCCCGCGGGTAATCGACCGGGCGCGGCCGGAACGCGATCGTGGACGTACCGCGCCCCGGGCCGGCGCACTCCGGCCCGGGACCCGGCTCCCAGCCGCACCATGACCCGACGGAGGGTGATGTCCCATGTCCGCGATCCAGCTCGCCGCACTCGCCCGGACCTCCGAGCCGCAGTCGATGCTGCGCCGCTTCCTGGCGCTGGACGCCGCGGTGACCGGCGCCAACGCCCTCGCCTACCTCGCGTTCCCCGGATCCCTCGGGCGCTTCCTCGGCGTCGGCTCCACGCTGCTGCTCGCACTCGGCGCGTTCCTCGCCGCCTACGCGGCGGGCGTCGGCCTGCTGGCCTTCCGCCGGCAGCCGCCGGCACTCGGCGTGCGGGCCGTCGTCGAGGCCAACCTCGCCTGGACGGTCGTGAGCCTCGCGGCCCTGGCGCTGTGGCTCACGCCGAGCACGGCGGGCGCCGTGTGGACGGTGCTCCAGGCCCTGACCGTGGCCGGGTTCGCCGTCCTCCAGCACACGGCCCTGAAAGCCCGTCAGGACAGCAGCGACTGAAGGTACTTGGCCGTCGCCGGGTCGGCCGGCAGGAGCGTCTCGATGGCCAGTTCGGCGACGGTCACGTCCATCGGGGTGTTGAACGTGGAGATGGAGGAGATGAACGACAGTGTCCGCCCCTCGTGCTCGATCCGCAGCGGCAGCGCGAAGTACGGCACCGGCTCCGAAGGCTCCTCGGGCCCGGCCTCCGGGTCCTCCTCCGGCACCGGATACGCCGCCACCTCCTCGTACAGCTCCCGCAGCGGCTCGGAGCGGTGCAGGGCGATCTGCCGCTCCATCTGCTCCAGCAGGTGACCGCGCCAGGCGCGGAGATTGCGGATGCGGGGGGCCAGGCCCCGCGGGTGCAGGGCGAGCCGCATCGCGTTCAGCGGCGGCTCCAGCAGGGACGCGCAGACGCCGTCGACCAGCGTCATGATCCCCCGGTTGGCCGCCACCACGTCGTACAGCGCGTCCACCACCAGCGCCGGATACGGCTCGTAGCCCCCGATCAGCCGCTCGATGCCCTCGCGCAGCGCGCCCAGCGCCGGGTCGTCCAGCGGCGTCTCCGGGTAGCGCGGGGCGTAACCGGCCGCCAGCAGCAGGGCGTTGCGCTCCCGCACGGGGACGTCCAGATGCTCGGCCAGCCGCAGCACCATCTCCTCGCTCGGCCGGGACCGGCCCGTCTCGACGAAGCTGATGTGCCGGGCCGAGGAGTCCGCGCGCAGGGCCAGCTCCAGCTGGCTGACCCGGCGCTGCTCCCGCCAGGCCCGCAGCAGCGGACCCACCCCCTGGCCGGCCGTGGACGGGTGAGTGGTCATGTCAGGACCGTAGTCGAGAACCGGCCGTGCCCGACAGGCACACGCCTCTGACCAGGGTCTCGGGCGCCCCGCTGTGGCAGGCTGAGAGGACACCGAGGATTCCGGCGCAAGGGAAGGAGCGCAGCCCATGCCCGTCGAACCGCTGTCGCAGAAGGAGATCGAGGACCGGCTGGCCGAGCTGCCGGGCTGGTCGCTCGACGGAGACCGCCTCACCCGCTCCTACCGGCTCGGCTCGCACTTCGCGGCGACGGCGATGGTCGTGCACATCGCCCAGGTCCAGGAGGAGCTGGGCCACCACTCCGACCTCACGCTCGGCTACAACACCGTCTCGCTGTCCGTCCACACGCACAGCGCGGGCGGCGCCGTCACCGAGAAGGACGTCGAGCTCGCCCGCAAGGTGGAGGACCTGGCCCCCGGGCACGGGGCACACTGACCGGGTGCTCGACTACGACAAGGAAGCGGCGCGGTACGACGCCTCGCGCGGCGGCGAGCCCAGGGCGGCCGCCGCCGCGGATGCGGTGCTGAGCCTCGTACCGCCGGACACGCGCGGTCTGCTCGACCTCGGCTGCGGCACCGGCATAGTGACCCGGCGGCTCGCCGCCGCACGCGAGGGCATGCGGGTGACCGGCGTGGACCTCGCCCTCGCGATGGCCCGGCAGGCCGCCGCCCGGCTGCCCGGTGCGGTCGTGCTCGCCGACAGCAGACGGCTGCCCTTCCGGGACGGCGAGTTCGACGCCGTCAGCAGCGTGTGGCTGCTGCACCTGGCCGCCGGGCCCGCCGATGTGCGGGCCATCGTCGGCGAGTGCGCCCGGGTACTGCGGCCCGGCGGGGTCTACGTCACCACGGTCGACAAGGCCGCCTCCCACAACGTGGGCAGTGACATCGATGTCGTCCTGTCCTCCCGTCCGCCGAGCCCGGTCCGCGACGGAGCGGCGGACGTCGTGTCCGGCGCCGCCGCACACGGCCTGGTCCCGGCCGGGCAGGCCTCCTTCCGGGGGCACGGGCAGGGCCGCAGCCCACGGCGTACGGTGGCCGACCTCAGACGCGGCTGGTTCGTCACGCTGCCGCCCGGCGACCCGCTCGCCGACGGCTTCGCCAACCGGCTGGCCGAACTCCCCGACCAGGACCGGCCGCGCCCCGACCCGGTCTTCACCCTCCGGGCCTTCAGGAAGCCGAGGAATCCTCCGGCCGGGTGAAGTCCATGATCCAGTTGGTCGTCCAGGTCAGGCCGCCGTCCACGGAGAAGGCCTGCTCCCAGCGGGCGGCGGTGTCACGCACCCCCGACCACACGAACCGCACCAGCACGTCCTTGCCGTCGTGGGTGTCGCTGCCGGTGAACTCGCCGCGGTCGCCCTCGAAGTGACCGAAGACGGGCGGGAACAGGGTGCCGGTGCGGCTGGAGGCCCAGTTCAGCGACCACAGCTTCGTGACCGGGTCGAACAGCCGCAGGGTGGCGCCCTTCGAGCCCAGGTGCGGCAGGTCGATCTCGTCGATGTTGGCAGCACCGTCGAACAGCGGCCGGCAGTGACTGGTGCCGGTGAACTCCTCCCAGGCGCTGTCCGGGTCGAGGAAGTCGGTGAGCCGGCGGTGCCGGACCCGCCAGTCGCCATGGAAGAAGTCGAAGTCGTGCGGGCTGCTCATGAGCGGTCTCCAGTGGTTCCCTCGGGCAGGGAGTCGGCCAGGTAGGCGTCGAGGTCGGGGGTGGCGGGGGCGAGTATGTGGCGCACCCAGGCATCGCGTTCGTGCAGGATCGGCGGCAGCTCCCAGACGCAGCCGATCCACGGCCTGCCGGGCGCGACGAAGTGGGTGGGGTCGTTGTCCGGGCAGCCGAGGACGGGCTGGCCCGCCGCCGCGCCCCCGAAGTGCAGGACGTTGTCCCACACCCAGCTGTAGGCGTTCAGATAGGCACCGTCGTCACCGCCCCGGTGCAGGACGACGAACGTCGCCGGGGGAGTGCCATCCGGCTTCGGCAGCAGCGTGGGCAGGAAGCGGTAGGCGGTCTCCTCCACCTCGGGTGCGATGCCCGCCGGGTCGGCGGTCACGTGGTAGCGCTTGACCCGCCGTCCCGCCACCTCGATGGGCGGCGGCACGGTCAGGTGTTTCTCCGTGAAGGGCATGGCGGGACGCTAAGGCCGCTTCACTGACATCCTGTGTCAGTGAAGTCCAGCCGGCTCGTCTCGATCCTCCTGCTGCTCCAGACCCGCGGCCGGATGACCGCCGCCCAGCTCGCCGAGGAGCTGGAGGTGTCGGTACGGACGGTGTACCGGGACGTGGAGGCCCTGGGCGCCGCCGGGATCCCGCTGTACGGCGACGCGGGCCACGCCGGCGGCTACCGCCTCCTCGACGGCTACCGCACCCGTCTCACCGGCCTCACCACCGGCGAGGCGGAGGCGCTCTTCCTCGCGGGCGCCCCCGCTGCCGCCGCCCAGCTCGGCCTCGGCTCGGTCCTGGCCGCCGCCCAGCTCAAGGTGCGCGCCGCCCTGCCGGCGGAGCTGCGCACCCATGCCGACCGGATCAGCGGCCGCTTCCACCTGGACGCCCCCGGCTGGTACACGGACGCCGACGACACCCCGTACCTTCCGGCCGTCGCCGACGCCGTCTGGAGCGGACACGTGCTGCACGTCCGCTACCGCCGCTGGCGCGAGCCCACCGACGTGGAGCGCCGCCTGGAGCCGTACGGGCTGGTGCTGAAGGCGGGCCGCTGGTATGTCGTCGCCGGGCCGGGACCGCGCACCTTCCGCGTGGACCAGATCCTCGAACTAGCCACCGGCGGCGAGGAGTTCTCCCGCCCCGGCGACTTCGACCTGGCCGCGTACTGGACGGCGTACCAGCGCGACTTCCACGACCGGCTGCACCGCGGCGAGGCGGTGGTGCGACTGGCCCCGGGGACGACGCTCACCGGCCCGGCGGGGGAGGCGGTCCGGCGCGACGGACGTACGGACGAGGACGGCTGGACGCGTGCCACGGTCCCCATCGAGTCCGTCGAGCACGCCCACGCCGAGTTCCTGCGCCTCGGCACGGGCATCGAGGTACTGGCCCCGGAGGACCTGCGGTCGCGCATCGCCCGCACGGTCGCCGAACTGGCCGAGCGGTACGGCAACTCCCGTGCCCCCGGCGGCGACTGAGAGGCGGAACCCGCCCGTCCTCCCAGGAGGTCCGTCACGTGAAGCACCCCCACAGACACCGCAGACGCCGTGTGCTCCTCCCGGTGGCCGTCGCCACGGCGGCGCTCGCCGGCGCCGGCCTGACCACGTTCGCCACCGGCGACGCCCAGGCCGCCACCGCCCGGCAGGTCGAGAAGCTCGACCGGGGCGTGGTCAGCGTCCACACCGGCAGCGGCAACCTGGTCAGCTGGCGCTGGCTCGGCACCGACCCGGACAACGTCTCCTTCAACGTCTACCGGGCCGGTACGAAGGTCAACTCCACGCCGGTCACCGGCTCCACGAACTACTTCCACTCCGGCGCCCCCGCCCAGGCCGACTACACGGTCCGCGCCGTCGTGAACGGCACGGAGCAGGGCGACTCGGTGCACGCGGTCCAGTTCCGCACCGGCTACAAGGACATCCCGATCTCCCCGCCCGCCGGCGGCACGACCCCCGACGGGGTGGCCTACACCTACGACGCCAACGACGCCTCCCTCGGCGACCTCGACGGCGACGGCGCCCTGGACATCGTCCTGAAGTGGCAGCCCACCAACGCCAAGGACAACTCCCAGTCCGGCTACACGGGGAACACCATCGTCGACGGCATCAAGCTCGACGGCACCCGGCTGTGGCGTGTCGACCTGGGCCGCAACATCCGCTCCGGCGCGCACTACACGCAGTTCCAGGTGTACGACTACGACGGCGACGGCAAGGCCGAGGTCGCCATGAAGACCGCCGACGGCACCAAGGACGGCACCGGCGCGGTCCTCGGCAGCTCCTCCGCCGACCACCGCAACTCCAGCGGCTACGTACTGGCGGGCCCCGAGTACCTGACGATGTTCAACGGCCAGACCGGCAAGGCGATGCAGAGCGTCGACTACGTCCCGGCCCGCGGCACCGTCTCCTCCTGGGGCGACTCCTACGGCAACCGCGTCGACCGCTTCCTCGCGGGCACGGCCTACCTGGACGGTTCCCGCCCCTCCCTGATCATGGCGCGCGGCTACTACACCCGCACGGTGATCGCCGCCTGGGACTGGCGGAACGGCTCCTTCACCCGCCGCTGGACCTTCGACACCAGCTCCTCCACCAACAGCGGCAAGGGCTACGACGGCCAGGGCAACCACAGCCTTTCCGTCGCGGACGTCGACGCGGACGGCAAGGACGAGATCGTCTACGGAGCGATGACCGTGGACGACAACGGCAACGGGCTCTGGACGACCAAGACGGGGCACGGCGACGCCGGCCATGTCGGCGACCTGAACCCGTCCCGCGCGGGCCTGGAGTACTTCAAGGTCTCGGAGAGCACCAGCCAGCCCGGCTCCTGGATGGCCGACGCCCGCACCGGCGCGATCCTCTGGAAGACCGCCTCCGGCGCCGACAACGGCCGGGGAGTGGCCGCCGACATCTACGCCGGCAGCGCGGGCGCCGAGGCCTGGTCCGCCTCCGACACCACCCTGCGCTCGGCGACCGGCACCTCCCTCGGCCGGGAACCCTCCAGCATCAACTTCCTGTCCTGGTGGGACGGCGACCCCGTCCGCGAACTCCTCGACGGCACCCGCATCGACAAGTACGGCACCTCGGGCGACACCCGCCTGCTGACCGGCTCCGGGGTCTCCTCCAACAACGGCACGAAGTCCACGCCCGTCCTGTCCGGCGACCTCCTCGGCGACTGGCGCGAGGAAGTCGTCTGGCGCACCAGCGACAACACGGCCCTGCGCGTCTACTCGACCCCGCACGAGACGAACACGAGGATCACCACCCTGCTCCACGACACGCAGTACCGCACGGCCCTGGCCTGGCAGAACACGGCCTACAACCAGCCCCCGCACCCGAGCTTCTTCCTCGGGAACGGGATGGCGACCGCCCCTCGCCCGACGGTCTACACACCGTGAGCTGGGAAAACACTGCTCTCGCGTGATCTTTAGGGGTGGCCTTCAGGGTGTCACGGAAGGCCACCTCGGTCATGATCCACCACCGCTGGGGAGAATCTGGGGAGATCCATTTCCAGCGGGAGCCTCGGGCACCTCATCAGCCTCGGCAAGCTCATCGACCATGAACCGGCCGATCGCCGCCCGCCCGCGCTGCCCGGACTTCGGCATGAAGTGCAGCGGCACTCTTGCAGGACCGCGGAAAACATGACGGTGGGAAGTCATGCCGGAGCCGAAGGCCCCATTGCGGAGACACGAAACGGTAACGGGGGGAAGTGGTCATGACCCGAAGATCCCGTGCCCACACCCCTGGCCGAGGCTGTCGGGCTTGTCGGGGCGTGTCCGCTCACGCGGTCAGCCGACGCACGTCGTTATCGTCCGTCACCTCGTACACGTCGATCCGCAGCAGCTTGCGGACATGGGTCGGAACCCGCTCGACGGCCTTCACGGACGAGGACGGTACGACGAGTGCGTACCGTGTCCGGGCGTCCCGGCTCGTCATTCGGCGCAGCAACTGGCCATAGGCGATGTCCGCATCGATGCCCTTCTCCTGGGTGCGGCCCTTGGCCTCGCAGATCAACCGCTCCTCGCCACGCACGGCTTCGAGGTCTGTCCAGCGATCCGTGGGCTCGACGGGTGCCCACCCCTGGCCGAGCAGCCAGGTGCGGAAGGCGTCGGTGACCCGGTCCTCGTCGCTGTCCCGGACCAGGATCCTCCGCAGCGCCGCCAGGTCGGCCTCCTCATTGCGCCGCAGCCGCCCGCGCCCGTCAGCGTCGAGGTCGGCTGGGCGGACCACCACCAGCCGCAGCCCGTGCGCGGGGATCTCGGTGGCGCGGCGGGCGTCGTACAGGGCTCGCTGCTCGCCCCGGTGCACACCGCTCACCGTGAGCCGGTCCGGCTTGTCGAAGTGCGGCACCGGCTGGTCGTGCTGGAGCTCCCGGTACTCGACCACCAGCCGGTGACCGGGCCAGTACGCGTCGACCGGCAGCCTGACTTGCCGGCCCCCGGCCCCCGGGTCGCCCAACAGCCACTCGAACCGGTGCTGGGTCAGGGCCTCTTCGCCGAGCACGCGGTTGCACAGGCCGACCACGTACGCCTCGTCGCTGTCGCCTCTCGATGCCATGGCGCGCATCCTGCCAGGCGTCACCGACAACGCCGGATGCGCGCCCCGGAGCTGCGGGACGGTGCTTCTTCTCCTACGGGCGGGCTAGGACGAGTGCGGTTTCTGCAGCTTGACGGCGGTGTCGTCCGCGTCGTGCTGCTCGGGGATCGTGGGGAAGGACTCGTCCCCTTCCACAACTTCCCCGTCTACGACCTCCCCGTCCATGACCTCCTCGTCGACGACCCGGTGCGCCGGCTTCGTCAGCTCCAGGCTGGCGAGGTGCTTCTTCAGCCTCTTGGCCATGGGGAGGTAGGTCGCGAGAGTGAGCCCGCCGGAAACGACGGCCCCGACGACGGGGATGGCCTTGGAGACGGACTTCGCGAAGGTCTGCTTCGTCATCTGAACGCCGAGATAGCCCGCGACCTTCTTCACGATGGGGTAGATGACGCCCTGGGTGAGTGCCTTCTGCGGCAGCTTCTTGGCGACCTGCTTCGACATCATCCCCGCGACCTTCCCCACGGCGGCGTTCGCCGACTGGGTGCCGAACATGACGCCGAAGAAGAGTGTGAGCACTCCCTTGGTCGCGTCGTCGAGGTCATCGTTGTCGTCGGAGAGCAGATCCGGCCAGCTATAGAGATAGGCGAGCTTCTGCGCGATGCGCAGCATATGGCCGAAGTACTGGGCCGTATCGGCGGGCACAGTGGCGGGAAGGGCGATGAAACCGGGTATCCCGGCAGCCGCGGAGAGGGCACTGGCCTTGGCGGCTTCGTACTTGATGGAGTCGTTGGCCGCTTTGTCCAGGACATCGAGAGAGATGCCTGCCGCTGCGGGGGTCTCTTCGATCGCCCTGCGGATCTCGTCCTCGGAGCAATAGCGGGCCAGCGCCTTCCGGAGGTATTCCTCCCTGTGGATACGCACACCCGGAAGCCTGGCGGCACTCGCCAGCACCGCGGAGAAGCGCGACTCCGGGTTCTCGATCTCTTTGCTCGTGGCCATGGGCGGGAACTTACAGCAGCCGGGGATGTGGTGTGGACAGCTTGAACCATGCGGCACGGGAGCCTCCCAAGGTATTCGGGGAGACGCTCACCTGAGCTACTGACGAAGGCCTCGCCTTCGAGACGACCGTCATGGGTTACGAGCAGGAGGACGCCGCCAAGAACTCCGTCAGTCCTGACGAGGAGTTCGACACCGAGGGCTACGTCTGGGGGCCGTGGACATCAAGGCCTGCCTCAAGAAGGCCGTCCCCGGCGACCAGAGGCCCGAGCGCGTCCTCTATACGTCTGAGAGCCTCCCCGGAAACGCCGAGTGGGCAGTCCTCAAGCGGTAGGCAGAAGGGTGGCGCCCGTGGCCGGAAACCTCCGCAACGGGCGCCCCTGCCGCAGCCTCACTGCACTCGCAGCAGCTGCCGTGCTGGATCGGCGGCCTCCATATCGGGTACGAGCTCGACGCCCGACACCCGCTGTCCCGCAGTGGTGCTCTCCTCGACCGGGCCAACGCCCGCGCCGCGCATCGGCGTTGCAACTCGGTGCGAAGTATCGCGCCACGGCGCTCAAGGCTGCACCACAGCGACGGAGGCGCTTCGTCGTTCCCGACCTCAGCCGGTGATCTCGCCCGTGAACTCAGGGAACTCCAGGTCGAAGTCCTCGCTGTTCCGCTGCACTGTCACCACGACCTTCTTGCCGTACTTCGTCTCGAGGACGTTGTCGGCATTCTTCGAGGCGGTCACGCCCGGAGCGAGCCGACCTTCAAGCGGCTGCGACCCGTTCTCGAAGGCGGTGAACTCAGCCGCCCCACCGTTCGTCGCCCCCTCGACGATGAGCGACAGGTCATCCAGGGCGGCCGGCTCCTTGCCGGCGTTCTCCAGCTTCAGTGTGACTCGGAAGTCCCTCTTGCCGGGCTCCGGCGACTCAAGCAGCTCCTTGTCGTAGTCGGTGAACACCTTCGCGTCGACCACGCTGACCTTCAGCCCGTCGGGCCAGGTGTACGACTCGCTGAACTTCAGGCCCGTCGACTTCGCCTCGGTGCCGGAGTCAGGGCTGGCCTCGTCGGCGCAGTGCTTCATCCACTCCGCCTGGTCGAGAGTCCGGCTTGTGCAGTCGACCTTCTTCGACTTGCTGGCCGGCGCCTTCGACTTCGAAGCCGACGAGCTGTCGCTGCCGCCACCCCCACATGCGGTGAGAACGGCCAGGAGCAGGGCAGCACTGGCTGCAATAGCGCGAATGCGCATGAGTCCCCCCAAGGTTGAACGTCGGAACACCGTAAAGCACATGTGGAGGAAATGTGTGTACACGTCACCGAGTCGTGATGAAATGACGTTCTAGGAAGTCGAGTCGCCCCCTCCTGGATCCCGTCGGAGACGCTCTGCGTGCTGCTGACACTCGGCTCGGATGGCGCTTCCGTGTGCGTCCCGGTTGTCTTTGCCAAGTCGTTGAGGCTGTCGGCCATGCCTTCGAGTGCCCTATCCCCCTTCGCGTTGCGATGCTCACCCAGAAGCGTCCGAACAACGTGGCGCTGTGGGACTCGGGATGACGTGGCCG
Organism: Streptomyces sp. NPDC041940; assembly: GCF_055589465.1. Classification (NCBI taxonomy): domain Bacteria; kingdom Bacillati; phylum Actinomycetota; class Actinomycetes; order Kitasatosporales; family Streptomycetaceae; genus Streptomyces; species Streptomyces sp. NPDC041940. Next base: position 15,841 of record NZ_JBVJBP010000002.1, read on the forward strand.
TCTACTATGGCGGCCCTTCGATGACCTTCGGCTCCGCTTCGATGGGGGGCGAAGAGGCGGCGCGGTACATCGCTTTCGCTGCCTGGCACGACGATCGGTGCGCGGTCTGTGCGTCCGTGATCCATGCCTGGTCCGTCACCACGATCACGACACGGAGCAGATTCGGGGCCTCTTCTCCGAACTACCGAGGCGTCCCGTGATCCGGTGACGGGACGATCAGTCCCGAGAGGAAGGGCCGGAGAACGGCTGCGAACGGCGCGGGTGTTAGTTTCCTGCCCGTGTTAAAACACCAGGATGAGACCAGGGCGGCCTACGACGGGGTCGTCGAGCTCTATGCGTCGATGTTCACTAGTCGGTTGGAGACGCGGCCGTTCGCGCGGAACATGATCGGCACCTTCGCCGAGCTCGTGCGCGATTCGGGGAACCTGCGGGTAGCCGACGTCGGGTGCGGACCCGGTCATCTGACAGCCATGCTGCACGACTTGGGGCTGGACGCCTTCGGGCTCGACCTCTCCCCGGCCATGGTCGACCACGCTCGGCGGGCCGAGCCGGCGCTGCGGTTCGACGAAGCGCGCATGGAGGCCCTGCCGGTCGAGGACGGCGCGCTCGGCGGGGTGCTGGCCCACTACTCGATGATCCATACCCCACCTGGAGAATTGCCCGCACTGCTCGCTGAGCAGGTGCGTGTCCTGGCACCAGGGGGTCTGCTCCTGGTGTCCTTCTTCGGGACGGAGGGGCCGGAGCCGGTCCGCTTCGACCACAAGGTGGCGCCCGCTTATAGCTGGCCGGCGGAGCAGTTTGCCGAGTTGCTGGCCGGTGCCGGCCTTGTCACGGTGGCTCGGTTGCTCCACGACCCAGCGTCCGAGCGTGGCTTCCTCGACACCCACTTTCTGGCCCGCCGCCCGTAGAGCGTGCCCGTGGCCTGGGTCGGGGTGGTGTAGATCATCCGCGTGGATGAAGCTCGTCAGCGCCGCCGCGTTCTGTGCCGACGTCCACTGAGCATCGCCGGAGGTGACGACCGTCCTGGTCACGAAGGCTCCGGCGGTGTGGCCACGGTAGTGGTGTGAGCAACGATCTCCCGGAAGGTGGGAATTCCCAGGTCAACGGACTCCTGCTGCCGGGAGATCTGTACGTCGAGCTGGCTGAGTTTCTCCTCGGCGCCAGCCAGGCTGATCTGGAGACCTTCGACCTCGCCGAGCCAGCCTTCCGTCTCGGCTTCGGTGACTCGGGCGATCAAGTTGTCGCGGATCTCGGCAAGCCGTGCCCGTTGGGCCGGGTCAGGTCGGAGGAGTGAGCATCTGACACAAGCGTGTTCATGAATGCATGGGGTCCCGAAGGCGCGTGCGCAGGTACCGATGGACACCTTCAGTTTCTCGAAGTGGGCGAGGAAGGCGTCCCACTCCTCGTTCGTCGGGGTCCGGTATTCCTTGCTGGGACGAAGCGATCGACGACGGGCGATGAACGCGCGATGGGCTTCAATGGCGTCCGCCGGGTAGATGGCGTTGTAGCCCATCGTGGTGTTGATGTCGGAGTGACCTGCGAGGACCTGCGCGATGTGGGGCGGCAGGCCGCTGCGGATTGCGTCGGTGATGAAGATCCTTCGGAAGTCGTGCGGAGCGAAGTCGAGGGGCTGGCCCGCGGAGTCGGTGAGCCCGGTCCGTTTCAGGACCTCGTTGAGACCGTCGCGGATCATTTGTCGGGACACTGGCGTGCGCTGGCCTCCGTATGTCCACTGGAACAGCAGCGGCATCGGCGGGTTCCAGATCTTCTCCGCGACGTCGTAGTTGGGCAGCATCGGGATCGCGCCTGTTCGAGGGTCACGGACGCGGGCGATGATCGTGCTGAGGACGTCGGCCAGTTCTGGGCTGACGAGGAGAAGCCGTTCTTCGTCTGTTTTCGAGGGAGCGACCTGGAGCAGAGGCACTATGTCACCGCTGGTGGGCAGCTTGTACTGGATCAAGGCGTGATGGCTGGCCTCCAGCATCTCCTCGATCCGGACGCCGGTGTGCTGCAGGAATTCGATCGTGGCCCAGGCCCAGAAGGCCCGTTCCTCGAGCAGTCCCAGATGGATGCGTCGGCCGGACTCGTCGTAGGCCCGGAACGGAGTCGACGAGTCCTTCTTCTGGCGCGTGTAGGTTCCGCCCCTGAACGTGAACTGGCCGCCGAGTGGGGCGGCCTGCAGGGCGTCCATCCCCTCACGGGCCTCTGTCCAGTTCGCCTTAGCGGCGCGGACGACGGTGGACAGCGCGGGCAGTCGTTCGCGGGTGCGCTGGTCCATCTTGGCCTTGCGGCGTTTCTCGTGCTTGGAGGTACTGGCGTCGGCGGCGCTGACCGGGCAGGGAGCAACCCACGGGCCCCAGCGTTCTGGTTCCTCGACGGCCCAGTGGGCCAGGTCGAGGTAGAGGGCTCGAACTCCGATCATGAGGTTGCCGTAGTTGGCCCGCTCCGTCACCGCCTCATGGACTGTGCCATCCGGCAGCCGGCGGCGTGTGACCTTCGTCCGGCTGACCTGCTTCCATGCGCCCACGACTTCAGGCGGCAGCCCGATTGTGTCGATGCCGGGCTGGATGCGCTCAATCTGCAGCCAGAAGTTCCTCACAAGCGTCCGGGACGCGTCCTCCAAGGACGTGTAAGTCCACGGTGGGCTGGCGTTCCTTGAGGTACTCGACCAGCAGATCCCGGATGGGCTTGGACTGCGGGCGGTAGCGGTCGACGAGTTGCTCGACCGAGACCTGGCCGGACGTTCGGTGCAGAAGCCTCAGTGACACGGGCGCGTCGGGTGGCAGGTGCCCCAGGTCCTTCAGCCAGGAGTAGAACAGGCTTTGCCCGCCCGATGTGGCCCGCTGAGCTCGATGCGCTTCCATGTACTCAATGGCGTCCCCGACATTGATGTCGGCCAGCCCCCCGCCCTTGGCGATGACCAGCTTGACCAGAACGTTCTTGGCGAGGATGCCGAGGTGGGAGGACCACGATTCTGGGCCCACCAGCTCCTGAAGGCGGGCAAATCCCTCAGGGTCACGGTACTGGCAGATGATGGCACGGAGGTTGGTCGAGGTCCGGGTGAGCTGCCAGTGGAGCGACGGCCGGAGCACATCGGCGCAGACCAGGGCGAACAGGCCCGTGTTCAGAATGCCGTTCGCATTTGCCGCGTCGTAGCCGACCCAGCTGGCGTTGAGCTTGTTCCACTGTGCCCCGGTCGCGTTTGCAGCGGGGCTCGCGTTCCACCGTTGTGGCCAGGTGGAGCCCGGCTGGTCCAGGAGCCAGCGGAGAATGAGCGTTGCGCCTCGCCGCCGGTAGAAATGGGTGGACTCGCTCGCGGCCCGAAGCGGAGGCCGGTTCAGCTGAGCCACGACCTCCTCGTAGGACTGGCCGGTGGCAGGCCAGGCGTCCTCGTAGGGCCGCGGCGGGAAACGCTTCTTGGCTGCCCGGAGAGCCTCGCCGGCGAGTGGCTGTGCATCTCGGATGACGGCCGGAGCGCGCAAGGTCTCTGTGCTCGTCACCATGAGTTCCCGAAGAGAGTCTTCAACGAGTCGGGGTTGTAGCCGGGGGCCGGTGGTGCGGGCGGCCGGTCACGCTGCTCTGCCCGGCGTGCATGATGGGCGCGGACACGTTCGATCACTTCGTCTTGGCTGGCCGGAAGGTAGAGCTGTGTGGTCGTCAGATGGGCGTGACCGAGGACCCATTGGACGTCGGTCAGGGGCATGTTGGGGTCGCGGGCGAGTCGGTAGGACGCGGTGTGGCGTAGATCGTGGAGCGTCCAGTTCGCCCCGAGGAGATCGTTGGCGCGGTTGAACATCGCCCGCGCCGCGTCGTAGTTCAGCGGGCGCCAGGGACGCCTCAGGGTCCACCACAACGGCAGGTTCTTGCCCCGCGGGATGCCATCTCGCCGTGTTTCCTCCTGGTAGAGGCGCAGCCAGACGAAGGCGTCGGTTGAGCAAGGAAGCTGCTGGTAGGCGCGGGTTCCCTTTCGGATCACGCCGACCAACTGCTGACCGGGTAGCGCATCGCGCTGCCGGCTGGTGAGCAGTTCTTCTGCGCGGGCCCCGTTGGAAACCCAGAAAGCCAGTAGAGCGCGATCTCGATTGTGCCGGAGGGCGGCGAACAGCGCGTTGAACATCTCGTCCGGAATACGCCGGGGCGCACGTTTCGGGATGGTCGGCCGGTAGCGGCCTGTCCGCTCTTGGGCAAAGGGCCGGTCAGGCGTGTGGTGGGCGGACGCGCGGCTGCTGCGACGCGAGCGGTCGAGCGGAAACGGGTTGATGATTGGCCCGGTGCCCTCGTCCTGGTGGAAGTCGTAGAACGTGCGGAGCACGGTTTCGCAGTGCGCGCGCGTCCTCGCGGCGTACTGCGGGCTGGGTGAGACCTTGCCCGTGATGGCGTTCGGCGTACCGGGGATCTTCTTGCGCGTCGTCCGCGGCTTCGGCACCGTCTCCTCGGAGTAGCCTGCCTTCCGGTGTCGCCAGTGCAGGCGCTGGGGCTTGTTCGCGATCTGCATCCACCGGATGAAGTCCCGTGCATCAGTACGCGTTGCCCGGTTCCACTCGATGTTGAGAGCCCACAGGAACCGCCACCAGCGCAGCAGGTCCATGCCGTATGAGCGGACCGTGGAGGCAGGTTTGTCCTCTGCCTGCAGCTCGGCGAAGAAGACCCGGACGGGGTCGACAACAACGCCATCCTGGTCGAGCAACTGGTACGGCGCCCACTGATCACCGGTCTCCTGCAGTCTGCCCAACTCGGGCAGGACGAACGCTGCCAAGTCCCGCTCGGGGACATCGCCTTGAAGCATCCCGAGAAGCTAGTGGAGAAGCCGTCTGACCTGCAAGAACTCACGAGTTAGTTCGGTTAACGGGCCCTGCGCCACAGTTGCAACGGGTCGGAGCCTCATGACAGCGGCCGGTTTAGGCAGCACCGACCGAAGCGTAAGCACACCACGGTTAGGGCTCGTCCGGCGGATCATGGGCCGAGCCGGGGCCGGATCGAGGCGAGGGTCGGCCAGTGCCCTACTCGTGTTGACCGCCTCAGGCAGGCAGTGCTGGAGTCGGCACGTGGACAGCATCCCCGCCAACCGGCGGCTCTGGAACCGGATCAGCAGCGCCTACCAGCACAAGCACGACCCGCAAATCGGCGCCACACCCCGGCTGTGGGGCATGTACTCCATCCCCGACGCGCACCTGAACGCCCTGGGTGACGTCACCGGCAAGCGCGTCCTCGAACTCGGCTGTGGCGCCGGCCAGTGGTCCAGGGCGCTCGCGGCCGAGGGCGCCACCGTGGTCGGGCTCGACCTGTCGGAAGCCCAACTCGCCGCAGCGGCCCGCGCGATGGGAGCGGCCCGCTACCCGCTAGTGCAAGGCGCCGCCGAACAACTCCCCTTCGCCGCCGACAGCTTCGACCTGGTGTTCTGCGACTTCGGTGGGCTCAGCTGGGCGCCCCCGCACCTGGCCGTCCCGCAGGCCGCACGCGTCCTGGGCCGAGGCGGGCGCCTGGTGTTCAACGTCGCCAGCCCATGGTTCGAAGCTTGCTACGACGAAGCCGCCAGCCGCGTGACCACGACGCTGCAGCAGGACTATTTCGGGCTGAACACCATCGCCGAAGACGACGGCGCGACCAGCTATCAGCTCACCTACGGCGACTGGGTCAAGGTCCTGCGCGGCGCGGGGCTCGTCATCGACGACCTCATCGAGCCGCGACCCGAACTCGGAACACCCAACGGCTACAACGAAACCGACCCACCCGACTGGGCATACCGCTGGCCGGCGGAACTGCTCTGGGTAACCCACAAACCGTAAGCTCCGCCGCGCCGAGAAGTGAAGGCACCACCCCCTCGCCGGGAAGGCCTAAGCCTGCCCGGCTCATCATGGACGGAGCCAGAGCCGGATCGAGGCGAGGGTGACGGTCCCCTGGAAGACGTAGGCGCGCTTCGAAGCGTGTGGCCACGGGGGTGCGTGCCGCAGGGGAGCACGCACCCACCGGTCACGACAGCAGGACTGTCAGGCGACCGTGCAGGTCTGGTCACCCAGTTTGAACACGGTCGGTTTCGTGTTCGTCCCCGACCAGTTGGCCGTGAAGCCGAAGCTCACCGACGAGCCCGCGGCCACGTTTGCGTTCCAGCCGACGTTCTTCGCCGTCACCGTCGAACCCGACTGCGCGGTCTCGGCGTTCCAGGCCTGGGACACCTTCTGCCCGTCCGCGAACGCCCAACCCAGTGACCAGCCGCTCCAGGCACTCGTACCCGTGTTGGTGACCTGGACGTCCGCCTGGAAGCCGCCCGACCACTGGTTGGTGACCTTGTACGTCACCTTGCAGGCGCCCGTCGGTGTCGGGTCGGGGCCCGGTCCCGGGTCCGTGGTGCCGCCGTCGGAGCTGTCGCCGTAGATGACGCCACGGCCGTTCGTCGAGACGTACACGCGGCCGTAGATCCGTGGGTCGCCGGTGATGGCCGCGCCCGTCCAGCCCCATTGGTGGGCGTCGTCGTTGACTCGGGTCCAGCTCGCGCCCTTGTCCGTGGAGCGGAAGATGCCGCGCACGCCGCCGATCTTCGCGCTCGTGTAGAGGGTTTGGTAGGAGGCGCCGGGCGCCGCCTTGCCGAAGCCGATCGTGTCGGCCTGCTGGACGTTGGAGAGCTTCGTGAAGCTCGCCCCGCCGTCCGTGGAGTGCCACAGGCCGTACGCTCCGTCGCTCGCGCCGCCCGCCAGCCACACATCGCCCTTGCCGCCGGGCAGGGCCTTGAAGCGGACGCTGTCGCCGCTGGGCAGGCCGCCGGCCGGGGACTCCTTGAAGGTCGCCCCGCCGTCCGTACTGACGTAGAACTTCCCGGACTTGAAGCCGTAGAACGTCTTCGGGTCGACCCGGTCCGACTCGACGAGAGCCCCGGAGGGGATCCCGCCGGAGGCCTGCCAGGAGGTGCCGAAGCCCGTCGCGTGGTGCACGCCGGCACCCTGCGGGCTCCACACGAACCGGCTGCCGTCGGCCGCCGCCGCCACCGTGCCGCCGCCGCTCACACCCGAAGGGTCGGTGCCCGCGAACCAGTTGGCGCCGTTGTCCGTCGAGAACGCGATGTGCGGGCCCGAGTCGAGGTTGCCGACACGGACGACCGTGTTCGGGTTCGACTCGGCGAAGTCCAGGCTCGTGGTCGTCGTGAAGTTCGGCTGGGTGAACATCATCGGCGGCACCTTGGTCAGGTCCGTGTGGCGGAAGCCGCCGACATCGCCGAGCGCGCTGAGCAGCGGGGCTCCGGACGGGGGAGAGGCGAGGTCGTTGACCGCCGTCTCCTCCAGGCCCCGCACCATCGGCCTGACGGTGAACTTCCCGCCGCTGTCCCAGTTCGTGAGGTTCTCGGTGCCGTAGATCGTGGCACCGGTGCCGTACATCATCCGGTTCGAGTCGAACGGGTCGATCTCCATCGACTCCGTCATCCAGCCCAGCTTCGGGGTCTGTTCGGGAGGTGCAGGGTTCGCACCCCACGTCAGCCACGGCGACGACGAGACGTCCATCGTGTAGCGGTTCTCACGGTTGGGGTACGACGTGTAGTCCCACGCCTTGGTCCAGGTCGCCCCGCTGTCCGTGGAACGGAAGATCTGCGTGTCCGGCCACCATGCGCTGTACGCCGTGGCCATGACCGTGCCCGGCTTCTGCCGGTCCACCGTCAGCCCGCTGAAGCCGTAGAACGTGTCGGCCTCCGCCACCGGGCTGATGTTCGTCCAGGTCCCGGTCCCGGTCGCGTACCGCCACAGCCGGCCCTTGCCGCCGTCGTACGGGCCGCCCTTGTCGCTGTAGGCGACATAGAGGTAGCCGTTCTTCGCGTCCAGGACGCCCTTGTGCGCCAGCTGGCCCGTCGGCTGTCCGGCCAGCCGCTGCCAGGTCGCGCCCGCGTCCGTCGAGCGGTACACCGCGTTCTCCGCGTCGGCGACCCCGACGTAGAGCGTCTTCGTGGCGCTGCCCGACGTGCCCGTGGACTCGTCGAAGGTGACCCAGACGACGCCCTGGTTGTCGGAGGCGTAGCCGGACGTGTCGCTCGGGTCCTGCACGTAGTTGCCGACGTTCGGGAAGTTCGCCACCTGGGACCAGGTCACGCCCGAGTCCGTCGAGCGCCAGAGCCCCTTGCCGCTGGGCGCGCCCAGATACAGCACGCTGTTGCGGTTCGGGTCGATCGCGAGCCGCTCGCCCATGCCACGCCCCGGCATGTTGCCGCCCAGCTTGAACGGCAGATTCGCCTTCTGCCAGCTCGCGCCCCGGTCGGAGGACCGCATCACCGCGCCGTTCTTCGGGTCCCAGCCGTTGGTGTACGTCCCGGCCGCCGCGTACACCCGGTTCGGATCGACGGAGTCGGACGCGATGCTGACGACACCCGTGTGCCCCCAGTCGTCCCACCCGACCGAGTCCAGCAACGGCGTCCAGGTCTTCGACGACTCCTGCCAGCGGTACGCGCCGCCGATGTCGGTCCGGGCGTAGGCGAGGTTCTTCTCGCTCCGGTTGAAGACGATCCCGGGGACGAAGCCGCCCCCGTCGATCCGGGCGTTCTTCCAGGTGTACGTGTCCGCGGCGAGCTTCGTCGAGGGGGGATCGGCGGCCAGGGCGGAGGGGGCGCCCGACAGCAGCCCGGCCGCCAGCGCGAGTACGGCGGTGAGGATACGGGTTCTTCGCACGGTGGGGTTCCTTCCGTGAGGGGGGAACGTGCGATGACCGGGCGGCCCCCAGTGCGGGTGGGGGCCGCCCGGCTGTGGTGGCCCCGCGTCAGGTGCAGGGCCAAGCACGCGGAGCTTCGGACGCTGTCTTGGGGGCGCGGGGAACTGCGCGACCAGCCACACACGGCCCGCAGACGACAACCGCACAACCCGCGGAGCGCCCGGCGGGGGCTATTCGAGAAGCTCCGCGTACGAGCCCATGGCAAGCGCGATATCCGCCTGAGCCCAGAACCGGTGATACGTGAACGACGGAACCGCACCGCCCGCCAGATAGCTCTCGATCTTCGACCAGGCGGGATCGTCCTCGTAGAAGGACCGGATCGAGTCGAACGTCGACGACGCGTTGATCGCGTCACCGTTCGGCATCGTGCCCGTCCAGCCACCGGGGATGTACACCGAGTCGTCGAACCGGTTGTAGTCGGCCCGGTTCTCCGGAACGGCGATCCCGAGCGCGTCCTGGTGGTTGTCCCACATCCCGTCCAGCAGCTTCTTCGCCGCCGCACCGGCCTCCGTGTCACCGGAACGGTCGGCGTAGTACGTCAGGGTCTTGGCGTACGAGGCCGCCACACCGACATCGTTCGTGTAGTCGGCGACGGTGACCCGCAGTCCGCTGTTGGAACCCGGGCTGGAGGCGTTCCACGTGTCGGGCTGGCCCGACCACTGCAGCGTCGACGGGATCCGGAACGTGCCGTCCGGGTTGAACGTGGTCTTGGACAGCGCCCAGTCGACCCACTTGTCGAGGACCGTCTTGGCCTGCGCGTTCCCCGTCTGCTGGTACAGCTCGGCGACCCGCTCCATGGACCACGCCTGGAAGCCGAACCACTGGTTGGACGGCGGGTCGTGGTACACCGGCTTCTCGTCGTAGTACATGCCGTAGAACGTCGACTTCCCGGCGGGCGGGGTCGCGTACCGGCCCGCCCAGCTGTTGGTCGCACCGCCGGCGATGGCACCCTCGCTCGACTGCAGCCAGCGGTAGAACTCCAGCTGCCGTTCCATGGACTTGGACCAGTCGGCCGCGCCCGTCGCCGACTTGGGCTTCAGCGGGGCGTAGTTGCCGAGCGCGTAGGCCGCGAGGGGGTTCTGGTAGCCGCCGTGGGCGTGGCTGGAGCCGATGCGCCAGGCCCAGCCGGCCGAGGTGTCGGTGGCGCCGCCCCAGGCGTAGTACCAGGACATCAGATAGTGCGAGGCGTCCTTGCCGGTGCCCGCCGGGCAGGTGGAGGGCCCGACACAGTTGCCGATCTTCTTGAAGTACTTGTCGAACATCGAGTAGCGCAGGTAGTCGCCCATCTTGGCGGCCTTGCCGACCGTCGCGGAGACATCCCCGCCCTTGCCCTGCTCCTTCGCCCACAGGTCGGCCCAGTAGGCGGCCTGCACGGCCCGGGCGTCGGCGTCCGGAGCGTTGGTGAACTTCCACTGCTTGGCGTAGGAGGCGTCACCGGTGAACAGGTCCAGATAGCCGTTCTTGCCGCCGTACTTGAAGGCGTCACAGGTCGGCTGCGGCACCGTCTCCCACACCGACTCCTGCGAGCCGCGCTGGAAGGTGTTGATGTACGACGGGCCGGTGTCCGAGGGGCCCGCCTCGCACTTGCCGGGCGAGTTGCCGTAGCCGTAGACGTTGTCGACGTCCTGCAGCCAGTGCATGCCGTAGACGTCGTCCGTGCCGTACGCGCTCTTCAGCTCGGCCGCGATCGGGTCTCGGCCGACCGAGGCGCCGGTGTCGAGCTTGGCCGGGTACTCGTTCGGGGTGTCCAGCTCGGGCGCGTAGGTCGCCGGCTTGGACGCGTTGTAGAAGGAGTTGGTCGGCTGGTCGGCGCGGGTGGGGATCATGTACTTCTCCATGAGGTCCCACGCGCCGTTGAACTTGGCCCAGTCGCCGGTCACCTTGCCGTACATGGCCTGGAGCCACAGGAGGTAGCTGTACGCCTCCGAGGTGGTCTCGTGGCCGTGGTCCGGCGCCTCGACGATCAGTGTCTCGACCGAGTGGTAGGGGATGCCCTCGGGGGAGAAGTAGCCGTTCGCCGGGTTGGTGATCTTCCCGTAGAGCTCCAGGAAGCGGGCGTCGTAGACCTTCGCCGCCGCCAGCTGGGTCACGGTGACCGAGGCCTTGGCGTGGCCCGTCGCCGTCGACTCGAAGACCGCCGAGCCGGTGCCGGAGTTGGCGGCGGTGACGGTCACCTTCTGCGCGGTGTTCCAGTTCTGCGGGGTGAAGGTGAGCGAGGCGCCGGACGTGACCGACAGGCCCGAGTTTCCGCTCGCGCGAGCCGACGCCACCGTCACGCTGGACGCCGGCTGCTTGGACAGCTTCACCTCGTAGGTGCCCGACTTGCCCGACTGGACGCCCAGTTGCAGCGGCGAGGCGACGACGGTCGGACCGGAGGAGACCGTGATGCCGACCGGGGTGGAGTTGGCGGATGCGCCCATGCTGTCGTACGCCTTCGCCACCAGGGAATGACTGCCCACGGTCAAGTTGGAAACGGAAAGCGAGTAGGGCGCGCTCGTGTCCGTGCCCAGCAGCGTGGTGTCGTCGTAGAACTCCACCTTGCTGATCGTGGCGCTGTCCGCGGCGGCGGCCGTGGCCGCCAGCGGGACGGCCTGACCCTGGGTGTAGACGGCGCCGGCGGACGGGCTGGTCAGCACGGCGATCGGCGGCTGGTGCGCGCCGGTGCAGGCGGTGCCGTTGACCGAGAAGGACGCCGGAGCGGCGTTGGTGCCGCTGTAGGTGAACTGGGCGCCGGTGGAGACGGCGGCGCCCGCGGCGACCCGCGCGTTGTGGGGGGCGTTCTTGACGGTGACGTTCTGACCGGACTGCGACCAGGTGCCGTTCCAGCCGTTCCCCAGCTTCTGGTTGCCGGAGTAGGCGTAGGTCAGCGTCCAGCCGTCGATGGCGTCCGTGCCGCGGTTGGTGAGGGTCAGATCCGCGGTGAAGCCGGAGCCCCAGTCGTTCGTCTTGTAATCGACACTGCACTGAAGTGCGGCCGCCTGCGCGGGAGTCGACCCTGAGGAGAGCATCGTCAACGGAAGCGCGAGAGCTGCGACGGCGGCGATCCACACGCGCCGCACCGCTCCGCGTCTCCGGGGTGGGGGATGCATGGTGCTGGTTCCTCCTTGCGGCTCGGAGAAGTCAAGGCTTGAACCAGTGGGAGCGCTCCCATAGTGAGGAAGGGTGTGGTATCGGTCAAGGGGTTGAAGAGTCGAAAAGATTCGACGCCCCGGGTTGAGCGAAAGTCAGCGACTCCCCTGTTCTTTGCTGACACTTGGCGCTACCTTCCTTGACACCAGTGGGAGCGGTTCCATCAGTCGACGCGTCCGTCACGGCGTGCCCGGCCTGCAAGGAGTCGCTCATGCGACACCTCTCGCGTTCAGTACTTTGAGCCGCCCTCAGCGCGGTCGTCCCCGTCTGCGCGAGTGCCATGCCGGGTTCCTCAGTTCCTCATGTCCTTGTCGGAGCGCGCCCTGAACAGCTGACACCCTCACCAGCGAAAGGGAAACCCGCACTCATGAGCCGTACGAGAACAGCGTTACTGGCCGCCATGGCCCTGGTCGCCGGCGCGACCGGCACGGCGTTCGCCGTCGACCCCGGCGGCGCCGACATCGCCGCCGTCCCCTGCACCGTCGACTACAAGATCCAGAACGAGTGGAGCACCGGCTTCACCGCCGCCGTGACCGTCACCAACAACAGCGCCGCCAAGTCGTCGTGGTCTGTGAAGTGGTCCTACGCCGGCAACCAGAAGGTCACCAGCGGCTGGAACGCCAAGCTGAGCCAGAGCGGTGCCGCCGTCACCGCGGCCAACGAGAGCTACAACGCCCAGCTCGCGACCGGTGCTTCGGTCAGCTTCGGCTTCCAGGGCAGTTACAGCGGCAGCAACGCGATCCCGGGCACATTCACCCTCGACGGCGTCACCTGCAACGTCGACGACGGCGGCAACCCGGGGCCGACCGACCCGCCGGGTCCGGGCGGCCCCTCCAACCGGGTCGACAACCCCTATGCCGGCGCCAAGGTGTACGTGAACCCGGAGTGGTCCGCGAAGGCCGCCGCCGAGCCGGGCGGCAGCCGCGTCTCCGGCCAGCCGACGGGTGTCTGGCTGGACCGGATCGCCGCGATCAACGGCGCGGGCGGCAAGATGGGCCTGCGCGCCCACCTCGACGAGGCGCTGCGCCAGAAGGGCTCCGGCGAACTCGTCGTCCAGCTCGTCATCTACAACCTGCCCGGCCGTGACTGCGCCGCCCTCGCCTCCAACGGCGAGCTCGGCCCGACGGAGATCGACAAGTACAAGACGCAGTACATCGACCCGATCAAGGCGATCCTCGCCGACTCGAAGTACGCCTCGCTGCGGATCGTCACCACCGTCGAGATCGACTCGCTGCCGAACCTCGTCACCAACACCGGCAGCCGCCCGACGGCCACCCCGCAGTGCGACGTGATGAAGGCCAACGGCAACTACGTCAAGGGTGTCGGCTACGCGCTGAACAAGCTCGGCGACGTGGCGAACGTCTACAACTACGTCGACGCCGGGCACCACGGCTGGATCGGCTGGGACGACAACTTCGGTGCCTCCGCGACCCTGTTCAAGGAGGCGGCGTCCGCCGAGGGCGCCACGGTGAACGACGTCCACGGCTTCATCACCAACACGGCCAACTACAGCGCCCTGAAGGAGAACAACTTCACCATCAACGACAACGTGGCCGGCAAGTCCGTCCGCGAGTCGAAGTGGGTGGACTGGAACCGCTACACGGACGAGCAGTCCTTCGCCCAGGGCTTCCGCAACCAACTGGTCTCCGTGGGCTTCCCGTCCTCCATCGGCATGCTGATCGACACCTCCCGCAACGGCTGGGGCGGCTCGGCCCGGCCCAGCGGACCCGGTGCGCAGACCTCCGTCGACACCTACGTCAACGGCGGCCGCTACGACCGCCGCATCCACGTCGGCAACTGGTGCAACCAGTCCGGAGCCGGCCTCGGCGAGCGGCCCCAGGCCGGTCCGGCCGCGGGGATCGACGCCTATGTGTGGATGAAGCCGCCGGGCGAGTCCGACGGGGCGAGCAAGGAGATCGCCAACGACGAGGGCAAGGGCTTCGACCGGATGTGCGACCCGACCTACACGGGCAACCCGCGCAACGGCAACAACCTGTCCGGTTCCCTCGCGGACGCGCCGCTGTCCGGGCACTGGTTCTCCGCCCAGTTCAGGCAGCTGATGCAGAACGCGTACCCGCCGCTGCCCTGACCGGCTGACACCCCGTCCCCACGGGTCCGCCGGGGCTTCGGCCCCGGCGGTTCGGTGTGCCCGGATTTTTTGCGGGAGCGGCAACAGCGGTGGCCTTCTCCCGGTGCGTCGGCGCAGTCTGGCGGCATCCGAGGGAGAGGCTGACCACCATGGCGCACGACCACGACCGTCACGACCACGACCACGACCACGATCGTCACCACCACGACCGTCACGACCACACGCACCTCGACTGGGCCGGGATGGCTCCGAGGCTGGAGTCCCAGGCAGAGCTGTTCGCTTCCCTGTACGAGCGGGCCATGGGCTGGCTGGCGCACGAGGTGACCGAGCCGGGCCTGATCGTCGACGTGGGCAGCGGCCCGGGCGTCGTGTCGTGTCTGTTCGCCGAGACGTTCCCGGGCGCGCGGATCGTCGCGGTGGACGGCTCCGAGCCGCTGCTGGAGCGGGCGCGGGCACGCGCCGAGCGGCTGGGCGTCGCCGACCGCTTCGGCACGATCGCCGGTGAACTCCCGGGCGTACTCGAAGAGTTGGACTACCCGGCCGACCTGCTCTGGGCGAGCCGCAGTCTGCACCACCTCGGTGACCAGCGGGCCGCGCTCGCCGCGTTCGCGGCCCGGCTGGCGCCCGGCGGCACGCTGGCCCTCATGGAGGGCGGCCTGCCCCCGCGGTATCTGCCGCGCGACATCGGTATCGGCCGGCCCGGGCTCCAGGCGCGGCTCGACGCGCTGGAGGCGGAGTGGTTCACGCGGATGCGGACGGAGCTGCCGGGCTATGTCGCGGAGACGGAGGACTGGCCGGCCCTGCTGGCGTCGGCGGGGCTGAAGCCGGGCCGGACGCACACCTTCCTGCTGGACCTTCCCGCGCCCGTCTCGGACCGGGCCCGGGACTATGTCGTCGGGTCACTGTCCCATCTGCGGGAGCGGATTCCGGAGGGCTTCGACGCGGACGATCTCGCCACCCTCGACCGGCTTCTCGATCCCGACGACGAGGCGGGTCTGTACCGGCGGTCCGATCTGTTCGTGCTGGAGGCGCACACGGTGCACACGGCGGTTCGGGCGGTCTGAGCAGCACCCCCACCGTCCCCGAACAGCACGACTGCCCGCAGCCGGATGTCAGGCCGCGGGCAGTCGCAGGGGCCGGGAGAGGGCTCAGGCTCCGTCGAACGTCGCCGGGTCCGGGCCGATGCGGCGGTCCTCGTTGAGGGCGCTGATGGCCGCCAGGTCCTCGGTGTCCAGCTCGAAGTCGAAGACCTCGATGTTCTCCTTGATCCGCGACGGCGTCACGGACTTCGGGATCACCACGTTGCCCAGCTGGATGTGCCAGCGGAGCACGACCTGGGCCGGCGTGCGGTTGTGCTTCTGGGCGATGGCCACGACCGCCGGAACCTCCAGCAGGCCCTTGCCCTGGCCGAGCGGCGACCAGGCCTCCGTGGCGATGCCCTGCGCCGCGTGGAACTCACGGGAGGCGCTCTGCTGCAGGTGCGGGTGCAGCTCGATCTGGTTCACGGCCGGGACGACCGACGTCTCGCCGATCAGCCGCTCCAGGTGCTCCGGCAGGAAGTTGGAGACACCGATGGCCCGGATCCGGCCGTCGGCGTGCAGCTTCTCGAACGCCTTGTACGTGTCGACGTACGTCCCCTTGGCCGGCAGCGGCCAGTGGATGAGGTACAGGTCGACGAAGTCCAGGCCCAGCTTCTCCAGCGACGTGTCGAAGGCGCGCAGCGTGGAGTCGTACCCCTGGTCGGCGTTCCAGAGCTTGGTGGTGACGAAGAGCTCCTCGCGGGGGAGACCGGCGGCGGCGATGGCCTTGCCGGTGCCCTCCTCGTTGCCGTAGATCGCCGCTGTGTCGATGCTGCGGTACCCGGCCTCCAGCGCCGTCGCGACGGCCGACTCGGCCTCGTCGTCCGGCACCTGCCAGACGCCGAACCCCAGCTGGGGCATCTCGATGCCGTTGTTCAGGGTGATCTGGGGGACCTTGCTCACGAGCTCTCGATCCTTAGGTTTGTGGTCGGGTGTACTCCCATCGTCAACGATCACGAGCCGTGATGCATTCCTGACGGGAGAATTCAGACGGGTGGCACACCGTCCGTTAACAGGCAGTTCATGCCCGGTAGAGGGCCTCGACCTCGTTCTCGTACGCCTTTTCGATCGCCTTGCGCTTCAGCTTCAGGGACGGGGTCAGCAGCCCGTGCTCCTCGGTGAACGGCTGGGCCAGGATGCGGAAGGTGCGGATCGACTCGGCCTGCGAGACCAGGGTGTTCGCCGCGACCACCGCGCGTCGCACCTCCGTCTCCAGGTCCGCGTCCCGCACCAGCTCCGCCGCGGACAGCTGCGGCTTGTTCCGCATCGCCAGCCAGTGCTCCACGGCCTCCTGGTCGAGGGTCACGAGGGCCGCGATGTAGGGGCGGTCGTTGCCGACGACGATGCACTGGTTGACCAGCGGATGGTCCCGGACGCGTTCCTCCAGCACACCGGGCGAAACGCTCTTGCCGCCCGATGTGACCAGGATCTCCTTCTTGCGGCCGGTGATGGTGAGGTAGCCGTCCTCGTCGAGCGAGCCGAGGTCGCCGGTGGCCAGCCAGCCGTCGTGCAGGGTCTGGTCCGTGGCCTTGGGGTTGTTGAGGTAGCCCTGGAAGACGTTCTGGCCGTGCAGCCAGATCTCGCCGTCGTCCGCGAGGTGCACGGTCATGCCCGGGATGGGCTGGCCGACCGTGCCGAACCGGGTGCGGCCGGGCGGGTTGGCGGTCGCGGCGGCCGTCGACTCGGTCAGGCCGTAGCCCTCGTAGATGTGGACGCCCGCCCCGGCCCAGAACAGGCCGAGCCGTCGGTCCATCGCCGAGCCGCCCGACATGGCGTGCCGGATCCGGCCGCCCATCGCGGCCCGGATCTTGGAGTAGACGAGCTTGTCGAACAGCTGGTGCTGCATGCGCAGCCCCGCCGAGGGGCCGGGGCCGATGCCCCAGGCCTTGGCCTCGACGGCGTCCGCGTACTTGATCGCGATGTCCACGGCCTTCTCGAACGGGCCGGAGCGGCCCTCCTTCTCGGCCTTGCGGCGGGACGCGTTGAACACCTTCTCGAAGATGTACGGCACGGCCAGGAAGAACGTCGGCTTGAACGCGGCCAGATCGGGCAGCAGGGCCGCCGCGTTGAGCTGGGGCTGATGGCCGAATTTCACCCCACCGCGAATCGCCGCGACCTGGACCATCCGCCCGAAGACGTGTGCGAGCGGCAGGAAGAGCAGGGTGGCGGCCTCGTCGCCCCGCTTGGAGTGGAACACCGGCTCCCAGCGCTCGATGACGGTGTCCGCCTCGTAGGCGAAGTTGCCGTGCGTGATGACACAGCCCTTGGGGCGTCCGGTCGTGCCCGAGGTGTAGATGATCGTGGCGACCGACTCGGGGGTGACGGCCTGCCGGTGGCGGTGCACCACCTCGTCGTCGAGGTGCGCGCCGGCGTCGTACAGCTCGTGCACGGCACCCGAGTCGAGCTGCCACAGGCGGCGCAGCTGCGGCAGCCGGTCGATGACGGTGGCGATCGTCATCGCGTGGTCCTCGTGCTCCACGATCGCGGCCGTCACCTCGGCGTCGTACAGCATCCAGAAACACTGCTCGGCCGAGGACGTCGGGTAGACCGGCACCACCTGGGCGCCGATCGTCCACAGCGCGTAGTCGAAGAGCGTCCACTCGTAGCGCGTACGGGACATGATCGCGACCCGGTCACCGAACCGGATGCCGCTCGCCAGCAGCCCCTTGGCCAGGGCGAGCACCTCGTCGCGGAACTCGGCGGCGGTGACATCCCGCCAGTACCCCGTGTCGTCCTTGCGGCCCAGGGCGATGTACAGCGGGTCTTCCTGGGCATGCTGGAAGACCACGTCGGCCAGACCGCCCACCGGAGGTGCCAACGCCAACGGAGGGTTGGTGAACTCGCGCAAACCCCGCTCCCCGCTCCTCAGCGCTTCTGTTGAGTGACGCTCCGCACAGCGCCGTGAAAGCTACCCCACCCGGCCAGGGGTGCGGGAGGGGCGCGAAGCCGAGCAACGCTCTGGTTCGCGCTGGTCAACGCGGGAAAATGCGCTCAGACAGGGAAGGGTCGGACAGATTACTGACGGTTGAGTAAGTTTCGGTGCCGTAATCTCCACTGAATCTGTACGACCCTGCCACGGCCCGGCGTACGCCTCACAGGCCCTTCGGCGCACTGCGGTGCAGCCGGTCCCCGCCCGCCAGGATCGCCGCGGCCAGGGCGTCCGCCGCACCCTGCGCGGAGGGGCGGCGCCGGCCGTGGACCACCACGAAGTCGACCTGGCCCAACTCGGGCAGCCCCGCCCGGTCCGGGACCCGGACCAGGCCCGGCGGGATGAGGCCGCGGGAGTGGGCCATCACGCCGAGGCCCGCGCGGGCCGCCGCGACGAGGCCGTTGAGGCTGCCGCTGGTGCACACCACACGCCACTCGCGGCCCTGCCGCTCCAGCGCCTCCAGCGCGAGCGCGCGGGTGATGCCCGGCGGCGGGTAGACGATCAGCGGCACCGGGCGGTCCGGGTCGAGCCGGAGGCGTTCCGCGCCGATCCACACCAGCCTGTCGTGCCGGACCAGCTCGCCGTGCGGGTCCTCGGGGCGCCGCTTGGCCAGGACGAGGTCCAGCTTCCCGGCCGCCAGCTGCTCGTGCAGCGTGCCCGACAGTTCGACCGTGAGTTCCAGGTCGACCTCCGGGTGGTCGTGCCGGAAGCCCTCGAGGATCTCGGGCAGCCGGGTCAGCACGAAGTCCTCGGAGGCGCCGAAGCGCAGCCGGCCGCGCAGCCGGGTGCCCGTGAAGAACGCCGTCGCCTGCTCGTGCACCTCCAGGATCCGGCGTGCGAAACCGAGCATGGCCTCGCCGTCCTCCGTCAGCTCCACCGAGTGCGTGTCCCGGGTGAACAGCGTCCGCCCGGTGGCGTCCTCCAGTCGCCGCACATGCTGGCTGACCGTCGACTGCCGCAGCCCGAGCCGCCGCGCGGCCTGCGTGAAGCTCAGCGTCTGCGCCACCGACAGGAAGGTGCGCAGATGGGACGGCTCGTACATGTCCCTCAGGCTATCGCTTATCGCGGAACGCGATGGCAGTAAGAGCGGTATACGGGATTCCCGATCGCCGGTCCGCGGAGCAGGATGGGAGGGGGCCTCCCCGGCCTTGTACCGCCTGTACGTACCGAGCAAGTGGAGCACCGTGAAACGCCTGCGCCGGCCGCGCCGGATGCCGATCGACCCGTTCATCCTTCTCCTGCTGGCGACCGTGGGAGTCGCCGCGCTCCTCCCGGCCCGCGGGTTGGTCGCCGATGTGGCGTCCGGGGCCTCCACGGCGGCGATCGCCTTCCTGTTCTTCCTCTACGGAGCCCGGCTCTCCACCCGGGAGGCGCTGGACGGCATGCGGCACTGGCGGCTCCACCTCACGGTCCTGGCCGCCACCTTCGTCGTCTTCCCGCTGCTCGGCCTCGCGGCCCGCGGGCTGGTGCCGGTGATCCTCACGGACCCCCTCTACCAAGGGCTGCTCTTCCTCACGCTCGTCCCCTCGACCGTCCAGTCGTCGATCGCCTTCACCTCGATGGCCCGCGGCAACGTGCCCGCCGCGATCTGCGCGGGCTCCTTCTCCTCCCTCATCGGCATCATCGCCACCCCGCTGCTCGCGGCCTCGCTGCTCGGCGGCAGCGGAGGCGGGTTCTCCGCGGACTCGCTGCTGAAGATCGTGCTGCAACTGCTGGTGCCGTTCCTCGCCGGACAGCTGCTGCGCCGCTGGATCGGCGGCTTCGTCACCCGCCACAAGAAGGTCCTCGGGCTCGTGGACCGCGGCTCGATCCTGCTCGTCGTCTACACCGCGTTCAGCCAGGGCATGGTGCAGGGCATCTGGCACCAGGTCAGCCCCGCCCGGCTGGGTGCGCTGCTCGGCGTCGAGGCCGTGATCCTCGCCGTGATGCTGCTGCTGACCTGGTACGGCGGCAAGGGGCTCGGCTTCAGCCGGGAGGACCGGATCACTCTGCAGTTCGCCGGATCGAAGAAGTCCCTGGCCTCCGGACTGCCCATGGCGAGCGTCCTGTTCGGCGCGCACGCCTCGCTGGCCGTGCTGCCGCTGATGCTCTTCCACCAGATGCAGCTGATGGTGTGCGCGGTGATCGCCAAACGCCGCTCGCACGACCCGCGTACGGAGGTCACCTCGCCGGAGCCAGCCGCAGAGACACGAACCGCGGTCGGTACAGGGACACGTTCCGGCTGAGCTGGGCCGCCGCGCCGGTCGTCTCCAGCCAGTTGACGTCGTAGCTCAGCACGAGCCGCCCGTCGCCGCTCAGCACCGGATGGGCCTGCGGGTTGTAGGCGGCCACCTGGCCCTGCGGCAGCGACGGACTGAACTCCTTCGCCGGCCCGTGCCAGGGCCCGGCCGGGGAGCACGCCCAGTACGAGGCCACGGTGGTCAGGCCCTTGGTGCCCGCGGCCATCGTGAACAGCACGTAGGTGCCGCCGTCCCGGACGACCGAGAACGCGCTGCCCACGCCCCTGCGCTGCCCGTCCCCGAGCACCGGCCGGGGGCGGGCGGCGGCCGTCCACGCCGAGCCGTTCCAGTACCGCCAGGCCGCCGGATCCCCGAGCCCGCCCTCCCGTACGCGCGCCACGTACGCGTGCGAGGCAGGGCGGGAGGCGGCCTGGCCGTCGTCGCCGCCGAAGACGTACGTCCAGCCGTCCTCCTCGACCAGCGTCGTGCCGAACAGCACCCGCCGGGACGGGTCGGGGACCAGCTGCTGGTCCAGCACCTTGACGATCGACTCCAGGCGCAGAGCGGGCAGCGACAGGGTGGCGACCTCGGTCGCGGTGGGCACGCCGTAGATCCACGGGGCCTGCCCCGCCGTGCGCACCCACAGCAGCACCCGGACGACCTGCTCGGAGGAGCCGGGGGAGCGGGGTTCGACGCGGGCGGCGACCGGCCAGCGCCACTGGTTCGGCGCCGGATCGGCGAACAGCGGGGCGGGCAGGGTGGTTTCGAGCCTGCCGTCGCGCATCAGCACGGCCGAGTTGCGCACCAGCGGCTCGGCCGTGTCCCGCCAGGCGTAGGACTCGCCGGCCGGGTTGGGCGGGCCGTACACCCGGCCCAGGAAGGTGTCCGAGAACAGCCACAGCACCCGGCCGTCCGGCAGCCGCAGCGAGTGGGTGCCGTCGCCGCCGGTCCAGTCGTCGCTGCGGCTCGCGTCGTCGCCGTAGCGGGCGAACTCGGCGGTGAGGCCGTCGTCCGCCTGCCAGGAGTCCACCGTCCGTGCCCGGCAGCCGCCGTCGTCGTCCGGACTCTCGTCCTCCGGCAGGGCGAAGAGCAGGGCGGCACCGAGAACCAGGATTAGCGACAGGCCGATCCCGGTTCCGGTGCGCTGTCGTGCTCGTGCTGCGTCTGCGTCGTCGGGCACGTTCCGTGACGTTAGTTGCTGCCGCTCACCTGGTCCATGGGCAGCCACAGCACGGTGCCCCCGGCGGCCGCCTTCGCGGCGCCGGACGCCAACTCCTCGTCGGACAGCGCCCGGTTCCAGACGCGGACGTCGTCGATCGCCCCGCTGAGGAACGCCCTGCTGTCCATGCGCTGACCCACGTGCACGCCGAACGGGGAGTTGCGGCTGACCGAGCCCGGCACGTCCGTGGTGGTGACCGGCGCCCCGTCGAGGAAGAGCGTCAGTTGCCCTCCGCCCCGGCGCAGCGCCAGATGGTGCCAGCCGCCGTCGTTGTGGGCTCCGTCGGTCCACACCGAGGCCGACCTGACGGTCGTCGCGCCCGACCGGGTGGTGATCAACCCGCGGACCCGGTTGCTCGCCGGCTCCCCGCGCAGCCAGATCTGCGGCTGGGTGCTGCCGATGCCGCCCATCCACAGGAAGGGCTGTTCGCCGGTCGTGGCCGTGTAGCGGAAGAACAGCGAGGCCGTGAAGTCGCCTTCGCCGAGCGGGAGCCGGGACCGGTACGGCAGTCGTACGGCGTCGTCGGTGCCGTCGAAGGACAGCGCACCGCCGCGCACGCCGGTGGTCCGGGCGGCGCCGCCGAGCACGGCCGCGGGTGTCGCCACCGACGCGGCGTCACGGGTGGTCGGGTCGGGGCCCCGGCGCGGTTTCAGCCAGTCCTCGGTGAAGCGGGCGAACCGGATCTCGTCGCGGGCGTCGACCGCTCCGCCCTCGTACAGCAGGCCCACGGTCGTGCCGTCGACGGCCGCCATGTCGGAGTAGCCGGACCAGTCGGTGGTGACGACCGTGCCCCGGTCCACGCTGTCCCAGGTGCGCCCGCCGTCGTAGGAGGAGCGGACCATCATCGTCCGGCGGCGGTCGGGGTCGGCCGGAGCGGACAGCAGCAGCCGGTCGCCCAGGCGCACGGTCGCGCCCTGGACCTGCGGGGTGTAGAGGTCCGGGAGGTCGCGGAAGGGCGTGGCGAAGCTGTCGCCGCCGTCCCGGCTGAGGGTCTGGGAGCGGTGGCCCAGATCGGTGCCGTCCTGTTCCCGGCCGCTGACGAGTACGGCGCCGTCGGTGCGTTCGGTGAGCGTCACCTCGGACGGCTTCTGACGGAACGTGCCGTCGAGGGCTATGGGCCAGGAGTCCGTGGCGCCGACCCGCCAGTGGTCGCCGCCGTCGTCGCTGACGATGAGCGCGGCGTGGTTCGCGGTGACCCGGCCGCCGTCCCATGTCTCGGTGTTGACACCGAACACGAGCCGCCCGGCGTGCTTGCCGCGGGTGAGCTGGATGCCGTGCACGGGACCCGTGGCGTACCAGGAGTTCCAGTGCGCGGGCAGGATCTGGTCGCTCAGGTCGCGCGGCTTCGACCAGGTCCTGCCGTCGTCGTCGCTGTACTGCAGATGAGGGGTGCGGTCGCAGGGGACGGTGCAGTTCCCGGCGTCCGTACGGCCGGTGTTGTACGTCTCGGCCAGCAGGATCCGGCCGGTCCTGCGGTCCACGAGGGGCGCGGGGTTGCCGTGTGTGTCGCCGGCGCCCTCGGTGACGACCTGGAGCGGTCCCCAGGTGCGGCCGCCGTCGGTGGAGCGCTTGAGGACGAGGTCGATGTCGGCCGCGTCACCGCAGTTGAGGACGCGGCCCTCGGCGAAGGCGAGCAGCGTGCCGGTCGTGGTCCGCACGATCGCCGGGATCCGGAAGCAGGCGTAGCCGGGGTCCTGGGAGGCCTTGAAGAGGACCTGCTGTTCGAACTCCGGTAAGGCCGTGGCCGGTCGGGCCTGGGCGGGGAGGGCCGGCGCGAGCAGCGCTGCGGCGGCGAGAGCGGCTGTCAGGGTGGATCTCAGACGTGCGCGAAGACTTGACGGCATGGTGCGACCTGCCCTTCATGCGTCTGTCGGCTGGACCACCGAGCCATGGGAATGGACATCCGGGCGGCTGATGCGGACAACCGGACATCCCACGTCCCATGTGTGGGGCCACAGACGGTACTTGGACTCACAGACCCCCCACAAGAAGCGTGCGTCAGGGGATCAGGACGACCTTTCCGCGGTTGGCCCGCGCCTCGATCTCCCCGTGTGCCTTCGCCGCGTCCGCCAAGGCGAACTCCCCGTGGACGACCGGCTTCACCTCTCCCGCCGCGAACAGCCGCCACAGCTCTTCGCGCCACCGCTCGTACAGCTCAGGGTTCCCGCGGGCGATACGGGCCATCTGGAACCCGATCACCGACTTGGCGCCCACGAGCAGGTCGTACGCCCGGACGGTGCCGCCGCCCGAGCTGTACGCCACCAGTCGTCCTCCCGGGGCGAGGGCGCCGAGGGTCGGGGTGAGCAACTCACCGCCGACCGCGTCCAGGGCGTAGTCGACCGGGGCGCCCCAGCCGTCCTCGCCGTAGGTGACGACGTGGTCCGCGCCCAGGCCGCGGACGAAGCCGGTCTTCGCCGGGTCGGAAACGGCCCCCACGACCCGTCCGGCGCCCCGCGACCTGGCCAGCTGGACGGCCAGATGGCCGACGCCGCTCGCCGCCGCCGTGACCAGGGCCGCTTCTCCGGGCTCGGGCCGTGCCGCCGCCAGGGCGCCGAGGGCGACCAGACCGCTGCGGACCAGGGCGACCGCGTCGACGGCGCGGGCACCGGCCGGGACCGGGGAGGCCACGGCCTCGTGCAGGAGGGCGAAGTCGGCGTAGCCGTGGCCGAAGCAGAGCCCGGTCACCCGGTCGCCGGTGCCGAAGCGGGTGACGCCCTCGCCGACGGCCGTGACCTCCCCGGCGATCTCGCCGCCGAGCGGGACGGGCTCGGCCGCCTCGGTGACCTTGCGTACGACCGGGAGCGTGACGCCGATCGCCTGCGCGCGTACGAGCAGCTCTCCGGGGCCGGGCTCGGGGACCGGAGCCTCCTCCACGAAGAGGGGGCCGCCTCGGGATTCGTAGCGGACGCGGCGCATCGCACCTCCGGGGTCGTTGGTGTTCCCAACGAATTCATTGGGGAGCCCAACGCTATAGGACGATCATAGGAAGAACCAACGATTTCTTGGCTAGGCTGCGGCCATGTCGGAAGCCCCTCTCCCCGCGATCCGCTCCCTGCCCAGCTGGCTGCTCGGCCGCGCCGCCGCCCGCGGCCGGACCCTGGTGGCCGAGGCGCTGGCCGAGGAGGACATGAGGATGTGGCACCACGTGGTGCTGTCCGCCGTCCGTGACCTGGGGCCCGTCGCCCAGGCCGACCTCGGCCGGGGTATCCGGCTCGACCCCAAGGACCTGGTCGGCGTCCTCGACGACCTCCAGTCCGCGGGCCTGGTGCTGCGCGAGCCGGACCCGAGGGACCGCCGCAAGAACGCGGTGTCCCTCACCTCACGGGGAGCCCGGCTGCTGGGGCGCTGCGAGAAGGCGGCCCGGGCCGCCAACGACGAGCTGCTCGCCCCGCTGTCGGCGTCCGAACGCGAACAGTTCACCGGGATGCTGCGCCGGATATCCGGCACGGACGGCTGACGCGGCCGGACGCGGCCGGACGGGGTTCGAGACGGGGCCCCTGCGGCGCAGGGGGCGCTCCCCGCCGTTCGGGGCCCCGCCGCCGTGTCGCGGAGGAACCTGTTCAGCCCTGGGCGGCCGCCGCCCGCAGAGCGATCCGGTCCTCACCCGCGTACACGTTCATGGAACCGCCCCGCAGAAAGCCCACCAGCGTCAGGCCCGTCTCGGCGGCCAGATCCACCGCCAGCGAGGACGGCGCCGACACCGCGGCCAGCATCGGCAGGCCGGCCATCACCGCCTTCTGCGCCAGCTCGAAGGAGGCCCGGCCCGAGACGAGCAGGATCGTCCGCGACAGCGGCAGGTCCCCGTTCTGCAGGGCGCGGCCGACCAGCTTGTCGACCGCGTTGTGCCGGCCCACGTCCTCGCGGACGTCCAGCAGCTCCCCGTCCTCGGAGAAGAGGGCCGCCGCGTGCAGGCCCCCGGTCCGGTCGAAGACCCGCTGGGCCGCGCGCAGCCGGTCGGGCAGGCTCGCCAGCAGCTCCGGGGTGACCCGGACGGGGGGAGTGTCGGCGATGGGCCATCGCGCCGTCGTGCGCACCGCGTCCAGCGACGCCTTGCCGCACAGTCCGCAGGAGGAAGTGGTGTAGACGTTCCGCTCCAGCGTGATGTCGGGAATCACCACGCCCGGCGCCGTCTTCACATCGACGATGTTGTACGTGTTCGAGCCGTCGACCGTCGCCCCGGCGCAGTAGACGATGTTCTGGAGGTCCTGCCGCTCGGCCAGCACCCCCTCGCTCACCAGGAAACCCGCCGCCAGGGCGAAGTCGTCGCCCGGGGTGCGCATGGTGATCGCCAGGGGCTTGCCGTCGAGCCGGATCTCCAGGGGTTCCTCCGAGACGAGCGTGTCCGGACGGCTGGAGACCACCCCGTCCCGGATGCGGAGCACCTTGCGTCGTTCCGTGACACGTCCCATGTCCTGATCAGCCCCGGTTCTGTACGTGCTGGTAGCCGAAGCGGCCCTTGATGCAGAGATTGCCGTGGGTCACCGGGTTGTCGTGCGGCGAGGTGACCTTCACGATCTCATTGTCCTGCACATGGAGCGTCAGGTTGCAGCCCACTCCGCAGTACGCGCACACCGTGGTCGTCTCCGTCTGGCGCGACTCCTCCCACGTACCCGCCGCGCGCATGTCGAACTCGGACTTGAAGGACAGCGCGCCCGTGGGGCACACCTCGATGCAGTTGCCGCAGTACACGCACGCCGAGTCGGTCAGCGGCGCGTCGTGCTCCACGGCGATCCGGGCGTCGAAACCCCGCCCGGCGACCGAGATCGCGAAGGTGTTCTGCCACTGGTCGCCGCAGGCGTCCACGCACTTGTAGCAGAGGATGCACTTGTCGTAGTCGCGCACATACAAGTCGTTGTCGACCTTCGGTTCCTCGTTCAGCCGGGCCGCGTCCGGGCCGAAGCGGTCCGGCTTCGCTTCGTACTCCTTGAGCCACTCGGCGACCTTCGGGGTCGTCGACAGGTCCACGGAGGACGCGAGCAGTTCGAGGACGACCTTCCGGCTGTGCCGGGCCCGTTCGGTGTCGGTGCGCACCTCCATGCCGGGCTCGGCCTTGCGGGAGCAGGCCGGGACCAGAGTCCTGGCCCCCTCCACCTCGACGACGCAGACGCGGCAGGCGTTCTTCGGCCGGAGCGTGTCGCCCTCGCACAGGGTCGGGACGTCCTTCCCGGCGGCCCGGCAGGCGTCGAGGATCGTCGAGCCCTCGGGCGCCCGCACCGGCTCCCCGTCGAGCGTGAACTCCAGCAGCCGGCGCGGGATCCCCAGCGGTGTGACGGTCATTCGTACGCCCCCAGACGGTCGATGGCGGATTCCACGGCGTTCCACGCGGTCTGCCCGAGACCGCAGATCGAGGCGTCCCGCATCGCGCGGCCCACCTCCCGCAGCAGGGCGACGTCCCCGGCGGCGTCGGCGCCGGTGCGCTCCACGATCCGGTGCAGCGCCTCCTCCTGCCGCACGGTCCCGACCCGGCACGGCACGCACTGCCCGCACGACTCGTCCCGGAAGAACTCGGCGATGCGCAGCAGCAGCCGGGGCAGGGGCACGGTGTCGTCGAAGGCCATCACGACCCCCGAGCCGAGCGTCGTACCGGCCTCCCGCGTCCCCTCGAAGGTGAGCGGGATGCCGAGCTCGTCGGCCCGTACGAAGCCGCCCGCCGCCCCGCCGAGCAGCACCGCCCGCAGCCCCTCCCGTACCCCGGCGAGCGTGAGCAGTTCGCCCAGCGTCGCGCCGAACGGCAGCTCGTAGACACCGGGCCGCTCCACACTTCCCGAGACGCAGTACAGCTTCGGCCCGGTGGACCGGTCCGTGCCGATAGCCGCGTAGGCCGGGGCGCCCAGGGTGAGGACCGGCAGGACGTTGACCAGCGTCTCGACGTTGTTCTCCACCGTCGGCTTGCCGAACAGGCCCTTCTCCACCGGGAACGGCGGCTTCGAGCGGGGCTCACCCCGGTAGCCCTCGATGGAGTTGAACAGGGCCGTCTCCTCACCGCAGATGTAGGCGCCCGCACCGCGCCGGATCTCGATGTCGAAGGCGTAACCCTGGCCGAGGACGTCGTCGCCGAGCAGTCCACGCGCGCGTGCCTGCGCGATCGCGTGCTCCAGCCGGTGCAGGGCGCGCGGGTACTCGCCGCGCAGATAGAGGTAGCCCCGGTGGGCGCCGGTCGCGTACGCGGCGATCGTCATCGCCTCGACCAGCGCGTACGGATCGCCCTCCATGAGCACACGGTCCTTGAAGGTGCCCGGCTCGGACTCGTCGGCGTTGCAGACGAGGTAGTGCGGACGATCGGGCTGGGACGCCGTGGCCTGCCACTTGCGGCCGGTCGGGAAGGCGGCACCGCCGCGCCCGACCAGGCCCGAGTCGGTGACCTCGCGGATGACCCCGGCCGGGCCCAGCTCGAAGGCCCGGCGCAGGGCGGTGTAGCCGCCGTGGGCGCGGTAGTCGTCGAGCGACGCCGGGTCGACCACGCCGACGCGCTGGAGCAGCAGCAGGCCGTCCTGCCCGGCCTGCGGCACCGCCAGAGCCGCGGCCGGCTCCTCGGGCGCCGAGTCGGGCGCGCTCGCCGCGAGCACGGCCCGCTCGACGGTCGCCGGCGCCGAGACCGCCGTACGCACGGGATCCCCGGCCCTGATCGCGAGCGCGGCCGGGGCCCGTTCGCACAGCCCCAGACACGGGCTGCGCTCGACCGACACACCGCTGCCGAGACCGAGCCGGGCCTCGATCCCGGCGCACAGCTCCGGCGCCCCGGCCGCCGCGCACGCCAGGTCCGTGCACACATGGAGCACGGTCGCCGGACGCGGTTTGACCGAGAACATGGCGTAGAAGGTGGCGACCCCGTACGCCTCCGCCGGCGGCACCGTCAGCCGCCGGCACAGATAGTCGAGGGCGCCGTCGCTGATCCAGCCGATCCGGTCGTTGAGGGCGTGCAGCCCCGGCAGCAGCAGCTCGCGGCGGTCGCGGGCCTCGCGTCCGCCCCGGGCCCACCTGAGATCGGCATCGGAACGGTCGGCGCCCTCCCAGGAGGACTCCGGAGGGCCGAGCAGGGCGTCGACGGCCGCCCGTTCCTCGTCCGTCGGTTTGCTGTCACCGAAGTGCAGGTCCACAGTGCGTCACCCCACGATGGTCGCGATGGGCAGCTTCTCGATCCGGATCGCCGACGCCTTGAACTCCGCCGTCCCCGCGATCGGGCAGTTCGCCTCGATCGTCAGCGCGTTGGTGTCCACCTCGTCGGGGAAGTGCATGGTCATGAAGGCCAGCCCGGGGCGCAGCGCGGTGTCCACCCACACGGGCGCGGTCACCGACCCGCGCCGCGAGGTGACCTGGACCTGCTCACCGACCACGACCCCGTAGCGCTCGGCGTCCTCCGGGCACAGCTCGATGAACTCGCCGCGCCTGAGCGGCGAGGCGTAACCGCCGCTCTGCACACCGGTGTTGTACGAGTCGAGCCGCCGCCCGGTGGTCAGCCGGATCGGGTACCGCTCGTCGGTGAGGTCCACGGGCGGGTCGTGCTGCACGATCCCGAAGGGAGCGAGCGGGCCGCGTTTCGCACGGTCCGCCTCCCACAACCGGCCGTGCAGATAGCTCGGTTCGAGCCCGTCCGTGCTCGGGCACGGCCACTGGATGCCCTGGTGCTCCTCCAGCCGCTCGTACGTCATGCCGTAGTGGTCGGGCGAGACGGCCCTCAGCTCGTTCCACACGGTCTCGGCGTCGGCGTACTTCCAGTCGTGGCCGAGCCGGGCCGCGAGGTCGCAGAGGATGTCGATGTCCTCGCGGGCCTCGCCGGGCGGGGTGACGGCCCTGCGGACCCGCTGCACCCGCCGCTCGCTGTTGGTGGTCGTGCCCTCGGTCTCCGCCCAGCCGGCGGTGGCCGGCAGCACGACGTCCGCGAGTTCGGCCGTCTTCGTGAGGAAGATGTCCTGGACGACGAGGAAGTCGAGGGCGCTGAGCCGCCGTACGGCCTGCTCGCTGTCGGCCTCCGACTGGGCCGGGTTCTCGCCGATGCAGTAGACGGCCTTGAGATCGCCGTCCTCCATCGCCTCGAACATCTCCGTGAGGTTCAGGCCGTAGTGCGGCTGGATGACGGTGTCCCAGGCCGACTCGAACTTCAGCCGGGTGTCCGGGTCGAGGATGTCCTGGAAGCCCGGCAGCCGGTTGGGGATCGCCCCCATGTCGCCGCCGCCCTGCACGTTGTTCTGCCCGCGCAGGGGTTGCAGGCCCGAGCCGTAGCGGCCGACATGGCCGGTGAGAAGGGACAGGTTGATCAGGGCGCGGACGTTGTCGGTGCCGTTGTGGTGCTCGGTGATGCCGAGGGTCCAGCACAGCTGGGCGCGTTCGGCCCGGGCGTAGGCGTGCGCCAGCTCGCGGATCGCGGCGGCCGGTACGCCCGTCACCTTCTCGGCGAGCGACAGCGTCCACGGCTCGACCAGCGCCCGGTACTCCTCGAAGCCGGTGGTCGCCCGCTCTACGAACGCCTCGTTGACCAGGCCCGCGTGGATGATCTCGCGGCCGATCGCGTGCGCCATCGGGATGTCGGTGCCGACGTTGAGGCCGAGCCAGCTCTCCGCCCACTCGGCGGTCGAGGTCCGGCGGGGATCGACCGCGTACATCCGGGCCCCGTTCCTGATCCCCTTCAGCACGTGCTGGAAGAAGATCGGGTGCGCGAAGCGGGCGTTGGAGCCCCACATCACGACGAGGTCCGTGTGCTCGATCTCCTCGTACGACGACGTCCCGCCGCCCGAGCCGAACGCCGCCGACAGGCCCGCCACGCTCGGGGCGTGACAGGTGCGGTTGCAGGAGTCGACGTTGTTGGTGCCCATGACGACCCGGGCGAACTTCTGCGCCACGTAGTTCATCTCGTTGGTGGCGCGGGCGCAGGAGAACATCCCGAACGCGCCGCGCGCGGCGTCCAGCCCCCGGGCGGCGCGGTCCAGGGCCTCCTCCCAGCTCGCCTGCCGGAACGGCTCGTCGCGGGACTCCCGGACCAGCGGGTGGGTCAGCCGGGTGTAGGTCTTCGGGCTTCGATCGCGTTTCCTCATGCGGCGCTCCTCAGCGCGAGCAGGTCCGAGATGGCGTGCACGGTGCGCAGGGTGGGCACCTCCACGCCGGTGATCTCCGCCAGCTCGACGACCGCCGCGAGGAGTACGTCGAGTTCGAGCGGCTTGCCCCGCTCCAGGTCCTGGAGCGTGGAGGTGCGGTGGTCGCCGACCCGCTCGGCACCCGCGAGCCGGCGCTCGATGGAGACACCGACCTCGCAGCCGAGGGCCTGAGCGACCGTGAGCGTCTCGGTCATCATGATCTCGATGACCCGGCGGGTGCCGCCGTGCAGGCACATCTGCCGCATGGTCGCGCGGGCCAGCGCGCTGATCGGGTTGAAGGAGATGTTGCCGAGCAGCTTGACCCAGATGTCGTCCCGCAGGCCGGGTTCCACCGGGCACTTGAGTCCGCCCGCCCGCATGGCCTCGCTGAAGGCGAGACAGCGGGCCGAGCGGCTGCGGTCGGGCTCGCCGATCGAGAACCGTGTGCCCTCCAAGTGCCGTACGACGCCTGGCCCTTCGAGCTCGGTCGCCGCGTAGACGACACACCCGACGGCCCGTTCGGGCGCGAGCACCGCACTGACCGCGCCGTCCGGGTCCACGCTCTCGACGCGGTGGCCGTCGTACGGGCCGCCGTGCCGGTGGAAGTACCACCAGGGGATGCCGTTCTGGGCCGCGACGACCGCCGTCCTCCCGTGCAGCAACGGCGCGATCAGCGGCCCGCACGCCGCGTACGCGTTGGCCTTCAGGCCCAGGAAGACGTAGTCGACCGGGCCGACCTCGGCCGGGTCGTCGGTCGCGTGGGGGTGCGCGGTGAAATCGCCGCGTGGGCTGCGCACCCGGACTCCGTGCTGCCTCATGGCCGCCAGATGCGGTCCACGGGCGATGAGGTGCACATCGGCACCCGCGCGATGGAGCGCGGCGCCGACATAGGCGCCGATGGCACCGGCGCCGAGAACTGCGACTTTCACGGGAACACTCCGTTCGGTTTGAGGGATACCGCGGAGGTGTGACCGCCGTACGACCGCTCAGGAACGCGCCGTACGGCTTGTGTCGACGAAATATTGTCTACAGTATGGAGGTTGGGGCGGCAAGGGTCCGCGCGGCGACCGTTCGTCGCATGCTGAATACCGCTCACCGCATACGGTCGACGCGCCGCCTTTTCAACTCCCCTGCGACTGCCTACCGTCCGGGGATCATGAGTCCCCCAGTCGCGCCCCCGGGCTGGAGCCGCTGGCTCGTCCCGCCCGCCGCTCTCTCCGTACATCTCTCCATCGGCCAGGCCTACGCCTGGAGCGTGTTCAAGCCGCCCCTCGAGTCCGCGCTCGGGCTCAGCGGCACGCAGAGCGCGCTGCCCTTCCAACTCGGCATCGTCATGCTGGGCCTGTCCGCCGCGTTCGGCGGCACGCTCGTGGAACGCAACGGCCCCCGCTGGGCGATGACCGTCGCCCTGGTCTGCTTCTCGTCCGGCTTCCTGCTCTCCGCGCTGGGCGCGTCCCTGGAGCAGTACTGGCTGATCGTGTTCGGCTACGGCTTCGTCGGCGGCATCGGTCTCGGCATCGGCTACATCTCGCCCGTCTCCACCCTGATCAAGTGGTTCCCGGACCGGCCCGGCATGGCCACCGGCATCGCCATCATGGGCTTCGGCGGCGGTGCGCTGATCGCCTCGCCGTGGTCGGCGCAGATGCTGGAGTCGTTCGGCGGCGACAGCTCCGGCATCGCCCTGGCCTTCCTGGTGCACGGCCTGTCGTACGCCGTCTTCATGCTGCTGGGTGTGCTCCTGGTCCGGGTCCCGCGTCATGCCCCAGGGGCGCCGGGAACCGCGCCGCAAGCCACCACCGGTCCGCAGGTCTCCGCGAAACAGGCCATCCGCACCCCCCAGTTCTGGTTCCTGTGGCTCGTGCTCTGCATGAACGTCACCGCCGGCATCGGCATCCTGGAGAAGGCCGCGCCGATGATCACGGACTTCTTCGCGGACACCTCCACCCCGGTGTCCGTGACGGCCGCCGCCGGCTTCGTCGCCCTGCTGTCGGCGGCGAACATGGCGGGCCGCATCGGCTGGTCCTCGACGTCCGACCTCATCGGCCGCAAGAACATCTACCGCCTCTACCTGGGCGTCGGCGCGCTGATGTACGCGCTCATCGCCCTGTTCGGCGACACCTCCAAGCCGCTGTTCATCCTGTGCGCGCTGGTCATCCTCTCCTTCTACGGCGGCGGCTTCGCGACGATCCCGGCGTATCTGAAGGACCTCTTCGGCACGTACCAGGTCGGTGCCATCCACGGTCGGCTGCTCACCGCCTGGTCCCTGGCCGGTGTGCTCGGGCCGCTCATCGTGAACTGGATCGCCGACCGGCAGGAGGAGGCGGGCCGGCACGGCGCGTCCCTGTACGGGCTGTCGTTCGTCATCATGATCGGCCTGCTCGTCGTCGGCTTCGTCGCCAACGAGCTCGTCCGGCCCGTCGACCCCCGCCATCACGTCCCGCAGCCGAAGGAGGCCGATCGTGTCCAGCAGCAGTCAGAGTCCGCCTAGCCCGGACCGGCGGTGGCTGATCGCCCTGGCCTGGGTGTGGGTGGGCGTACCGCTCGCCTACGGGCTGTACGAGCTGGTCCGGAAGGCGACCCAGCTGTTCACCGGGTGACGGCGTGGCCGGGCTTTCGACAGGTGTCCGGGTGTCCGAGGTCCTGACCGAAGCTGACAACCCTGGCGCTCGTTTCCTGTTGCCTTGGCTGCCGTCGTACCCGTGAGTCACTGATCAGACTGGTGGGTCACGCTACCCAAGGCAACGAGGGGGACCCACCCAGATGAACGGCTCGCGCATCGCCGCCGTCGGCCACTACCAGCCCGCCAAGGTGCTCACCAACGAGGACCTGGCGGGCCTGGTGGACACCAGTGACGAGTGGATCAGGAGCCGGGTGGGCATCCGCACCCGCCACATCGCCGGGCCCGACGAACCGGTCGACGAGCTGGCCGCCCACGCCGGTGCCAAGGCCCTCGCGGCGGCCGGCCTCGCCCCCGCCGACATCGACCTGGTGCTGGTCGCCACGTCCACCGCCGTCGACCGCTCGCCCAACATGGCCGCCCGGGTCGCGGCCCGCCTCGAGATGCCGCACCCGGCCACCATGGACCTCAACGTCGTGTGCGCCGGTTTCACCCACGCCCTGGCCACCGCCGACCACGCCGTTCGCGCGGGGGGCGCGAGCCGTGCGCTGGTCATCGGGGCCGACAAGATGTCCGAGGTGACCGACTGGAGCGACCGCACCACCTGCGTGCTCGTCGGGGACGGGGCCGGGGCCGCGGTCGTCGAGGCCGCCGAGGAGTCCGGCATCGGACCGGTGCTGTGGGGCTCGGTGCCCGAGATGGGACACGCGGTGCGGATCGAGGGCACTCCGCCCCGTTTCGCCCAGGAAGGGCAGAGTGTCTACCGCTGGGCCACCACGCAGCTGCCGCCCATCGCGCGCCGGGCGTGCGAGCGGGCCGGTCTTGAGCCGGCCGACCTCGCCGGGGTCGTCCTGCACCAGGCGAACCTGCGCATCATCGAACCCCTCGCCGAGAAGATCGGCGCCGTGAACGCCGTCGTCGCGCGCGATGTCACCGAGTCCGGCAACACCTCCGCCGCGAGCATCCCGCTCGCCTTCTCCAAGCTCGTCGAACAGGGCGCGGTCTCGACCGGCGACCCGGTCCTGCTGTTCGGCTTCGGCGGGAACCTGTCGTACGCGGGACAGGTCGTGCGCTGCCCGTGAGCCCTCGGGGAGCCGTGGTGTGACGCGGCCAACTGCCCGAAACCCTGGCCTTTGTGCGCCGTAGACTGTAGACGAAAGACAATCGATACTGACTCTGCGGCGACACCGGTAGCCGCCGCGCTGTGCACGGCCCTGCCGAGGAGGGGGACCGCGATGCTGTCGACAGGCCTGCCCCAGGGGGCGGTACCCAAGCTGGAACGCCCGGGTCCGCTGCGTGACCGCGTCTACGAGGCACTCCTCGAACTCATCACCACCCGCGCCCTCCAGCCCGGCCAGCACCTCGTCGAGAGCGAACTCGCCGGGCATCTGGGGGTCTCCCGGCAGCCGGTGCGCGAGGCGTTGCAGCGGCTCAACACCGAGGGGTGGGTCGATCTGCGGCCCGCCCAGGGCGCGTTCGTGCACGAGCCGACGGAGGAGGAGGCCGACCAGCTCCTCACGGTCCGTACGCTCCTGGAGGCCGAGGCGGCCCGACTCGCGGCGGCGAACGCCGGCAGCGCGGGCCTCACCGCCCTGGAATCCCTCTGCGCCGAGGGCGAGAAGGCCGTCGAGGCCGACGACGTGGACGGCGCCGTCGCCATGAACGCCCGCTTCCACGCCAAGATCATGGAACTCGCGGGCAACGCCGTCCTCGCCGAACTCGCCGCCCAGGTCGACCGGCGGGTGCGCTGGTACTACACGCCCGTGGCCCGGCAGCGCGGCCACCAGTCCTGGATCGAACACCGCGAACTGATCGCGGCGATCGCCGACCGCGACGAACAGCGGGCGACCCGGCTGATGCGCGAACACACCGAGCACACAAGGCGGTCGTACCACGCGCGAGCGCGTTCGTAGAGCTCCCTCAGCCGGCGGTCAGCACCGCCTGGGTCTGCGTCGTCTGGCCCACCAGGGTGCCGTCCTCGTCGTGCAGGTCCGTCCGTACGGCGATGAGCGAGCGTCCCACGTGTACGGGCCGTGCCTCGGCGCGGACGACGCCCGACCGCACGGCGCGGAAGAAGTTCGTCTTCGACTCGACCGTCGAGGTGCCCGCACCCGGCGGCAGATTGAGCAACGCGCAGACCGCGCCGACCGTGTCGGCGAACACCATCAGGGCTCCACCGCACTCCTCTTTGTCCTGTGAGTGGAAAAAGTAGAGGGCAATTCCTGCGCTACTTCTTCCCACCTCCGGCAGCCGCTGCTACGTTCCCTTCGAAAGCAAGCCACTGATGTGGCGGAAAACCGGCGCGCACAGGCCGATCGAGGCGGGGAGGGGCTCGTGAGACGTATGACCGCACGACCCGGAAACGCCCACCAGGCCCGACTGCTCACACTGTTGCGCGACGGCGGCCCCAACTCCCGTGCCCAGCTGGGCGACCAGGTCGACCTCTCGCGGTCCAAGCTCGCCGTGGAGGTGGACCGGCTGCTGGAGACGGGGCTGGTCGTGGCCGACGGACTCGCCGCCTCGCGCGGTGGCCGTCGCTCCCACAACATCCGGCTCAACCCCGGTCTGCGCTTCCTCGGCGTCGACATCGGCGCGACCTCGGTCGACGTCGCCGTCACCAACGCCGAACTGGAGACCCTCGGCCACATCAACCAGCCCATGGACGTACGCGAAGGCCCGGTCGCGGTCTTCGAGCAGGTCCTGGCGATGGCCGCGAAACTGAGGGCCTCCGGGCTCGCGGAGGGGTTCGACGGCGCCGGCATCGGCGTCCCGGGCCCGGTCCGCTTCCCCGAGGGCATCCCGGTGGCACCGCCGATCATGCCCGGCTGGGACGGCTTCCCCGTACGGGAGGCGCTCAGCCAGGAACTCGGCTGCCCGGTCATGGTCGACAACGACGTGAACCTCATGGCGATGGGGGAGCAGCACGCGGGCGTCGCCCGCACCGTCGCCGACTTCCTCTGCGTCAAGATCGGCACCGGCATCGGCTGCGGCATCGTCGTCGGCGGTGAGGTCTACCGCGGTACGACCGGCAGCGCCGGCGACATCGGGCACATCCAGGCCGTGCCCGACGGGCGGCCCTGCGCCTGCGGCAACCGGGGCTGCCTGGAGGCCCACTTCAGCGGGGCGGCCCTCGCCCGCGACGCCACGGAGGCCGCCCAGCAGGGGCTTTCGGCCGAACTGGCATCGCGGCTGGAGACAAGCGGCGGCCTCACCGCCGTCGACGTCGCCGCCGCGGCGGCCGCGGGCGACGCCACCGCACTCGACCTGATCCGCGAGGGCGGCAATCACACCGGCCAGGTCATCGCCGGCCTGGTCAGCTTCTTCAACCCGGGCCTTGTGGTGATCGGCGGCGGGGTGACCGGCCTCGGCCACACGCTGCTCGCCGCGATCCGCACCCAGGTCTACCGCCAGTCGCTTCCGCTTGCGACCGGCAATCTGCCCATCGTCCTGGGCGAGTTGGGACCCGCCGCCGGTGTCATCGGCGCGGCCCGGCTCATCAGTGATCACCTGTTCTCACCTGCGTAAGCGCACAGTTCAGTACGGCGTACCAGTACCGCGCCCTGCTCTGCCCTGCCCTGAAACCGGCCCGCACGCCCGCCAAGGGGAATTCGCATGGCACCAGAACCACCGCTGCTCAGCATGTCCGGCATCACCAAGTCGTTCCCCGGAGTCCGGGCCCTCGACGGCGTCGACCTCGACGTCCAGGCCGGTGAGGTGCACTGCCTGCTCGGCCAGAACGGCGCCGGCAAGTCGACCCTCATCAAGGTCCTGGCCGGTGCCCACCAACCCGACACCGGTACCATCCGCTGGCGCGGCGAGGAGGTCACGCTCCGCTCGCCGATCGCCGCCATGCGCCTCGGCATCGCCACCATCTACCAGGAACTCGACCTGGTGGAGCATCTGTCGGTCGCCGAGAACGTCCATCTCGGCCATGAGCCGACCGCCGCCGGGTTCGTCGTACGCGGGAAGACGGCGCGCGAGTCGACCGCTCGGCTCCTCAAACGGCTCGGGCATCCGGAGGTCGATCCGGCCCGCCTGGTCGGGGAGTTGTCGGCCGCGCAGCAGCAGATCGTGTCCATGGCCCGGGCGCTCTCCCACGACGTGCGGCTCATCGTGATGGACGAGCCCTCCGCCGCCCTCGACCCGGACGAGGTCGACAACCTCTTCCGCATCGTCGGCGATCTCACGGCCGCCGGAGTCGCCGTCGTCTACATCTCGCACCGTCTGGAGGAGATCCGGCGCATCGGCGACCGGGTCACCGTGCTGAAGGACGGACGGGCCGTCGCGAACGGGCTCCCGGCGAAGTCGACACCGACCCGCGAGGTCGTCGCACTGATGACGGGCCGCAACGTCGAGTACGTCTTCCCCGACCGGCCCGTCTCCCCGCCGACCGGAGAATCGGTTCTCCGGATTCAAGGACTGGCCCGCCAAGGGGAGTTCGAGCCCTTCGACCTGGAGGTGCGGCCCGGCGAGATCGTCGGCCTCGCCGGACTCGTGGGCTCGGGCCGCTCCGAGATCCTGGAGACCGTCTACGGGGCCCGCAAACCGACGTCCGGTCAGGTCCTGGTCGACGGACGGGCCTTGAGGCCGGGCAGCGTACGGGCCGCCGTCCGCGCCGGTCTGGGGCTTGCCCCCGAGGAACGCAAGGCCCAGGCCCTGCTGATGCTGGAGTCCGTCACCCGCAATGTGTCGGTCTCCTCCATGTCCCGCTTCTCGCGCGGCGGCTGGATCGACCGGGGCGCCGAACTCGGTGCCGCCCGGGCCGCGACGCGCGAGCTGTCGCTCAGGCCGGACAACCCGTCCGTGCCCGTGCGCACCCTGTCCGGCGGCAATCAGCAGAAGGCCGTCCTGGCCCGCTGGCTGCTGCGCGGCTGCAAGGTGCTGCTGCTCGACGAACCCACCCGCGGCGTCGACGTCGGCGCGCGCGCCGAACTGTACGCCGTGGTCCGACGGCTGGCCGACGAAGGCCTCGCCGTGCTGCTGGTCTCCAGCGAGGTGCCCGAGGTGCTCGGCCTCGCCGACCGCGTCCTGGTGCTGCGCGAGGGCCGTGTCGTCCACACGGCACCCGCGCGCGAACTCGACGAACACCGCGTACTCGACCTGGTCATGGAAGGAAGCCCGGCGTCA
This sequence comes from Streptomyces sp. NPDC041940, assembly GCF_055589465.1. Taxonomy (NCBI): domain Bacteria; kingdom Bacillati; phylum Actinomycetota; class Actinomycetes; order Kitasatosporales; family Streptomycetaceae; genus Streptomyces; species Streptomyces sp. NPDC041940. The sequence goes on from NZ_JBVJBP010000002.1 coordinate 53,999, forward strand.
TGACGCAGCCCGTCTCCCCACCGCGGGACAGCAGCACCGACAAGGTGCCCGAGGCTCAGCCCCCGGCCTGGCGCGGCCTGCTGTTCCGCGCCGACGTCCGCACCCTCTCCCTGCTCGGCGTGCTCGCCGCGCTGATCCTCATCGGGGGCGTCACCAAGCCCGACGAGTTCCTCGACACCCGCAACCTGCAACTCGTCCTCACCCAGGCCTCCGTGATCGGCGTCGTCACCGTCGGCATGACCTTCGTCATCGTCTCCGGCGGCATCGACCTCTCGGTCGGCGCGATCGTCGCCCTCGCCTCGGTGTGGGCCACCACCGTCGCCACCCAGGAGTACGGCTTCGCCGGCATCCTCTTCACGGCGATGGTCGTCGGAGTCGGCTGCGGCCTGGTCAACGGAGTGCTCATCGCCTACGGAGCGATGGTGCCGTTCATCGCCACCCTCGCCATGCTGGCCTCCGCCCGCGGCCTCGCCCTGCAGCTCACCGACGGCAAGACCCAGATCGTCACCGTGCCCTCCGTCCTCGACCTGGGCGAGCGCGACGCCTACATCCTCGGCATCCCGCCCCTGGTCCTGGTGTTCGCCCTCGTGACGGTCATCGGCTGGCTGGTGCTCAACCGCACCACCTTCGGCCGCCGCACGGTCGCCGTCGGCGGCAACCCGGAGGCGGCCCGGCTCGCCGGCATCGACGTACGCCGTCAGCGGCTCTACCTCTATCTGCTGTCCGGCCTGTGCTGCGGCATCGCCGCCTTCCTGCTGATCATCCTGTCCGGCTCCGGCCAGAACACCAACGGCAACCTCTACGAACTCGACGCCATCGCCGCCGCGATCATCGGCGGCACCCTGCTCACCGGGGGCCGCGGCACCATCACCGGCTCCGTGCTGGGCGTCCTGATCTTCACCACGATCACCAACATCTTCGCCCTGAACAACCTGCAGAGCGACGTCCAGCAGATCGCCAAGGGCGCGATCATCGTCGCCGCCGTGCTGGTCCAGCGCCGTACCGCGAGCACGACCTGAGGAAAGGGTTCACCGCCATGACAGAGATCACGAGCCGCAGAGGACTGCTCTTCGGGGCCGCCGCCGTCTCCGCCGGTGCCCTCCTCACGGGCTGCACGAGCAACGAGCCCTCCGACTCCAAGGACGAGCCGGCCGGCAACGACCAGCCCGCCGCCGACGACAAGCCGGGCAAGCGGGTCACCATCGGCTTCGCCGGACCGCAGGCCGACCACGGCTGGCTCAACGCCATCAACGACAACGCACAGGAGCGCGCCGAGAAGTACTCGGACGTCAAGCTGGAGATCACCGAGGGGTCCAACGACACCGCCCAGCAGATCGGCCAGATCGAGACCCTCATCAACAAGAAGGTCGACGTCCTGGTGGTGCTGCCCGCCGACGGCAAGGCCCTCACCCAGGTCGGGCTGAAGGCGATGCGCGCGGGCATCCCGGTCGTCAACCTCGACCGGATCTTCAACACCCCGCAGGCCTACCGCTGCTGGATCGGCGGCGACAACTACGGCATGGGCCTCAACGCCGGGCACTACATCGGCGAGAAGCTCAAGGGGAAGTCGGGCGCCCGCGTCATCGAACTGGCCGGCCTGGACAACCTGGAGCTGACCAAGCAGCGCACCAAGGGCTTCGACGACGCCCTGAAGAACTACCCCAACATCAAGAAGGTCGCCCGCCAGGCCGCCGACTTCACCGTCGAGTCCGGCCAGGCCAAGATGGCCCAGCTGCTCCAGGCCCAGTCGAAGTTCGACGCGCTGTGGAACCACGACGACGACCAGGGCGTGGGCGCGCTGCGGGCCATCGAGCAGGCCGGGCGCGACGGCTTCCTGATGGTCGGCGGAGCCGGTGCGCTCTCCGCCTTCCAGGCCATCAAGCAGGACGACGGCGTGCTCAAGGCGACGGTGCTCTACCCGCCGACCATGGCCGCCTCCGCGATCGACCTCGCCCGCGCCCTCGGCCAGGGCAAGGGCGTCGGCGGCATGGCCGAGTTCGAGATCCCCGCGTCGATCACGCTCTACTCGGCCGTCGTCGACAAGACCAACGTCGACCAGTACATGCCCACCGGCTTCCAGTGACCGGTTTCGCCCCCGCACCCCCCACGTGCGCGACCCCGACCAGGACGAGGAGGACTCCCACATGGGACAGCCGCAGCAGCAGTCAGAAGGGACCGAGGAGGCAGGCAAGCCACCCCTGCGCGTGGGGATGGTGGGCTACGCCTTCATGGGCGCCGCCCACTCCCAGGGCTGGCGCACCGCGGGCCGCGTCTTCGACCTGCCGCTGAACCCGGTGCAGGCCGCGATCTGCGGCCGGGACCGGAACGCCGTGCGGGCCGCGGCCGACCGGCACGGCTGGGCGTCCACCGAGACCGACTGGCGTGCCCTCGTCGAACGGGACGACATCGACCTCGTCGACATCTGCACCCCCGGCGACAGCCACGCCGAGATCGCGCTGGCCGCCCTGGCCGCGGGCAAGCACGTCCTGTGCGAGAAGCCCCTCGCCAACACCGTCGAGGAGGCCGCGTCGATGGAACGCGCGGCCGAGGAGGCGTACGCACGCGGCCAGGTGGCGATGGTCGGCTTCAACTACCGCCGGGTGCCGGCCACCGCCCTGGCCCGCCGGATGGTCGACGAGGGCCGCCTGGGCAGGCTGCGGCACCTGCGGGTGACGTACCTCCAGGACTGGCTCGTCGACCCGGAGTTCCCGCTGACCTGGCGGCTGCGCAGGGAGCAGGCCGGTTCAGGCTCGCTCGGCGACCTGGGCGCACACATCATCGACCTCGCGCAGTACCTGACAGGGGAGCGGCTGGCGGGCGTCTCCGCGCTGACGGAGACGTTCGTACGGGAGCGGCCGCTGCCCACCGGCGCCACGAGCGGCCTGGCCGCGGTCTCCTCGGCCGGCACCGGCCAGGTCACCGTGGACGACGCCGCCCTGTTCACCGCCCGCTTCCCCTCCGGCGCCCTGGCCTCCTTCGAGGCCACCCGCTACGCCACCGGCCGCAAGAACGCCCTGCGCATCGAGCTCAACGGGGAGCGCGGCTCGCTCGCCTTCGACCTGGAGCGGCTCAACGAGCTGTCGTTCCACGACGGCACCGAACCGGGCCCGGAGGCCGGCTTCCGCCGGATCCTCGTCACCGAACCCGACCACCCCTACCTGGACGCCTGGTGGCCGCCGGGCCACGGCCTCGGCTACGAGCACACCTTCGTCCACCAGGCCCGCGACCTGGTCCACGCCGTCGCCGAGGGCCGCCGCCCCGAACCCTCCTTCGCCGACGGGCTGCAGGTGCAGCGCGTGCTCGCGGCGGTTGAGGAGAGCGCGGAGAAGAACTCCGTCTACACGCCGATCGCGGTCTGAGGAGGCTGACGCGGATGCCGCGTACGTTCACGCTGTTCACCGGCCAGTGGGCGGACCTGCCCCTGGAAGAGGTCTGCCGGCTCGCCCGCGACTTCGGCTACGACGGACTCGAACTCGCCTGCTGGGGCGACCACTTCGAAGTCGACAAGGCGCTCTCCGACCCCGGCTATCTCGACGGCCGCCGGGCCGTGCTCGACAAGTACGGCCTCAAGTGCTGGGCCGTCTCCAACCACCTCGTCGGCCAGGCCGTCTGTGACGCCATCATCGACGAACGTCACCAGGCCATCGTGCCGGGCGCCGTGTGGGGCGACGGAGACCCCGAGGGCGTACGGCAGCGGGCCGCGGAACGCATGAAGGACACCGCGCGCGCCGCGGCCGCCTTCGGCGTCGACACCGTCATCGGGTTCACCGGCTCCGCGATCTGGCACCTGGTCGCCATGTTCCCGCCCGCCCCCGACGCCATGATCGAACGCGGCTACCAGGACTTCGCCGACCGCTGGAACCCGATCCTGGACGTCTTCGACGCCGAGGGCGTGCGGTTCGCGCACGAGGTGCATCCCAGCGAGATCGCCTACGACTACTGGACGACGGTCCGCGCCCTGGAGGCGGTCGGCCGGCGCCCCGCCTTCGGCCTCAACTTCGACCCCTCGCACTTCGTGTGGCAGGACCTCGACCCGGTCGGCTTCCTCTGGGACTTCCGCGACCGGATCTACCACGTCGACTGCAAGGAGGCCCGCAAGCGCCTCGACGGACGCAACGGCCGGCTCGGCAGCCACCTGCCCTGGGGCGACCCGCGGCGCGGCTGGGACTTCGTCTCCGCCGGGCACGGCGACGTCCCCTGGGAGGACGTCTTCCGGATGCTGCGCTCCATCGACTACCAGGGCCCGGTCTCGGTCGAGTGGGAGGACGCCGGCATGGACCGGCTCCAGGGGGCGCCCGAGGCGCTGACCCGGCTGAAGGCCTTCGACTTCGACCCACCGAGCGCGTCCTTCGACGCGGCGTTCAACAGCTGAACCAGGAACAACGAACCTCCGGGGTGACGGCGCACCCCGGCGCCCGCACCGCACGTCTACGCACCCACCCCGTACGGCCCACCCCGTTCCCGGAGGGACTTCGTGCACAGAACCGGACTCAGAAGCACCCGCACCCCCAGGCATCCCGGGCGTCCCGGGCTTCGCGCCACCGTCGCCCTGTTCACCGGCCTGCTCCTGGCCGTGGGCACCCCGGCCACCGTCGCCGGCGCCCACCCCGGCCACCCGGAACACGACGATCCGGCAGCCGCCGAGGGACAGTTCCAGCAGGTGCCGCTCGCCAAGGGCGAACCCGAGACGGGCGAGCCGATGTCGCTCGCCGTGCTCCCGGACCGCAGCGTGCTGCACACCTCGCGCGACGGCACACTGCGCCTCACCGACCAGGGCGGCGTCACCAAGGTCGCCGGCAAGCTCGACGTCTACAGCCACGACGAGGAGGGACTGCAGGGCGTCGGCATCGACCCGGACTTCAAGAACAACCGGGCGATCTACCTCTACTACGCCCCGCCGCTCGACACCCCCGCGGGGGACGCCCCGGAGACCGGCACCGCCGAGGAGTTCAAGAAGTTCGACGGCGTCAACCGCCTCTCCCGCTTCGTCCTGAACGCTAACGGCACGCTGAACAAGGCCAGCGAGAAGAAGGTCATCGACGTCGCGGCCTCCCGCGGCATCTGCTGCCACGTCGGCGGCGACATCGACTTCGACGCGGCCGGCAACCTCTATCTGTCGACCGGCGACGACTCCAACCCCTTCGCCTCCGACGGCTACACGCCCATCGACGACCGCGAGGGCCGCAACCCCGCCTTCGACGCCCGGCGCAGCTCCGCCAACACCAACGACCTGCGCGGCAAGATCCTGCGCATCAAGGTCGCCGAGGACGGCTCGTACACCGTCCCGGACGGCAACCTCTTCGCCCCGGGAACGGACAAGACCCGCCCCGAGATCTACGCGATGGGCTTCCGCAACCCGTTCCGGATGAGCGTCGACGACAAGACCGGCATCGTCTACGTCGGCGACTACGGCCCCGACGCGGGCGCCGCCGACCCCAAGCGGGGTCCGGCGGGACAGGTCGAGTTCGCCAAGGTGACGAAGGCCGCCAACTTCGGCTGGCCCTTCTGCACCGGCAACAACGACGCCTACCTCGACTACGACTTCGCTACCAAGGAGTCCGGCGAGAAGTTCGACTGCGCCGCCCTGAAGAACACCTCGCCGTACAACACGGGCCTCACCGACCTGCCGCCCGCGCAGGCCGCCTGGATCCCGTACGACGGCGCTTCGGTGCCCGAGTTCGGCACCGGCTCCGAGTCCCCGATGGCCGGCCCGGTCTACCGCTACGACCCCGACCTCGACTCCAAGGTGAAGTTCCCCGAGGCCTACGACGGCGACTTCTTCGCGGGTGAGTTCGGCCGCCGCTGGATCAAGCGGATCGAGCAGAACGGCGACGGGTCCGTAGCGAAGATCAACGACTTCCCGTGGACCGGCACCCAGATCATGGACATGGAGTTCGGCCCCGACGGCGCGCTCTACGTCCTCGACTACGGCGTCTCCTGGTTCCAGGGCGACGAGCACTCCGCGCTGTACCGGATCGAGAACGCCGAGGACGGCTTCTCGCCGATCGCCGAGGTCAGCGCCGACAAGACGTCCGGAGCGGCCGGCCTGAAGGTCAAGTTCACCGGCTCGGCCAAGGACGCCGACTCCCCGGACCTCACCTACAGCTGGGACTTCGGCGACGGCACCAAGGGCGAGGGTCTCAACCCCACCCACAGGTACAAGAAGATCGGCACCTACACCGCCACCTTCACCGCCAAGGACGCCGAGGGCAACACCGGCAACGCCAGCACCCGGATCGTGGTCGGCAACACCGAGCCCAAGGTGCGGATCGACATCCCGGGCAACGGCACCATGGCCGAGTTCGGCAAGCCCGTCCCGTTCAAGGTGACCGTCACCGACCCCGAGGAGACGGTCGACTGCTCCAAGGTCAAGGTCGCCTACAGCCTCGGCCACGACTCCCACGCCCACGAGCTGACCAGCGAGATGGGCTGCGAGGGCACCCTGAAGCCGCCCCCCGGTGACGGCGGCCACGACCCCAACGCCAACATCTACGGCGTCGTCGGCGCCGGCTACACGGACGGCGGGGCCAACGGCCAGGAGGCCCTGACCGGCACCGCCCGCACCGTGCTCCAGCCCCTGCACCGCCAGGGCGAGCACTTCTCCAAGCAGCAGGGCGTCACGGTCATCGACAAGACCGGCGCCAACGGCGGCAAGACCGTCGGCAACATCGACGACGGCGACTGGATCTCCTTCACCCCCTACCGGTTCGACGGGCAGAAGAAGATGACCGTGCGGGCCTCCTCCGGCGGCGCGGGCGGCTTCATCGAACTGCGCACCGGCTCGCCCGACGGACCGCTGCACGGCTCGGCGTATATCCCGCCGACCGGCGGCTGGGAGACCTTCCAGAACGTCGACGTACCGCTGCGGTCCCTGCCCAAGAAGACCACGGACATCTACCTGGTCTTCAAGGGCGGCGCGGGCGCGCTGTACGACGTGGACGACTTCGAGTTCTCCAAGGAGCCGTTCAAGGGAGGCAAGAAGGTCCTCGTCTTCTCCAAGACCGCCGGCTTCCGCCACGACTCCATCCCGGCCGGCATCGCCGCGCTGAAGGAGCTCGGCGGCCCGGCCGGCATCACGGTCGACGCGACCGAGGAGGCCAAGCAGTTCACCACCACCAACCTCGCCAAGTACGACGCGGTGGCCTTCCTGTCCACCACCGGTGACGTCCTCAACGCCGAACAGCAGAAGGCGTTCGAGAACTACGTGGCGGGCGGCGGCGGGTACATGGGCATCCACGCCGCCGCCGACACCGAATACGACTGGTCCTTCTACGGCGGCCTCGTCGGCGCCTACTTCGACTCGCACCCGGCCAACCAGAAGGCCACCGTCCGTGTCGAGGACCACGACCACCCGTCGACCGCCCACCTGGGCGACGCCTGGGAGCGCACCGACGAGTGGTACAACTACCGCACCAACCCGCGTGAGCAGGCCAAGGTCCTCGCCACCCTGGACGAGACCACCTACCAGGGCGGGAACATGAAGGGCGACCACCCGATCGCCTGGTGCCAGAGTTACGGCGGCGGCCGGTCCTTCTACACCGGCGGTGGCCACACCAAGGAGTCCTACGCCGAAGAGGCCTTCCGGGCCCACCTGCTCGGCGGCCTCCAGTACGCCACCGGCCAGGTCAAGGCGGACTGCAAGCCGAGCAAGGACTACCGGAAGATCTTCAACGGCCAGACCCTGGAGGGCTGGAAGCAGGCCGGACCCGGCAAGTTCGCCGTCAAGGACGGCGTGATGGAGTCCGAGGGCGGCATGGGCCTGCTCTGGTACCAGGCCAAGGAGCTGAAGTCGTACTCCCTCAAGCTCGACTGGAAGATGCGGGGCGACGACAACTCCGGGATCTTCGTGGGCTTCCCGGCCTCCGACGACCCCTGGTCCGCGGTGAACAAGGGCTACGAGATCCAGATCGACGCCACGGACGCGGCCGACCGCACCACGGGCTCCGTCTACTCGTTCAAGTCGGCGAACATCAAGGCCCGTGACCAGGTGCTGCGGCCGCCCGGCCAGTGGAACTCCTACGAGATCAAGGTCCAGGGCGAACGCCTCCAGGTGTTCCTCAACGGAGTCAAGATCAACGACTTCACCAACAAGGACCCCCAGCGGAGCCTGACCGACGGCTACATCGGCCTCCAGAACCATGGCGCCGGCGACCAGGTCTCCTTCCGCAACATCCAGTTGAAGGAACTGCCCGTCAAGGGCGACTGAACGGCGGCGGGCGGGGGACGCCGGACCCCCGCCCGCCGTCTCCCTTCCCCCTCGGGTTCGCGCACGACCAGGAGGCTGCCCATGTCCGCGTCCCTCTCCCGACCGCGTGTGGGGGTGTGGCTGATCGGAGCCCGAGGCTCCGTCGCCACCACCGTCGTCACGGGGTGCGCCGCCATCACCGCGGGACTCCACCCGCCCACCGGCATGGTCACCGAGACCCCGGCGTTCACCGACAGCGGTCTGCCCGCGCTGTCCGACCTCGTCTTCGGCGGCCACGACACCCTCGACTGCCCCCTGCCCAAACGCGCCGAGACCCTGACCGCCGGCGGTGTCCTCCCACCGGGCGTCGCCACCGCCGTCGCCGCCGACCTCGCCGCCGCCGACCGGGAGATCAGGCCCGGTGGCCCCACCCCGGGGGACACCAGGAGCGAGGCCGAACTGATCACGGCCTTCGCCGACGACATACGCGACTTCGCGCACCGCCACGCGCTGGAGCGGACCGTGGTGGTGAACGTCGCCTCCACCGAGCCCGCGTCCCAGGGCCCCGACGCCCCTCTCCCTCCCAGCACCCTGTACGCGCTGGCCGCCCTGCGCGCCGGCTGCCCCTACGTCAACTTCACCCCCTCCGAAGGCATCCACCACCCCGCCGCCGGCCGCGAGGCCGAGCGGAGCGGCCTGCCGTACGCCGGACGGGACGGCAAGACCGGACAGACACTGCTGCGGGCCGTGCTGGGCCCGATGTTCGCGCAGCGGGCGCTGAGGGTCCGTGCCTGGTCCGGCACGAACCTGCTGGGCGGCGGCGACGGCGCCGCCCTCGCCGACCCGGCCGCCGCCGCGGCGAAGAACGCCGGCAAGGAACGCGTCCTCGCCGACACCCTCGGCACCGTCCCCGAGGGCGAGGTCCACATCGACGACGTCCCGGCCCTGGGCGACTGGAAGACCGCCTGGGACCACATCGCCTTCGACGGCTTCCTCGGCACCCGCATGATCCTCCAGACCATCTGGCAGGGCTGCGACTCGGCGCTCGCGGCACCTCTGGTCCTGGACCTGGCCCGGCTGACCCTCCGCGCCCACGAGACCGGCCTGTCCGGCCCGCTCGACGCCCTCGGCTTCTACTTCAAGGACCCCGTCGGGGACGGGCCGTCCGGTCTCGCCGAGCAGTACGAGGAACTGGTCCGGTTCGGGCGGAGCCTGGGGCAGGCCGGTGGAGAGGGCCAGGTCATGGGGCCGGTGGCACAGCCCGACGAGACGGGGGAAGCGCTGTGACGGCGCGCGACAGCTCTCGCGGACGCATCGAGGGCGCGTCCACAGCCGCTCTTGGAGGCGGCTCCGGTGACACGGCCCCCCGCCCACGCACCGGCCACTCCCGCCGACGCGCCTGGGCCGAACTTCTCCGTCTGCCCGCCCTGTTCAGCGTCCCGGGCGACGCCCTGGCCGGCACGGCCGCCACCGGCGCGGCGCCCAACGCCCGCACCCTGCTCGCCATCGGCTCCTCCCTCTGTCTCTATGAGGCCGGCATGGCCCTCAACGACTGGGCTGACCGCGACATCGACGCCGTCGAACGCCCGCACCGCCCCCTTCCCTCCGGCCGCGTGCGCCCGGCCGCCGCGCTCACGGCGGCCTGTGCCCTCACCGGTGCCGGACTGGCCCTCGCCGCCCGCGCCGGCCGTCCCGCCCTGGCCGTCGCCGTGCCCCTCGCGGCGACCGTCTGGGCGTACGACCTCGGCCTGAAACACACCCCCGCGGGCCCCGTGGCCATGGCCACGGCCCGTGGCCTCGACCTCCTTCTGGGAGCGGCCGCGACGACCGGCCGCACCCGACCGGCGCTCCGCTCAGCGGCCCTGCTGGGCACCCACACGCTGGCCGTCACGACGGTCTCCCGTCAGGAAGCCCAGGGCGGTTCACCGCTGGCCCCCTTGGCGGCGCTCGCGACGACCGCCCTGCTGACCCGTGCGGTGACGCACCGCCCGTCCGAGCACCGAGGGGCAACCGCTCTCGACCCTCTCGGGCCAGAAACGACTCGGCCTCCAGGACCATTGCCCGGCCGGAAACCCGCAGCCCACCTCAGTCCCGCGAGGCCGCCGGAGAGAGGCATGGCGGTCACCACCGCTCTCGCGGCCGCCTACGTCGCGGCCACCGCCCGCCCCTACTTCCACGCCACGCTCAACCCCTCACCTCCGCTCACCCAACGAGCCGTCGGCGCCGGCGTCCGCGCCACGATCCCCCTTCAGGCCACCCTGACCGCCCGCTCCAAGGGCACGGCCACGGCCCTCCTCATCGCGGCCCTGGCCCCGCTGGGAGCACGGTTCGCGAAGAAGGTGAGCGTGACGTGACCCCGGAGAACTCCCCTCTCGATCCCCTCCAGCCCCTCCAGCCCCTCCGCTTCGGCTACGGCACCAACGGTCTCGCCGACCTCCGGCTCGACGACGCGCTCTCCCTCCTCGCCGATCTCGGCTACGACGGCGTCGGTCTGACCCTCGACCACATGCACCTCGACCCCCTCGCCCCCGACCTCGCCACCCGCACCCGACGGGTCGCGCGGCGGCTGGACGCGCTCGGCCTCGGCGTCACCGTGGAGACGGGCGCCCGCTATGTGCTCGACCCACGCCGCAAACACGGCCCCTCCCTGCTGGACCCGGACCCCGGTGACCGGGCGCGCCGGGCCGACCTCCTCGTCCGTGCCGTGCGGGTCGCGGCCGACCTCGGCGCCCACGCGGTCCACTGCTTCAGCGGCGTCCTCCCGGACGGCACCGACACGGACACCGCGTGGAAGCGTCTCGCCGAGACCCTCACGCCCGTGCTGGACGCCGCCGCCTCCGCCGGCATCCCGCTCGCCGTCGAACCCGAACCGGGCCACCTCCTCGCCACCCTGGCCGACTTCCACCACCTCCGCCGCACGCTCGGCGACCCCGAGCCTCTCGGACTCACTCTCGACCTCGGCCACTGCCAGTGCCTCGAACCCCTCTCTCCCGCCGACTGCGTGCGCGCCGCCGCACCCTGGCTGCGGCACGTCCAGATCGAGGACATGCGGCGAGGCGTCCACGAGCACCTCCCCTTCGGAGACGGGGAGATCGACTTCCCGCCGGTCCTGGCGGCCCTCGCCGCCACCGGTTACCAGGGCCTGACCGTCGTCGAACTGCCCCGCCACTCCCACGCCGGCCCGCACTTCGCCGCACACTCCCTCCCGTTCCTCCGCCACGCCGAGCGGACCGCGGCCAGCACATCGCCCCACCCCGCTCCGGCCCTCCAGCAGGCCGCGCCACCCCACGGCGCTCCCTCCGCCACCCCTGAAGGGAGCAGCACCCCATGACCCAGCCCCGCACCACACCGGCGGCGAGAACCGACAGCACCACCCACACCGGCCAACCCGGTCCCGGCACCGCTCCCACCCCCTCGCCCGCCGACCTCCGTCGCCACCTCACCACCCACCTCGACCGAGCCGCCCGGTCCTGGCTCGAGCACGCCCTCGACGAGGCCGCCTCCCACCCCGGCATCCACGGGCCGATCTCCCCGTGGGAGCTGCGTCTCGCCGAGGCCGGTCGGCGCTGCGGTGCCGCGCACGCCGACGCCGCCCGGGTCCTCATCCTCCACGCGGCCCGCGCCGGAACCGACGCCCTGACCCGGGTGTACTTCCAGGGCACCGCCGACGAGCGCCGCGCCGTCCTGCACGCCCTGCCCCACCTGGTGTCCGGCCCCGCCGCCCTCCCTCTCGTCGAGGACGCCCTGCGCACCAACGACACCCGGCTCCTCACCGCCGCCGTCGGCCCGTACGCCGCCCGGCACCTGGCCGCCCACGACTGGCGCCACGCCGTGCTGAAGTGCCTGTTCACCGGCGTCCCCGTCGACCACGTGGCCGACCTGCCCCGGCGCGCCCACGGCGACGACGAACTCGCCCGCATGCTGGGCGACTACGCCGCCGAGCGCACCGCCGCAGGCCGCACCGTCCCCGAGGACCTGTACCGCGTCCTGGACCTGACCGAGTCCGCCACCCCGGCCCACCGGACGGACGGCACGGACCACCCCCACGGCAAGGAGTCCTGATGCGCATCTTCGACCCCCACATCCACATGACCTCCCGGACCACCGACGACTACGAGGCCATGTACGCCGCCGGCGTCCGCGCCGTCGTCGAGCCCTCCTTCTGGCTCGGCCAGCCCCGCACCTCGCCCGCCTCCTTCCGCGACTACTTCGACTCGCTGCTCGGCTGGGAACCCTTCCGCGCCGCCCAGTACGGCATCGCCCACCACTGCACGATCGCCCTCAACCCCAAGGAGGCGAACGACCCGCGCTGTGCGCCCGTCCTCGACGAACTGCCCCGGTATCTCGTCAAGGACAACGTCGTGGCCGTCGGCGAGATCGGCTATGACTCCATGACCCCCGCCGAGGACACCGCCCTCGCCACGCAGCTCCAGCTCGCCGCGGACCATGGCCTGCCCGCCCTGGTGCACACCCCGCACCGCGACAAGCTCGCCGGCCTGCGCCGCACCCTCGACGCCGTCCGGGAGTCCGCCCTGCCCCCGGAACGCGTCCTGGTCGACCACCTCAACGAGACCACCGTCAAGGAGGCCAAGGACAGCGGCTGCTGGCTGGGCTTCTCCGTCTATCCGGACACCAAGATGGACGAGGAACGGATGGTCGCGATCCTGCGCGCCTACGGCACCGAGCAGGTCCTGGTGAACTCCGCCGCCGACTGGGGGAGGAGCGACCCCCTCAAGACCCGCAAGGTCGGCGACCTGATGCTGGCCGAGGGCTTCGACGAGGACGACGTCGACCGGGTGCTGTGGCGCAACCCCGTCGCCTTCTACGGGCTCAGCGGCCGCCTGAACCTCGACGTCACCGGCACCGAGGCCACGCACGAGGGCAACTCCATCCTCCGCGGCGCCCCCAAGGACCCGCACGAGCCGGATCCCGGCCCGGGAGACGGCGACCAGCCGGCTCGGGTCCCCGTCGCGGAGGCGTGAACCATGCGCTTCCGCCACCCCGACGGGTCCACCGTCCACCTCGCCTACTGCACCAACGTCCACCCCGCCGAAACCCTCGACGGGGTCCTCGCCCAGCTCCGTGACCACTGCGAGCCCGTCCGCCGCCGGCTGGGCCGCGACCGGCTCGGGATCGGGCTGTGGCTCGCCAAGGACGCCGCCCACGCCCTCGTCACCGACCCTTCCGCGCTGCGCGGCCTGCGCACCGAGCTCGACCGCCGCGGCCTCGAAGTCGTCACTCTCAACGGCTTCCCCTATGAGGGCTTCGGCGCCGAGGAGGTCAAGTACCGCGTCTACAAGCCGGACTGGTCCGACCCGGAACGCCTCGACCACACCAGCGCCCTGGCCCGGGTCCTCGCGGGGCTCCTCCCCGACGACGTGGCCGAGGGCACCATCTCCACCCTGCCCCTCGCCTGGCGCACCGCGTACGACGACGAGCGCGCGGAGACCGCCCACACCGCCCTGCGCACCCTCGCCGAACGCCTCGACGCCATCGAGGAACTGACCGGCCGCTCCATCCGCGTCGGCCTGGAACCGGAACCCGGCTGCGTCGTCGAGACCACCCGCGACGCCATCGCCCCGCTCACCGCGATCGGCCACGACCGCATCGGCATCTGTGTCGACACCTGCCATCTCGCCACCTCCTTCGAAGATCCGGACACCGCCCTGGACGCCCTCACCCAGGCCCGTGTCCCCGTCGTCAAGTCCCAGCTCTCCGCCGCCCTGCACGCCGAGCACCCCCATCTGCCCGAGGTCCGCGAGGCACTCGCCGCGTTCGCCGAACCCCGCTTCCTGCACCAGACCCGCACGGCCACAGCCGCCGGGCTGCGCGCCACCGACGACCTCGACGAGGCCCTCGCCGGCCACGCCCTGCCGGACAGCGCACCCTGGCGCGCCCACTTCCACGTCCCCCTGCACGCGGCCCCCGCCGCGCCCCTCACCTCCACACTCCCGGTCCTGAAGTCCGCACTGACCCGGCTCGTCGGCGGCCCGGCCCCGCTCACCCGCCACCTGGAGGTCGAGACCTACACCTGGCAGGCACTCCCGCCCGAGCTGCGCCCCCGGGGCCGCGCCCAGCTCGCCGAGGGCATCGCCGCCGAACTCACCCTCGCCCGCGACCTGCTGACGGACCTCGGCCTGAAGGAGCTGCCATGAGCACCCACCCTTCCGACCCGGGCACCCGCTCGGCCCCGGCAGGCCCCACCCCCCTCCTCGTCCTCGACGTCGTCGGCCTCACCCCCCGGCTCCTCGACCACATGCCCCGTCTCAAGGCGCTCGGACAGTCCGGCTCCCGCGCCGCGCTGGGCACCGTCCTGCCCGCCGTCACCTGCGCCGCCCAGTCCACGTTCCTCACCGGCACCACGCCCTCGGAGCACGGCATCGTCGGCAACGGCTGGTACTTCCGCGAACTCGGCGACGTCCTCCTGTGGCGCCAGCACAACGGGCTCGTGGCCGGCGACAAGCTCTGGGACGCCGCCCGCCGCGCCCACCCCGGCTACACCGTCGCGAACATCTGCTGGTGGTACGCCATGGGCGCCGACACCGACTTCACCGTCACCCCCCGTCCGGTCTACTACGCCGACGGCCGCAAGGAACCCGACTGCTACACCCGGCCGGCCGCGCTGCACGACGAACTCACCGAGAAATTCGGCACGTTCCCCCTCTTCCACTTCTGGGGCCCCGGAGCCGACCTCGTCTCCAGCCGGTGGATCATCGACGCGACCCGCCACATCAACCGCACCCGGCACCCCGATCTGACGCTCTGCTACCTCCCTCATCTCGACTACGACCTGCAGCGCTTCGGCCCCGACGACCCGCGCTCCCTGAAGGCGGCCGCCGCCCTGGACGCCGCCCTGGCCCCGCTCCTGGACGACGCCCGCGCCGAGGGCCGCACGGTCGTCGCGCTGTCCGAGTACGGCATCACCCGCGTGAGCCGGCCCGTCGACATCAACCGCGCTCTGCGCCGCGCCGGCCTCCTGGAAGTGCACACGCAGGACGGCATGGAGTACCTCGACCCGATGGCGTCCCGTGCCTTCGCGGTCGCCGACCACCAGATCGCCCACGTATATGTGCGCCGCCCCGAGGACATCGACGCCACCCGGGCCGCCCTCGACGGTCTGCCCGGCCTCGGCCAACTCCTCGACGACGAGGGCAAGAAGGCCCATCACCTCGACCATCCGCGCGCGGGCGAACTCGTCGCCGTGGCGGAACCCGACGCCTGGTTCACGTACTACTACTGGCTCGACGACGCCCACGCGCCCGACTTCGCGCGACTCGTCGAGATCCACCGCAAACCCGGCTACGACCCGGTCGAACTCTTCATGGATCCCCTCGACCCCTACGTCAAGGTCAAGGCGGCCACCGCACTGGCGCGCAAGAAACTCGGCATGCGCTACCGCATGGCGGTCGTGCCCCTGGACCCCTCACCTATTCGCGGCAGCCACGGCCGCCTTCCGGCGAGCGACGACGACGGTCCGCTCCTCATCTGCTCCACCCCCCGTGCTGTCGGTGACCGCGTCGCGGCCACCGATGTGAAGTCACTGCTGCTCGAACTCGCCGGTCTCGGCTGAGGACAGAGCCTCAGTCCCTGTCTCAGTCCCGACCGGTCACAAGTGAAGCACTCACCACTGACAACGCCCCGCGATCACGAGGAGTTCCACGCATGAGCCGCTTCTCCCAGCCCGATCCCGAGCTCACCCACCGCCTCAGCAGACGCGGCATGCTCGGCGTGGCCGCCGGCGCCACCGCCGCCGCCCTGCTCGGTGCCGCCGCACCCGCGACCGCTGCCACCGGCAACGCGGCGGCCACCACCGGCACCGCGTCCGGCGCCAAGGGCCGAGGCCGCCCCGTGCTGCCGCCCGGCCGCCTCGGCATCCAGCTCTACAGCCTGCGCGACAAGGTCTCCACCCTCGGCTTCGGCCCTGTCTTCGCCGAACTGGAGAGATACGGCTACGACGAGGTCGAGTTCGCCGGCTACACCCAGGGCTCCGCGGGCCCCATCACCCTCGCCCAGCTCAAGCGGCTGGCACGGAACCACGGCCTGAACCCCATCGGCAGCCACGTCGGCTACTACTCCAACGACCCGAACGCCTACACCTTCGCCCAGAACCTCACCAAGGTCCTCGACGACGCCCAGGCCCTCGGCCTCAAGCACATCGGCACGGCCTCGGGCCCGTTCCGCTACGGCTCGACCGTCGACGCCTGGAAGCGCGCCGCCGAGGACTTCAACACCTACGGCGCCGCCGCGAAGGCCCGGGGCATGAAGTTCTACCAGCACAACCACTCCGAGGAGTTCTCCTTCGCCACGGACAACCCCAAGGTCCGCCTCTACGACATCCTGCTCAAGGAGACCGACCCGGACCTCGTCTACCTGGAGATGGACATCTACTGGGCGTACGTCGGCCAGTTCCGCTTCTCCAAGCGTCCCGACGGCAAGCCCGCGCCGTTCGACCCGCTGAACTACGTCCTCAGGCGGCCCGACCGCTACCCGCTGTTCCACGTGAAGGACGGGGAGAGCGACCCGTCGAACCCGTACGGCTACAACATGACCGACGTGGGCGACGGCGACATCGACTACCAGCGCTTCATCTCCGCCGTCACCCGGCTGCGCGGCCACCGCATGGCCCACCACTGGCAGGCCGAGCACGACAACCCGGCCGAGTCCCTCACCTTCGCGCGCCGCTCCAGCGCGCACCTGCACTCCCTGAGGGAGAAGTGCTGAGAGCCGTACCGGCATGAGGAGGCCCCTCCCGCGTCAGGGAGGGGCCTCCTCACAGGTGGGACGGTCAGCCCACGAGCTCTGTCCGGGCGGGTCACGGTCCGGCCGTGTCCTCGCCGAGCGGTTGTGGATTGGGAACGATGCGGCTCCCTTCCTTGTCGCGTCCCGGCGGGCTGAGGAACAGCGCCACGCAGCCGGCGAAGAGCGAGATCGAGCCGGCCAGGATGAAGGCACCGGAGTGCCCCCATGCGCCGACGACCACGGCACCCATGCCCGCTCCCAGACCGGAGACGAGCTTGGCGCTGTAGACCATGCCGTAGTTGGACGCGTTGTTGTTCTCGCCGAAGTAGTCCGCGGTGAGGGCCGCGAACATCGGGAAGATCGCGCCGCCGCCGAAGCCGGAGATCGCGGAGAAGATCAGGAACAGGGTCAGGTTCTTGCTGTCCGCCGACCAGAGGATGCCGAACTGGGCGAGGCCCAGGATGACGCACACGGCGAGCAGGCACCGCTTGCGGCCGTAGAGGTCGGAGAGCCAGCCGATGACGCCGCGGCCGGTACCGTTGACGATCGCCTTGAGGGACATGGCCGTGGCCACGATCCCGCCCGCGAAGCCGGCCTCCTCGCCGATGTCCACCTGGAACGCGATACCGAAGATGTTCACGCCGGACGTGCACGCCAGACAGAACCACATCAGGGCCACCCGGCCGGTCTTCCACGCCTCCTTGGGGGAGTACTGGTGGACCGCCGGCGGGTTCATCCGCATCGAGCGGGCCGCACGCGGGTCGGCGGGCGGGTTCAGCGGGTCGATCGCGGAGGGCCACCAGTTCTTCGGCGGGTCCCTGAAGAAGTAGCCGGAGAACGCGACGATTCCGGCCAGGAACACACCCACCGAGACCAGCACCCAGCGGAAGTTGGTCAGGTCCATGTAGCCGTTGAAGAGGAAGACGAAGGGCACCGAGCCGTAGGCGAAACCGCCGTTGACGAAGCCGGTCTTGCCGCCCTTGCGCTCCGGATACCACTTGCCGACCATGTTGACGCAGGTGGCGTACACCATGCCCGCGCCCATGCCGCTGAACATGCTGAAGCCGATGTAGGCGAAGACGACGTGCGGCGCGAACGCCAGCGACAGATAGCCCAGCAGGGTGCCCGTCGCCCCGCACATCATCGCCCAGCGGGCCGGAAGCCTTCCGCTCTCACGCAGCTTGCCCGCGGGGAAGGCCACCGCGGCCTGGAAGAAGACCCAGACGGTCATCATCCAGAAGATGTGCATGCTGTTCCAGCTGTGCGCCGTGTGCAGGGTGTCCTCGGCGGAGGCGAACGCGTACTCGGCGGAGGAGATGCCCATCATGCCGATCCACGGCAGGATCACCATCCACTTGCGCTTGCGCCCCATGATGTCGATGTCGGATTCGCCGACGCGATAGACGCGTCCGTTCTTGTCGGTCAGCTCGCGATAGGCGGCGACCCGTGGAACGTCGGTGGTTGTCACGTGGATTGCACCCCTTGCGTCGAAAGATCTGGCCAGCGCCCCCTGTCCCATGCCTTTCGTGCGCGTACGGGTCCCGGGGCCGGCCGACGCGCACCGTCGGCCGGCCCCCGCTCCCTCACCTCATGTACCGCCCCCCAGCACCCCCGCCTCCCGCGCCCAGCGGTACTTGGCGCCGAGCACGGCCACCGGCTTCTCGGTCGTGTACGGGTACGCCACGACCCCGCGCTCGAAGAGGTACTGGCAGGCCTCCTCGACCTCCACGTCGCCCGCGAGCGACGCCACGACCGGCTTCTCGATGCCCCGCTCCCGGAACTCGGCCACCACGCGCGCGGTGAGCTCCGCGAAGACCATCGGAGGGGTGACGATGGTGTGCCAGTAGCCGAGGACGAGCGCGTGGATGCGCGGATCCTCCATCCCCAGCCGGATCGTCGCCTCGTACGTCGACGGCGGCTCGCCCCCGGTGATGTCCACCGGGTTGCCCGCGGCCCCGAAGGGCGGGATGAACTTCCGGAACGCCTCGTCCAGGTCGGGCGGGATCTCCATCAGCGACAGCCCGTTGTCCGTCACCGCGTCCGAGAGCAGCACACCGCTGCCGCCGGCCCCCGTGATGATGACGATGTTGTCGCCCTGGGGGGCGGGAAGCACCGGCAACGCGCGCGCGTACTCCAGCATCTCGTTCAGCCCGGGGG
Organism: Streptomyces sp. NPDC041940; assembly: GCF_055589465.1. Classification (NCBI taxonomy): domain Bacteria; kingdom Bacillati; phylum Actinomycetota; class Actinomycetes; order Kitasatosporales; family Streptomycetaceae; genus Streptomyces; species Streptomyces sp. NPDC041940. The sequence goes on from NZ_JBVJBP010000002.1 coordinate 73,080, forward strand.
CCCGGATGACCCCGGCCTGCCGCAGGATGTCGTCGTACACGGCGTCGTCGCCCGCCAGGGCACCGGTGTGCGAACCGGCCGCCTTCGCGCCCGCCGCCGTACGCCCCGCCTTCAGTACCACCACCGGCTTCTTCGGCACGGTCGCCCGCGCGGCCTCCACGAAGGCGCGGCCGTCCTTGAGGTCCTCCAGGTGCATCGCGATGCACTGGGTGTTGGGATCCTCCCCGAACCAGGTCAGCAGGTCGTCCTCGTCCAGGTCCGACTTGTTGCCGAGCCCCACGATCGCCGACACACCCGTCTTGGTGGTGCGGGCGAAGCCCAGGATCGCCATCCCGATGCCGCCCGACTGCGAGGTCAGCGCGACTCCGCCCTTGACGTCGTACGGCGTGCAGAACGTGGCGCAGAGGTCCTGCCAGGTGGAGTAGTAGCCGTAGATGTTCGGGCCCAGCAGTCGTACGCCGTGCCGCTCGGCGATCTCCACGATCTCCGCCTGGAGTTCGTGCTCGCCGGTCTCGGCGAAACCGGAGGGGATCAGCACGGCGTTCGGGATCTTCTTGCGTCCCACCTCCTCCAGGGCCGAGGCCACGAACTTGGCGGGGATCGCGAAGACCGCCACATCCACCTCTCCGGGAACGTCCGTGACACTCTTGTACGCCTTGCGGCCCAGGATGTCATCGGCCTTGGGATTCACCGGATGGATGTCCCCGGCGAAACCTCCGTCGACGAGGTTGCGCATCACCGAGTTGCCGATCTTGCCCTGCTCGTTGGAGGCACCGATCACGGCGACCGAACTCGGCTGCATCAGCCGGCGCATGGACGCGAGGATCTCGTCCCTCGAGTACTTCCGGCGTGGCGCGGGCTGCGACTCGGCGAGGATGACCCGGATGTCGGCCGCCACCGCCCCCTCCGCGGTGGCGATCACCGGGTTGAGGTCGACTTCCGCGATCTCCGGGAAGTCCGCGACGAGTTCGGACACGCGGCGGATCTGCTCGGCCACGGCCCACCGGTCCACACCCGCCTGGCCGCGCACCCCGCGCAGGATCTCCGCCGAGCGGATCGAGTCCAACATCGACAGGGCCTCGTCGGCGTCCACCGGGGCGAGCCGGAAGGTGACGTCCTTCAGGACCTCGACGAGGACCCCGCCGAGCCCGAACGCGACCACCTTCCCGAAGGTCGGGTCGGTGACCGCGCCGACGATGACCTCCTGCCCCTTCGGCAGCAGCTCCTGCACCTGCACACCGTCGATGCGGGCGTCCGCGTCGTAGGCGCGCGCGTTGTCGATGATGGTGTGGAACGCGGCCCGTACGTCCGCGGCGCCCTCGACGCCGACGACGACCCCGCCGGCGTCGGTCTTGTGCAGGATGTCCGGCGAGACGATCTTCATCACGACGGGCCCGCCGAAGCGCGCCGCGAACGCCACGGCCTCCTCGACGTCGGTCGCCAGCTCCTCGCCCGGTACGGCGATCCCGTACGCGTCGGCGATCACCTTGCCCTCGGGCGCGGTCAGCGCGGTCCGCCCCTCGGCCCGCACGGAGTCGAGGAGGCCGCGCACCCGCAGGAGGCGGTCTTCTGCCATCACGTCAGATCACTCCGTTCGACTTGAGCAGGCGCACTTCCTCGTCACCGAGGCCGAGTTCGCCGACGTAGACCTCTTCGTTGTGCTCGCCGAGCAGCGGTGAACCGGTCACCTCGACGGGGGAGTCGGACAGCTTGAGCGGGCTGCCGACGGTCACGAACTCGCCCCGCTGCGGGTGCGGGACGGTGACGACCATCTCGTTGGCGACCAGCGACCGGTCCTCGATGATCTCCCGGGTGGACAGGATCGGCCCGCACGGGATGTTGTGCGCGTTGAGCCGCTCCAGCACCTCCCACTTGGGCAGCGTCGAGGACCACTCCTCGATCAGCTGGAACATCTTGTTCAGCTTGGGCAGCCGCGCCTCGGGCGTCGCCCACTCGGGGTCGTCGGCCAGTTCGGGCCGGCCGATGAGCTCGCTGATCGGCTGCCAGCCGACGGGCTGCACGATGACGTACACGTAGTCGTTCGGGCCGCCCGGCGCGCACTTGACCGCCCAGCCGGGCTGGCCGCCGCCGGACGCGTTTCCGGACCTGGGAACCTCGTCGCCGAAGTCGTCGTTGGGATATTCACGGAGCGGGCCATGTGCCAGCCGCTGCTGGTCCCTCAGCTTCACCCGGCAGAGGTTGAGGACGGCATGCTGCATGGCCACGTTGACCCGCTGACCGCGCCCGGTGTTCTCCCGCTGGAACAGCGCCGCGAGAATCCCCGCCACGGCGTGCACACCCGTCCCCGAGTCCCCGATCTGGGCTCCCGTCGCCAGCGGCGGCCCGTCCTCGAAACCGGTGGTCGACATCGACCCGCCCATGGCCTGCGCGACGACCTCGTACGCCTTGAAGTTGGTGTACGGGCCTTCGCCGAACCCCTTGATGGAGGCATAGACGATCCGTGGATTGATCTCCTGGATGCGGTCCCAGGTGAAGCCCATTCGGTCGACCGCGCCCGGTCCGAAGTTCTCGACCATGACGTCGGAGCGCCGGATCAGCTCGGTGAGGATCTCCTTGCCGCGTTCGGTCTTGGTGTTGAGGGTGATGCTCCGCTTGTTGCAGTTGAGCATCGTGAAGTACAGGGAGTCGACGTCCGGCAGATCACGCAGCTGCTTGCGCGTGATGTCGCCGGTCGGCGCCTCCAGTTTGACGACGTCCGCGCCGAGCCAGGCGAGCAGCTGGGTCGCGGAGGGCCCGGACTGGACGTGGGTCATGTCCAGGACGCGGATGCCTTCGAGGGCCTTGGTGGACGGAGCAGTCATCGGGGCACCTCACTTGTACATGGTCTGGTTCATGGTTCCGGGGGCGTACGCGTCCGGGTCGACCCAGACGTTGATCAGGGACGGCTTGCCGGACTCACGGGCACGCCGCAGGGCCGGGCCGATGTCGGCGGGGTCGCGGACCTCCTCGCCGTAGCCGCCCAGCATCTGGGCGAACTTGTCGTAGTGGACGTCGCCGAGGGTGTTGCCGATCCGCTCGCGGTCCTTGCCGTACTTGGCGGACTGGCCGTAGCGGATCTGGTTCATGGAGGAGTTGTTGCCGACGATGCCGACGAAGGGGAGGTCGTAGCGGACGAGGGTCTCGAAGTCCCAGCCGGTGAGGGAGAACGCGCCGTCGCCGAAGAGCGCGACGACCTCCTTGTCGGGCCGCGCCTGCTTGGCCGCGAGCACGAAGGGGACGCCGACGCCGAGCGTGCCCAGGGGTCCCGGGTCCATCCAGTGCCCGGGTGACTTGGGCTGTACGACCTGCCCGGAGAAGGTGACGATGTCGCCGCCGTCGCCGATGTAGATGGAGTCCTCGGTGAGGAAGTCGTTGATCTCGCTGACCAGGCGGTACGGGTGGATGGGCGAGGCGTCGGACCGCAGGTTCGGCAGCCGCTTCTCCAGAGCGGTCTGCTCGGCCGCCCGCAGTTCGTCCAGCCACTCCTTGCGCTTCGACGCGCCTCCGTTGATGCGCCCGGAAGCCGCCTCGGTCACCGCCTTCAGCACCAGCCCGGCATCGCCCACGATGCCGAGGTCGATGTCGCGGTTCTTGCCGACCGTGCGGTAGTCGAGGTCGATCTGCACGACGGTCGCCTCGGGCGACAGCCGCTTGCCGTAGCCCATGCGGAAGTCGAAGGGCGTACCGACGATGACGATCACGTCGGCGTTGGAGAAGGCGTACCGGCGTGACAGCTGGAAGTGGTGCGGGTCGCCGGGTGGGAGGGTGCCGCGGCCGGCGCCGTTCATGTACGCCGGGACGTTCAGGGTGCGCACCAGCTCGATGGCCGACTCGGTGCCCCGGGTCGTCCACACCTGGCTGCCGAGCAGGATGGCCGGCTTCTCGGCGTGCACCAGCAGGTCGGCGAGCTTCTCGATCGCCTCGGGGTCGCCGGCCGAGCGGGTCGAGGCGCGGTAGGCGCCGGACTGCGGCACCCGGGCCTTGGCCGCGGGCACCTTGGCGTCCAGAACATCACGCGGGATCTCCAGGAAGGAGGGACCGGGCGCGCCGTGGAAGCACTCGCGGAACGCCATGGAGACCAGATCCGCCGCGCGCGCCGTGTCGGGCACGGTCGCCGCGAACTTGGTGATGGGGTTCATCATGTCGACGTGCGGCAGGTCCTGGAGGGACCCCATCTTGTGCTGGGTGAGGGCCCCCTGACCGCCGATCAGCAGCATGGGGGACTCGGCGCGGAAGGCGTTGGCGACACCGGTGACGGCGTCGGTCGTCCCCGGGCCCGCGGTGACCACCGCGCAGCCGGGCTTGCCGGTGATGCGCGCGTAGCCGTCGGCGGCGTGGGCGGCGACCTGTTCGTGGCGTACGTCGACGACCTCGATGCCCTCGTCGACGCAGCCGTCGTAGATGTCGATGATGTGGCCGCCGCACAGCGTGTAGATGCGGTCGACCCCCTCGGCCTTCAGTGCCTTGGCTACGAGATGACCACCGGAAATCAGGTCCTGGGTGTCGTCGGGCATGGCGAAGTCCTGTCCCTTCGTAGGGGGTTGGAACGGCTCGCGGTACATTGCATACAGTCGACGAATACTGTATGAAGCTTGTTATCCCGCATCCGGTGGGTGGTGTCCAGGGGGCGTGCGGCACTTTCAGACAGGAGCCGGAATGGACCTGTACGAACACCAGGCAAGGGAACTCTTCGAAGAACACGGCATCTTGGTGCCGAGGGCCGAGGTGACGGACTCACCCAAGGAGGCCCGTGAGATCGCACGCCGGCTGGGTGGCCGAGTCGTGGTCAAGGCCCAGGTGAAGACCGGAGGACGCGGAAAGGCGGGCGGAGTGAGAGTCGCCGCCGACCCGGCCGCCGCCGAGTTCACCGCCCGTCAGATCCTCGGCATGGACATCAAGGGCCACACGGTCGGCAAGGTGATGCTGGCCCAACCGGTCGACATCGAGACCGAGTTCTACGTGTCCTACGTACTCGACCGCGCGGCCGGCCGCTTCCTCGCGATCGCCTCGGCGGAAGGCGGCATGGAGATAGAGGAGGTGGCGGCCGGCCGTCCTGAGGCCGTGGCCCGTGTCCCCGTCGACCCCGCCGAGGGCGTCACCTCCGCCAAGGCGGGCGAGATCGCCCGGGCGGCCGGACTGCCGCCGCAGACCGTCGACGTCCTCGTACGTCTCTGGGACGTCCTGGTCCGCGAGGACGCCCTCCTCGTCGAGGTGAATCCGCTCGTCCGTACCCGGCAGGGGCAGATCCTCGCCCTCGACGGCAAGGTCACCCTCGACGACAACGCCCGTTTCCGACAGGCGCGATGGGGTGCCGACGAGGGAGGGCGCGACGACGCACTCGAGGCCGCCGCTGCCGCCAAGGGCCTCAACTACGTCAAGCTCGACGGCGAGGTCGGCATCATCGGCAACGGCGCCGGACTCGTCATGTCGACCCTGGACGTGGTCGCGGGCTGCGGCGCACGTCCCGCCAACTTCCTCGACATCGGCGGCGGAGCGAGCGCCCAGGTCATGGCGGACGGACTGTCGCTGATCCTCTCCGACCCGGACGTGAAGTCCGTCTTCGTCAATGTCTTCGGCGGGATCACCGCCTGCGACGCGGTCGCCGACGGCATCGTCCGGGCCCTTGACACCGTCCGGCTGACCAAGCCGCTCGTCGTGCGCCTCGACGGCAACAACGCGGCCCGGGGCCGGGCCGTCCTCGACGAGCAGGCGCATCCACTGGTCCAGCAGGTCACCACCATGGACGGCGCCGCCCGCCGCGCCGCCGAACTCGCCACCGCGGCCTGAGGAGAGGGAACGCCATGGCCATCTACCTCACCAAGGAGAGCAAGGTCCTCGTCCAGGGCATGACCGGCGGCGAGGGCATGAAGCACACCCGGCGCATGCTCGCGGCCGGCACGAACGTCGTCGGCGGAGTCAACCCGCGCAAGGCGGGCCGCACGGTCGACTTCGACGTCCCTCATGGCCTGACGGGCCCGGGAGGCACCCCCATGGCCGTGCCGGTCTTCGGCTCGGTCGCCGAGGGCATGCGCGCGACCGGAGCGGACGTCACCGTCGTCTTCGTACCGCCCGCCTTCGCCAAGGCGGCCGTCGTCGAAGCCGCCGACGCGGGCATCGGCCTCGCGGTCGTCATCACCGAAGGCATCCCCGTCCACGACTCCGTCGCCTTCACCGCGTACGCCAAGGAGAAGGGCACCCGTATCGTCGGCCCCAACTGTCCGGGCCTCATCACCCCCGGCGAGTCCAACGCGGGCATCATCCCGGCCGACATCGCCAAGCCGGGCCGTATCGGCCTGGTCTCCAAGTCGGGCACCCTGACGTACCAGCTCATGTACGAACTGCGCGACATCGGCTTCTCCACGTGCGTCGGCATCGGCGGCGACCCGGTCGTCGGCACCACGCACATCGACTGCCTCGCCGCCTTTCAGGACGATCCGGACACCGAACTGATCGTCCTCATCGGCGAGATAGGCGGCGACGCCGAGGAACGTGCGGCGGCGTACATCCGCGAGCACGTCACCAAGCCGGTCGTCGGCTACATCGCCGGATTCACCGCACCCGAGGGCAAGACCATGGGCCACGCGGGCGCCATCGTGTCCGGCTCGTCCGGAACCGCGCAGGCGAAGAAGGAGGCACTGGAGGCGGTCGGGGTGAGCGTGGGAAGCACACCGACCGAGACCGCGAAGCTCGTGCCGGCACGTCTCGAAGGCCGATAACGGTCCGCCAAGACCGATCCCCGCCCCCGACTGTGCACCGAGAGCGGAGCAACCCCATGAGCAACCCCATGGCACCCACCCTCACCCTCAAATCCGGCACGTCATGGCCCGACGCGTGGCAGCGCTGCCGCACCGTCGCGCCCGAGGCCTTCCGCGACGACCGGGTCCTCAACCTCTGGAACTCCGCCTGGCAGGCGGACGGCAGGGTCCTGCCCGCCGTCAGCCCGGTCGACGGCAGCCCCATCGCCGGGCCGCCACGCCTGGACGGATCCACCGCCCGCCGGGCCGTGCGCGCGGCCCTCGATCAGCACCGCGCCTGGCGGCACGTCCCCCTGCCGGAGCGCAGGACCCGGGTCGCCGCCACGCTCGACGCCCTCACCGAACACCGCCGACTGCTCGCACTCCTGCTCGTCTGGGAGATCGGCAAGCCCTGGCGGCTCGCCCAGGCGGACGTCGACCGGGCCATCGACGGGGTCCGCTGGTACGTCGATGGCATCGAACCGATGGTCGCCGGACGGGCCCCGCTGGACGGGCCGGTGTCCAACATCGCCAGCTGGAACTACCCGATGAGCGTGCTCGTTCACGCATTACTGGTGCAGGCATTGGCAGGCAACGCGGTCATCGCCAAGACCCCGACCGACGGCGGTGTCGCCTGCCTGACCCTGGCCAGTGCCCTCGCCGCGCGCGAAGGGATCCCGGTGACCCTCGTCAGCGGCAGCGGAGGCGAGCTGTCCCAGGCGCTGGTGCGGGCGCCCGAGATCGGCTGCGTCTCCTTCGTCGGCGGCCGCGACACCGGCGCCGCGGTGGCCACGGCCGTCACCGACCTCGGCAAACGACACGTACTCGAACAGGAAGGACTCAACACCTGGGGCATCTGGAACCACTCGGACTGGGACGCGCTCACCGCGCTGATCCCCAAGCTCTTCGACTACGGCAAGCAGCGCTGCACGGCGTACCCGCGCTTCGTCGTCCAGCGGCACCTGTTCGACGCGTTCCTGGCGGCGTACCTCCCTGCGGTCCGCGACGTCAGGGTCGGCCACCCGCTCGCCGTCGAGAAGCCCGACGACCCGTACGCCGAGCTGGACTTCGGACCGGTGATCAACGCCGCCAAGGCGAAGGAGCTACAGGACCAGGTCGCCGAGGCGATCGAGCGCGGCGCCGTACCCCTGCACCGCGGCAGCCCGGCCGACGCCCGCTTCCTGCCCGGCCAGGACACCTCGGCCTACGTCCAGCCGGTCACGCTCCTCAACCCGCCCGCTTCCTCTCCGCTGCACCACGCGGAGCCGTTCGGCCCGGTCGACACCATCGTCCTGGTCGACACGGAGGCGGAGCTGCTCGCCGCGATGAACGCCTCGAACGGCGCGCTCGTGGCCACGCTGTCCACCGACGACCGGGCCACTTACGAGCGGCTCGCCCCGCACATCCGCGCCTTCAAGGTCGGCCACGGCCGGCCCCGCTCCCGCGGCGACCGCGACGAGCTCTTCGGCGGCCTCGGCGCGTCCTGGCGCGGCGCGTTCGTAGGCGGCGAGCTGCTGGTGCGCGCGGTGACGCGGGGACCGGCGGGGGAGCGGCTGCCGGGCAACTTCCCGGAGTACCAGCTCCTGCCGTGAGGAGGATCCCCTCGGACTCAGCCGATGCCCTGCCGGTCCGGGCGCAGGGCAAACGCGCGGTCCGAGGGGGACGATTCGGCCCGGCCGACCGCCTGGCGGAGCAGTGCGCGGTGGCGCAGCAGCGGCTCCCGCCGTTCCGCCGGCACGAGCAGGAGCAGGTCGTCCAGTCCGGCCAGCATGCGCCGGGAGACCTGCGGGCTCCCGATGGCGCACCCCCGTACCTCGGTGAACCCCAGATCCACCAGCTCGGTCCACCCCGGCACGGGCTGCACCAGCCGCACCGCACCGGCCCGGTCCCGGTGCAGGGCGGTGTCCAGCGGGCGCCGGCTCAGCGAGGCCAGGAACTGGACGATGCGGTCCAGCGCCTGGACGGCGGTGGTCGGATCGTTGATCGCGGGCGACAGGGCGCGCAGCGCGATGTCGGACAACTGCCGCAGTCCGAAGCCGAGATCCTGGTGGTAGGTCCGTTCCACCCCGACCGAGGCCGTGTAGCGCAGCGCCCCGCGCGGCGGGGCGGGCCCGCCGTGGACGGCCAGCACGGGCGTACCGGGCACCACGAAGTCCCCGATCCTCGGGATCAGCCGCAGAACGATTCCGTGCTTGCGCGCCACCCGCACCAATCGCGCGATGTGCACGTCCCGCAGCACACCCGCCCGGCCCTCGTGCGGTACCCACGCGGTCGCGGAGCCGAGGAGGGCTGCTTCTTCGTGCCCGTCGTGCCCGTCGTGTCCGCCCGTCGGCACGGGCATCGAGGCGGCCACCCGGAAGGACTCCGTGGCGATCCGCGCGATGACATGGCTGATCCGCATCAGCCGCAGGGTGGTGTTCACGTACAGCACGAAGAGGAACAGGCTCAGCGCGACCATGCAGAGAGTGAGGACCGACTGCACCAGCGGCACGGACGCCACGTCACGGGGGTCGTCGGCGGTGTCGAAGGACGTCAGGACCAGCAGGGTCAGCACGAAGGTCGCCAGGAACACCGCGAAGGTCGCCTTGGTGATCCGGCTCCGCACGAAGAGCCGCACCACGCGCGGTGTGAACTGCCCGCTCGCCATCTGCACGGCCACCAGCGAGATGCTGAAGACCACACCGATGAAGGTCATCATCGCCGAGCCGACCACGGTCACGACGGCCTTCGCGTCCTCCGCGAACCGCAACAGCTCGTCGAGCGTCTCGTAGTCGCCGTCCTCCTGGAGCGCGTCGACGATGACCGTGTCGAGAACCTCCGCCCCCACCCAGACCACGAAGACGCTCACCATGGCCAGGGTGGGAGCGAACCAGAACGTGTCCCGCAGATGCTCCCGGAGCGGCGACAGCGCACGCGGGCGACGACCCGGAGCGGGGCTCCGCGTAACCATCCAGTCACTCATGGTGCGACCTTAGGGGTATCGGGCCGCGAGGTCCCGGACCCCCGCCAGGTGGACGGAAACGCAGGTGAAAGGCACTCCGAAACCTTGGTATTGTTGTCCATGTCGCCGCGGGGAGCACTCCTGACCAGGCGGCGGACACCTTGTCCGGGTGGCGGAATGGCAGACGCGCTAGCTTGAGGTGCTAGTGCCCTTTATCGGGCGTGGGGGTTCAAGTCCCCCCTCGGACACAGATCAGCTCGGGCGGGTCGAGGTTCTCCTCGACCCGCCCGAGCTGTTGTGCGTGGTCCCCCGGTGCCGAAGCCCGGGAGGGACCGATCGCTCAGTCCCGGTAACCCCGCAACTTGCGGTACAGCGTCGCCCGGCCGATCCCCAGCGCGGACGCCGCGCGTGCCTTGTTGCCGCCGTGGCGGCGCAGTGCCTCCAGGATTGCGGCGCGCTCGGCGTGCTCCATCGGGCTGAGGGGCCGCGCGGCCGGGCCTTCGCGCACCGGGTCCGGGAGTTCGGCCCGGCGGACCGGGCCCGACATCCGCCGTTGCTCCGCCAGGGCGCGGACGACATGGGCCAGCTCGGTGACGTTCCCGGGCCACGGGTGCAGTTCGAGCGCGCGCAGGGCGTCCAGGGTCCAGGTCAGCGGGGGCTGTCCGGGCGCCGGGCGTGGTGCGAGGACCGGCAGGAGTTCCCGGATGTCCTCGGCGCGTTCCCGCAGCGGGGGCAGGGTCACCGAGCGGGCGGACAGTTTGTCCAGGAGACGCTGCAGGCAGGGGCCGATCTGCGCGCCGGGCGTGTAGGTGACCAGCACGCGGGTGTCAGGGCGCGTGTCGAGCAGCGAGTTGAGCGCGGCCACGCCCGGCTGCGCGAGGCGCTCGGCGTGCAGCAGCAGGAGCGGCCGGTCGGCAGGCCACGCGGTCAGGGCCCCGTCGAGCCCGGTGTCCCGCGCCGCGTCGGCGACCCGGACCGGGCCCTGGCCGAGCAACTCCCGGGCCAGCGCGGACTTGCCGGTTCCGCGCTCACCGGTCAGCAGCAGCGGCTCCGGGGAGCGCGCCAGCTCCACCGCACGCGCGACGGCGTGCCGCCACGACACCGAGGAGCCGGTGAGGGCGACGGGCGGGCGCGGCGGGACCGGCGCCGACGGTACGGGATCGCCGAGCGGTTCCAGGACGGCGACGATCCCGAGGGCTGTTCCGTCGTCCAGACACACCGGGGTGATCCGCGCGGCGTATCCGGCTTCCTCGGCCGCCCCCGCCCCACTCGCACCGCCGTCGCCGTCGCCGTCGCCGTCGCCGTCGTCGTCGAGCCGCGCGGCGAGCCCACCGGGCCGGGCGGGCAGGGCGGGCAGGGTGGTCCCTTCCGTCTCACCCGCACCGCCCGCACGTCGCGCGGTGCACCCGGCTTCCCCGGTGTCCTCAGCCCCGCCCGCGCCGTCTCCACGCCGTACGCTCACCGCCGTACGCTCCAGCGCCTCGAGCACCTCCGGAGTCAGCAATCGCTGCGCAGCTTCGCTGACCAGCCGGTTGCGGCCGTCCAGGGCGACCACGGCCAGGTCCGCCCCGCGTGTCCCGTCCGGCCCGGCCGCCCGCAGATACGCGTCCAGCAGCACCCGCTCGGCCCGGCCCGCCCGCGTGCGCAGTTCCGTCTCGACCGCGGCCGCGGCGGCCTCGGCGAGTGCCGCCTGCGGATGCGGCGAACGCGTGGTGCACAGCCGCGACACGACGGTCACCGTGCCGAGCACGTGGGCACTCTCCGGGTCGAGCACGGGGACGGTGACCGCGGACACGTCCTGCCACCGGTCGAGGAAGTGCTCCGGCCCGTGCATCTCGGCCCGGCGCCGGGTGCGCAGGGCGAGGGCCGCGCTGTTGTTGCCGACCTCCTGCTCCGACAGCACGGGACACGTCTCGAGCCCGGGCGCGCTCCCCGCCGTCCAGAGCACGCGCAGCCGCTCGTCGGTGAGGATGAGCAGCGACCTGCCCGCGCCCACAGCGGGGACGATCCGGTCGAGCACCGGGCGGGCGGCGTCGAGCAGGGCCGACGTCACCGGACGTACCGGGCGAACTGCCGGTTCCTTCAAGTCGTGCGGCACTCCGAAGAACCGGGCCCGCCGCCACGCCGCGGCGACCTCCTCCGGTACGCCGTCGGGCAACGCGCGCCCCGTCAGGAAGCGTTCGCGGGCGTCGTACAGCGAGGGCAGGGCGGCGGCGGAGGTGTGCTCTGTGGTGGTCACGACATGTCCACCGTATCGGGTTCCGTTGAACGGACAACAACTGCCGTGTCCGGAACGTCCGGCCCACACGATGTCTCGTAATGAGACACCCGGCTCCCGCCGATCCCCTCCATGATCATGAATGGCCGAAGTCCGATTCCCCCCGCAGGAGTGCCCCGTGACCACCGTCGTCGAGACCGACGTCCTGATCGTGGGCAGCGGCCCGGCCGGTGCCTCGGCCGCGCTCGCCCTGAGCACCTACGGCGTGCCCAACCTCGTGGTGACCCGCTACGCGAGCCTCGCCGACACGCCCCGCGCGCACATCACCAACCAGCGCACCATGGAGGTGCTGCGCGACCTCGGCGTGGAGCAGGAGGTCGTCGCGCGGGCGACCCCGCAGCACCTGATGGGCAACACGACCTTCTGCACCAGCCTGGCGGGCGAGGAACTGGGCCGGGTGCGCTCCTGGGGCAACGACCCGCTCGTCCAGGCGGAACACGAACTCGCCAGCCCCACCCGCATGTGCGACATGCCGCAGCACCTCATGGAGCCGGTCCTCGTGGACGCGGCCGTCGCCCGTGGCACCCAGCTCCGCTTCAAGAACGAGTACCTGTCCCACACCCAGGACGCGGACGGCGTCACGGCCACCGTCCGCGACCGGCTGCGCGGGGACACCTACGAGATCCGCGCCAAGTACCTGATCGGCGCCGACGGCGGACGGTCGAAGGTCGCCGCGGACGCCGGGCTGCCGATGGGCGGCCAGATGGGCGTGGCCGGCAGCGTCAACATCGTGTTCGAGGCGGACCTGGCGAAGTACACCGCCCACCGGCCGTCCACCCTCTACTGGGTCCTCGCGCCCGGCGCGACGGTCGGCGGCATCGGCGCGGGCCTGGTGCGCTGTGTCCGGCCCTGGAACGAGTGGCTGATCGTGTGGGGCTACGACGTCACCGCGGGCGCCCCCGACCTGACCACCGCGTACGCGGAATCCGTCGTCCGCAAGCTTGTCGGCGACGACGACATCCCCGTCACCATCAAGTCGTCCTCCGCGTGGACGGTCAACGAGATGTACGCGCAGAGCTACGCCAACGGCCGCGTCTTCTGCGCCGGCGACGCCGTGCACCGGCATCCGCCGTCCAACGGCCTCGGCTCCAACACCTCCGTCCAGGACGCCTACAACCTGGCCTGGAAGCTCAAGCTCGTCCTCGACGGTACCGCCCACCCCAGGCTGCTCGACAGCTACACCGCCGAACGCGCGCCCATCGGCCGGCAGATCGTCACCCGCGCCAACCAGTCCATCCGCGAGACCGCCCCGGTCTTCGAGGCCCTCGACGGGCTCTCCCCGCAGACCCCCGAGCAGCTGTGGGCCAACATCGCCGCCCGCAAGGACGCCACCGAGGCGGCCGAGAAGCAGCGCGCTCAACTGCGCGAGGCGATCGCCTTCAAGGTGTACGAGTTCAACGCGCACGGCGTCGACCTCAACCAGCGCTATACGGCCGAGAGCTCCGCCGCGATCGTCCCGGACGGCACGCCCGACCCCGGCTTCGCCCGCGACCCCGAGCTGCACCACCAGCCGTCCTCCCGCCCCGGCGCCCGGATCCCGCACGCCTGGATCACCTCCGGCACCCGCACGCTCTCCACCCTCGACACCGTCGGCCGGGGCCGCTTCACGCTGCTGACCGGCATCGGGGGAGAGGCCTGGGTGCGCGCGGCCGAGGCCCAGGACATCGAGATCGCCACCGTGGTGATCGGTCCCGGGCAGGAGTACGAGGACCCGTACGGCGACTGGGCGCGGCTGCGCGAGATCACGGACACCGGCGCCCTCCTCGTACGCCCCGACGGCTTCGTCGCCTTCCGGCGCGCGTCCGCTGCTCCGGACGCCGGAGAACTGCTCGCGGACACGCTGCGGCGGATCCTCGGTCACGCCTGAACGCGCAATCATGGAGGAAGCGGACGTCGACGAAGGGGAGCCGACATTGACCACCGACGCGACCGGGGCGGACGTCACCCAGCAGGCCCTCGCCAGCCTCCGAGGGACCGCCGACCCGCGGCTGCGCGAGCTGCTCACCGGACTCGTCCGTCATCTCCACGACTTCGCGCGGGAGACCCGGCTCACGCAGGAGGAGTGGGAGCGGGCGATCTCCTTTCTGACGGCGACCGGGCAGGCCTGCACCGACACCCGGCAGGAGTTCATCCTGCTGTCGGACGTGCTCGGCCTGTCCATGCTCGTGGAGACCGTCAACGGCGACCGGGCGCCCGGCGCCACCGAGTCGACCGTGCTGGGCCCCTTCCACATGACCGAGTCACCGGTCCGTGAACTCGGCGCCGACATCGACCTGGTGGGCGGCGACGAGACGTGCGTGATCAGCGGCCGGGTACGGGCGGGGGACGGCACACCGCTGCCCGGCGCCGTCGTCGACGTCTGGCAGGCCGACGACAAGGGCTACTACGACGTCCAGCAGCCCGGCGTCCAGCCCGCGGGCAACGGACGCGGGCTGTTCACCGCCGACGCCGAGGGCCGCTTCTGGTTCCGCACCTGCGTTCCCGCCGCGTATCCGATCCCCACCGACGGCCCGGTCGGCGGGCTGCTGCGCGCGACCGGGCGGCACCCCTACCGCCCCGCGCACATCCACTTCATCGCCACGGCCGAGGGACACACGCCCGTCACCACCCACATCTTCGTGGCGGGCGGGGAGTACCTGGACACCGACGCGGTGTTCGCCGTGAAGCAGAGCCTGGTCAAGGACTTCACGGAGACCGACGACCCCTCCCTGGCCAAGGAGTTCGGCGTGCCGAACCCCTTCCGGCTCGCCCGCTTCGACCTCGTCCTGGAGCGTGCCGTATGACGTTCCGCAGCGAGTTCTCGTACGAGACCCGGCCCGCGCGGGTCGTCTTCCGGCCCGGCGCGGCCGTCACCGCGACCCCCGACGAGGCCGCGCGCCTCGGCCTGCGGCGCCTGCTGGTGGTGTGCGGCAGCCGGGGCGAAACGGTCGCCCGGGCGGTGGCGGACGCGCTCGGCGACACCTGTGCGGGCGTGCACGCCGAGGCCCGGATGCATGTACCGGCCGAGGACGCCGACCGCGCCGTCGAGGCGGTGCGCGCGGCCGGGGCGGACGGGTGTGTCGCGGTCGGCGGTGGCTCCGCGATCGGGCTCGGCAAGGCCATCGCCCTGCGCACCGGGCTGCCGCTGATCGCCGTGCCGTCGACCTACTCGGGCTCCGAGATGACTCCGGTCTGGGGCCTGACCGAGCACGGCGCCAAGCGCACCGGCCGTGACCCGGTCGTCCAGCCCCGCAGCGTCGTCTACGACCCCCGGCTCACCCTCTCCCTGCCCGTGCCGCTGACCGTGACCAGCGGCGTCAACGCGCTGGCGCACGCCGTCGAGGCGCTGTACGCCCCGGACGCCTCGCCGCTCGTCTCGGTCATGGCCGAGGAGGGCGTGCGGGCGATGGCCGGGGCACTGCCGCACCTGGCCGAAGACCCGCAGGACCTGGACGCGCGCAGCCGGGCGCTCTACGCGGCGTGGCTGTGCGGCGCGTGCCTCGGCGCGACCACCATGGGGCTGCACCACAAGATGTGCCACGTACTGGGCGGCACCTTCGGGCTGCCGCACGCCGAGACACACACCGTGGTGCTGCCGTACGCCCTGGCCTACAACGCCCCCGCCGCCCCTGAGGCGTTGACCGTACTGGGGCGGGCGCTCGGCACCGACGACGTGCCGCGCGCCCTGTGGGAGCTGGCCGGACGCCTCGGCGCACCGCGCTCCCTCGCCGAACTCGGCCTCACGGAAGCCGACGTGGCACCGGCGGCGGCCCGGGTCGCGGGCGAGCCGTACGCCAACCCGCGCCCGGTGACGGCGGACGGGGCCCTTGCCGTGTTGCGGGCGGCGTACGAGGGAGGGCCACCGGAGCCCGCCTAGAGCCGGTGGGAAACCGGGTGCGGGCTGTCGGTCCCGTGGTGTGTGATCGGGACATGGCGATTGTCTTGGGCGAGCCGGGAGTCGACGGGCTGAGGGTGGCCGTGGGCGTACTGCGGGAGTGGCAGTACGAGGGGGCGCCGACGCAACTGCATCCGGGCGACGTGGGCTGGTTCTGGCGGTCGGGTGCGGAAGCGACCGCCGCGGCGGTCCGGACGTGGAGCCGCGACGGACGGATCCTGGCCGTCGGTCTGCTGGACGGGCCCGGGCTGCTACGGCTGACGATCGCGCCCGCCGCCCTTCGGGACGAGGAGCTGGCACGGCAACTGGTCGCGGACGTGACCGAGCCGGAACGCGGCGTGCTGCCCGGGGGGAAGGCGAACGTCGAGGCGCCGATGGGCGCACTGGTCCAGGACCTGTTGTCCGAGAACGGCTGGAACACCGACGAGCCGTGGACCCCGCTGCGCCGCGACCTCACGGAGCCGGTGGAGGACCCGGGCGTACGGATCGAGGTGGCCGGGCCGGAGCAGGCACATGTCCGGGCCGCCGTACAGCGGGCGTCGTTCGACGGGTCGAGGTTCACGGACGGGCACTGGCGGGCGATGGCGGCCGGACTGCCGTACGCCGACGCCCGGTGTCTGGTCGCCCACGACGACCGGGGCGACGCGGTGGCGGCGGTGACGGTGTGGTCGGCCGGTCCGGGCAGGCCCGGGTTGCTCGAACCGATGGGTGTGCACCGGGAACATCGCCGGCACGGCTACGGCAAGGCGATCACCGTCGCCGCGGCGGCCGCACTCCAGGAGTTGGGCTCTTCGAGCGCGCTCGTCTGCACTCCGAGCTCCAATGCCGGTGCCGTCGCCACCTACGAGGCAGCCGGCTTCCGCCAACGCCCCGAGGTCCGGGACCTGTACCGGCCCGTGTAGGTCGTCGTGTCCGGGAAAATCCCGGGAACCCCATTCGGCCGGCGCGGCGTCCTGGATCTTGTCACCACAGATCCGCACGGAGGCCGGCCCAGCTCATGGCACACGACGGAAACCGCCCGACCGACGGCATCGGCGGGGCGCTCGACGTCATCAGGCGCCACCGTCGCCCGCTGTACAGCTTCACCCTGCTCGTGTCCGTCCTGACCGCCGTGCTCGGCTGCGCGATCCTGGCCGGCGGATTCGCGGCGGCATGGGACGCCTTCGAGAACGTCCGGGACTACGCGGACAGCAACATCGCCAACGAGGACTCCTATGTGGCCTACGCCGATGGTGGCAGGCCCCCGTTGGTGCGGGTGGGTGCCGTGGTGTCGGTGCTGTTGCTCGTGCTGGGACTCCTCGTCGTCTCCGTCCTGCACACCGCGTACGCCGTCGGCGACTCCCATGCCACGCGCGACGGCGGGCCGCTCTCCGTCCGCGAGTTGTGGCGGCGCACCCGTCGGCGGTTTCCCGCCGCCCTCGCGGTCAACGCGCTGACCGGTCTGGCCGTGGGCGCCGTGGAGCTGGCGGCCCTGGTGATGTGGGCCCTCGTCGAGAGCGGCGAGGTGCCGGGTGTCGAGCCCACGCCGCTGGGCGAGACCGCGTCCCCGCAGTACACACTGGTGGGGTGGGTGCTGCCGATCGCCGTCGGGTGTCTCGGCCCGCTGCTGTACGCCCGCCTGGCGCCGGCCACCGCCGAGACGGTGCTGGAGCGCCGTTCCCCGTTCGTGGCGCTGTACCGCTCCTGGGTGCTCACCCGCCCCGCACGGTGGCGTGTTCTCGGCGTGGGCGCGCTGGTCACCGCGTTCGCCGTGCTCGTCTTCTGGCCGGCCCGATACGCGGCCGCGCCCCTCGCCCACTTCGCCGGACTCGGCATGCTGTGGCTCAGCGACGACAATGTGTGGATCACCGGCGTGCTGGTGCTGATCCTGCCCACGGCCGTGGCCCTTCTCCTGCTGCCCCCGGTGGTGATGCCGCTGGTGTGCGCGGTGTTCGCCCGGCTCCACGGCGAGCTGCGCGCTCGTGAGGACGCGGGGACCGTGTCGTCCGGTTGACCGGCCCTCGCAAGCCCGGCCTCTCCATGGAGAGGCCGGGCGATCGCGGACAGAAGGTGACCGCAAGGGTTCCTACGGTCGTGGCATGACGCAGACGCAGAGGATTCTTGTCACCGGTGCCACCGGAACCGTCGGCCGCCAGGTCGTCGCCGAACTGCTCGCCCGGGGCCACGCGGTCCGCGCCCTCACACGGGACGCCGCGAAAGCGGTCTTCCCGGACGGTGTCGAGGTCGTCGAGGGAGATCTGACCGATCCCGGCAGCCTGGCCCCCGCCCTGGAGGGGATCACCGGCCTCCACCTGATCACCTTCGGCGGGGCCGCCTTCACCCCGCTGGAGACGGGCCCCCGGATCCTGGAACTGGCCCGCTCGGCCGGAGTCCGACGGATCACCGTGCTGCACGGCGGCGGGCCCACCCCGTTGGAGGACGCGGTGCGCGGCGACGACGGAGTGAGCTGGACCGTGCTCATGCCCGTCGAGTTCATGGCCAACGCCCTGGAGTGGGCCGACGGGATCCAGGCGGCGGGCGAGGTGCGGGAGCCGTTCGTCGCACGGCTGAGTGCCATGGTCCACGAGGGCGACATCGGAGCCGTCGCGGCGGTCGCGCTCACGGAGGAGGGGCACGCGGGCCAGGAGTACGTGATCACCGGCCCCGAACTGCTCACCGTCGGCGACAAGGTGGCGGCCGTCGCCGCCGCGTCAGGCCGGGAGATCGCCCTGGTCGAGCTGACCGAGGAGCAGGCCGTCGCCCGGTGGCGGGCGGCGTACCTCCCCGAGGACGTGATCGGCTTCCTGCTCGAGGCATACGGGAACACCCCGGAGGTGGGCCGTACGGTGTCCGGCACCGTCGAGAAGGTCACCGGCCGCTCGGCCCGCACCTTCGCCCAGTGGGCCGGCGAACACGCCGACGTCTTCCGGAAGCGGGCCTGACGGTCTCGTCCTGACGGTCTCGTCCTGACTGTCTCGTATTGAGACACCCGTCCCGGAGCCCGCTGCCGCAAGATCGAAAAGGGGGGTGTGACCGCAACAGGGTGCGGCCGTCGGCGTGCGCTGAACCGCCGTGCGTACGGCCGTGCCACCTGATGAAAGGTGAACATCATGGCCCTCGCACTGCTCCGGCGCCGGCGGCTCAAGGGCGCCTCCGCCGCGGCGGCGGGCCTCGCGCTCCCCCTTCCGTCCGGCGCGGGTGCCGTGGCCCGTGAGGTCGTGGACCCGATGGGCTCGCCCCTGGCGGCCGCGGACGTCACCGTCACCGCCCTGGACACCCACCGGGTGGCCGCCCGCGGGACGACCGACCCGTACGGCTACTTCCTCGCCGCGCTGCCGCCCGGCCGGTACAGCCTGATGGTCGCGACGGAGGGCCTGCGGCCGCACCGCGAGACGATCGAGATCGGCACGGGTACACCGACGCCCACCGAGCGCGTCTGGCTGCAGCCGGCGGAGGCGCTCCAGCTGCCGGCGCCCGGCACATGGCTCTTCGACCCGCCGCACACCGCGATCCGGTTCATCGCCAAGCACGTCGGCATGGCGAACGTCCACGGCCGATTCGAACGCTTCGACGGCGGGATCCAGATCTCCCAGGACATGACCGGCTCCCGGGTGTCCGTCCGGATCGACGCCTCCAGCATCACCACCGGCAACACCACCCGCGACAACCATCTGAGGTCCGCCGACTTCCTCGACGTCGAACGCTTCCCGTACATCGACTTCAACAGCACCCGCTTCGCCTATCGCGGCGGCAGCAAGTGGTCACTGCTGGGCTCCCTCACGATGCACGGCGTGAGCCGCTCCGTGTCGCTCGACACGACGTACCTCGGCACGGTGAACGGCGGCTACGGGCAGGAGCTGCGCTGCGCGGCCCTGGCGACGGCGGAGCTGCACCGCGAGGACTACACCCTCAACTGGCGCACCATGCTGGCCCGGGGCATCGCGGTGGTCGGGCCGACGGTCCAACTGGAGCTGGACGTCCAGGCGATGTACCGGACCCACGACACCCCGACCCCGCCGGAATAATCCCTGGCCCGATTCCACCCGCCCTCCCTACACTCACGGAGTACCCGGCGCCGCCCACGACGTGAGCGGCGCGCGCCGTCGTGACGAACGAAGGGAGACCGCCATGCGTGACCACACCGCTGTCGCCGTCTCCCTGCCGCGCTACGAGGTGATCCTCGTGTCCTCGTCGCTCCGGTGCCCGCTGCGCGGCGGGTGCCGGATGACCGGGACGAAAGCCTGAGAAGCGCCTGCTTCGGCCTGCTGACCTGACGCCAGCAGGCCGAAGCAGGCGTGTGTCACCCCACCTGTCTCGCCCGGAAATCGCGCTGCCCCCTTCCTGATCGCCTCGAAAGGCCATGGGCCGTGCGCACCCACCACAACCCGCTCGCCGCCGTCCGCAACCTCGGCATCCTCGCCCACGTCGACGCCGGCAAGACCACCGTCACCGAGCGGATCCTGTTCGCCACCGGAACCACGCACAAGCGCGGCGAGGTCCACGACGGCACGACCGTCACGGACTTCGACCCGCAGGAGCGCGACCGGGGCATCACCATCTTCGCCGCGGCGGTGAGCTGCGCCTGGGACGGTCACCGGATCAATCTGATCGACACGCCGGGGCACGTCGACTTCGCCGACGAGGTGGAGCGTGCGCTGCGGGTGCTCGACGGTGCGGTGGCCGTGTTCGACGCGGTGGCCGGGGTGGAGCCGCAGAGCGAGTCGGTGTGGCGGCAGGCCGACCGGCACGGCGTACCGAGGATCGCGTTCGTCAACAAGATGGACCGTGCCGGAGCCGACCTCGACGCGGCCGTGGCATCGATCCGGGAGCGGCTGCACCCGGCGCCGCTGGTCGTGCAGTTGCCGGTCGGCGCGGAGGACGCCTTCACCGGCGTCGTCGACCTCGTACGGCTGCGCGCGCTGCTGTGGAGCGACAGTGACGCCTGCGAAGAGCTGCCGGTACCGGACGATCTCCGGGACGAAGCCCTGGCACGCCGCCGGGCGCTGGAGGAAGCCGTGGCGGAACTCCATCCGGGCGCGCTGGAGGAGTTCTGCGACACGGGCACGCTCGGCGAGCGGACCCTCTCCTCGGCGCTGCGGGACCTGACCCGGGACGGCGACGGCGTGGTCGTGCTGTGCGGCTCCGCCTACCGCAACCGCGGTGTCGAGCCGCTGCTGGACGCGGTCGTCGCGTATCTGCCGTCGCCGCTGGACGTGCCGCCCGTCCGGGGCACACACGACGACGAACACCAGGAACGGCCCGCCGATCCGGCGGCACGGCCGGCGGCCCTCGCCTTCAAGGTGCACGCCACCGCGACGGGCCGGCTGACCTACCTGCGGATCTACTCGGGAACGATCGAGAAGGGAGACACCCTGTGGGACGCGACCGCGCGGCGCACCGAGCGGATCGGCCGGATCCTGCGCGTCCAGGCCGACCGGCACGCACCACTGGACCGGGCGGTCGCCGGCGACATCGTCGCCGTCGTCGGGCTGAAGTCCGCCCGCGCCGGCTCGACCCTGTGCGCGCCGGACGCCCCGCTCGTCCTGGAGCCTCCGGGCGTGCCCGAGCCGGTGGTCTCGGTCGCGGTCGAGTCCCGCAGGGCGGGCGACACCGACCGGCTGGCGTCGGGGCTCGCACGGCTGACCGAGGAGGACCCCTCGCTGGTCGCGCGGACCGACCCGGAGACCGGTCAGACGGTGCTGTCGGGCATGGGTGAACTGCACCTGGAGGTGGCGGTGGAGAAGCTCCGGCGCGAGCTGGGGCTGGACGTCAACATCGGCCGCCCCCGGGTCAGTTACCGCGAGACGGTCGGCCGGGGTGTGTCCGGGCTGGTGTTCCGGCACGTCAAGCAGGACGGCGGGGCGGGGCAGTTCGCCCATGTCGTCCTCGACGTTGAGCCGTACGACGACGGCTTCGCCTTCCGCTCGGCCGTCGTCGGCGGGCGCGTGCCGCAGGAGTACGTCCGGGCGGTGGAGGCCGGCTGCCGCGACGCCCTCGCCGAAGGGCCGCTCGGCGGTCACCCGGTGACCGGGCTGCGCGTCACGCTCACCGACGGGGCGACCCATGTGAAGGACTCCTCGGACACGGCGTTCCGTACGGCCGGCCGCCTCGGTCTCCGCGAGGCCCTGCGCGCCTGCGCGATGGTCCTGCTGGAGCCGGTCGTCGAGGTCACGGTCACCGTGCCCGAGGATGCGGTGGGCGGCGTGCTCGGCGACCTCGCCGCCCGGCGCGGCCGGGTGACCGGCTCGGCCACCCGGGCGAGCGCGGCGGTCGTCACCGCGACGGTGCCGCTGGCCGAACTCTTCGGCTACGCGACCCGGCTGCGCAGCCGCACCCAGGGCCGCGGCACCTTCACGGCCCGGCCGACCGGTTATGCGCCGGCGCCGGTGGTGACGCCGGTGCGGTGACGCCCGCTCAGGCCCCTCCCCTTCCTGCGCCGGAAGAGGAGGGGCCGATCCGGATCGTGGAGAAGGGGCGGTTGGTCAAGCCGGGTGTCCCGGTAGCCGCCGTACGTCCGCACGGCCTTCTCGAGGTCGGCGCGCCGGCTGGTGGCTGGTTCGGTCAACGCTCCGCCGCCTGCGTCTGCTCGCCGATGGTGTGCGGCAACTGGGCGACGGAAGAGCCGCACTCGACCACGAGCAGTGCTGCCTCCGCCCTCTCGTCGTGAAGGACACCGGCGCGGGGTCCACCCCTACGTTTGAACGGCGGCCGTCGTGGCGCTTTCGCCCGCTCCGGCGCCCGGCACCGGCCCGGTGAGGTCCGGGTCGCCGAACTCCGCGCGCAGTGCCTGGAAAGCGGCCACCTTGTCCGCGCCGAAGCGGCCGATGTGGGCGGCGTATTCGCCGGGGGAGAGGAACGTCGACGGCCTGGACTTGGTGTGGAACTTGTCGGCGTACATCACCAGCCTCTCCTCCTCGGTCACCGCCAGGTAGTCCCCCGGAGGGAGGGGTAGGCCCTGGCTCTCGATGTCGTGCCGCGTGAGTCCCACTCCGGTGTGGTGGGAGCAGAAGCGGCGGAGGGTTTCGGGGAAGCCCTCCGCTTCGAGGATCTCGTGGCCGAGCAGGCCGTGCCGGATGTAGTTCTCGTGGTCCAGGCGACCGTCGTACCCGTAGAGGCGGTAGACGCCGATGTCATGGAGGAGGCAGCCCGCGCGGACCAGTTCGGCGTCGAGGTGAGCGAGGTGGGGCGCGGAGAGCAGCTGCTCGGCGATTCCCCAGACGATCTCGCAGTGCGTGTGGACGAGCGTGAACGCCTCGGCGGTGGGCGCGTGCTTCTCGTGCAGCGCTCGGATCTCTGCGGGGCCCGGGATGCTCACCGGAGGAGCGTAACAACGCCGATCCCGCTCGGTCGGCCAGTTCCCGATCCTGCCTGTTTCACGTGATCGGGTGATGCCGCGGAGCAGCGGGCACGGGCCGGCCGTGCGGACCGTTCGAGCTGGTGACGGGGACTTCTCGTCCATCGACACCACGGCAGCTGGAGAACACCATGGGCCTGCACTTCCACCGCAACCCCGACGGCACGACGACCGGGCGCAACGAGGCCAACGGCTTCACCGTGACGCATGCCGAAGAAGAAGAGGTGAAGCGGCAGTTGTACGAGGACGCCGGGTGGGAGTACACACCTCCACCGCCCCCGGTTCCGCCCGGGTTCCATCGGTTCTCTTTGGTGCACGACGAGTTCCGGGCCTCCGGGTTCGGGGACGAGAGGTATGCGGGGCTGCGGGCCCGTCCGCCGGAGGGGTGCGTCCCGGTCGACTGGGGGTGCTTCGGCCTGGAGTGCGAGCGGCCGGGCAAGACGCTCATGGACGCGGTCGCCGGTACCGTCGCGGAGGTCCGGCAAGAGCACGGTCTGGTGATGAACAGCCTGGGTGTCGAGAAGCCCCAGGAATGGTTCGACGCGGACAACAAGAACGGATACGCGGCGAAGACCGTCGCGCACTTGGTGCTGATGGCCGCTGACCGCGCCCGGCTGCTCGGATACGGGCGCAAAGACGTGGTCCGGCTACTCGATGCGACGGGGATCGAGTAGCCGGTGGGTGGGGCAGCGGTCTACGGGACGGCCGGGTCCGGCACATAGTCCGGGTCCACCTGGTCCGCCAGGTCCCCGCCCGTGCGGGCGTCCGCCCAGGACCGGGCGTTGCGCAGGTGGAACTCGACCGCGTGGCGGTGGAGTCGGGTCCAGTCGCGGACGTGGGCGTCGACCGTCTCACGGAGAACGCGGAGGGCGTGGAGGTTCTGCGGCTCCAATGACGCCAGTGCCTCCGGGCCGGCCTCCGTGTGGCCCTGCTCCGCCGCGCGGACCCAGGGAGAGTGGACCAGGTGGGTCAGGAGGTCGTCCCCCACCTCTTCCTTGAGGAAGAGCAGGTCGTCCTCGCACGTCACCTTGTTGCCGACCACAGCGACACGGATGCCGAACTCGCGGGCGTGGTCGCGGTACTGGCGGTAGACCGAGACGCCCTTGCGGGTGGGTTCGGCCACCAGGAAGGTGATGTCGAAGCGGGTGAAGAGGCCGGAGGCGAAGGCGTCCGCGCCTGCCGTCATGTCGACCACGATGTACTCGCCGGGGCCGTCCAGCAGGTGGCCGAGGTACAGCTCTACCGCGCCGAGCTTGGAGTGGTAGCAGGCCACGCCCAGGTCGGACTCGTCGAACTCGCCCGTGACCATCAGGGGCACGCCGCCCGCGCGGCCGACGTGCCGGGTGTGGAGTTCGTCGTCGCCGAGCGGGCGGAGGAGGCGGGAGCCGCGTCCGGGCGGGGTCGTTTTGATCATCGCCTCGGGGGAGGTGATGCGGGGGTTCGTGCCGCGCAGGCAGTCCTTGATCGAGGACAGGTGGGCGCCCAGGGGAGGGGCGGACTTCTCCTGCCCGCCGAGCGCCTCGGCAAGGTGCTGGTTGATGTCGCCGTCGATGGCGAGGACCGGGGCGCCGGAGCGTGCCAGGTGGCGGGAGAAGAGCGCCGACAGCGTGGTCTTGCCGCTGCCGCCCTTGCCGACGAACGCGATCCTCACGACCGCTCCACCTTTTTGGAAATGGTTGTCATGTGGCTAGGTTTAAGGAGTGATCGCCGTCACTGTCAAATCGCTTGGGCCATATGAGAATTGTTCTTCCGTCCGGGCGTGGCTCACCCGGCCGATCGGTCCCGTCCTGCTGATGCATATGCTGTGCAAGTGCGTCCCCACAGCATCAAGAGCCGCCCCCGGTTCCTCGCCGCCCTTGTCCTCGTCCCGTGCCTGGCCGGCTGCTTCGCCTCCCCGGGAGGGGAGTCGTCGTCGAACGGCGGGCAGTCGGGCTCCCGGCTGCGGGTCGCCCTCGCCTTCCCGCCCGCCGAGAACTTCTCGCCGTACGGAGCCGACGCCACGCTCCTCAGCCGTCTCGGTGTCACCGAGGGACTGACGGCCCTGGACGCCAACGGCGCCGCGGCCCCCGCGCTCGCCGAGTCCTGGCGCCGCGAGGGCGAGCGCACCTGGCGGTTCACCCTGCGTGAGGCCACCTTCCAGGACGGCGCGGACGTCACCCCGTCCGCCGTGGCCGCTGCTCTCACCCGCGCCACGAAGGCGAAGCCCGCGCCCGCCGCCCTCGCCGGTGTCTCGCTCGACGCGAAGGCCGACGGCGATCGCGGCCTGCGCATCACGACGGCCGCCGCCGACCCCGTTCTGCCCATGCGGCTGTCCAGCCCGAGCCTCGCGATCCTCTCTCCGAAGGCGTACGGGGAGAAGGGCAACCCCGACCCGGTCGGGACCGCCACCGGGCCCTTCGAGATCACGAAGGTCAACGGCGGCGGCTCCGCCGCCCTCGACCGCTTCAACGACTACTGGGGCGGCCGCGCCCAGGCCTCCGGCATCGACGCGCGCTTCGTCAAGGACGGCACCGCACGCGCCAACGCGGTCCGCACCGGCGACATCGACATCGCCGAGGCGATCCCCGTCGCCCAGGCCGCCACGCTCGACAAGGCGACCCTGAAGGAAGCCGGCACCACCCGCACCACCAGCCTGCAGCTCAACACCAAGAGCGGTCCCTTCAAGGACCCGAAGCTGCGCGCCGCCGCCCGCACGGCGATCGACTCCTCCACCATCGTCAAGGGCGTCTTCGAGGGGTACGCCGACCCGGGCGCCGGTATCTACGGTCCCGCCGTCACCTGGGCCGAGAGCAAGCGGGTGAAGCCGGCCGGGCGTGCGGACGCCGCCGAGCCCGACGGTGAGCAGATCACCCTCGCCACCTATGACAACCGGCCCGAGCTGCCCGAGACGGCCCAGGTGGTGCAACAGCAGCTGGAGAAGGCCGGCTTCAAGGTGAAGCTGGAGGTGCGCGAGTACTCACGGCTGGAGAGCGACGCGCTCGCCGGGAAGTTCGACGCGTTCATCGGCGCCCGCAACAGCCTCCTCGACACCGGCGACCCCGTCGGCGTCCTCGGCAGCGACTACACCTGCGACGGCAGCTACAACCTGGCCCTGCTGTGCGACAAGAACGTCGACCGGGCCGTCACCAAGGCCGACAGCACCGACGGCACCGGTGAGCGGCAGGACGCCGCCATGGCCGCCGAGGCCGCGATCCTCGGTACGGACGCCGTCGTGCCGCTGGCCCACCAGCAGATCATCGCCGGCGTCTCCACCAAGGTCCAGGGCGTCGTCCTCGACCCGTACGAGCGGACCCTGGTGGGGATCGGGACGCGTCGCTGAGCTCTCTCACGCGGGCAGCTTGGTGTCGATCACGCAGCTGATCTCGACCAACTGCCCGGGGAAGGTCAGCTCGGTGACGCCGAGGGCCGTGGCGACCGGGCGGTGGGCGCCGAAGTACGCCCGGTTGGCTATAGCCACCGCGTCGGCATGGCGCATCAGGTCCACCGCGTACAGCGTCTGGGAGACGACCTGGTTGCGGGTGACGCCGTAGTGAGCCAGGACCTTGTCGATGTTGACGTGGGTCAGCTGGAGCTGGGTGGCCACGTCGTCCTCGGGGCGAAAGCCGCCCGCCTCGTCGAACGCGAGCTGCCCGGAGACATGGATCAGGTCGCCGGACCTGATCGCCTGCGCATAGCCGAAGTGGGTCTCGGCCGGGATGGCGTGGTCGTAGACATCGGGAGTCGTCACAGTTCCTGTCCTTCCGTTCCTTCCGCCGAGCACGCGCTCGCGTGCTCTCTTGCGGTTACTCGGGAACTGTAGGAGAGTGACCGCCGACCTGGAAGAACGCACTTTTCGGTGACTGGGGAACCAGATGGTGACCAAGCAGGAGTTGAGCGGTCTGCCCGCGGACGCGGATCTGCGGCGGGCGGACTCGCTGGCGCGTGAGATCTTCTCGGACGTCGCCAACAAGTGGGCGCTGCTGATCATCGAAGCCCTCGGTGAACGCACCCTGCGCTTCAGCGAGTTGCGCGACGAGGTCGAGGGCGTCAGCCACAAGATGCTCACCCAGAACCTGCGGATGCTGGAGCGCAACGGCCTGGTCGACCGGAAGGTGCACCCCACCGTGCCGCCGAAGGTCGAGTACACACTCACCGAGCCGGGCCGGGCGCTGCGCGCCACGGTCGACCTGCTCTGCGGCTGGACCCACCAGTACCTCGGTCACATCGAGACGGCGCGGGGGCGGTTCGACGGCTGACCGGCCCCGAGGCCGGCCCGGGGCGTCAGCTCGCGACCAGTTCCCGCACCTGCCGCCGGGCCGCGGTCTCCTCGACCCGCGAGGTCCGGTACAGCCACAGCACATCACGCCCGAACGACCACACCAGCGCGCCCAGGGCCAGGGCGGCGACCCCGAAGTTGCCCGCGTACGGCAGCAGATCGGCGCCCGCCACCAGCAGCAGCACGCCCTGGAGAGCCGCGACCGTCTTGCGGGCGGTGCTCGGCGGGAGGGCGGCGGTCAACCAGGGCCAGACCCGCGCGGCGGCGACGAAGACGTAGCGCATACCGCCGATGAGCAGCACCCACGGGCCCAGCTCCATCGACACGTACACGCTCAGCACCAGGATCAGGAACGCGTCGACCTCCATGTCGAAGCGCGCGCCCAGCGCCGTCGAGGTGCCCGTGCGGCGGGCCACCTTGCCGTCGACGCCGTCGAGGATCAGGGCGACCGCCGTCAGGCCGACGAACAGCGACACGGGCGGCGAACTCTGGAAGGAGTCCGCGACGAGCGCGGTGACCCCGCCGACGAGGGTGGCGCGGCCGAGGGTGACCCGGTTGGCCGCGCCGAAGGAGCGCAGCCGGGAACGGTGCAGGGCCCGGGAGAGCACCGCCCAGGTGGCGAGGGCGAACGCGAGGCCGGTCAGCCAGCCCGCCGGGCCCATCCCGATCGCCGTACCGATCAGGGCGAGCAGCAGGACCTGCACTCCCGCCCCCAGGGCGGTCTCCTGCTGTACGAGCCTCGCGTCGTAAGTGTTGTTCAGGGCCACCGAACACCCTCCGGCCGTGTGACAGAGTCGATCAACGCCGCTACCTTGTGCGCGGCCTGTGCACCCCTCGGTACGCAAGCAGCTTCCCGATCGTTCAGGAGGACTTCGATGAAGCACACCGCACGGGCGTTCTGGATCGACTCGCCTGGGCGAGGCGGCATCCGGGACGTCACCCTGCCGCAGCCCGGCGAGGGCGAGGTGCTGGTCCGCACGCTGTATTCCGGTGTCAGCCGCGGCACGGAGACGCTCGTCTTCCGCGGCGGCGTGCCGGCCAGCCAGCACACGGCCATGCGGGCACCGTTCCAGGAGGGCGACTTCCCGGGCCCGGTGAAGTACGGCTACCTCAACGTCGGCCTGGTGGAGGAAGGGCCCGAAGAGCTGGCCGGACGTACGGTGTTCTGCCTCTATCCGCACCAGAGCCGGTACGTCGTCCCGGCGCACGCCGTCACACCAGTGCCGGACACCGTGCCGGCCGAACGGGCCGTGCTCGCCGGGACCGTGGAGACCGCCGTCAACGCCCTGTGGGACGCCGCGCCCCTGGTCGGCGATCGGATCGCCGTGGTCGGCGGCGGCATGGTCGGCTGCTCGGTGGCCGCCCTGCTCGCCCGGTTCCCCGGCGTCCGCGTCCAGCTGGTGGACGCCGACCCGTCCCGCGCCGCCATCGCCAAGGCCCTGGGCGTCGGCTTCGCCACCCCCGCGGATGCCCAGGGCGAGTGCGACCTGGTCGTCCACGCCAGCGCCACCGAGCAGGGACTCGCCAGGTCCCTGGAACTCCTCACCGCCGAAGGGACCGTGCTCGAACTGAGCTGGTACGGCGACCGGCAGATCAGCCTGCCGCTCGGCGAGGCCTTCCACTCCCGGCGGCTCGTCATCCGCTCCAGTCAGGTCGGCACCGTCTCCCCGGCCCGCCCGAACCGCACCTACGCCGACCGGCTCGCCGTCGCCCTCGACCTGCTCGCCGACCCGGCGCTCGACGCCCTCGTCACCGGCGAATCCGCGTTCGAGGAGCTGCCGGACGTGCTGCCGAGGCTCGCCTCGGGCGAGATTCCCGCGCTGTGTCACCGCGTCCGCTACGACCGAAGTGAGTAACCCGTACGACGAGAGCGATCGGCACATCGGCTGACGATTCGTTCCATCCGGTACGACATCGGCACGACAAGAGCGCCTGACCTGAGAAAAGACGTAGCGGAGGCTGAACAGGGGAAGGCAAGCAGCCGTATTACCCGGCATCCCCGGCAGCCAACAGCCGGGGAAGCAGACGCGCCGCACCTGGAGGGTCGTCCGTTGTTCAGCATCACCGTCCGCGATCACATCATGATCGCCCACAGCTTCCGTGGCGACGTCTTCGGACCGGCCCAGCGCCTGCACGGGGCCACGTTCCTCGTGGACGCCACCTTCCGGCGCGAGCAGCTGGACGAGGACAACATCGTCGTCGACATCGGGCTGGCCACCCAGGAACTCGGAGCCGTTGTCAGCGAGCTGAACTACCGCAATCTCGACAACGAACCCGACTTCGCCGGGGTCAACACCTCCACGGAGTTCCTCGCCAAGGTCATCGCCGACCGGCTCGCCGAGCGCATCCACAAGGGGGCACTCGGCGAGGGCGCCAAGGGCATCGCGGGCCTGTCCGTCACGCTGCACGAGTCGCACATCGCCTGGGCGAGTTACGAGCGTGCGCTGTGACCGACACGACCATCGAGCGGCCCGGGCAGACCGGACCACCGGCACGCCTGAACTACGTTCCGGTGCAGCACGCCGCCCTGAAGAACGCCGAGATCATCCCCATGTCCCTGCGCACCGTGCACTTCGTGCTCCCGGGCGGCATCGACGACCCGGCGGCGCCCAGCGGCGGCAACGCCTACGACCGGCGCGTCTGCCTGGACCTGCCCGGCTTCGGCTGGCAGGTCACCAAGCACGCCGTCGCCGGTGACTGGCCCCGGCCGGGAGCGGCGGCCCGTACGGCACTGGCCCGCACCCTGAGCGAACTGCCCGACGGTGCCGCCGTCCTGCTCGACGGCCTGGTGGCCTGCGGGGTCCCGGAGATCGTCGTGCCGGAGGCGGAACGGCTGCGCATGGCCGTCCTCGTCCATCTCCCGCTCGGCGACGAGACGGGGCTCGACCCGGTCGTGGCCGCCGAACTGGACGCCAAGGAGCGGGCGGTGCTGCGGGCGGTGCCGGCGGTCATCGCCACCAGCGACTGGGCGGTCCGCCGCCTGGTCTCCCACCACGGCCTCCCCCCGGAGCGGGTCCACGTCGCGGCCCCGGGCGCCGACATCGCGCCCCTCGCGCCCGGCACCGACGGTGTCTCGCGTCTGCTGTGCGTGGCCGCCGTGACCCCGCGCAAGGGGCAGCACCGGCTGGTGGAGGCGCTGGCCACGGTGACCGACCTGCGGTGGAGCTGCGTCTTCGTCGGCAGCCTCACCCAGGAGCCCGAGTACGTCGCCCATCTGCGGTCCCTCATCGCCGAGCACGGCCTCGAGGACCGGCTGGAGCTGGCGGGCCCGAAGTCCGGCGCCGCACTCGACGCCAGTTACTCCACCGCCGACCTGATGGTCCTCACCTCCTACGCCGAGACCTACGGCATGGCCGTCACCGAGGCCCTGGCCCGGGGCATCCCGGTCATGGCCACGGACGTCGGCGGGCTCCCCGAGGCGGTCGGCCGCGCCCCCGACGGCGGCGTGCCCGGCATCCTCGTCCCGCCGGAGAACCCCGCCGCCATCGCCGCCGAGCTGCGCGGCTGGTTCGGCGAGGCGGACGTACGGCGTCGCCTCAAGGCCGCCGCCCGCAGTCGCCGCGCCTCGCTCGACGGCTGGGCGACGACCGCACAGAGCCTGGCGGCGGTACTGCGCCGGCTTCCGACCGAACCCCGGAGGGCCGCATGACGAACCCGGTGACGACCCAGCAGAGCGGGGCGATTCCGACGCAGCCCGGACCCAGAGAAGTCGCCGAGCCGGTGGACGCCACGGCTCCGAAGCCGGGTGGCACCGCGATGGCACCGGGTGACTCGGTGATCGCGTGGGCGGGTGACGCCGTGACGGCGGGCGCCGACGGCGCCGTCATCCCGGGCGCCGGCCCCAGCGGCACACCCGGCTCGCGGCCCACCGTGAAGCTGCGCGAGGCCGACCCCGACGATCCGCCCCGCTACGCGCCCGAGTGGCTGGAGCTGCGCGAGCCGGCCGACGCCGCCGCACGGGCGCACGACCTGCTCGACCCGCTGCGCATCCGGCTCGCCAACCTGCCGGGGAAGTCGGGCGTCGCCATCCACGACCTGGGCTGCGGCACCGGGTCGATGGGCCGCTGGCTCGCCCCCCGCCTGGACGGCGCCCAGCACTGGGTCCTGCACGACCGCGACCCCTACCTCCTGCACTTCGCCGCCGTCGCCTCCCCGCGCTCCGCCGCAGACGGCAGCCGGGTCTCGGTGGAGACGCGGCGCGGTGACGTCGCCCGCCTCACTCCGGACGCCCTCAAGGGCGCGTCCCTGGTGACGGCGTCCGCGCTGCTGGACGTCCTCACCCGCGAGGAGATCGACGCCCTCGCCGCCGCCTGCGCCGGAGCCGGCTGCCCCGCCCTGCTGACCCTGTCCGTCGCCGGGCGCGTCGAACTGACCCCGTCCCACCCGCTGGACACGGAGATCGCCCAGGCGTTCAACGAGCACCAGCGCCGCGACGGCCTGCTCGGCCCGGACGCGGTCACCGCGGCGGCCGAGGCGTTCTCCGAACAGGGCGCGACCGTACGGCTGCACCCGAGCCCCTGGCGGCTCGGCCCCGAGCAGGCCGCGCTCACCGAGCAGTGGCTGCGCGGCTGGGTCGGCGCCGCCGTCGAGCAACGCCCCGACCTGCGCGACCGCGCCGACGCCTACCTCGCCGAACGCCTGGCCGCCTGTGCCGCCGGCGAGTTGCGCGTCATCGTCCACCACACCGATCTCCTGGCCCTGAGCCGTCCGGCGGGCGGAGCGTCATGAGCCCCCAGGCGACGGGGACACGTCCGCGACCGACGTCCATCGAGAGCGACCGGCTGCCCCGCAGCGGCGACAGCGGGGGTCCGCTCGGGGCATCCGATGCCCCGGCACCGGAGGCCTCCCGCCCTGCCGGTTCCCCGTCGCCCGGCCCGGTCCGGGCCGCCCTGGCCCGGATCGGCTCCCGCAAGGTCCGTACCCATCTCGGCACCCTCGCCGGGATCGCCATCCTCGGTGTGCTGCTGTGGCGGCTCGGTACCGGTGTCTTCCTGGACGGGCTCAGCCGGATCGACGGGACGTCGTTGCTGCTGGCGCTCGGGATCGGGCTCGTCACCACGGTGTTCAGCGCGTGGCGGTGGGCACTGGTGGCCCGGGGGCTCCGGATCCGGCTGCCGTTCGGACCGGCCGTCGCCGACTACTACCGCGCGCTGTTCCTCAACGCGGCGCTGCCCGGCGGCGTCCTCGGCGACGTGCACCGGGCGGTCCGGCACGGGCAGAGCGAGGGCGACCTGGGCCGGGGTGTGAAGGCGGTCGTTCTCGAACGGGCCGCCGGGCAGATCGCCCTGTTCGCCGTCGGGGCCGTGGTGCTGCTGACCATGCCGTCCCCGGTGCTGGCCGAGGCCCGGCACATCGCCCCGCTCGCGGCCCTGGCCGCGGTCGGCGCCCTCGCCGTCGTGCTGGCCCTGCGCATGAACCGGGCGACGCCCTCACGCCGGGGCCGGAAGCTGCGCGGGGTCCTCGCTGAGGCACGCGAAGGGCTGCTGTCCCGCCGCAACGCGCCCGGAGTCATTGTCTCCTCGGTGGTCGTTCTGGCAGGTTACGTGGCCATGTTCGTCCTCGCCGCCCGTGTCGCCGGGACCACCGCCTCGGTGGCCGTCCTGCTGCCGCTCGCGGTCCTCGCGCTGCTGGCGATGGGGCTGCCGCTGAACGTCGGCGGCTGGGGGCCGAGGGAGGGCGTCACCGCCTGGGCGTTCGGCGCCGCGGGTCTGGGCGCCGGCCGGGGACTCGCCGTCGCGGTCGTCTACGGAGTGCTCAGCCTCGCGGCGAGCCTGCCCGGCCTGATCGTCCTCGTCGCCCGCTGGTACACGGGCCTGCGCGGCCGGTCCCGGGCCGCCGCGGCGAACGACTACCCGTCAGTCCCGCCGTCCGCGGAGGTCAGCATCGAGAAATACGCCCCGAAGGAATCGGCGAGGCTCGCCAGGAGTTCCTTCCCCTTTTCCGCCGAGCCCAGCGAAGCCCGTCCGATGACACCGGAATCGGTATAGCCGGACATGCCGAGGGTGAGCAGATGGCGCCGGTCGTCAGCGACGAAATCGGAGGTCTCATATCCGGGTCGGAGCATTTCGGGATGAGCGTGCAGAAGGATGGAGGTTTCTATTTCCCCCGCGTGCATGTCGGTGAGCAGCGAGGTGACCACACCCGCCCGCTCGCGCGCCTCCTCCCAGTCCTCCGCGGCCGGGAAGAGAGCCATCCGCTCGCCGCGGGCGGAGGACTCCTGAACCACGTTGCCCAGTACGTAGTTTCCGCCGTGCCCGTTGACCACCACCAGGGCCTCGACGCCGGACCGGCGGAGCGAAGCCGCAATGTCCCGCACCACCGCATGAAGGGTCACCGAGGAGATGCTGACGGTCCCCGGCCAGGCCGCGTGCTCGTGCGAGCACGAGATCGTCACCGGAGGAAGGAGGTGCACCGGGTACGCGCCGGCTATCTCCCGCGCGACGGCGCAGGCGACGAGCGTGTCGGTCGCCAGGGGAAGAAACGCACCGTGCTGCTCGAAGCTCCCCACGGGAAGCACCGCGACCTGCCGTGAGACACCGGCGCCCCGCGTCCGTACGTCTTCCGTGGTGTCCGCCGGCACCAGATCACTCATTACGTCACGGCCTTTCGTCTCTGCTTAGGAACTCGAGAATCATGACAGAAAAAATTGGTGTACTCGGCAAGAAGTCACCGCAGCGGACCGGCGTGGAACGCGTCGTGAATGCGCCCCTGCCCACCGTGTACGGGAAATTCCAGGCGGTCGGCTACCTGGACCACGACCGCGGTGACGAACAGGTGGCGCTGGTCTACGGCGAACTCGGCACGGACGACGTTCTCATCCGGCTGCACTCGGAGTGCCTGACCGGCGACGCCTTCGGCTCCCAGCACTGCGAGTGCGGCGACCAGCTCGACGCCGCCCTGCGCGCGGTCGTCGCCGAGGGCGCCGGTGTCGTCGTCTACCTCAGAGGGCATGAAGGCCGTGGCATCGGCCTGCTCGCCAAGCTGCGCGCGATGGCCCTGCAGGCGGAGGGCCTGGACACGGTGGAGGCCAACCTCGCCCTGGGGCTTCCGGTCGACGCCCGCGACTACGGGGTGGCCGCCCGGATCCTGGAGGACCTCGGCGTGAAGTCCGTCCGCCTGATGTCCAACAACCCGCGCAAGCGCGACGCCCTGGTGAGCCACGGCATCCAGGTCGCCGAGCAGGTGCCGCTGCTGATCCCGCCGTGCGAGAACAACATCACCTATCTGCGGACGAAGCGGGAGCGTCTCGACCACCACCTGCCCCATCTGGACGCGGTGGTCAGCTCCTCCTGAGGTGCCTGCCGCGTACGCTTCGTGGACGTCAGCCCCTTGAGCGTCGGCCCTCAGCGGCCGACGCCTCACGTCCGGAGGCACACCAGGTATGACCGAGCTCCATCTGTGGCTGCGCCACGAGGCTCGAACGACCGAGCGACGTACACCGATCGTGCCCGACGACGCCCGGCGGCTCGTCGGGCACGGGGTGGAACTGACCGTCGAGGAGTCCCCTCAGCGGGTCTTCCCGATCGAGGAGTACGAGGCGGCCGGCTGCCGTGTCGCGCCCTCGGGCTCCTGGGTGACGGCGCCGCGGGACGCCGTCGTGCTCGGCCTGAAGGAACTGCCCGCAGAACCGGCGGAACTGACGCACCGGCACATCTTCTTCGGCCACGCCTACAAGGGCCAGCCGGGAGCAGCCGACCTGCTGGGCCGGTTCACGGCCGGGGGCGGGACACTGTTCGACCTGGAGTACCTGGTCGACGACACCGGGCGGCGCCTCGCCGCCTTCGGTTTCTGGGCCGGCTACCTGGGCGCCGCCCTCGCGGTGCTCCAGCACCGGGGCCGGCTGCGGGCACCGCTGACGCCCACCACCAAGGCGGAGCTGGACGAGACCCTCAAGCCCACCGCCGACGACCCCGAGTTCACCGGCCTGGTCATCGGCGCCCTGGGACGCAGCGGCCGCGGTGCCCGCGTGGCGTTCGCCGCCGCCGGGGTGGACCCGACCTGCTGGGACCTCGACGAGACCCGCGACCTGGACCGCCGCGCCCTGCTCGACCACGACGTGATGGTGAACGCGGTCCTCGCCACCACCCCCGTCCCGCCCTTCCTCCGTGATCAGGACCTCGACACCCCGCACCGCCGGCTGCGCACCCTGTGCGACGTGACCTGCGACGTCGGCTCCCCGCTCAACGTCCTTCCGGTGTACGACGACACCACCGACTGGGACGCGCCCGTACGCCGGCTGCGCGACGACCCTCCGCTCGACCTGATCGCCATCGACAACCTCCCCTCCCTGCTGCCGCTGGAGTCCAGCGCCGACTTCTCGGCCGCCCTGTATCCGCATCTCCTCGATTTCGATGTCGCCGGGCCCTGGGGGCGCTGCCTGGACCGGTTCCGTCAGGCCAGCCGTGAACACGGACTCGAAAAGGGGGAGTTCCATGACCACTGACTCAGTACCCGCGAGCGGCACCGTCCACTGGATCGGCGCCGGCCTCTCCACCGGCAGCGGACTGGCCGCGCTCTGCGACACCGCCGAGCGCGTACGGCTCTGGCACCGCACCGAGAGCCGCGCGGCCGACGCCCTGGACAGGCTGGGCCTCGCCGGACGGGCCGAGCCCCGTGCGTACACGCTGGCCGCGCTCGCCGCCGAACTCGCCCCCGGTGACGTCGTCGTGTCCATGCTGCCGGCGCCGGAGCACGCGCCGCTGCTCGCCGAGTGCGTACGGCAGGGAGCGCACTTCGCCTGCTCCAGCTATGTGTCCCCGGAGGTACTGGAGCGGGTGCCCGCCGCCGAGAAGGCCGGCGTCGTCGTCCTCACCGAGTCCGGGCTCGACCCGGGCATCGACCACCTCTTCGCGCACGCCCTCGTCGCCCGGGCCCGGGACGCCATCGGCGACGGGACCCCTGCCTCGTACACCCTCACCTCGTACTGCGGCGGTGTCCCCGCCGTCCCGAACGACTTCACGTACCGCTTCAGCTGGGCACCCGCGGGCGTCCTCAACGCCCTGCGCTCCCCGGCCCGTTACATCGAGGGTGGTGCCGAGACCATCGCCGACCGTCCGTGGGAGGAGACCCGGCGGCATGTCGTCGAAGGGGAGACGTTCGAGGTCTATCCCAACCGCGACAGCGTCCCGTTCGTCGCGCAGTACGAACTCCCCGGCGCCTGGACGCCGCGGACGTTCGTACGCGGCACCCTGCGTCTGGAGGGCTGGCTGCGGGCCTGGGACGGCGTCTTCGAGGAGCTGAAGAGGGGCGACGACACCCGGATCGCAGCCCTGGCCCAGGAGCTGGCCGCCGCCCACCCCACCACGGACGAGGACCGTGACCGGGTCGTTCTCGCCGTGTCGCTGGAGGTACGGGCCGAGACCGGGCGGACCTGGGCCGGCGGCTACCTCCTGGACATGGTGGGGGACGCGGGGGAGAGCGCGATGGCCCGCTGCGTCTCGCGCACCCTCGCCCTGGGCGTCCGCCACGTCCTGGACGGCTCCCTGCCCCCGGGCCTGAACCGCGCCGCCGAGACGGCGGCCCGGTCCGAACAGTGGCTGCGTGAACTCGCCCAGGACGGAGTCGAGTTCACCCTGCGCGTCGACCAGTAGCGGGGCTCAGCCCGACAGGGCCTCGTGGACCAGCCTCTTCAGGTCCCGGAACACCGTGTGCGAGGACCGCGGCCGCACCTGCGTCATGAACTGCACCGTCAGGTCGCGGCCCGGGTCCACCCAGAACGTCGTCGTCGCCACCCCGCTCCAGCCGTAGGCACCGAGTCCGGACGGTACGAGCGTGCGGGACGGGTCGATGACCACGGAGCAGTTGAGGCCGAAGCCGACCCCGTCGTTACCCGGCTCGTCATGGGCGGGACGGCTGCCGAAGGCGCGCAGGTCGGCGCCGTCGGGCAGGTGGTTGCGGGTCATCAGGTCCACGGTCCCGGGGGCGAGGAGCCGTACGCCGTCGAGTTCGCCGCGGCGGCGCAGCAGCTCCATGAAGCGGTGGTAGTCGTGGGCGGAGGCCACCATGCCGCCGCTGCCCGACAGGAACCGCGGCCGGCCGCGCAGCGGCAGCCCCGGTATCGGCTCGATGCCGCCGCCCTCCTTCTCGCCGTACATCTCCGACAGCCGGGGCGCCTGCTCGTCCGTGACGTGGAAGCCCGCGTCCGTCATGCCGAGGGGGCCGAAGACCCGCTCGGCACAGAACACGTCGAGCGGCTGCCCCGACACGACCTCGATGATCCGGCCCAGGACATTGCTGGCCACCGAGTAGTTCCACTGGGTGCCCGGCTCGAACTGCAGCGGCAGACTCGCGTACACCTCGATGGTCTCGGCCAGGTCGGCACCCGGCGGCACGGACGACTCCAGGCCGGCCGCGCGGTACAGGGCGTCGACGGGGTGGGTGTGGTAAAAGCCGAAGGTCAGACCCGAGGTGTGGGTCATCAGGTGCCGGACGAGTATGGGGCTCTCGGCCGGGCGGGTCCGTACGTCGGCCCCGGAGCCGCCGACGTACACGCGGGGCTCGGCGAAGGCCGGCAGATGGTCGGCGACCGGGTCGTCCAGCGACAGCCGACCCTCCTCCACCAGCAGCAGCGCGGCGACCGCGGTCACCGGCTTCGTCATGGAGTAGACCCGCCACAGCGTGTCGGGCTCGACCGGGAGCCCGGCCGCGATGTCGCGCAGCCCGTGCGTCGCCAGGTGTGCGACGCGTCCGGCGCGGGCGACGGACACCAGGAAGCCCGGCAGCCGTCCCTCGTCGACCAGTCGGGCGAAGTGCCGGTCCATGTCGTCCAGCACCCGCGGGTCGAGCCCCGCCTCACCCGGATCGGCCTCTTGTCGCAGCTGTGCCATCGCTCTTCCTCCGTCGCGCTCGTCGAGGTGAGATCCGGCATACCCCGCCAGGGCCGTGCGGGAACAGGTGAATGTCAGAGGTCACCGGTACCGTCGAACGGGACGGCCGCAGCCTGTCCGAGATCAGGTCCGACACTCCGGAGAGCAGCCCATGAGGATCCACATCACCAGCGTCTTCGTCGACGACCAGGAAAAAGCCCGGAGCTTCTACACCGACGTGCTGGGCTTCGTGAAGAAGCACGACGTCCCGGTGGGGACGGACCGGTGGCTGACCGTGGTCTCGCCGGAGGATCTCGACGGGATGGAGCTGCTCCTGGAGCCATCGGGCCATCCGGCGGTGCAGCCGTACAAGACGGCGCTGGTCGAGGACGGCATCCCGGCCGCCTCGTTCGCCGTGGACGACGTACAGGCGGAGTTCGAGCGGCTGCGCGGGCTCGGGGTGCGGTTCACCCAGGAGCCGCTGGAGATGGGCCCGCTCACCACCGCGGTGCTGGACGACACCTGCGGCAACCTGATCCAGATCGTGCACACCAAGGCCTAGACCGCGGACACGACCTAAGCCCCTGGGCGCAGGACCGATGGCCGATGTCATGGGGCGGCCGGCTTCCTATGCTGCGAGGCGGGTGCGCGGCCGCCGCGGACCAGGACGCCACGAGAAGAGGTCGCCATGCCCGTGCACGGTCGCAGCCACATCCGCGTCGCCCGCCCCTCCCGGGATCTCGCCGCTGCCGAGCGGTTCTGGCGCGAGGGGCTCGGGCTCGACGTGGTGTGGCGGGCCGAGGGCGGGGGCGAACCAGGGGAGCACGATCTCCTGATGCTCGGCTGGCCCGACGCCGACTGGCACCTGGAGCTCGTGCACGAGGCCGCCCGGCCCGTCGAGCCCCGCCCCACCGAGGAGGACCTGCTGGTGATCTACGCCGACGGCCCGGTACCGGACGATCTGATCGCCCGCCTGGAGCAGCACGGCGGCAAGCGGGTGGAATCCCCCAACCCCTACTGGAACGAATGGGGTGTCACCATCGAGGACCCCGACGGCTACCGGCTCGTGCTGTGCCGCCGGGGCTGGTCCAACAGCTGACTCAACGGGCGGTCAGACCGTCACCTTCTCCGACTGGACGGGTTCCCTGGCGGCGCGCTCGCCCAGCACCTCCGTGGGAACCCGGTGCGTCTCCCGCGCCGACATCGCCGCGATCACCGGCGGCACGCACAGCGCCGCCGTGAACAGCGCCACCGCCGACCAGTCGTCGCCGTCCGGCCCGGCGATCTGCGCGGCGAACGTCACCGCGAAACCGGCCGCGGCGAAACCGATCTGCGTGCCGATGGCCACGCCCGACAGCCGGACCCGGGTCGTGAACAT
The DNA here is from genome assembly GCF_055589465.1 of Streptomyces sp. NPDC041940. Taxonomy (NCBI): domain Bacteria; kingdom Bacillati; phylum Actinomycetota; class Actinomycetes; order Kitasatosporales; family Streptomycetaceae; genus Streptomyces; species Streptomyces sp. NPDC041940. Next base: position 112,678 of record NZ_JBVJBP010000002.1, read on the forward strand.
CTCGCCGTAGAAGGCGGGCCACACACCGTTCGCGGCGCTGTAGACCACGCCGAAGCAGAAGATGCCCGTCAGGAAGGTCAGCGGGTAGGAGCCCGTGGAGACCGCCCACAGGTACAGGAACATCGTCACCGCGCTGCCGGCCGCGCCGATCAGGAACACCGGGCGGCGGCCGATCCGGTCGGACAGCGTGGCCCACAGCGGGATCGCGGCGAGCGCCACGACATTGGCCAGGGCGCCCACCCACAGCATGGCCGTACGCGACATGCCCACCGCGTCGCTGGTGGCGTACGCCAGCGCCCACACCGTGAAGATCGTGCTGACCGAGGCGATGAGCGCGCCCCCGATCACCCGCAGCACATCCGCCCAGTGCTCGCGCATCAGCACCACCAGCGGCAGCTTGACGACGCCCTCCTCGGCGGTCTGCTGCGCGAAGGCCGGGGTCTCGTCCAGCTTGCGCCGGATGACCCAGCCGACGACGGCGACGCCGACGCTCAGCCAGAACGGCACCCGCCAGCCCCACGACAGCAACTGCTCCTCGGGCATCGCGGCGACCGGGATGAACACCAGCGTGGCCAGCAGCTGGCCGCCCTGTGTGCCGCTGAGGGTGAAGCTGGTGAAGAAGCCGCGCCGGCCCGGTGGCGCGTGTTCCAGCGTCATGGAGTTGGCGCTGGCCTGTTCGCCCGCCGCCGAGATGCCCTGGAGCACCCGGCACAGCACCAGCAGGGCCGGGGCGAGGTTGCCCACCTGGTCCCGGGTCGGCAGACAGCCGATGAGGAACGTCGACAGGCCCATCAGCATCAGCGTGAAGACCATGATCTTCTTGCGGCCGAGCTTGTCCCCGAAGTGGCCGAGGACCAGCGCGCCGACCGGGCGGGCGGCGTACGCGACGCCGAACGTGGCCAGCGACAGCAGGGTCGCGGTGGCCGGGTCGGACTCGTCGAAGAACACGGCGGGGAAGATCAGCGCGGCGGCGCTGCCGTAGATGAAGAAGTCGTAGTACTCCAGTGCGCTGCCGATCCAGGCGGCGGTCGCGGCTTTCCTGGGCTGACCGGGTGGGGCTGCGGCCCCTTGGGGCGTGGCGGGGACGGACACGGCGGCTCCTTGGCGGGCTCCACCCTAGGCGGAGTGAGACGAACGGAGAGCAGAGAGGGCGGGCCGGATCGCGGCTAATTAACCCACTGGGTAGTTAGTAGGGGATGGCCAGTGATGCTGCGCCCGCATGCCGCCGGTGTCAAGAGGTTGCGCGCCGGACGTTCAGTCCGCCGTGCGCTCGGCCGTGAGGTACGCGATCACCATGTCGCCGAGCATGGTGCGGTAGTGCGCCCGCCGTGCCTGGTCCAGCAGGTCACGGCCGAACAGCGCGCCGAAGGTGTGCCGGTTGGAGACCCGGAAGAAGCAGTAGGAGGAGATCATCGCGTGCAGGTCGACGGCGTCGACGTCGGCCGTGAACAGGCCCGACTCCTGGCCCGACGCCAGGATCCGGCGGATCACGTCCAGGGCGGGGGAGCCGATCTTGCCGAGCTTCTCCGAGGCGGCGATGTGCTGGGCCCCGTGGATGTTCTCGATGCTGACCAGGCGGATGAAGTCCGGGTGCTGCTCGTGGTGGTCGAAGGTCACCTCGGCCAGCCGCCTGATCGCCGCCACGGGGTCCAGGTGGTCGACGTCGAGCTGCTGTTCGGCCTCCCGGATCACGCCGTACGCCCGCTCCAGCACGGAGGTGAAGAGCTGTTCCTTGCCGCCGAAGTAGTAGTAGATCATCCGCTTCGTGGTGCGGGTGCGGGCGGCGATCTCGTCCACCCGGGCCCCGTCGTAGCCGGCCCGTGCGAACTCCTGCGTGGCGACGTCGAGGATCTCGGCCCGGGTGCGGGCGGCGTCACGGATGCGCTCGCCGGGGCGTGCCGGTTCTTCGACGCTGGTCATCAGGTTCCTTCGGGCGGAGGGGCCGGTGCCGGTGATTGTAGAAGCAGGGGTGCGCCCGCCCGTGGGGTCTTCCCGAGCCTGCCCTCGGCTGATATAGCTAACGTACTAGTTCGTACATTAGTGAAGCTGCTCGGGAGGCCCGTGTGCCCAAGGACTCGTATCTCGTCGGACTGATCGGTTCCGGCATCGGCCCCTCGCTCAGTCCGGCGTTGCACGAGCGGGAGGCCGACCGTCAGGGCCTGCGCCTGCTGTACCGGCTCATCGACATCGAACCGCTCGGGGTGCCGCCCGAGGCCGTGGGCGATCTGGTGCGGGCCGCCCGTGACCTGGGTTTCGACGGGCTCAACATCACGCATCCGTGCAAGCAGCTCGTCATCGAGCACCTGGACGCGCTCGCCCCGCAGGCCGAGGCGCTGGGCGCGGTCAACACCGTCGTCTTCGAGGACGGCCGAGCCGTCGGCCACAACACGGACGTCACCGGCTTCGCCGCGTCCTTCGCGCGCGGACTGCCCGACGCACCGCTGGAGAGCGTCGTGCAGCTGGGTGCCGGCGGTGCGGGCGCGGCCGTCGCGCACGCCACGCTCACCCTCGGCGCCGAGCGGGTCACCGTCGTCGACGCGCTGCCCGAGCGGGCCGCGGCCCTCGCCGACTCCCTGAACCGTGCCTTCGGCCAGGGCCGCGCCGCCGCCGCGCCCCCGGAACGACAGGCCGAGCTGCTCGCGCACGCCGACGGCATCGTCCACGCCACGCCCACCGGCATGGCGGCCCACCCCGGCCTGCCCCTGCCCGCCGCCCTGCTCCACCCCGGGCTGTGGGTCGCCGAGGTGGTCTACCGCCCGCTGGAGACCGAACTGCTGCGCACCGCCCGTGCGGTGGGCTGCGCCGTTCTGGACGGGGGCGGTATGGCCGTGTTCCAGGCCGCGGATGCCTTTCGGCTGTTCACCGGGTGTGAGCCGGACAGTGCGCGGATGCTCGCGGACATCGCGGAGTTGGCCGGCGATGTCGAGAGCTCGGTGGGCTAGGCCGCGTGACGGCCGCGGGCCGTCCTTGGTTGCTCGCGCAGTTCCCCGCGCCCCTTAGGGGGCGCTGTAGTGCGGTATGTCGAAGGAGCAAGTATCCATGCGTACGTCCATCGCCACCGTCTCCCTCAGCGGATCCCTCACCGGGAAACTCGACGCCGCCGCCCGGGCCGGCTTCGACGGGGTGGAGATCTTCGAGAACGACCTGCTGGCCAGCCCCCTGACCCCCGAGGACATCCGCGCCCGCTGCGCCGATCTCGGCCTGACCGTCGACCTCTTCCAGCCGATGCGGGACATCGAGGCCGTGCCCGAGGCCGAGTTCGCCCGGAACCTGCGGCGGGCCCGCCACAAGTTCGAGCTGATGGGCAGGCTCGGCGCCGACACCGTTCTCGTCTGCTCCAGCGTCTCGCCGCAGGCGGTGGACGACGACGCCCTCGCCGCCGAGCAGTTGAGCCGGCTCGCCGACCTCGCGCGGGAGTCCGGCGTCAAGGTGGCCTACGAAGCGCTCGCCTGGGGGCGGCACGTCAGTACGTACGACCACGCCTGGCGCATCGTCGAGGCGGCCGGGCACCCGGCGCTCGGCACCTGCCTGGACAGCTTCCACATCCTCTCGCGCGGCTCGGATCCCAAGGGCATTGCCGACATCCCCGGCGAGAAGATCTTCTTCCTCCAGCTCGCCGACGCCCCGCTGCTCGCCATGGACGTCCTCCAGTGGAGCCGCCACTACCGCTGCTTCCCCGGCCAGGGCGGCTTCGATGTCGCGGGGCTGCTGCGGCACGTCCTGAGCACCGGCTACGACGGCCCGCTCTCCCTGGAGGTCTTCAACGACGTCTTCCGGCAGGCCGACGCCGGACCGACCGCCGTGGACGCCCGGCGTTCCCTGCTGGTCCTCCAGGAGACGGTCGGCCGGGCACCCCTGCCCGACCCCGTCGTCCCCACCGGCGTCGCCTTCGCCGAGCTGGTCACGCCCGACGCCGAGCCCCTCACCGCCCTGCTCGGCTCCCTCGGCTTCACCCGCACCGCCCGGCACCGCGGCAAGCCCGTCGCCCTGTGGGAGCAGGGCGAGGCCCGGATCCTCGTCAACACCGGGCCGGCCGTCCGCCGTGACGGCACCCAGCTCGCCGCGATCGGGCTGGAGTCACCCGACCCGGCCGCTGCGGCCCGGCGTGCCGAGGCACTGCTGGCCCCCGTCCTGCCCCGCCGCCGCGCACCCGAGGACGCCCCGCTGGACGCGGTCGCCGCCCCCGACGGCACGGAACTCTTCTTCTGCGCCACCGGCCGCCCGGGCCTGCCCGACTGGCGGGCCGACTTCGAGGACACCGGGCCGGCTCCCGCCCCCACGGGCGTTCGCCGTATCGACCACCTCGCCCTGACCCAGCCCTGGCACCACTTCGACGAGGCGGCCCTCTTCCACCGCGGGGTGCTCGGTCTGCACGGCCAGGAGAGCGTGGACGTCGCCGACCCCTACGGACTGCTGCGCAGCCGCGCCGTCACCAACGCCGACGGCAGCGTCCGGATCGCCCTCACCGTCGGCGCCGCGCCCACGGACGACACCGTCCAGGCCCAGCACATCGCCCTCGCCACCGACGACGTGGTCGCCGCGGGCCGCCGCTTCCGCGAGGCCGGCGGCCGGCTGCTGCCCGTCCCGGCGAACTACTACGACGACCTCGCCGCCCGCTTCGAACTCGCCGACGACGAGCTGGAGACCTACCGCGACCTCGGCATCCTCTACGACCGCGACACTCACGGCGTCTTCCGTCACTGCTACACCCGGACCATCGGCCGCGTCTTCTTCGAACTGGTCCAGCGCGACGACGGCTACCGGGGCTACGGCGCCGCCAACGCCCCGGTACGGCTCGCGGCGCAGCACGCGGTGCGGGCCCTCACTGGCGGCTGACGGTCCGGGTGATGCCCGTGACGACCGTCGTGGCGAGGATCCAGCCGGTGAGGACCAGGGCGTAGGACAGCCACTGGTAGCCGCCGGCGGGAGCGAACGCCCCCTCCTGCCCGAAGGAGATCACGGGCAGGAGCAGATCGAGTGTGTAGAACACCGGGTTGAACTGCGGGGCCTCGTCCGCCTTCAGGGGCTGGGGGTGGTGCAGCGTGTACGCGAGGGAGCCGATCACGAGCAGGGACACCAGCCAGCCCGCGGCCCACAGCGGGCGGAAGCCGTAGCCGACGGTGGCGTCCTGCACATAGCCCCAGAGCCGGCCGAACCAGGGGAGGGTGCCGCGGTGGCGGCGCTGCTTGGCGAGCTGGACCTGACGGGCGGCGTGGTCGTCGCCGATCCGGCGGTACGCGGCGGTCAACTGCTCGTAGGCGTGCGGGACATAGCCCTCGCCGTCGCGCTCCAGCATCGCAAGACGCTGCTCGGCGGGCGCGTGCGGGGTGAGGGAGGTGTAGACGAGGCTGTCGAGCAGGACCTCCTCCGGGACCACGTCCGGCTCCAGCCACAGGACGTCCAGCTGGGCGCGGCGCAGATTGAGCGTGCCCTCCATGGGCGGGCTCTTGCGCAGCCAGACCTCCCCGATGGTGCAGCTGCTGGCCCGCAGCGCGGCGTCACCGGGGTTCGACAGGCGCGCGTGCGACAGGTCGAGACGGCCCCCGATCCGGGCGCCGCGCAGGCCGATCCAGCCGTGCACCTCCACGCCGCGCAGCAGGACGTCGCCTTCCACGGCGGCCAGCTCCGCGTCGAGGACGACCTCGCCCCCGCTGCCTTCCAGCCGGGCCTGGCCCAGGTCGACGGAGCCGGCGACCGACGCGCCCGTCAGGCGCACCCCGCCCCGCGCCCGCAGGCCCGGCGCCGAAAGGCCGTCCCCGACGGTCACATGGTTGAGCTGGAGCGCGGGCTGACCGGCGGACCGTTCGTCGATGTCGGCCCGGTCCAGGAACAGCGCCCCGGCGATCTGTGCGCCGCCCAGCCGCACGGGCCCGTCCAACAGACAGTCCGACATGCGCAGGACGCCGTCCACCCGCAGTGTGGCGGCGTCCAGGCCGGGCAGGACGGAGTCGCGCAGGTTCAGATGGCGCACGCGCGCCGCGTACAGCACGGGGACCTTCTCGAAGTGGCAGTGACTCAGGCGCACGGCGTGATCGATCTCGCTGTACTTGAGGTCGAGTACCCCGGTGATCCGCGCACCACCCAGTCTGAGGGCGGCGGTCTCCCCGTCCTCCTGCGGAGCGCTCAGCAGCAGGGCCCGCAACACGCTCGCGCGTACGGTCCGTTCGGGGCCCCAGTCCGCGCCCCGCTCCGGATCCTCGTCCGCGGACTCCCGGAAGTCCACGTCCTGACCGCGCGAGAAGGCGCGCCACACCCGCTCTTCGGCGGATGTCATATTGTCGATCTCCATCAGCGGGGACTCTGACGCGCCGGCCGGGGGCTGTCAACTCGCCCCCGGCCTCAGTGCGTTACGCCCGCGCGTTCCACTCCGCGATCACGGGCTGGCCGTGCTCGGTGGACAGCCGGCTGACCGTGCCCGTCTCCAGGCGGAACAGTCGCCCTTCGGCCGCGGACAGGCCCAGGCGGCGGGCCGTCAGGACGCGGAGGAAGTGGCCGTGGGCCACCAGCATCACATCGCCCCCGGGCAGTGCCTCCGCCACCCGGGACAGGACCAGGTCGGCGCGCTCGCCGACCTCCTCGGGGGACTCGCCCGGCTTGCCGTCGGTGCCGGGCGGGCCCCCGTCGGTCCACAGGTCCCAGTCCGGGCGGGTGCGGTGTATCTCGTCGGTCGTGACGCCCTCGTAGGCGCCGTAGTACCACTCGTGCAGGTCCGGGTCCCGCACGGCCCCCGTCAGGCCCGCGAGTTCGGCGGTGCGCACCGCGCGGGTGAGGGGGCTCGTGAGGACCAGCGCGAAGGGGCGGCCCGCCAGCAGCGGAACCAGCGACTTGGCCTGTTCCTCACCGCGCGGGGTGAGGGGCAGGTCGGTGAAGCTGGTGTGCTGTCCGCTCCGGCTCCACTCCGTCTCGCCGTGGCGGACCATCAGCAGATCGCCCACGGTGTCACGCCTTCTTCGCGGACTCGACGGCGTGGCCGCCGAACTGGTTGCGCAGCGCGGCGATCATCTTCATCTGCGGGGAGTCGTCCTGACGGGAGGCGAACCGGGAGAAGAGGGAGGCGGTGATCGCGGGCAGCGGTACGGAGTTGTCGATCGCGGCCTCCACGGTCCAGCGTCCCTCACCGGAGTCCTGGGCGTAGCCCCGGAGCTCCTCCAGGTGCTCGTCGTCGTCCAGGGCGTCCACGGCCAGGTCCAGCAGCCAGGAGCGGATGACGGTGCCCTGCTGCCAGGAGCGGAACACCTCGCGGACGTTGTCGACCGAGTCCACGGCCTCCAGCAGCTCCCAGCCCTCGGCGTAGGCCTGCATCATCGCGTACTCGATGCCGTTGTGGACCATCTTCGCGAAGTGCCCGGCGCCGACCTTGCCCGCGTGGACGAAGCCGTACGGACCCTCCGGCTTGAGCGCCTCGAAGATCGGCAGCAGCGGGTCGACGTACTCCTTCTCGCCGCCGACCATCAGGGCATAGCCGTTCTTCAGGCCCCACACGCCGCCGGAGACACCCGCGTCGACGAAGCCGATACCGCGCTTGCTCAGCTCCTCGGCGTGCCTCTCGTCGTCCGTCCAGCGGGAGTTGCCGCCGTCGACGACCGTGTCGTAGGGCTTGAGGAGGCCCGCCAGCTGGTCGATGACGTGCTGGGTGGGCTCGCCGGCCGGGACCATGACCCAGACCGTGCGCGGCGCTTCCAGCTGGTTGACGAGGTCGGCCAGACTGGTCGCGTCGGACTTCTCGGGGTTGGTGTCGTAGCCGATGACGGTGTGGCCGGCGTTGCGCAGGCGCTCGCGCATGTTGCCGCCCATCTTGCCGAGACCCACAAGACCGATCTGCATGTCAGTTCACTTCCCGAAGATTGCGGTAGGCGGCCACCAGCGCGGCCGTGGACGGGTCGAGACCGGGGACGTCCGCGCCCTCGGTCAGGGCGGGCTCGACGCGCTTGGCGAGGACCTTGCCGAGCTCGACGCCCCACTGGTCGAAGGAGTCGATGTTCCAGACCGCGCCCTGCACGAACACCTTGTGCTCGTAGAGGGCGACCAGCTGGCCCAGGACCGACGGGGTCAGTTCGGTGGCCAGGATCGTCGTCGTCGGGTGGTTGCCCTGGAACGTCTTGTGCGGCACCAGCTCCGCCGGCACACCCTCGGCCCGCACCTCCTGCGGCGTCTTGCCGAAGGCGAGCGCCTGCGTCTGCGCGAAGAAGTTGGCCATCAGCAGGTCGTGCTGCGCCTTGAGCCCCTCGCTCAGCTCGGCGACGGGCCGGGCGAAGCCGATGAAGTCCGCCGGGATCAGCTTCGTGCCCTGGTGGATCAACTGGTAGTAGGCGTGCTGCCCGTTGGTGCCGGGCGTGCCCCACACCACCGGCCCCGTCTGCCACTGGACGGGACGGCCCTCGCGGTCCACCGACTTGCCGTTGGACTCCATGTCGAGCTGCTGGAGGTAGGCGGTGAACTTGGACAGGTAGTGGCTGTAGGGCAGGACGGCGTGCGACTGGGCGTCGAGGAAGTTGCCGTACCAGATGCCGAGCAGGCCCATCAGCAGCGGGGCGTTGGCCTCGGCGGGGGCGTTGCGGAAGTGCTCGTCGACGATGCGGAAGCCGTCGAGCATCTCCCGGAAGCCGTCCGGGCCGATGGCGATCATCAGCGACAGGCCGATCGCGGAGTCGTACGAGTAGCGGCCGCCGACCCAGTCCCAGAACTCGAACATGTTGTCGACGTCGATGCCGAACCCGGCGACCTTCTCCGCGTTCGTCGACAGGGCCACGAAGTGCTTGGCCACCGCCTTCTCATCGCCCCCCACGCCCTGCAGCAGCCAGGAGCGCGCCGAGGTCGCGTTGGTGATCGTCTCGATCGTGGTGAAGGTCTTGGACGCGACGATGAACAGCGTCTCCGCCGGGTCGAGGTCGCGCACGGCCTCGTGCAGGTCGGCGCCGTCCACGTTCGACACGAAGCGGAACGTCAGGTCCCGCGCGGTGTACGGCCGCAGCGCCTCGTACGCCATCGCCGGGCCCAGGTCCGAGCCGCCGATGCCGATGTTGACGACGTTGCGGATGCGCTTGCCGGTGTGGCCGGTCCACTCCCCGGAGCGGACGCGGTCGGCGAAGCCGGCCATCTTGTCCAGCACGGCGTGCACACCCGGCACCACGTTCTCGCCGTCGACCTCGACCACCGCGTCCCGCGGCGCCCGCAGCGCGGTGTGCAGCACGGCCCGGTCCTCGGTGACGTTGATCCGCTCGCCGCGGAACATGGCGTCGCGCAGCCCGAACACGTCGGTGGCGGTGGCCAGCTCCTGGAGCAGGGCCAGCGTCTCGTCGGTGACCAGGTGCTTGGAGTAGTCGATGCGCAGGTCGCCCACGCGCACGACGTAGCGCTCGGCGCGCCCCGGGTCCGCGGCGAACAGCTCACGCAGGTCCGGCTGCGGCAGGGTGTCCGTGCGGTGGTCCTCCAGGGCGGTCCACTCGGGCCGCCGGGTGAGCTCGGGGGAGCCGGAGGGGGAGTCAGACATGAGCGGGGGTCTCCTCGGTGGCCTCGCCGTTCAGGGCGATGGCGTACATCTCGTCGGCGTCGAGGCGCCTGAGCTCCTCGGCGATGAGTTCGGAGGTGGCACGGACCTTCAGTGCCAGGGTGCGGGAGGGCTGGCCCGGCAGGGTCAGCGTGGCCAGCGGGCCCTCGGGGCGGTCGATGACGATCTCGCCGTTCTCGGTGCCCAGGCGCACGGCCGTGACGACCGGCCCGGCCGTGACGACACGGTCGACCCGGACGTGCAGCCGCGCCTCCAGCCAGCGGGCCAGCAGCTCGGCGGCCGGGTTCTCGGCCTCGGCCTCCACGGCCGCCGAGGTGATCCGTGCCCGGGCCTGGTCCAGCGCGGCGGCCAGCATCGAACGCCAGGGCGTCAGCCGGGTCCAGGCGAGGTCGGTGTCGCCGGGCGCGTAGGAGCGGACCCGGCTCTGGAGCGTCGCCAGGGGGTTCTCGACGGCGTACAGGTCGGTGATCCGCCGCTGGGCCAGTGCCCCGAGCGGGTCCTTCGAAGGCACCTCCGGGGCCTCCACCGGCCACCACACCACCACCGGCGCGTCCGGCAGCAGCAGCGGCAGCACCACCGAGTCGGCGTGGTCGGACACCTCGCCGTAGGTCCGCAGCACCACCGTCTCGCCGGTGCCCGCGTCGGCGCCCACCCGGACCTCGGCGTCCAGCCGGGACTGGGTGCGATCGCGCGGGGTGCGGGCCTGCCGCTTGATGACGACCAGGGTGCGCGAGGGGTGCTCGTGCGAGGCCTCCTCGGCCGCCTTGATCGCGTCGTAGGCGTTCTCCTCGTCCGTGACGATCACCATCGTCAGGACCATGCCCACGGCGGGAGTGCCGATGGCCCGGCGCCCCTGCACCAGCGCCTTGTTGATCTTGCTTGCCGTGGTGTCGGTCAGGTCGATCTTCATGGCCTGCGCCAGCTCCGTCCGTCTCGTGCGAGCATCTCGTCGGCTTCCGCGGGTCCCCAGCTGCCCGACGTGTACTGCGCGGGCCTGCCGTGCGTGGCCCAGTACCGCTCGATCGGGTCGAGGATCTTCCAGGACTCTTCCACTTCCTGGTGACGGGGGAACAGATTGGCGTCGCCCAGGAGGACGTCAAGGATGAGCCGTTCGTACGCTTCCGGGCTCGATTCGGTGAACGACTCGCCGTAGGCGAAGTCCATCGTCACGTCCCGGATCTCCATCGACGTACCCGGCACCTTGGAGCCGAACCGGACCGTCATGCCCTCGTCCGGCTGGACGCGGATGACGATCGCGTTGGCGCCCAGCTCCTCGGTCGCGGTCGAGTCGAAGGGGGAGTGCGGGGCCCGCTGGAACACCACGGCGATCTCCGTCACCCGGCGGCCGAGCCGCTTGCCGGTGCGCAGGTAGAACGGGACGCCGGCCCAGCGGCGGTTGTCCACCTGGAGCCTGATCGCGGCGTACGTGTCGGTCTTCGACGAGGCGTCGATGCCGTCCTCGTCGAGATAGCCGTGCACCTTCGCACCGCCCTGCCAGGCCGCCGCGTACTGGCCGCGCACGGTGTTCTTCCCCAGGTCCTCCGGTACCTGCACGGCCCGGAGCACCTTCAGCTTCTCGGTGAGCAGCGAGGCCGCGTCGAAGGCGGCCGGTTCCTCCATCGCGGTGAGCGCCATCAGCTGGAGCAGGTGGTTCTGGATGACGTCACGGGCCGCGCCGATGCCGTCGTAGTACCCCGCGCGGCCGCCGATGCCGATGTCCTCGGCCATGGTGATCTGCACATGGTCGACGTATGACCGGTTCCAGATCGGTTCGAACATCTGGTTGGCGAAGCGCAGCGCCAGGATGTTCTGGACGGTCTCCTTGCCGAGGTAGTGGTCGATCCGGAAGACCTGCTCCGGGTCGAACACGTCGTGCACGATCGTGTTCAGCTCCTCGGCCGACTCCAGGTCGTGCCCGAACGGCTTTTCGATGACCGCGCGGCGCCAGGAGCCCTCGGGGGCGTTCGCCAGCCCGTGCTTCTTGAGCTGCTGGGCGACCTTCGGGAAGAACTTCGGCGGCACCGAGAGGTAGAAGGCGTAGTTGCCGCTGGTGCCCCGGGACGCGTCCAGCTCCTCGACGGCGGAGCGCAGCTGCTTGAACGCCATGTCGTCGTCGAAGTCGCCGGGGATGAACCGCATGCCCTCGGCGAGCTGCTGCCAGACCTCCTCGCGGAACGGGGTCCGGGCGTGCTCACGGACCGCGTCGTGCACCACCTGGGCGAAGTCCTGGTCCTCCCAGTCCCGGCGGGCGAAGCCCACCAGCGAGAAGCCCGGCGGCAGCAGACCGCGGTTGGCCAGGTCGTACACGGCCGGCATCAGCTTCTTGCGGGACAGGTCGCCGGTCACGCCGAAGATGACGAGCCCGGAGGGGCCCGCGATCCTGGGCAGCCGGCGGTCGCGCGCGTCGCGCAGGGGATTGACGAAATCGGCCTCGGTGAACTCCGGGCGCGGGCCGGTCCCGGCCGTGCCGCTCACCCCGGTCCGCTCGACCCCGGCCGCCTCCTGGGCCGCCACGGCCTCCTTCTCCTCCTTGGTCCCCTTGGTCTCCTGTTCGGCCGTCTGGGGGATGGCCGTACGGGGGATGCCCTCGCTCATTCCGCGTCAACTCCCTTGTCGTTCAAGGACTTGGTGACCGCGTCCAGCAGGTCCTGCCAGGCCACCTCGAACTTGGCCACGCCCTCGTTCTCCAGTTGCCGCACCACCTCGTCGTACCCGATGCCGAGCCGCTCGACGGCCGCCAGGTCGGCGCGGGCCTGGGCGTAACCGCCGGTGACCGTGTCGCCCTGGACGTCACCGTGGTCGGCGACGGCGTTCAGCGTGGCCTCCGGCATGGTGTTGACCGTGCCGGGGGCGACCAGTTCGTCCACGTACAGGGTGTCCTTGTATGCCGGGTCCTTCACACCGGTGGAGGCCCAAAGGGGGCGCTGCCGGTTCGCGCGGGACCCGCCCAGCGCCTGCCAGCGGGCACCGGCGAAGACCTGCTCGTACGCCTCGTAGGCGAGCCGCGCGTTGGCCAGGGCCGCCCGGCCCTTCAGGGCGAGGGCCTCGTCCGTGCCCAGCAGCGTCAGCCGCTTGTCGATCTCGGCGTCGACGCGGGAGACGAAGAAGGACGCCACCGAGTGGATGGCCGACAGGTCGAGACCGGCCGCCTGGGCCTTCTCCAGGCCGGCGACATAGGCGTCCATGACCTCGCGGTAGCGCTCCAGCGAGAAGATCAGCGTCACGTTCACGCTGATGCCCGCGCCGATCACCTCGGTGATCGCCGGCAGGCCGGCCTTCGTCGCCGGGATCTTGATCATCACGTTGGGGCGGTCCACCAGCCAGGCCAGCTGCCGGGCCTCGGCGACGGTCGCCGTCGTGTCGTGGGCGAGGCGCGGGTCGACCTCGATGGAGACCCGGCCGTCCCGGCCGCCGGTGGCGTCGTACACCGGCCGCAGGACGTCGGCGGCGGCGCGGACGTCGGCGGTGGTCATCATCCGGACGGCCTCGTCGACGGTGACGCCCCGCACCGCCAGGTCGGCGAGCTGCGCCTCGTAGCCTTCACCGGAGCCGATGGCGGCCTGGAAGATGGACGGGTTGGTGGTGACGCCGACGACGTTCCGGGTGGCGACGAGCCCGGCCAGGTTGCCGGACTCGATCCGCCGGCGCGACAGGTCGTCGAGCCAGATCGACACGCCCTCGTCGGACAGGCGCTTGAGTGCTCCCGCGCTCGCGGTGGCTTCGGTCACAGTGATCATCTTCTTTCGGGCGTTCGGATCAGTCACGCGCGGCGGCGAGGGACTCGCGGGCCGCGGCGGCGACGTTCTCGGAGGTGAAGCCGAACTCGGCGAACAGCGTCTTGGCGTCGGCGGAGGCGCCGAAGTGCTCCAGGGAGACGATGCGTCCCGCGTCCCCCACGAACCGGTGCCACGTCAGGCCGATACCGGCCTCGACCGCGACCCGGGCCTTCACGGACGGCGGCAGCACCCGCTCGCGGTACTCGCGCGGCTGCTCCTCGAACCACTCCACCGACGGCATCGACACCACCCGGGTGCCGACCCCCTCGGCCTCCAGGGCCTCGCGGGCGGCGACGGCGAGCTGCACCTCGGAGCCCGTGGCGACGATCACCACGTCCGGCACCTCGGTCGAGGAGTCCGCCAGGACGTAGCCGCCGCGCGCCGCGTCCGGGTTCGGCTCGTACGTCGGCACGCCCTGGCGGGTGAGCGCGAGGCCGTGCGGGGCCGGGTCGGTGGTGTGCCGCCTGAGGATCTCGGCCCAGGCGATCGCCGTCTCGTTCGCGTCTGCGGGGCGTACGACGTTCAGGCCCGGGATGGCCCGCAGCGCGGCCAGGTGCTCGACCGGCTGGTGGGTCGGGCCGTCCTCGCCCAGGCCGACCGAGTCGTGCGTCCACACGTACGTCACCGGCAGCTGCATCAGGGCCGACATCCGCACCGCGTTGCGCATGTAGTCGGAGAACACCAGGAAGGTGCCGCCGTAGACGCGGGTGTTGCCGTGCAGGGCGATGCCGTTCATCTCCGCGGCCATGGAGAACTCGCGGATGCCGAAGTGGATCGTCCGGCCGTACGGGTCGGCCTCCGGCAGCGGGTTGCCCTTCGGAAGGAACGACGACGTCTTGTCGATCGTGGTGTTGTTCGAACCGGCCAGGTCGGCGGAGCCGCCCCACAGCTCGGGGACGACCGTGCCCAGCGACTGGAGGACCTTGCCGGACGCGGCCCGGGTGGCGACCCCCTTGCCCGGCTCGAACACCGGCAGGGCGTCCTCCCAGCCCTCGGGCAGCTCGCCCTTGCTGACGCGGTCGAAGGTGACGGCGCGCTCCGGATTGTCACCGCGCCAGGCGGCGATCCGCTTGTCCCAGGCGGTGCGCGCCTCGGCGCCCCGGTCCAGGGCCCCGCGGGTGTGGGCCAGCACCTCGTCGGTGACCTCGAAGGTCTGCTCCGGGTCGAAGCCGAGCAGGCGCTTGGTCGCGGCGACCTCGTCCTCGCCGAGCGCCGAACCGTGGGAGGCCTCGGTGTTGCGCGCGTTGGGGGCGGGCCAGGCGATGATCGTGCGCATCGCGATGATCGAGGGGCGCCCGGTCTCGGCCTGAGCCGCCCTCAGGGCCGCGTGCAGCGCCCGCACGTCGACGTCGCCGTCCTCCTGCGGCTCGATCCGCTGCACATGCCAGCCGTAGGCCTCGTACCGCTTCAGCACGTCCTCCGAGAAGGCGGTCGCGGTGTCGCCCTCGATGGAGATGTGGTTGTCGTCGTAGAGGAAGACCAGGTTGCCGAGCTTCTGGTGGCCGGCCAGCGAGGAGGCCTCGGCGGAGACGCCCTCCTGGAGGTCGCCGTCGGACACGATGGCCCAGACGGTGTGGTCGAAGGGCGACTCGCCCTGCGGGGCCTCCGGGTCGAACAGGCCGCGCTCGTAACGGGCCGCCATCGCCATGCCGACCGCGTTGGCGACGCCCTGGCCGAGCGGGCCCGTGGTGGTCTCCACGCCCGCCGTGTGCCCGTACTCGGGGTGGCCCGGCGTCTTCGAGCCGTGCGTGCGGAACGCCTTCAGGTCGCCCAGCTCCAGCTCGTAGCCCGCGAGGTACAGCTGCGTGTACAGGGTCAGCGAGGTGTGGCCGGGGGACAGGACGAAGCGGTCACGGCCGGCCCACTCCGGGTCGGCGGGGTCGTGCCGCATCACCTTCTGAAAGAGCGTGTAGGCGGCCGGCGCGAGGCTCATCGCGGTGCCGGGGTGGCCGTTGCCGACCCGCTGGACGGCGTCCGCCGCCAGAAGACGGGCGGTGTCGACGGCACGCCGGTCGAGTTCGGTCCATTCGAAGCTGTCCGCTGTCTGCGTGCTCATCTTCAAGAAGTCCTCGATAGGAGCGAAGGGGCTGGTCTGACGTGTTCAAAATTAAAAGTCTGACTTTTTCGACGGAAGGTCGCCGTGTGCCAGGGTGTGGTGAAAGTGGGACACCCGGCGGCAGCGCGGCGCGCGGACGGGGCAAGACGAGGCAGACATGGTGGACATGGCGGACAGAACCATCGAAGACGGCGACGGGATCAGAACGTTCCCCTTTCCGGTCGAGCTGAGCGTCGGCGGTGTCGGCATGCAGGTCGGCCCGATGGGCACCGGCCGCACCTGGCACGCCGACGCGCCGCTGGAGCGCGTGCACCGCATCGACTTCCATGTCGTGATGCTGTTCGCCGAGGGCCCGGTCCGGCACATGGTCGACTTCACCGAGCACGAGGCCGGCGCCGGTGACCTGCTCTGGATCCGCCCGGGGCAGGTCCACCGCTTCTCGCGGACGAGCGAGTACCGCGGAACGGTGCTCACCATGCAGCCGGGCTTCCTGCCCCGCGCGACCGTGGAGGCCACCGGCCTGTACCGCTACGACCTGCCGCCGCTGCTCCGTCCCGACCCGGCCGAGCTCGCCGGTCTGCGCGCCGCACTCGACCACCTGCGGCGCGAGTACGAGGACACGGCCACGCTGCCGCTCAGCCTGCACACCGCAGTCCTGCGACACTCGCTGACGGCGTTTCTGCTGCGGCTCGCCCATCTGGCCGCGAGTGCGGCGGAGTCGGTACGCCGGCAGTCGGACTCCACCTTCACCCTCTTCCGGGACGCCGTGGAGCGGGACTTCGCCACCAACCACAGCGTCAGCGCCTACGCCGACGCGCTCGGCTACTCCCGGCGCACCCTGGTCCGCGCGGTCCGCGCCGCCACCGGCGACACCCCCAAGGCCTTCATCGACAAGCGCGTCGTGCTGGAGGCCAAGCGGCTCCTCGCCCACACCGACCTGCCGATCGGCCGGGTCGGCGCGGCGGTCGGCTTCCCCGACGCCGCCAACTTCTCCAAGTTCTTCCACCAGCACACGGACCAGACCCCGGCGGTCTTCCGGGCGGACCTGCGCTGAAGGCAGCGAAAAGGGGGCCCCACGCGCATGTGGAGCCCCCTGTCGCGGATAGTCAGCGCCCGAAGGTGAACCAGTTGACGTTGACGAAGTCCTGCGGCTGACCGCTGGTGAAGGTCAGATACACGTCGTGCGTGCCCGTCACGGAGCTGATGTTCGCCGGGATCGTCCGCCAGGACTGCCAGCCCCCGGTGCCGCCCACCGCGAAACTCCCGACCGGCGCGCTGCTCCGGCTGTCCAGCCGCACCTCGACCAGCCCGCTGACGCCGCCCGTCGCACCGCTCGCGACCCGGGCGCTGAACTGCCGTGCCGCCGTGGAGCCGAAGTTCACCCCCTTGAAGTGCAGCCAGTCGCCGTTGGCCAGCGAGCCGACGTTCTGGCCGCCGCCGGAGTCGGTCGTCGTCTCGGTGCTCACCCCGGACTGGCCGTCGTAGGACTCGGCCTGGATGGCGGAGTAGGCGTCGCGGTTCCCGGTCGGCGGGGGCGTGGTGCCGCCGCCGGAGGACAGCACCTGGACGTAGTCGACGACCATCGCGTGGCCCGGCTGCGTCCCCGCGTCCGGGCCGCCGCCGAACGCGTCCGGGAAGCCGCCGCCCATCGCGACGTTCAGGATGACGAAGAAGCCGTGGTCGGTGGCGTTCCGCCAGGTCGTCGCGTCGACCTGGTTGGCGCGCACGGTGTGGAAGTTGGCGCCGTCCAGGTAGAAGCGGATCTCCTCCACGCTCGTCGAACGGTCCCACTCCATCCGGTAGGTGTGGAAGCCGGCCTGGCAACTGGTGCCCTGGCAGGTGGTCGAACCGCCGATACCGCTGGTCTCGTTGCAGGGGCCGCCCGGCGAGGTGCCGCAGTGCATGGTCGCGAACACCGTGTTCATGCCCTGGGTGTTCTCCATGATGTCCAGCTCGCCGACGGCCGGCCAGTTCCAGTAGTCGCCGCGGTAGGGGGCGCCCAGCATCCAGAAGGCCGGCCAGTAGCCCTTCGCCGCGGCCCCGGTGACGTTCGGGACCTGGATGCGCGACTCGACGCGGAGTGTGCCGCCGGCCGGGGGCTGGAAGTCGGTGCGGTTGGTCTCGACGCGGCCGGAGGTCCAGTTGCCCGCGGCGTCACGCCGGGGGGTGATGCGCAGGTTGCCGTTGCCGTCGAGCGCGACGTTGTCCGCGCTGCTCGTCATCGTCTCGATCTCGCCGGTGCCCCAGTTGGCCGGGCCGCCCGGATAGCCCTTGCCCGTGGCGTACTGCCAGTTGGAGGTGTTGACGCCGCTGCCCGCGGCGCCGTTGAAGTCGTCCACGAACAGCTGCGTCCAGCCCGACGGGGGCGGCGGGGCGGAGGCGTTCGCGGCCGGGGCGGAGGCGGTGGTGGCCGCCGCCGCGAGGCCGAGCGTGCTGACGACGGCGACGAACGCCCGCCGCAAGGGGCGGCGTCTGGGGGAGGTGCGGGAGGTATCGCTCATGGGGGGATGCCTCTCGAGTGGAGGGGTGAGAGCGCTCTCAAAGTGCCGCCAATGTGCTCCACGTCACTCAGGTCGTCAAGAGGTAAAGCCGGGAAAAGTACGGGCCGGTCGATGAGTGCACAGCTTGAACGAGGGCCGGCGACGCCACCCGTCACCGGCGCGGGGAATCAGGTGAAAGCCGGATCGTAGAGGCCGTACCACCGGCGCTCGGGGTCGAGGGCGAAGCCGAAGTAGTTCCGGTAGAAGGTCAGATGCCTGCCGAAGCCTCTGTTGACGTGCATGAGCGGGCGAGGGCCGGTGGTGTCGCGCTCGGCGTAGGTGCCGAGGAGTCCGCCGAAGGTCTTCCGCCCGGAGTTCACCGCGAGGGTGTGGCAGTAGCCGGCCAGGATGTGCCTGCGGAAGAACCACTTCATCTCGCCGAAGCTCACCTCCACCGTCCGGTGGTCCGGGAAGGTCCTGCCCAGGTGGTCCCCGAGCAGGGAAGCGTCACCGGAGCCGAGGTTCCGCAAGACCAGGACCTTGCTGTCGGGAAGGCCCAGGGACCGGTAGTCGGGATGGAGTTCCAGCTTGGTCAGGATGCGGTGGTAGGGCTCCTCGAAGTTGCATCCCCAGCTCCAGTTGATGCCGTCGGGGTGGTAGGCGGCCTGGAAGGCGGCGAGCTCCGCGGGCGGCATGTTCGCGGTGTGGAAGTCCTTGGGGCGCGGATCCATGTCGCCGGGATCACGGAGCATGTCGGTGGTCTGCCGGTAGTCGAAGCTGTTGACCAGGACCGGGCCGTCGTAGCCGTGGGAGAAGAAGCTGAGCTCCATCAGGGTGCCGGGCGCGGTCACACCGATGGTCCGCACCGCCGCGTAGATGTTCAGGACCGACATCACGCCGCGCACCCCGTCCTTGAAGGCGTTGCCGTCGTAGTGGGCGCGGGTGACGCGGTGGAAAGGGCGGGCCGTGGTGACCGACTCGGTCCGCCGGCCCGCCGGATAGGTGAAGGTCCGGACGACGACCTCCCCGCTCCCCACGTCGAAGATCTGGAAGACCAGTTCCTCCATGGCCTTGTTGGCCGCCACATGCTGTCGGACCCGGTTCTCGCAGTAGGCCCGGAACGGCAGGTTGTGGGGCGGCTGCTCATAGCCCGCCACCAGGACGAAGCGCTTCATCGCCTCAGTCCTCGACCCACTCGCCCTGCGCGTTCTGCACCCACCGGGGCAACCGGTCGTCCGCGCGCAGCCGCACCAGGCTGGTGGGGATGCGTACCGTCCAGGGGTCGCCCTGGGGGATCTCGTCGCCGGGGCGGTCGAGGCGCTCGGCGATCTCGTCGGCGATCGGCAGGTAGAGGGGGCTGGAGACGGTGGGGAGCGGGCCGCCGTGCCACAGTTCGCCGAACTGCATGAAGTGGTCGATGGCGCCTTCGAAGCCGAGGCGGGCGGGGACCGTGACCCGGCAGTAGCCGGCCTTGAGGAACTGGTTGAACAACGGGTCGGGGTCGTCGTAGGCGAGGCGCTCGTCCCATTCGCTCTTACGGCCCCAGAAGTACGGGTACGCGACCCACGTCAGGTGCTCCCACTCGAAGGCCTGCTCGAAGAAGCGGACGTAGGCGCCTTCCGCCGCGGCCTCGTCGATGTCGAACCGCGGGACCTCGCCGGGCTCGCCCTTCATCGCGTCGAAGAGGTCGAAGTGCTGCTTGGTCAGGATGCTGACGCAGCTCTTGCGCAGTTCGTGGGCGATCAGGTCCAGGTTGGCCAGCGGGTTGCGGCCCTCGATGGCGACGCCCGCCTGAAAGGTCAGAGCGGCGACCTTCTCCTCGTACTCCGCGAGCCGGGCGCGGTAGGCGGTGGTCAGTTTGGCGTGGGTCTCCGCCCGCCACTTCTCCATCGCGCGCTCGGTGCGCCGGCACTTGATCTCGATCGCGACGGCGACCTGGGAGAGGCGGAAGCTGTCCACGGCGACCGGGATCGAACTCTGCTCCTCGTCCAGCATGGTGATCCACACCCAGTTGTCGTCCGGGCCGAACCGATGCGTCCGGCGGCCCACGGCGACGTCGAGGGAGTGGTGGCCCTCCCAGATGTTGCACAGGCGGGCCACGGACGCCTGGAACGCCTGGTAGCCCTCGTCGAGGGTGACCTGGCCGGAGTGGTTGTAGTTGGTCCTGCTGTCCCCGCCGCCCGCCTTGAAGTCGAAGGACTTGGTCAGGTACATCTCGGGCGGCGGAGTGACATCCGTGGCCTGGTACACCTGCACCCAGTAGTGGTAGTTGGTCTCGTCGATCTTGTTGGCATGGAGCGTGAACGCCGGCGGCTTGTCCACCTGGACGGCTCCCGCGTGGGCCGACTGCAGGGTGTGGATGAGGAAGGCGGCGGGCTCCGGGATCATGAAGTCGAACATGGTGCGCAGCCCGTAGTTGTACATCTGCGCCCGGTAGACCTTGTTGACCCACTGGTAGACCCCGGAGATGTGGTCGATGCCGGGGCTGTTGTCGAGGGTGTGGGTGTTCTTCTCGGTGACTTCGGTGGTGATCCGCAGGGTGGTGCGCTGGAGCACCCGCTCGGAGATCTTGGAGGCGCTGCGCTGGGTGACGTCCTGGGAGAAGGTGGACGCCGACTTGGTCGCCTCCTCCTTCGACCGGGAGACGGAGCCCTCGACGGAGGCCGAGAACTCCACCGTGGGGCCGTACTTGCCGGTGACGGTCAGCCCTGCCTTCAGCGCCGCGTCCTCCTTGATGACGGCACTGGCCTCCCTGGTCATCTCGAACCGGTCGGTCGACTCCAGCTCACGTTCCTCGGAGGTGATCGTCTCCGTCTCGGTCACGGTGGTCTGCTCGGTCTCCTCACGCCGGGTGTGCTCGCGCAGCTTGGTCTCGCCCTTGAGGACGTTCTCGATGTGGGCGACGTCGGCGCCCTCGTAGCCGATCAGCTGCTGGCGGACCACGAGCAGGTCGGCGACCCCGGACGGCTTCACACTGCCCCGCGTGGTGGGGATGGGGTCGGCCTCCAGGGGGATCTGCTCGATCGGGTCCAGGTCCCCGATGCTGATCGCGTTCCAGACGGACGGCACCGGTGTGGAGGTCGTGACCAGCGTGTCCCCGAGCCGTCGCACGCTGCGCTTGACCGGCTTGCCGAACAGTCTCGCCAGTTCTGCCGCCGTCCGGTCGGCCTCGCCCTGGAGGAGGGCGACGACACGGTCCAGGGGCTGGGCCGTGACGTCGACGCCGCGTGCCGTGAGCAGGGCCCGGGTGGCCTCCGACAGTTGCTGCACCGCCTCCGGCAGGAGCCGGAAACCGAGATCTGCAAGCAGGGCCGGGACGAACCCGGGGGTGCCGGCGAGGAGGTCGGGCCTGGCCCCGAAGACCTGCCCGGCGAGTTGGGCGGCTCCCGCCACGGCGGTGGGCTCCGGGGGGTTCGGAGCGGGTTCCTCGGCCGCCGCTTCCGGAGTACCGCCGCCCGTACCGCCGCCCGTGCCGCCGCCTGTGCCGGTGCCTGGGGCCAGGGCCCGCAGGTTGGCCTCCGAGAGGAGCGTGTGGAAGGTGATCTGGCGGGCCAGTTCGGCGGGCGGGGTGTACTCGGGCGGCGGCAGCACCTGCTCCGACCGGTTCTGCGGGGAGATGCTGAAGTGCTCACCGCCGAGTCCGGCCAGTTCGTCGATGGCGGTGCGCAACTGCCGGAAGACGGTGAGCAGTCGCTCGGCGCGCTGCCGTCGCTCCCCGGCCGCCTCGGCCTCCTTCTCCCGCCGCCGGCGCTCGGCCTCGACGGTGGACAGCACGGGTTCGAGGCCCGTGGCACCCGGCAGCCGCAGGGGACGCCTGCGGGCCCGCCGCAGCTCCCGCGGGGCGGCGGGGAAGGCGGTGTGCGTCACGAGGCGAGCGACGATCTCCAGGTGGCGCAGCCGGCGGACCAGTTCCTCCAGGGGCCTGGTGTGCTCGGCGGGCAGGTACTTGACGGCCAGCACGCTGTCCCGGAGCCGGGCCACCGCGTCCTTGTACGGCGCGCCCTGCACGACATCGGCCGGGGCCGCGCCGAACGCGTCCCGGACGGCGGCGATCACCGTGTCCCGCAGCGAGGGCGGGGGAGGCGCGGCGGCTTCCGGGCGGGTGCCGGCAACAGCCCTCGCCAGAGCGGGCAGCCGGTCCAGCGCGGCCACGAACCTGGCCGTCTCCTTGGCCAGCGGAGCCTGCTCGGGCTTTCCGATGAACAGCGGACCTGCGACGTACTCGCCCACCACGCGCCGCAGTTCGGTCCGTGGGTCCGCCGCGCCGGCCGCGGCGGTCAGCGCACGCTGGAAGTCCGTCTGCTGCGCCAGTTCGATGCCGGTGTCGTCGGGTTCCGGTGCGATCGCGGGTCGCAGCAGGGCGAGGCGGAAGAGCGGCTCCATGGTGACCCCCCGTCGGGAGGGCGGGGCACTGGTCGCGTCCCGATTCCGCGCCTCCCTGTCACCTCACTATGCGGTCGATCGCCCCTGAGCGGACGGAAGTTCACTCGCACGAGTGCTTTCTCCGACATCGCGGAGCCCGCCGCCCCGGGCCCGCTCCGGCTGCCACCCCAGGGCCCGTGAGATCCCCCGCGCCGCCACCCTTACCGCGGGGGCGAGTACGGGAACCTGGGCGTCGATATGCGGGACCACGATGGACACGGCGGCGGTCACCGTGCCGTCCGCGGCCCGTACCGGGGCGGCCACCGACAGGGCGTCGTCCGTGATCTGACGGTCGCTCACCGCGACGCCGGTGCGGCGTACTTCGGCCAGTTCCCGCCGCAGCCGCGCCGGATCGGTGATCGTGTACGGCGTGAAGGACGCGAGTTCGCCCGCGCAGTACTCCGTCTGGAACCGCGGGTCGCCGTGGGCCAGCAGGGCGAGCCCGACGCCGGTGGCGTGCAGCGGCCAGCGGGCGCCGACGCGTATGTGCACGCCGACCGCCGACCGGCCCGACAGCCACTCGATGTAGACGACGTCCGACCCGTCCCGCACGGCCAATTGCACGTTCTCGTGCGTCGCCTCGTACAGGTCCTCCAGATACGGCAGCGCGATCTGCCGCAGGGCGAGGCCGCGCGGCGCCAGCGCGGCCAGCTCCCACAGCCGGAGCCCGACGTGGTAGACGCCGGAGTCGTCCCGCTCCAGGGCGCCCCACTCGGTGAGCGCGCCCACCAGCCGGTGGGCGGTGGTCAGGGTCAGCCCGGCCCGCCGGCTGATGTCCGTCAGGGACAGCGCCGGGTGCTCGTGGTCGAAGGCCGCGAGCACGGACAGCAGCCGGTCGGGCGCGGTGGGGCCGGTCATGGCCGGATGTCTCCCGGGTGGGCGAGGTCGTGGGGACGGGGGTAGGCGCTCGGGCGGTAGGGGACGTAGCGGGCCGCGGTCGTCGGGTCCTCCTGCCCCGCACGGGAGTTGAGCGTGCCGGGCGACACGTCCCAGCGGCCCGTGTCCAGGCGGTCCTCCAGGGTGTCCAGGGCGGCCAGCGTCTCGCCGGTGGTGAAGGTGCAGTGGCCGGGGCCGTCGACGTACGCCTGGCGCAGCAGCCCCGCGGAGCCGCCGGCCGTGGCCGCACGCCGATAGGCGCTCTCGGCCTGCACCGGGATCAGCGCGTCACCCGTCGTGTGGATGTTCAGCTGGGGGTCGGTGAGCCGGCCGGAGAGCACGCTGGTGTTCCGCATCCACCCCACGGCCGAGGGGTCGGCGGAGATCCGGGGTGCCCGGCCGAGGGCCGAGAGGTCGCCGCGCAAGGACAGTCCGGCCTCCTTGTAGAGCTCGGTCACCTCTTTGTACAGCGGGGACCGGGCGAGCAGGGCGGTGTAGTCGACACCGGTGTTCCAGGACGGGTTGCCGCCCGCCCGGCTCTCGGCCTCCTGCCGCCAGCTGAAGGCGGGCCTCTGGATGAGCCCCCGGACGGCAGTGAACTGGTTGGACTGCTGGGTGCCCCAGTCGGTGGGGCCCGGCTTCTGCTGCGAGGCGTCGTTGTAGCCGGGGATGTTGTGCAGAGCCGCTGCGAGGGCGATGCGCGCCCGGCCCCCCGGGGTCTGCTGGGCGGCGTCCACCTTCGTGGTGAGCGACTTCGCGGCGGCGACCGCCTCGGCCTGGTCCGCGAATCCCGCCAGCCGGATGCCGGAGCCCGGGGCGAGCAGCGTGCGCAGCGCGAACACCGGGTCCAGGGTGCTGTTCCAGTTGGCGACGCCGCCCTGCACCAGCCCGCACATCGACAGCGAGCCGTCGAAGCGGTCGGCGTGCCGCTCGGCGAGCATGGTGGTGACGAAGCCGCCGTAGGAGGTGCCCCAGGCCAGCGTCCGCCGGGCCTGCCCGAACTTCTCGGTGAACAGGTCCAGCGTGGCGAGCTGGTCGGGCACCGCCTCGGTGATGGCCCAGCCGTTCGTCGCGTACGAGGAGCCGATCAGCGCGTAGCCCTCGGCCAGCAACTTGTCCCGGGCGGCGGAACCCGGTGTGTTCTGGGCCGGGTTGGGGGCCCCGGCCGGGGAGTAGCCGTGGCTGTACAGCAGCACCGTGCCGTTCCAGGACGCCGGTACGTCCATCACGTACGCGGCGCCCGAGGGGAGCTTGCCCTCCAGATGACTGTCGGTGGCGTCGGCGGCCTGCGCGGGCAGGGCGGTCGCCAGGGACAGGCAGGTGGTCAGTAGAGCGAGGCGGATCCTCAACGCGGGGTTCCTTCCAGAGTGGGGGTGGCGGCGGGGGAGTCCAGGGCGTCCGTGTGCGTCTCGCGCAGCCGCCACACGGTGACGGCGGTGATCGCCGCGCCCGCGCACAGCAGCAGCGAGACGGGCGTGCTGCCACCCCCGTACGAGGCGAGGAGGCTGCCGGCGATCAGCGGGGAGAAACCGGCGCCGACCAGGGTGGCCGCCTGGTAGCCGAGGGAGGCGCCGGTGTAGCGGACGCGGGTGCCGAACATCTCGGTGAGCAGCGCGCCGAGCGGCCCGTACATCGTGGACTGGGCGACACCGTGACCGAGGGCGAGCGCGAGGATGAGCAGACCGGGGGAGCCCGAGTCGACCAGGGCCAGTACGGGGAAGGCGAGCGCGGCCGAGGCGAGGGCGCCGGCGAGCACGACGGGCCGGCGGCCGACCCGGTCCGACAGCGCGGACGCGGCGGGCAGGACGGCGAGGGCCACGCAGGAGGCGACGGTCACCGCGGTCAGCACCTGCGGCCGGGTGTACCCCTCGCCGACGGCGTAGGAGATCATGAAACTCGTCAGCAGCGACTGGGTGGTGAAGGCGCCGATGCCGACGCAGGCGGCGAGCAGCACGGGCTTCGGGCGGCGCAGCACCTCCACGATCGGCGGCTTGTCCACGGGCTCCCGCTTGGCCTGCGCGAACAGCGGGCTCTCGGCGACCTTGAGGCGCACGAAGAGACCGACGGCCAGCAGCACGATGCTCAGCAGGAACGGCACCCGCCAGCCCCAGGAGCGGAAGTCGTCGTCGGGCAGGCCGGCGACGAGGGTGACCACACCGGCCGACAGCACGGAGCCGAGCGGGGCGCCGAGCTGGGTGAAGCTGGACCACAGACCGCGCCGGGAGCCCTGCGTCTTCTCGGCGTGCTCGACGACCATCAGCATGGCGCCGCCCCACTCGCCGCCGATCGCGATGCCCTGCACGACGCGCAGGGCGACGAGCAGGACCGGGGCCCAGACGCCGATCGCGTCGTAGGTGGGCAGCAGGCCGATGAGGAAGCTGCCCAGGCCCATCAGGACCATGGTCAGCAGCATCATCGACTTGCGTCCGATCCGGTCGCCGAAGTGGCCGAAGACGATGCCGCCGAGCGGACGGGCGAGATAGCCCGCGGCGAAGGTCCCGAACGCCGCGATGGTGCCGACGGCCGGGTCGGCCTGGGGGAAGAACAGGTCGCCGAAGACGAGCGCGGCGACCGTGCCGTAGACGAGGAAGTCGTAGAACTCGACGGTCGTGCCGAGCAGGCCGGAGACGGCCACACGGCGCAACTGCTTTGAATCCGGGGCGGGTTGAGCGGCTGAGGGGGATGGCTGCACGGGGAGCTCCCTGGGGACGGGTCTCGGATAGCCCGTGAAGTTATGCATCCATCGTGCAGCAGTCAATCATTTGCACAACATCAGTTCAGGCCGTCCTCCGCGATCCGCAGCAGCAGCGCGTGCAGCGCCTCCCGCTCGGCTTCCTCCAGCGGGCCCAGCAGTTCGTTGGTCACTCTCAGTCCGGCCTCGTCGGTGTCGCGCAGGAACGCGCGGCCGCTCTCGGTCAGCACGACGATCCGGCTGCGGCGGTCGTCGGGGGAGGGGCGGCGCTCGGCGAAACCCAGCTTCTCCAGGTCGTCGACCAGGCCGACGATGGCGCTCGGGTCGTAGCCGAGCCGGGTGCTCAGCTCGCGCTGGAGGGCGCCCTCGGTGGTGGCGAGGAAGCGCAGCACCGCGTAGTGGCGCAGACGCACGCCCGACTCCTGGAGGCAGGCGTTGAAGAGCTGCCCCGAGCGCAGGCCCAGGCGGTACAGCAGGTAGCCCGTGTCGGCGTGCAGCCCGCGCATCCACGGCTCGTGCGCGTCGATGGGCTTCGGGGTGACGTTCTGGCGTGCGATGGCGGGCTCCCTGTGCTCGGTGCTTCCTGGGATTCCAGCATCTCGCACCCGTGGGTCATCAACAACTATTGACGTCAACAATTATTGCTCTTAGCTTCGATCTCGAAGACGCACCACTCGCGTCAGGAAGCCGCACCACCCCGCATCAGCTCGTGAAGGGACCCACCCGTGCCCAGCATCGATCTCTCCGGCAAGGTCGCCGTCGTCACCGGCAGCGGCCGGGGCCTCGGCCTCGCCTACGCGCATGCCCTGGCCGCCCACGGCGCGTCCGTGGTGGTCAACGACGTCGACGAGGCCGTGGCCGAGGCGGCCGTGAAGTCCATCGCGGAAGCGGGCGGCCGGGCCGTCGCCGAGGTCGTCCCGGTCGGCACCTCCGAGGCCGCGGAGCGGCTGGTGAACCGCGCGGTCGAGGAGTTCGGCCGGCTGGACGTCCTCGTCACCAACGCGGGCATCCTGCGCGACAAGGTGCTGTGGAAGATGACCGACGAGGACTTCGACGCGGTGATCACCACCCACCTCAAGGGCACCTTCACCTGCGCCCGCGCCGCCGCCGTCCGGATGCGCGAGCAGGGCGAGGGCGGCTCGCTGATCCTGGTCGGCTCCCCGGCCGGGCAGCGCGGCAACTTCGGCCAGACGAACTACGCCGCCGCCAAGGCCGGCATCGCCGCCATGGCCCGCACCTGGTCCATGGAGCTGGGCCGCGCGAACATCACCGTCAACGCGATCGTGCCGGTCGCGGCGACCGCGATGACCGAGACGATCCCGGCCTTCGCCCCGTACATCGACGCCATGCGCGGCGGCGAGCCGCTGCCGGACTTCCTGCGCAAGGGCGAGGGCTTCGGCACCCCGGAGGACTGCGCGGCCCTGGTCCCCTTCCTCGCCTCCGAGGCCGCCCGGGGCGTCACCGGCCAGGCCATCGGCATCGGCGGCGACAAGGTGGCACTCTGGTCGCATCCGCAGGAGATCAGGGCGGCGTACGCCGACGGCGGCTGGACCCCCGGCGCCCTGGCCGACGCCTGGCCCACCTCGGTCGGTGCCGAACCCCAGTCGGTCGGCATCCCGGCGCCGAAGTTCCCGGAGGCGTGATGGCCCCCTCGATGAACGCAGACGACCTCGTCGCGATCGACGTCCACACCCACGCGGAGGTGTCCTCCAAGGGCCACTCCTCCTTGGACGACGACCTGCACGACGCCTCCTCCGCCTACTTCAAGGTCGAGGGCAAGCGGAAGCCGACCCTGGAGGAGACCGCCGCGTACTACCGCGAGCGGAGGATGGCCGCCGTGATCTTCACGGTCGACGCCGAGTCCGCCACCGGCACCCCGCCCGTCCCCAACGAGGAGGTCGCCGAGGCCGCCGCCGCCAACGCCGACGTCCTCATCCCCTTCGCCTCCATCGACCCCTTCCGGGGGAAGGCGGGCGTCAGGCAGGCCCGCCGCCTGGTCGAGGAGTACGGGGTGAAGGGCTTCAAGTTCCACCCCAGCATCCAGGGCTTCTTCCCCAACGACCGCTCGGTGGCCTACGACCTCTACGAGGTCATCGAGGAGACCGGCACCATCGCCCTGTTCCACACCGGCCAGACGGGCATCGGCGCCGGTGTGCCCGGCGGCGGCGGGATCCGCCTCAAGTACTCCAACCCCCTCCACGTGGACGACGTCGCCGCCGACTTCCCGCATCTGAAGATCATCCTGGCGCACCCGTCCTTCCCCTGGCAGGACGAGGCCCTGGCCGTCGCCACACACAAGCCGGGCGTGCACATCGACCTGTCCGGCTGGTCGCCGAAGTACTTCCCGCCGCAGCTCGTGCAGTACGCGAACACGCTGCTGAAGGACAAGGTCCTCTTCGGCTCCGACTTCCCCGTCCTCACTCCCGACCGCTGGCTCGCCGACTTCGACAAGCTGACGATCAAGGAAGAGGTCCGGCCGAAGATCCTCAAGGAGAACGCCGCCCGCCTGCTCGGGCTGACGAAACCGTAAGGGGCGTGACATGCGCAACGAGGGACTGGGGTCATGGCCCGCACGCCGGGCCCGCAAGACCCCGCACCGCACCGCCCTGATCCACGGCGACACCACCCGCACCTACGCCGGTCTGTACGAGCGCACCACCCGCCTCGCGCACGCCCTGCGCGAGCGGGGCATCCGGCGCGGCGACCGCATCGCCTACCTCGGCCCGAACCACCCCTCCTATCTGGAGACCCTGTTCGCGGCCGGCACCCTCGGCGCGGTCTTCGTCCCCCTCAACACGCGCCTGGCCGGCCCCGAGATCGCCTACCAGCTCGCCGACTCCGGCGCCAAGGCCCTCGTCTACGGCCCCTCGCACGCCGGTCTGGTCGCGGGACTCCCGGGCAGCACGGATGTGCGTACGTACGCCGAGGTGGGCGCCGAGTACGAGGAGGCGCTGGCGTCGGCCTCCGAAGAGCCCATCGACACACCGGTCACTCCGGACGACACCTGCATCATCATGTACACCTCGGGCACGACCGGCCGCCCCAAGGGCGCCATGCTCACCCATGGCAACCTCACCTGGAACGCGGTCAACGTCCTCGTCGACACCGATCTGATCGCCGACGAACGCGCCCTGGTCTCCGCCCCGCTCTTCCACACCGCCGGGCTGAACATGCTGACGCTCCCGGTCCTGCTGAAGGGCGGCGCCTGCGTCCTGGTCGAGGCCTTCGACCCGGACGCCACCTTCGATCTGATCGAGCGGCACCGGATCACCTTCATGTTCGGCGTGCCGACGATGTTCGACCAGGTGGCCAGGCACCCGCGCTGGCCGGCGGCGGACCTCTCCTCGCTGCGGATCCTGACCTGCGGCGGCTCCCCGGTCCCCACCCCGCTGATCGCGGCCTACCAGGAGCGCGGACTGACCTTCCTCCAGGGCTACGGCATGACCGAGGCCGCGCCCGGCACGCTGTTCCTCGACGCCGAGCACGCCGTCAGCAAGGCGGGTTCGGCGGGCGTGCCGCACTTCTTCAGCGACGTACGGGTCGTACGGCCGGACCTCGGGCCGGCCGACGTGGGCGAGGTCGGGGAGGTCGTGGTGCGCGGACCGCATGTCATGCCCGGCTACTGGGGGCTGCCCGAGGAGACGGCCGCGTCCTTCGCGGACGGCTGGTTCCGCAGCGGCGACGCGGCCCAGGTCGACGAGGACGGCTACGTCCACATCGTCGACCGCATCAAGGACATGATCATCTCCGGCGGGGAGAACATCTACCCCGCCGAGATCGAGGACCGGCTCCTCGCCCACCCGGACATCGTCGAGTGCGCGGTCATCGGCGTGGCGGACGACAAGTGGGGCGAGGTACCGCGCGCGGTCGTCGTCCCCCGCGAGGGCTCCGACCTCGACCCCGACGAGGTGCTCGCGTCGCTCGCGGGCCACCTCGCCAAGTACAAGATCCCGAAGTCGGTCGTCGTCGCGGACGAACTCCCGCGCACCGCCTCCGGAAAGCTCCTCAAGTCCCGCGTGCGCAAGCGCTACGGCACCGACTCCTAGCGAAGGAAAGCTGAATGAGCATCACCGTCAACGGTCTCGGCGAACTGAAGAAGCTCGCGGGCAGCGACCTCGGCACCAGCGAGTGGATCGAGGTCACCCAGGAGCGGATCGACACCTTCGCCGACGCGACCGGGGACCACCAGTGGATCCATGTGGACCCCGAGAAGGCCAAGGAGGGCCCCTTCGGCGCCCCCATCGCACACGGCTACCTCACGCTCTCCCTCTTCATCCCGCTGTTCACCGAGCTGCTGGACGTCCAGGGCGTGACGACGAAGGTCAACTACGGGCTCAACAAGGTGCGTTTCCCCTCCCCCGTGAAGGTGGGCTCCCGCATCCGCCTGACGGCCAGGCTCGCCGAGGTCGAGGAGGTGCCCGGCGGCGTACAGATCACCGTCGAGGGCGCCATCGAGATCGAGGGCGGCGCCAAGCCCGCGGCGGTGCTGCAGAGCCTGTCGCGCTTCTACGCCTGAGGCCGCGCGGGCACCAGGTCGAGCAGACGTTCCGAGGCGTCGCGCGCGAGCGGTGACAACCGGTCGTGCACGGACCGGAACGTCTTCTCGGCCCGGTCCGCCGGCCAGTCGTCCGGGAGGTGCCTGACGGGCAGGCGCGGGTCGCGCCGGACGATGCGCAGCCACTCGGTCTGGAGCCGCAGGCGCAGGACGAGCGCGTCGTCGGCGTCCGGCAGGTCGTCCTCCCAGGGCTGCCAGCGCCGTACGAACGCCTCGTACTGCCCGGCCAGGTCGGACAGCTCCCAGGTCTCCTCGATCATCTGGCCGATGTCCATGCCGGTGTCCGCGTGGGCCCGGAAGACCTTCACATGGGCGGACAGGCCGAGCTCGGCGACCAGCGCCGACACGTCGACCTCGCCCGGGGCGATCCACAGGCCGTTGAACAGCGGTCCGAAGCCGCTCCAGGTCAGCTGGGAGCGCAGGTCGTGGCGCTGGCGCTGCCAGGACTCCGGCAGGGAGAAGCCGAGCAGGGTCCAGGTGCCGTCCCAGTGCCGGTTGACGGCGCCGGTCTGCCAGATGCGCCGCTCGCCGTCGCGCAGCACCGCCTCCGAGCGCTCCGTCAGCCCGAAGTACATCCGGCGGCCCTCGCGCTGGCGGCGCAGCAGGTCACGGCCCACCATCCGGGTCAGCGTCGAGCGGGTCGCCTGTTCGCCGATCCCGGCGCGGGCGAACACGTCGATGACGCTGCCCGAGTACACGCACACCTCACGCCCGAGCACCTGGTCGCCCAGGAAGGTCAGCATGAGGGACTGGGGCCGCAGCGCCTCTTCACCGGTCACGCGGCCCACCGTACCTCCGCCGGATCAGTCCGTGACCTGCTGGTACGCGTGAAGGCCGTCGTCACGGAGCGGACGCCGGACGGGCCGACCTGGAGGAGCGGCCGGAGCGCCGGGAGGGGGCTGCCCGAGGCGTCCCACCGCTGCGCGCCGGCGGCCGAGGCCCTGCCGGCGCCCAGCGATGAGGCATGTACGGCGCCTAATTGACGTGTCGTCCGGTCAGGAGCCTGCCACGTCGACGAACACGGGGTTGGAGTAGAACCACGTGTCCGCCCACGGGTCACCGTCCCCGGGCGCGTGCGGGACCGGCCCGTGCGGGTCGACCGACGCACCGAGGTAGCCGGTGCCGTTCCGGTTGCCGTCGCTGCCGCGCAGCCGGACGTAGAAGGACTCCTCGCCCGCCGTCAGCGGGACGCGCAGGGTGTAGGTGCCCTTGCGGCCGGAGACGTCCTGCGACCGGACGACGCGGGTGTCCGGGGCCTTCCAGGTGTCGCGGTCGCCGACCGGGCCGCGCACCGCCCCGCGGATGACGTCCACGTGCGCCAACTCGGGCAGGATGCCCTGGGGGTTGGGCCGCGAGGCGGTCGTCACGGTGATGTGCAGCGTGAGCCTCTCGCCCTTGCGGACGCGCAGCCGGCCGCCGAGCGTCACGCCCCGGCCCCGGTCGCGGTCCCGCGTCAGCCGTACGTCGAGCCCGTCGAGCAGATGCCCGTGGTCCAGCCAGACCCGGCCCGCGCGCAGGCCCGCCATGA
The DNA here is from genome assembly GCF_055589465.1 of Streptomyces sp. NPDC041940. Taxonomy (NCBI): domain Bacteria; kingdom Bacillati; phylum Actinomycetota; class Actinomycetes; order Kitasatosporales; family Streptomycetaceae; genus Streptomyces; species Streptomyces sp. NPDC041940. Next base: position 144,571 of record NZ_JBVJBP010000002.1, read on the forward strand.
CCGCGCGGTAGCCGTAGCGGGTCACGCCCACGTGGGTGCGGCTGAACTGCCCGGGCCAGAAGTCGCTGCCGGGCTGCGGGGTGTCGGTGTTCACCGGGTCGGGCAGCCTGCCGGTGCTGTCGAAGTTCTGCCCGGCCGGCCAGTCGCCGTTCTTCCAGGTGTCGAAGACGATCCGGTGGGCGTCGGAGTTGGTGGTGATCGAGAACAGCCGGCCCTCGGCGAGCATCGAGTCCCACAGGCCGCCGACGGTCGCGGTCGCCCAGTCGAAGCCGCCGTACGTCAGATAGGCCTCCGCCGGGTAGCCGGGCCAGGACTGCGCGGACGGCTTGTTCTCGTACTCGCCGCGGATCGAGGTGGCACCCCGCCAGCCGGGGATGGCGGCGCCCTGGGCGCCCGGCGCGCCCTCCATGCCGATCATGATCTCGGGGGCCGCGTCCCGCCAGGCGCGCATCTCGTGCGGGGAGTCGATGCCCAGGCGCAGGGGGTGGTTGGCGAGGACCAGCACGTCGTCGACGTAGCCCGAACGACGCTGCTGGGCCAGCCACTTGAGCGCCTTGACGGCGTGGGCCTCGTTGCGGGCGGTGTCCGCGTCGGCGGGGCCGCCCTTGTCGTAGCCGAGCAGCTTGCCGTCGTAGGCGCGCTCGAAGCGGGTGAGCAGGTCGACCTCGTGCCGGCCGGGCGTGGTGAACACCGTGCAGTGCTCGGCGGCCGGGATGTACCACTCCAGGCCCTGGAAGATGAGCTGCCGCGGGTTCTCGGCCCGCGCCCTCAGGATCTCCTTGTGCTCCAGCGAGGCCCCGAAGTCGGCGTGCCCGAAGTTGGAGTGCTCGGTGAACACCATCCAGTCCAGGCCGTACTTCGCGCCCGCCGCGGCGAGCTGGGAGAACGTGTACTTGGCGTCGTGGCTGTAGACGGTGTGGATGTGATGGTCGCCGACGAGGTAGGCGAGGCGGGGGTCCTCGCCGCCCAGCCGTCTGTCACCGGCGGCCAGGGCGGGGGTCTGCGCGCTCGCCGCCGAGCCCAGGGCGAACGCGGCGCCGAACAGGCCCGCGCGGCGCAGGAGCCCGCGGCGGGAGACGCCCTGCGGATCGAGGACGGTGGGGGAGACGGACGGATCGGCCCAGGCGGGCAACTGCTGCTCGGACATGATCGACAAGCCCTTCGGGATCTCAGTGGTTCATGAACGAGGTGACGGGCAGCGCCCGGGCGACGATCCGGACGTCGCCGAGCCGGCCGTGGAAGATCTGGTCGATCTTGCCGCCGTACTCGTAGCCGCCCAGCAGCCACGGCAGACCGACGGAGGTGATGCCGACGGAGGCCGCCTTGGGGTTGCGCAGCACCGGGCAGCCCTCGACGTACAGCGTGCTGTGCCTGCCGTCGTTGACGACCGCGAGGTGCCACCAGGTCTCCAGCGGGGTCTCCTGGGCCCAGTTGGTGGCGATGCCCTGCTGGTTGAGCGGGCGCATCGCCCACTGCGGCTCACGGTCGTTGGACAGCGACAGGGTGGCCAGCGGCTCGTCCGGGTCGTCGGCGGTCTTGCCGGCGGCGCCGCCCGTACCCGTGCGCGAGACCAGACCCGACCAGGCGTTGTGGTTTGGGTCCCAGTCGGCGGGCAGCCGGTAGAACGCCTCGATGGTGTAGCCGTCCTCGAAGGTGGCCGCGTTGAGCGGGGCGCCGTCGACCGTGCGCAGATAGGCGCCCTTCAGCGGTGACTTGAAGCCCTGGAACTCCAGGCTGCCGTGGCCCGGCTGGTCGGGGTGGTGGTCCGCCGACCAGCCCAGCGCGCCGCCACCCACGGTGACGAGCGAGAGGTTGTTGCCGCGCCCGGACAGGTCGCGGACCGTGCCGTTCACCGGTTTCTCGAAGCGCCAGTACGCCATCGTGCCCGGGACCAGCAGCTTCGCGGCGGGCCTGGCCGGTCGTGCGGGCACCGGGGCGAAGCCGGAGAAGCGCTTCTCGAAGTCGATCTCGACGGAGAACCGGTCGGCGTCGCCGCTCAGCTCCATCTCCTGCCGCTCCAGCTCGTTGAGCCCCTTCCCGGCCCGGCCCAGGATCCACGGGGAGACCGTCTCCACGTCGATGACGTTCCGGTCCAGGTCGAAGCGGTAGAGGCGGATCATGGCCGCGCCGCCGAAGTAGCGGTTCTGGTAGTTCGTCAGATGCAGATGGACGTCGTGCCCGGCCGCGTTCTTCCGCGTCGCGCGGGCGGCGGGCCAGTAGTGCCCGTTGAGGGTGAGGAAGATCTGGTCGTGCTCCTCGACGAGCTGGTCCCAGAGCTGCTGCCCGTACTCCGACAGGGAGTCGTCCTCGACGACCAGTTCGTGCGTCGTGAGGATCACCGGCGTCTTCGGGTGCTTCGCCAGCACCTGCTTCGCCCACGCGTAGCCCTGCGGCGACAGCCGCCAGTCCAGGGCCAGCACCATCCACTCCCGGCCGCCCGCCGTGAACAGGTGGAAGGTGTTGTAGCCGTCCGGGGAGGCGCCGCCGAACGTCGGCTTCCCCTGGAACCGCCGCGGACCGAAGGCGTCCAGGTACGGCGTCGCTCCGCGCTGGTCGGTCGTCGACGACTTCACGTCGTGGTTGCCGGCCAGGACGCTGTAGCCGACGCCCCGCCGGTCCAGCAGCCGGAACGCCTCGCCGATCGCCGCGAACTCCGCCTTCGCGCCGTTCTGCGTGAGGTCCCCGAGATGCGACAGGAAGACGAGGTTCTCCTCCTTGCCGTGCTCCAGCAGATAGCGCAGCGACGCCTCCACCGGTGCCTTGTCGATGCTCGGTCCGTCGAAGAGGTACTGGGTGTCCGGCATCACGGCGAGCGTGAAGCGGCGGCTGTGCGGATCGGGACGCCGACTCGACGGCGCCGCAGCGGCGGTGACGGCCGGCAGCGCGGCCACCGCCCCGGCGGTCGCGCCGAGCAGCGCCGTGGCACGGAGGAAACTGCGTCTTCCGGCACCGGCCTGGGGCGCCTCGCCCAGGTCGTGGTCATGCGAAGTGCACACGGGTGCTCCATGAGGTGACAGAGAGAAGGGGAGACAGGGAGAGGAACTCAGAGAACGCGCAGCGTCCAGCTCCAGCGATGGACTCCGGCCGCGACGAGATAGGAAGCGAAGGTGTCGGGCCCGCACGACGCCGTGCCGAGACCCCGGTGCGCCGCGTCGATGTGCACCACGCACCCGGCACGCGGCACCAGTTCGTCGTGATGCGCCGCCGAAGCCAGGTCGGCCGCGCGATGGCGGGTCACGGACACCTGGCACGGCTGGTCCAGCCGCACCGCCAGCCCGGTGGCGTCCGGCGCGGACAGCGTGAACCGCCTTACGCCGTGCCGCCCGCCGCTCTCCTGCGGCCGCAGATACGGCGTGAACAGCTCGTCCACCGGCAGACCGTGGTGGCCCACGGGCGCGCCCGCGCCCCGGTCCGGATACGACTCCCAGGGGCCCTGCCCGAACCACTCCAGCAGGTTCAGCCCGGGAACCGTCTCGAAGACCGACCCGACCCGTGCCACGTCGTCCAGCGCCTCGGGCAGCTCGGCGCTCTCCTCCACCAGCAGCCCGCCCTCGACGGCCGTGAACACCTGCTCGTGCCGGACCGTCCCGCCCGGGCAGAGAAGGTCGGCGACGACGGCCACCCGGCCCGGGTCACGCCGTACGGCGACGAGCTTCCGGGCGGGCGCGTCCAGCCCCCAGTCCCGCCAGCGGCCCGCCATACCGCCCAGTTCGTCGTTGTCGGTGGGCGCCCGCCACAGCGACAGCGTGGGCGCGGCCGCCAGCAGCGGATGGACCAGCAGCCCGTCCTCGTCGACTTCCACCGGGCGGTTCGCGACCGGGGTGTGCCGTGCCGGTTCCGCCGCCCGCAGCCGCACCTGCGGCAGGCACACGACCGTGCCGCGCGGCGCCCAGGTCTCGTCCCCGGCCGTCGTGACGCGCAGGGTCAGCCAGGCCTCGCCGCCGTCCTCCGGCAGGTCGAACGGCAGCGGCACGGCGGCCGTCTCGCCCGGCCGCAGATCGGGCAGCTCGGCGGGAGCGGTGAGGGTGCCGCCGTCGGCGAGGGACAGCTCCCACTCGCCGGACAGCCAGCCCAGGCCGCGGAAGTGCTGGTGGTTGCCGAGGACGATGCCCTCGTGCCGGAAGCACTCGATCCGCACCGGCGCGGCGATCTCCCGGTGCTCGAACATCACGGGCTTGGGGGTGCGGTCGGGGAAGACCACCCCGTCGGCGATGAAGGCGCCGTCGTGGTCGCTCTCGCCGAAGTCGCCGCCGTACGCCCAGCGATGCCCGGGCGCGGCGACACCGTTGTCATAGAGCCCGGCGCCCCCACGCCCGGCCGGTCTGCCGTCGTTCACACGCTGGAGGATGCCGTGGTCCCAGAACTCCCAGATGAACCCGCCCTGAAGACCCGGGGTGGCCTCGATGGCCTCCCAATGGTCGGCCAGCGTGCCGTTGCTGTTGCCCATGGCGTGCGAGTACTCGCACTGGATGAGCGGCTTGGTCTGGGTCCCGGACATGGCGTGCGCGACGCACTCCTGAAGGGGTGCGTACATCGGGCAGGCGATGTCGGAGGCCAGGTCCGGATCGGCCCAGCCGAGCTTGGCGGCGCCCTCGTACTGCACCGGCCGCCGGGCCGGGTCGTGCCGGCGCACCCAGCCCGCCGCCGCGTCGTGGTTCGCCCCGTAGTCGGACTCGTTGCCCAGCGACCAGATGATGACCGACGGGTGGTTCTTGTCCCGCAGCACCATCCGCGCGACCCGGTCGACGAAGGCGCCCAGATAGCGCGGGTCGTCGGCGATCTCGTGCGCGTGGTCGTGGGACTCGAGGTCCGCCTCGTCGACGACGTAGAAGCCGAGCTCGTCGGCCAGGTCGTACAGGGACGGGTCGTTCGGGTAGTGCGCGGTGCGGATCGCGTTGAAGCCGAACCGCTTCAGCAGGACGAGGTCCGCGCGCATGTCGTCGTACGACACCGTCCGGCCGGTCAGCGGATGGAAGTCGTGCCGGTTGACGCCCCGGATGAACACGCGTTCGCCGTTGACCAGCAGGTCCCGGCCGGAGATCTCGACGTCGCGGAAGCCGATGCGGTGGTGCGAGGTGTCGGCGACCGTGCCGTCGGCGCGGTGCAGCCGTACGGTCAGCCCGTAGAGCTCGGGCGTCTCGGCGGTCCAGGTGCGCACGTCCGGCACGGCGGTCCGCAGCCGGGCCTCGCCGAGGAAGTCGGAGACGCGCTCGTCCTCGGCGTTGGCGTGGTCGAACTCCGTGTCCTGCGTGAGCAGGTGCCCGTCCAGCTCCCCGCTGACGTACCAGCCCTCGGGCAGGGCCCCTCCCGTGTCCCGCACCCGGCAGTCCACCCGCAGGTCACCGTCCCGCCGGGCCCGCACGGCCACGTCCGCGAGATGCAGCGGTTCCCGCGCGTACAGCAGTACCGAGCGGGTGATCCCGCCGTGCCACCAGTGGTCCTGGTCCTCGATGTGCGAGGCGTCCGACCACTTCACGACCGTCAGCCGCAGAGTGGCCCTCCCCCAGCCTTCGGCCGGGGGGACCCCCATCTCGCTTCGCTCGCCGGGGCGCAGCACCGGCGTCAGATCGAACTCGGCGGCCAGATGGGAGTCCTTGGAGATGCCGACGGGCCGCCCGTCCACATGGACCAGCAGCACGCTCTCGGCGGCCCCGACCTGGAGCACGATCCGTCGCCCGGCCCACTCGGCCGGCACGTCCAGCGCCCGCTCGTACACGCCCGTCGGGTTGGCGGCGGGCACCTGAGGCGGGAACTCGGCGAACGGCATGCGGATGTTCAGGTACCGGGGAAGGTCGTCCGTGCCCTGCATGGTCCACACGCCGGGTACGTACGACGACGACCAGACCTCCCCGAGCGGGGCGTCCGGCGCGGGCAGCAGCTGGAAGCGCCAGTCGCCGTCCAGGGAGACGGCTCCCGCCCGCCGGTCGACGGCGTTCATCGGCAGACGTCCCCAGGAGGTGACCTCGGGTGCCTCCCAGGGGCGCAGGGCGAGCAGGGGATCGAGAGATGCGTCGGTCATGGCCATTCCGGAGTCGGTGCGGTGGGGCGGGGCAGGACGCGGCCCGGCAGCTCCCAGGCGGGATCGAGGGGGATGCCGAGCCGGTCCAGGACGGTGGGGGCGATGTCGACGAGGCGGGGTGTGTCGAGCCGGGTGCCCCCTGTCATGCCGGGCTCGGCGAGGATGACGAAGACCTCCCGCTCGGCGCGTGTGCCGCCGCCGTGGCCACCGGAGTCCAGGTGGCCGTGGTCCGTGGTGATCAGCACGGTCCAGCGCTCGGGGGCGGGCCGCGCGTCGATCGCGTCCAGGAGCCGCCCGAGGTGGGCGTCCTGGGCCAGGAGGGCGTCGTCGTAGGCGGGGGAGAGGGGGCCGGTGGAGTGCCCGGCTTCGTCGGTGGCGCCGAAGTACACGAACAGCACGTCCGGGCCGGACGTGGTGAGCCAGCGGAGGGCGGTGCGGGCGACGCGGCGGTCCGCGGTTCCGTACCCCCAGAATTCGCCGTTGTGGCGTACCCGTCGGCCGATGCCCCGGCCGAGGGTGCCGCGCCGGACCAGGGCGGGCCAGGAGACGACGGCCGCTGTGCGCAGATCGGGCTGTACGGCTGCGGCGCGGGTCAGGAAGTCGGGGTAGCGGGAGTAGTCGGCGCCCTTGAAGTCGTTGCCGGTGACCCCGTGCCGGTCGGGCCACACCCCGGTGAGGATGCTGGACCAGCCGGGGCCGGAGTCGGTGTAGGCCGTGCCGGACGAGGGCTCGTCGTCGGCCCGGCCGTAGGGCAGCAGGCTCGTGCCGTGGGCACCCGTGGCCATCAGGTCGTGCAGCACGGGTGCGGTGGAAGGGGAGCGGGTCAGCCGGTCGTAGCGCAGGCCGTCCATGCCGACGACGAGGACCTTGGCGTTGACTTCCGTCACGGGGCCTCTCCTATGAGCTCGGGACCGACTGCCGGTTCTCGGCTGCGCGCCCGCTGTGGCTTGTCGCGCAGTTCCCCGCGCCCCTTCGGGGGGCGCGGCCCTCAGCTTCCCTGGACCGCTCCCTCCGTGGCGCCCGCGATGAACCCGCGGGCGAAGATGGTGAACACCACGACCAGCGGGAGCGACGCCATGAGCACACCGGCCATGACCATGCTGTAGTCGGTCGTGTGGCCGACGTGGAGCTGGGCGAGCGTCACCTGGAGGGTGAGGTGGCTGGGGTCGGTGAGCACGACGAGGGGCCAGATGTAGTCGTTCCAGGCGCCGACGAAGGCGTAGATCGCGAGGAAGGACAGCGCGGGCTTGATCATCGGCAGCACGATGTTCCAGTACTGGCGGAAGAAGCCGGCGCCGTCGATGCGCGCGGCGTCGAGGAGTTCGTCCGGGACGCCGTTCTCGATGTACTGGCGCAGCCAGAAGATGCCGAAGGCGTTGGCGAGAGCGGGCAGGACCAGTGCCTTGAGGGTGCCGACCCAGCCGATGTCGGATATCAGGATGAACTGCGGCAGGACGGCCAGCTGGAGCGGCAGCATCATGAACCCCACCAGCATGGCGAACAGCACCCTGCGCCCGGGGAAGTCGAACTTGGCGAAGGCGAACGCCGCCAGGGAGTCGACGAACAGCACCAGGACAGTGGTCACGGAGGCGACGAGGACCGTGTTCAGCATCGACCCGAAGAAGTCGATGGTGTCGAGCACGTGCCGGACGTTCTCCAGCAGATGGGATCCGAATGTCAGTTTCGGCGGGCTCTTGTAGATGTCCTCGGTGGTGTTCGTCGCCATGACGATCGTCCAGATGAACGGGAAGACCGAGATCAGCACGGCCAGGCCGAGGAGTATGTGCGCGGTCAGCCCCTTGGGACGCGGGGACCGCCTCTTGACCACTGCGGTCATGACTTCCTCCCGCGCTGGACGACGCGCCAGTTGATGACGACCAGCACCATGATCAGTACGAAGAAGGCCCACACGATGGCCGCGCCGTAGCCGTAGTCGTTGTTGACGAAGGCCGACTGGTAGAAGTACAGCAGCGTGGTCAGGCCCGCCTGGCCCGGGCCGCCGAGGTTCGGGTTGGCGGCGTTGCTGCCGAACAGGACCTGGGGCTCGCTGAAGCTCTGCAGGCCGTTGATGGTCGAGATGACGACCGTGAACAGGATGATGGGCCGCATGATCGGCATGGTGATCTGGAAGAACGTACGGATCGGACCGGCGCCGTCCAGCCTGGCCGCCTCGTAGATCTGCGTGGGGATGGCCTGGAGGCCGGCCAGGTAGATGATCATGTTGTAGCCGGTCCACATCCAGGTCATCAGCAGTGCGATGACCAGCTTGATCAGCCACGGATTGCTCAGCCACGGCACGGGTGAGATGCCGACCGTGCCCAGAATGGCGTTGACCAGGCCGAAGTTGTTGCTGAACACCGCGCCGAAGAAGATCGACACGGCGACGATCGAGGTGACGTTCGGGATGTAGAGGGCGATGCGGTAGAAGCCCTTGAAGCGCCGCACCGAGTGCAGCAGCGTCGCGAGCACCAGGGCGCCGAACAGGGTGGGGACGGTGGACAGCACCCAGATCACCAGGGTGTTGCGGATCGACATCCAGAAGACCGGGTCGTCCCAGAGGAAACGGAACTGCTGAAGACCGACGAACTGGATGGTGCCCAGGCCGTCCCAGCGCTGGAAGGCCAGGTACAGCGAGTAGAAGACCGGGACGAACGAGAAGACGCCGAAGATCAGGAAGAAGGGCGAGATCGCCAGGTACTGCCGCCAGTAGGACAGCACACCGCGACGTCTCGGCCGTACGGCGCCCGCCGGCGGGGTGCGCCGGGGGCGGAAGCGGGCCGGGCCCGGCCCGCCGTGGCGCCGGGGCACCGCAGCGGGGCCGGTGACCGGAGGTGAGGCCATCGCTCAGCTCACCCCCTGGCGGCGGGCGATCTGCTTGGCCTGGCTGACCGCGTCCTGCCAGGCGGCGTCGGGCTTCTTGCCCTTGGCCTCGATGCTGGTCAGCTCGGTCTTGAAGGGAGCCATGACGGCGGCGTCCGCGGGTGCTTCGTAGCTGGCCGGTATGGCCTTGGCGGCCGGGCCGAACACCTCGATGACCTTCTGCCCGCCGAAGAAGGGGTCGCCGCCCGTCATGGCCGGCATGGAGTACGCGGCCGGCGCGGCGGGGAAGATCGCGGCGTCGGCGAAGCCGCGGGCGTCGTTCTCCGGGCTGAGGATCCAGCTGATGATCTTGAACGCCTCTTCGGGGTTCCGGCACTGCTTGGGCAGGGCCAGGTAGGAGCCGCCCTGGTTGGCCGGACCGCCGGGCATCGCGCAGACCCGCCACTTGCCCTTGGTCTTCGGGGCCGCCTGCTCGATGTCCAGCGCGTGCCAGGCCGCACCGAGTTCGGTGCCGAGGCTCTTGCCGACGGCGGCGTTCCAGGTGTTGTCGTTGATCTTGGCGTCGAGCCCGAGGGTGTAGGGGCGGACCGCGGTCGTCCACGCCTTGCGGATGTGGTCCTGGTCGCCGATGAAGCGGTTGTCCTTGTCGATGAACCGCTCGGTGCCCTGCCCGACCACCATGTCGAACACTGAGCTGATGTTGTTGACCAGGTAGATGCCCGGCAGCTTGTTCTTCAGCTCGGTGCCGAGCGCGAAGTAGTCCTCCCAGGTCCCCGCCTGAGCGGCGACCTTGTCGGGGTCGGTGGGCAGCCCGGCCTTGTCGAACAGGTCCGCCCGGTAGAAGAGCGCGGTGGGGCCGATGTCGATCGGGAAGCCGATCTGCTTGCCGTCCTCGGTCCGGGCGAGCTTGGTCTTCCAGTCCAGGTACTGGGACGAGACGTCCTTGAAGCCCAGGTCGTTCAGGTCGAGGAAGCGGCCCGCGTTCGGCAGGAAGGACGCCATGTCCTCGCCCTTGACGCCGGTGATGTCGGGCACGGAGGTGCCCGCCGCGAGGGTGGTGGTGAGCTTCGACTTGAAGTCGCCGCCGATGGAGGCGACGGTCAGCTTCACCTCCTTGCCGAAGTGCGTCTTCGCCTCGGCGACCACCTTGTCGCTGAGCCCGCCTCCCCAGTACCACAAGGTGAGGTTCTTGCCGTTCTTGCCGCTGGCCGAATCCGAGCCGTTGCCGCATGCCACGGTCAGACCGGAGGCGGCCGCGGTGAACGCGGCGGCCTGGAGGAAGCGTCTGCGGGAAAGGTCCACGGGTCACTCCTGTTGTTGCTGTTCGACGTGGAGAGGGGTGCGGGGATCAGTGCCGCCGTTCGGAGGCGCGTGGGCCGACGGACGTGTGAGGGGCCGGCGGGGTGAGGGGGGCGTACGCGACCGCCGGCCCGGGGTTCACCGGGAGCCGGTCGGCCAGGAAGCCGTACGACCGCTTCAGTTCGGGATCGGTCAGGGAGTGCCACCAGCGGTGCACGCCGTACCAGCCGGGGGCGGCCAGCGCCCCGCCGTGGTGTCCGACGGACAGCCCGGCCGCGAGGACCGCGAACCGCAGCCGCTCCGCCAGCGGCCAGCCGCCGAGCGAGGCGGTGACGAAGGCGGCGCCGAAGACGTCCCCGGCACCCGTCGCGTCGAGCACGTCGACGTCGAGGGCGGGCACGTCCGCGTACTCGCCGGTGATCTGGTCGACGGCCAGCGCGCCGTCCCCGCCCCGGGTGACCACGGCGACCGGCACCAGTTCGGACAGCGTGCCGAGCGCGGCCACCGCGCTGTCGGTGCGGGTGTAGGCCATGGCCTCCGTCTCGTTCGGGAGGAAGGCGTGGCACAGGGCCAGCTGCTCCAGGAGAGCGGTCGGCCACTCCTGGGTGGGGTCCCAGCCGACGTCGGCGTAGACCTGCGTGCCGTTCGCGGCGGCCTTGGCGAGCCACTCGCGCGGCTCGGCCTCGAGGTGAACCAGGGCGGTACGCGCCGCGGGCGGGTCGCCCATCAGCACGTCCTGCGAGTACGGCGGCTCCTGGCCATGGGTGAGCAGGGCGCGGTCGTGGCCGAAGGCGACGGAGACGGTGACCGGGGTCGGCCAGCCGTCCGCCGTCCGGGAGAGCGAGAGGTCGATGCCCTCCTGGTCGCACAGGACGTCACGGCAGTGCTCGCCGTAGAAGTCGTCGCCGAACACGGTGGCGAGGGACGTCCTGAGGCCGAAGCGGGAGGCCGCCACCGCGAGGTTCGCGATGCCGCCCGGGCCGCAGCCCATGCCCTCGGTCCAGATCTCCTCGCCGGGCGTCGGCGGCTTGCCGAGCCCCGTGAGGACGAGGTCGTAGAAGAGCAGCCCGGTCAGCAGCACATCGGGCCGGTCGTCGTCCACGGATGTGTCCTCTCGCTCGAGTTCGACGGAGATCGTCAAAACTCTTCATTTCCGTGACCGGAATCGTGCGCTGCTCCGGGAGATTGGTCAATACCCGAGCAGAACTGAGCATGGAAATGATTGAAGATGACGAGTAGTGTTCCGGCCGTGCTGGCAGAACGACGACACCAACTCATCCTGCGGGCCCTTCGCTCCGGAGGCCCCGCGGCTGTGACCGACCTCTCCGAGCGGCTGGGTGTGAGCCCCGCCACTATCAGGCGTGACCTGGTCAAACTGGAAGAAGACGGTCTTCTCACCCGCGTGCACGGAGGCGCCGTGGTGGAGGAGGGCGACCAGCCCTTCGCCGAGGTCGCCGAGGTGCGCGTGTCCGAGAAGGACGCCATAGCCGAGCGCGCCGCGGCGCTCGTCGAGGACGGCCAGTCGGTCCTGCTGGACATCGGGACGACCGCCTACCGCCTGGCCCGGCAACTGCACGGCCGCCGGCTGACCGTGATCACCAGCAACCTGGTGGTCTACGAGGAACTCGCCGACGACGAGGGCATCGAACTGGTCCTGCTCGGCGGCATGGTCCGCCGCGAGTACCGCTCCCTGGTCGGCTTCCTCACCGAGGACAACCTGCGCCAGCTGCACGCCGACTGGCTCTTCCTCGGCACCAGCGGTGTACGGCCCGGCGGGCAGGTCATGGACACGACGGTCGTGGAGGTGCCGGTCAAGCGAGCCATGATCAAGGCCAGTGAGAAGGTCGCCCTGCTCGCGGACACGGCGAAGTTCCCCGGACACGGGATGGCGAAGGTCTGCGGTCCCGAGGACCTGGACGTGGTGGTGACGAACGCGCCGGTCGACACGGCGACGCGGGCCTCCTTGCAGGAGGCGGGCGTCGAGGTCGTCGTGGCGGGAAAGGTGCAAGGGTGAAGCTGACGATTCTGGGCGGCGGAGGATTCCGCGTGCCACTGGTGTACGGGGCGCTCCTCCAGGACCACGCCGAGGGCCGGGTGACGCACGTCGTCCTGCACGATCTGGACGCGGGCAGGCTGTCCGCGGTGACCCGCGTGCTCGCCGAGCAGGCCGCAGGTGTTCAGGACGCGCCCGAGGTGACCGCCACCACCGACCTGGACGAGGCCCTGCGCGGCGCCGACTTCGTGTTCTCCGCGATCCGCGTCGGCGGCCTGGAGGGCCGTGCGAACGACGAGCGGGTGGCCCTGGCCGAGGGCGTCCTCGGCCAGGAGACGGTCGGCGCGGGCGGCATCGCCTACGGCCTGCGCACGGTCCCGGTCGCCGTCGACATCGCGCGGCGGGTCGCCCGCCTGGCGCCGGGCGCCTGGGTCATCAACTTCACCAACCCGGCCGGCCTGGTCACCGAGGCCATGTCCCGCCACCTCGGCGACCGCGTCATCGGCATCTGCGACTCCCCGGTCGGCCTCGGCCGCCGCATCGCCCGCGTGCTCGGCGCGAACCCGAAGGAAGCCTGGATCGACTACGTCGGTCTCAACCACCTCGGCTGGGTGCGCGGCCTCCACGTGGCCGGCCGTGACGAACTCCCACGGCTGCTCGCCGACCCCGACCTGCTCGGCTCCTTCGAGGAGGGCAAGCTCTTCGGCCCCGACTGGCTGCGGTCCCTGGGCGCGATCCCCAACGAGTACCTGCACTACTACTACTTCAACCGTGAGGCCGTACGGGCCTACCAGCAGGCCGAGAAGACCCGCGGCGCCTTCCTGCGCGACCAGCAGGCCCGCTTCTACGCCGAGATGAGGAACCCGGACGCCCCCGCGTGGAAGGTCTGGGACGACACCCGCGCCGAACGCGAGGCCACCTACATGGCCGAGAACCGTGAGACGGCGGGCGCCGGCGAACGCGACGAGGACGATCTGTCCGGCGGCTACGAGAAGGTGGCCCTCGCCCTGATGCGGGCCATCGCCCGGGACGAGCGCACCACCCTGATCCTCAACGTCCGCAACCGGCGCACCCTGTCGGTCCTGGACACCGACGCCGTCATCGAGGTGCCCTGCCTCGTCGACGCCAACGGCGCCCACCCCGTCACCGTCGAGCCGCTGCCCGACCACGCCACCGGGCTGGTCTGCGCGGTCAAGGCCGTCGAGCGCGAGGTGCTGTCCGCCGCCGACTCCGGCTCGCGGGCGAGCGCCGTGAAGGCCTTCGCGCTGCACCCGCTCGTCGACTCCGTCAATGTGGCCCGCCGGCTGGTCGAGGGCTACACCGAGGTCCACCCGGGGCTCACGTACCTTAGGTGAGAGCCGTTCGGTAAGCGCTTTCCCTCCCGCTCTTCCCGCTTCCTGGAGACACTTCATGCACGACGAAAGCCGCCGCATCGAGGAGCGCGTGCAGCGCCTCCACGACCAGCGCATCAAGACCGCGATCTACGCGGCCACCGTCCCCTTCGAGGTGGAGGCCTGGCAGGCACCGGGGGAGCCGGTCCCGTTCGAGGAGGCCGCCGCCGCCTCCTACGAGCCCTTCGCCATGGGCACCCCCTGGGGCCCGCCCTGGGGCACCACCTGGTTCCGCATGCGCGGCGAGGTGCCCGCCGAGTGGGCCGGCAAGCGCGTCGAGGCCGTCATCGACCTCGGGTTCGTGGGCGACTGGCCCGGCAACCAGGCCGAGGCCCTCGTGCACCTCACGGACGGCACCCCGCTGAAGGCCGTCAACCCGCTCAACCAGTACGTGGCGATCGCCAACCCGGCGACGGGCGGGGAGACGGTCGACTACCTCGTCGAGGCCGCCTCCAACCCGGACATCCTCGCGGACAACTTCTCGAAGATCACCCCGCTCGGCGACAAGCTGACCGCCGGCGACAAGCCGCTCTACACCTTCCGTGCCGCCGACATCGCCGTCCTCGACGAGGAGGTCTGGCACCTCGACCTCGACGTCCAGGTGCTGCGCGAGCTGATGCTGGAGCTGGGCGAGCACGACCCGCGCCGGCACGAGATCGCCCACGCGCTCGACCGGGCGCTGGACCTGCTCGACCTGGACGACGTCTCCGGCTCCGCCTCTTCGGTGCGTGAAGCGCTGCAGCCGGTCCTTTCCAGGCCCGCGCACGCCAGCGCGCACACGATCTCCGGCGTCGGCCACGCCCACATCGACTCCGCCTGGCTCTGGCCGATCCGCGAGACCAAGCGCAAGACGTCCCGCACGTTCTCCAACGTCACGTCCCTGGCCGACGAGTACGACGACTTCATCTTCGCCTGCTCCCAGGCCCAGCAGTACGAATGGGTGCGCGACAACTACCCCAAGGTGTGGGCCCGCATCCAGGAGTCGGTCAAGAAGGGCCAGTGGGCGCCGGTCGGCGGCATGTGGGTCGAGTCCGACGGCAACCTGCCCGGCGGCGAGGCCGTCGCCCGCCAGTTCGTCCACGGCAAGCGGTTCTTCATGGACCACTTCGGCATCGAGACCAAGGGCGTGTGGCTGCCGGACTCCTTCGGCTACAACGCGGCCTACCCGCAGATCGCCAAGCTCGCCGGCAACGAGTGGTTCCTCACCCAGAAGATCTCCTGGAACCAGACCAACAAGTTCCCCCACCACACCTTCTGGTGGGAGGGCATCGACGGCACCCGCATCTTCACCCACTTCCCGCCCGTCGACACCTACAACGCCCGCTTCAGCGGCGAGGAGATGTCCCGCGCGGTCCGCAACTACTCGGAGAAGGGCGGCGCCTCCCGCTCCCTGGCCCCCTTCGGCTGGGGCGACGGCGGTGGCGGCCCCACCCGCGAGATCATGGAACGCGCCCGCCGGCTGGCGGACCTGGAGGGCTCCGCGAAGGTCGTCGTCGAACACCCCGACGAGTTCTTCGCCAAGGCCCGCGAGGAGTACCCCGACGCGCCCGTCTGGGTCGGCGAGCTCTACCTGGAGCTGCACCGCGCCACCTACACCTCCCAGGCCCGCACCAAGCAGGGCAACCGCCGCTCCGAGCACCTCCTGCGCGAGGCCGAACTGTGGGCGACGACGGCCGCCCTGCACGCACCCGGGTACGCCTACCCCCACGAGAAGCTGGACCGGCTCTGGAAGACGGTGCTGCTGCACCAGTTCCACGACATCCTGCCCGGCTCGTCCATCGCCTGGGTACACCGCGAGGCCGAGGCCGAGTACGCCCGTGTGGCGGGTGAGCTCAAGGAGCTCACGGCCGCGGCCCTCGCCGCCCTCGGCGCCGGCGGACCCCGTGCCTTCAACACCAGCCCCTACGACCGTGCCGAGGTGGTCCGCACCGCCGACGGCACGCCGGTGTACGTGGAGGTCCCCGCGAGCGGCTCCGCGCCCCTCGCCGACGCCCGGCCCGCGCAGCCCGTGACGGTGAGCGGCCGGGTGCTCGACAACGGGCTGGTCCGGGTGGAGATCGCCGAGGACGGCACCCTGTCGTCCGTGCGCGACCTGCGCGCGAACCGCGAGGTCCTGGCCGATGCGGGCAACCTGCTGCGCCTGCACACCGACCTGCCCAACTACTGGGACGCCTGGGACATCGACAAGCACTACCAGAACCGCTACACGGACCTCCTCGACGCCTCGTCCGTCACGGTCGTCGAGCAGGACCCGCTGGTCGGCGCGGTCCGCGTCGAGCGGTCCTTCGGCCAGGGCTCCACGATCACCCAGACGATCACCGTCCGCGCCGGCAGCCCCCGGATCGACATCGAGACGGACATCGACTGGCACGAGACCGAGAAGATCCTCAAGGCGGCCTTCCCGGTCGACATCCGCGCCCCGCACTCCTCCGCCGAGATCCAGTTCGGCCACATCCAGCGGCCCACCCACACCAACACCAGCTGGGAGGCGGCCCGCTTCGAGGTCTCTGGTCACCGCTGGGTGCACCTCGGCGAACCCGGCTACGGCGTCGCCGTCATCAACGACTCGACCTACGGCCACGACGTCTCCCGCACGGTCCGCGAGGCGAGCGAAGCGAGTTGGGGGTCCCCCCGGCCGGAGGCTGGGGGAGGCACCACGACCACCGTCCGCCTCAGCCTGGTCCGCGCCCCGCGCATCCCGGACCCCGAGGCCGACCAGGGCCGCCACCGCTTCACCTACGCGCTGCTGCCCGGCGCGACCATCGAGGACGCCGTCGCCGAGGGCTACGCCCTCAACCTGCCGCTCCGCGTGGCCGAAGCGGAGGGCGCCCCCGCACCGGTCGTCTCCGTCGAGGGCGAGGGCGTGACCGTCGAGGCGGTCAAGCTCGCCGACGACACCTCGGGCGACGTCGTCGTACGGCTCTACGAGTCCCGCGGCGGCCGCGCCCAGGGCGTCCTGCGCACCGGCTTCCCGCTCGCCGGCGCACAGATCACCGACCTGCTGGAGCGGCCGACCGAGGACGCGGACCTCGCCGACGGCGGTGTCTCCGTCACCCTGCGGCCCTTCCAGATCCTCACACTGCGTCTGCGCAGGGGCTGACCCATGGCCATACAACCCTGGTTCAGCGACGCCAAGCTCGGGATCTTCATCCACTGGGGCATCTACGCCGTCGACGGCGTGCAGGAGTCCTGGTCGTTCTACGACGACATCGTCCCCTACGACCGGTACATGTCCCAGTTCGGCCGCTTCACGGCCTCCCGCTACGACCCGCGCGACTGGGCCGGGCTCTTCGCGCGGGCCGGTGCCCGGTACGCCGTGCTGACCAGCCGCCACCACGACGGCGTCGCCCTGTGGGACAGCGCCCACGGCGACCTGAACGTGGGCCGCGATCTGATCGCCGGCTACGCGGACGCCCTGCGCGAGCAGGGTCTCAAGGTCGGCCTCTACTACTCGCACTCGGACTGGAGCCACCCCGACTACGCCTCCACCCGCAAGCCCGGCCGCCCGCCGGAGCTGGAGGACAACCGCTACTCCGAGGTCGCCGCCGAGTTCGAGGACCTGGACGCCTGGGAACGCTTCCTCGCCTACCGGGACGGCCAGCTGCGGGAGCTGACGTCACGCTACAAGCCCGACCTGCTGTGGTTCGACGGCGAGTGGGACCGCAGCGAGGAGCAGTGGCGCATCCCCGAACTCGCCGCCCTCATCCGCTCCGAGGTCCCGGACGTCGTCTTCAACGCCCGCATGCTCAGCGAGGGCGACTACGCCACCCCCGAACAGGGCGCGCCCGTCATCCCGCCGGAGGGCCCCTGGGAACTCTGCCTCACGATCAACGACTCCTGGGGCCACCAGCACCACGACCACCACCACAAGTCCGTCGACCAGCTGATCCGCTACTTCACCGAGACCATCGGCGGCGGAGGCAATCTGCTCCTCAGCGTCGGCCCGCGGGAGGACGGCACCATCCCCGCCGAGCAGGCGGAGCGGCTGGAAGGACTCGGCGCCTGGATCGCCCGGCACGCCGAAGCGGTGTACGGCACCGTCCGGGGGCTCCCGCCCGGCCACCACTACGGCCCGAGCACCCTCTCCCCGGACCGCCGCACCCTCTACCTGACCGTGTTCGACGCCCCACGCGCCGAGATCAACGTCCGCGGTCTGCTCAGCAAGGTCCGCCGGGTCTCGGTCCTGGGCAGCGGCACGGAACTGCCCCACCGCGTCACCGGCGGCCTGCACGAGACACCCGGCATCCTCTGGATCGAACCTCCGGCGGCCGCGGACCTCGACCCGTACGCCACGGTGCTGGCCGTCGAACTGGAAGGGGAACTGGAGCTGTACCGCGGTGCTGGCCGGTTCTGACGAAAGTTTAAGAAAGCTGTAAAAGGCCTGCTCACGGACGGTATGTGGACGTCCCCGAGCAGGCCGGTTCGCCTGCCCGACACCTGCGGTTCGCCCGGTCCCCCTGGGATCGGAACGTACAGCGAAAGAAAGGTGTCACCGTGCGAGACCCGCGTATGTCCGTCATCGGCAAGGGACTGAAGCGTCGCGGAAGGCTGGTGATAGAGGCGGTCAGTCCCCCGCGCCGGAACCTCGACGCCATCCCCGGCCCCCGCCCGGACACCGACACCGACACCTACACCGCCCCGACCGCTCCCCGGCTCGTGGACTCGCCCGTCTTCGTGCTGTCGTCGGTGCGCTCCGGTTCGACCCTGCTGCGCGTCCTGCTGAACAGCCACAGCCGCATCCGCGCCCCGCACGAGATGCATCTGCGCACCGTGCACGTCAGCCTGTCCCGCGACTTCACGGCGGACGCCATGCAGGCACTGCACCTCGACAAGGACGAACTGGAACACGTGCTGTGGGACCGGGTGCTGCACCTCGAACTCACCCGCAGCGGCAAGGACGTCATCGTCGACAAGACCCCGCCGAACACTCTCATCTGGCCCCGCCTGCGCCGATGTTGGCCCAACGCCCGCTACATCCTGCTGCTCCGCCACCCCGGCGCGGTCGTCGCCTCCCTCACCAGCCGCCGCGCCGACCCCGATCACGAGGCCGTCCGCGCCGAGGTCCTCGAGTACAGCGAGAAGCTCGAGGAGGCCCGCCGGAACCTCGACCCGCACGTGATCACGTACGAGGAGCTGACCGCCGAACCGGAGCAGGTCACCCGCGGCATCTGCGACCACCTCGGCGTGTCCTGGGAGCCCGGCATGCTCGACTACGGCAGCAAGGACCACGGCACCTTCCGCCCCCAGCTCGGCGACTGGTCCAGCACCATCAAGTCCGGCCGCATCCAGACGGCCCGCACCGCCGACCCGGACGTCGAACTGCCCCCACGCCTGCAGGAACTGGCCCAGGCATGGGGGTACAGCGCGTAGCGGAAGCCGGCGGGGCCTAGAGGGGCAGCGCCCCGACCGCGGCCTGTGGGGCCGCCCCGACGGAGTCGACCGGCACCGGCGGCAGCGGCTCGGCCGCCTCCGCCCGCTGCTGCGGCAGCGCCACAGGACGGAGCGGGCGCGGCCCCGACACCACCGTGTAGTCCTGGCCCAGGAACGGCGGAACCACCTCGCCCGGATCCTCGCCGAGCGCCAGCCGCACAGCCGCCCAGGGGGCGTTGATCCCGCACAGGGACAGCTGGTGCAGGCCGCCGGCCGGGCGGGTGTTGACGTCCATCAGGACCGGACGGTCGCCGAACATCCGGAACTGGATGTTGGACAGGTAGTGCAGACCGAAGCTCTCCGCGAGCCGCCGGGCCGGGTCCAGCCACTGCTCGTGCAGCGTGAAGCCCCGGCGGCGGCCGTTCTTGGTGCGGCCCACGGCCATACGGACCCGGTTGTCCGGACCGGTCAGGCAGTCCACGGAGACCTCGGGCTGCTCCAGGCGCGGCATCACCAGCCAGTCCACCGGCTCCTCGGCCTGCCGCAGCGCCTCCAGCACCAGATCGAGCGGCACGTACGGGCTGGGGAACCCGTCGAGCTGCGACAGCGAGAAGGACGAGCGCGTGATCACGCGAAAGCCCACACCGCCCGCTCCGGACGCCGGCTTGAAGCACGCCTTGTGCCCGCCTGCCTCCAACTCCTCGACGGCGGCGACCAGTTCGTCCTCCGAGCGGACCCGGTACCACGGCGGCACCGGCACGCCGATCGCCTGGACCGCCTCGTAGGCGATCACCTTGTCGTGGAAGACGGCCACCGCCTCGGGCGGGGGCGCCAGCACCGCCGTGCCGGCCGCCTCGAACTCGGCGCGGTGGGCCACGATCGCCGACTGGTGCAGCCGGGGCACGAACACGTCGATGCCGCGCCGCGCGCACTGGGCCAGCGCGTACTCGACGTACCCGGCCGGGGACAGGCCCTCGGGCTCCAGCTCGGCGGTGTCGGCGGCGGCCAGCACGGGGGAGTCGGGGTCGCCGTGGGTGGCATGGATCTCGACGGCCCGGTCGCTGGGATTTCTCCGCAGCTGATCCATGAAGAACACGTTCTCCGCGTACGTGCGGTTGAGCCAGACGCGTACGCGAGAGACCATGCAGGCCGCCTTTCACGGTTCGCGGGCAGGGCTGAGCAGCCCGTGCCCGGGCAGGAGGAATGTGGGTACACCAAACCGCCCCTGTGAAGGGATGTTCTCAGCGGTGGTGTTGCGGCCGATCATACGGCTTCGGCGGGCTCTCCCGTGCAACGCGCGTGTGAAGGATTCCTCCCGGCGCGGCCATCCGGCCGGTCTTGTCCCCGGACGCCGGGATGTGATCTCTTGGTGGCGTTCGTGTGTGCGGAGGGGGATGAAGGGTGACATCGACGGCCGGTGGTGCCGGACAGCTGCTGGCCATCAGCGATCTGCACATCGGCTATCCGGACAACCGCGCCCTGGTCGAGCGCATGGCGCCCGTGACGGACGACGACTGGCTGCTCGTGGCCGGTGACGTCGCGGAGACCGTGGCCGACATCCGCTGGACCCTCAAGACACTCGCGGGCCGCTTCCGCAAGGTCGTCTGGGTGCCCGGGAACCACGAGCTGTGGACCCATCCGAGCGACTCCGTCACCCTGCGGGGCGTCGCCCGATACGAGTATCTGGTCGAGCTGTGCCGGGAACTCGGCGTGACGACCCCCGAGGACCCCTATCCCGTCTGGGAGGGCGCCGGCGGCCCGGTGGCCGTCGCCCCGCTGTTCCTCCTGTACGACTACTCGTTCCTGCCGGCCGGGTGCACGACCAAGGAGCAGGGCCTGGAGTACGCCCACGGCACGGGGATCGTGTGCTCCGACGAGTATCTGCTGCACCCCGACCCGTACCCGAGCCGGGAGGCCTGGTGCCGGGCCCGGGTCGCCGAGACCGAGCGCAGACTCGCCGAGCTGCCCGTCGACCTGCCCGTGATCCCCGTCAACCACTACCCACTGGACCGGCACCCGATGGACGTCCTGTGGCACCCCGAGTTCGCCATGTGGTGCGGCACCGGCCTGACCGCCGACTGGCACCGCAGGTTCCGCGTCCACACGATGGTCTACGGCCACCTGCACATCCCTCGCACCACCTGGCACGAGGGCGTGCGCTTCGAGGAGGTGTCGGTGGGCTATCCCCGCGAGTGGCGCAAGCGGTCCGAGCCGCCGGGGCGGCTGCGGCGCATCCTGCCGAGGGAGGGCGAGGAGAGGTGATCGAGGAACTGCTGCCCGCGAGCGTGGTCACCGTCGAGGCCTACGGCCAGGACGGCGCGGACACCCCGCTGTACCCCGAGGAGGCGGCGCTCGTGGCGCGGGCGGTCGCCAAGCGCCGGCGGGAGTTCGCCGTCGTACGCTCCTGCGCCCGGCGCGCCATGGAGAAGCTCGGTGTGCCGCCGCAGCCGATCCTGCCCGGGGAGCGCGGCGCCCCGGGCTGGCCGGCCGGGCTGGCCGGCAGCATGACGCACTGCGACGGCTACTGTGCCGCCGCCCTGGTCCGCGCCGCCGACCTGGCCTCCCTCGGTATCGACGCCGAGTTCCACGGGCCGCTGCCCGAGGGGGTCCTGCCGTCGGTGTCCCTGCCGTCCGAGGCGGAGCGGCTGCGCCGGCTGGCGGCCGAGCGGCCCGACGTCCACTGGGACCGGCTGCTGTTCAGCGCGAAGGAGTCCGTCTACAAGGCGTGGTTCCCCCTCACCGGGAAGTGGCTGGACTTCATGGAGGCGGACATCGAGATCTCCGTCGACGGCGGCTTCAGCGCGGCACTCCTCGTCCCCGGGCCCCTGGTGGGCGGCCGCCGAGTCGACCGCTTCGAGGGCCGCTGGACGACGTCTCGCGGCCTGGTGGCAACGGCCGTCGCGGTACCGCACCCCTGAGGCGCCGCGAGCCTCTCAGGGGCGCGGGGAACTGCGCGAACAACCCCGAACAGCCCGCACCTCGCACCTGCTACGACTCGGGACACCAACTCCGCAGCAGCCGGAAGAACTCCTCCTCGTTCCCGGTCAGCCCCGCCCGCTCGAGAGCCGCCTCCGCCTCGGCGAGAACGGCGGGCGGCACCATCGCGGGACGGCTGCCGGTCTCCAGGTCGAACGCGGCCCGGACGGTGTGCAGCAGTCGCAGATAGGCCTGGACGGCGGTGCGCTCACGGTCGGTCAGTACGGCGGTCTGCATCGGTCGGCTCTCCCCGTGTCGGCGTCATCGGTCCCGCGCCATGCGGCACGCACGCCCCGCACAGAAAGGGCGCACCTCCAGCTTGCCGTCCACCACTGACAATCCGGCCCCGCCGCCCCCCGGTTCGCCCGCTCGGCGGAAGAACCCGGACGCCCCGTCAGCCCTGCGGTCCCCGGTACCCCAGCGACGCCTCGATCCGCCCCGCCAGATGATCCCGCTGCACCGGCCCCCGCGACGACGAACCGGCGAGCCACGCACGGCACTTGCTGGCCAGCAGCAGACCGAAGCTCTCGGCCTCCTTCTCCTCGTCCTGGTCGAAGCGGGTGCGTGCCGCGACCTTCAGGACCGTCGCCTGGAGATCGGCGGTGTCGTCGAGCAGCCGGGCCGCGACCGCGGCGCCCTCGACGTGGTGGGAGCAGTGCCCGGCGTTCATGTGCCACAGCTCGTGGCCCAGGATCACCAACTGGTGGTCCGGCGCGGTGCGTTCCTCGATCACGACGAGGTCCTGCTCGGCCATGTCGAGCCACAGCCCGCTGGCGGTCCCGATCGGGAAGGCGGCCGTACGGAAGTGGACCGGCCGGCCGCGGCGTCTGCTCATGGCGTCGCACAGCGCGGCGTACAGGTCGTCGGGCCGTGCCGGCGCGGGGAGGGTCAGCTCCGCGACCAGCTCGCCGCACAGGCGGCGCATTTCCTTACCGATGCCCACAGTTCTCCCCACGGTCACGAATCGGGCCGCTTGACGCTCTCCAGGAGCATGTCCAGCCACTCCGCGACCTTGTCACGGTGCTGGTCGGTGGGCAGCTGCGCGGCCCGCCAGGCGATGCCGCGCACGCCGTGGTCCTGCAACAGCCGCTCCAGCGGGTCGTCGGCCGCCGCGGCCGCCTCCCGCTCGCGGTCGGCGAGCTTCTGCAACAGCTCCTGCTCGATGTGCTGGAGGGCGCTCACGAGCGCCTCGGGGTCCTCCGCCGTCAGGAAACCGGCGTGCACCCGGAAGAACCGCTGGAGGGCGTCGCAGTGCTCCATGGTCGGCCGCCGGTCGCCGTTGATGAGGGCGCCGGCCTGCTGCCGGGACATGCCCGCGCCGTCGGCGATCTCCTGCTGGGTGTACCTGCGGCCGGTGGGCTTGAGCCGGGTCCGGCGCAGCAGGTCCAGGCGCTGCAGGAACCGGGCCTGCACATCGGGCTCGCCCGCGGGCCTGCCGCAGAGCAGGGCCTTCACCACCGGCTCCGGAACCCCGGAGGCGACGGACAGCCGGCCGATGCCGAAGACCTCGGCGTGCGGCACGCCGAGCCGGTCCGCGAGCGCGGTGACACGGGAGGCGACGGCCGGTAGCACGGCCGTCTGCGTGGCGCCCGGACTTTCGACGAAGCCACCCGTCACCGACAGATCTCCTACGTCTCTCACAGGCTTCTCACAAGTGGATGCCGTGACTTTCCCCGGCGTGAACTTCCCGGAGCGTAGCCGGTGCTTCGAACTCACATCCAGGTCTCGCCACAACTGTGGCCAATTTCAGCCGTCAACAGGCACGAAATGCCACGATAGTTGACACGCCTCAGCTCCGGGCAGCAGGATCGGGGCGCCGCGTCAAGGCCGCACAGGCAAGAGGGGTGACCTCCCGATGGCATATCAGGCAGGAGGGCAGCGGCCGGCACCGCGGCCCGTCGCCGAGACTCCAGAGGCCCAGGCCTATCTGGAGGACTACGCCGGGCTTCTGGAGGCCGTCTCCTCCCCCTCGCTCGTCGTCGACCACGGCTGGGACGTGGCGCTGACCAATAGCGCGTTCCGGTCACTTTTCGTCGGCGTGGGTCCGCACCCGACGGCCATGCCGGGCGACAACTTCCTCAGGTTCGTGCTGTTCCACCCCGACGCCCCCACGGTGCTCGGCGAGCACGAGTCGAGCTGGTGTCTGCCGATGCTCGCGCACTTCGCGCGCACCGTGGAGAGCCACGGCCCCGACCACGGGCTCCAGGCCATCCGCCGTGACATCGCCCAGGACCCGATCATGGAGGCGGCGTACCGGCAGGGCCTGCCGCACTGGATCCGCTCGGTCGGCGAGGGCGCCGTCGAGCACGACGGTGCCGTACGCCCGCTGCTGCACCCGGACCCGCGCCGGGGTGCCACCGAGTGCCGGGTCGTCGTCGAGACGTCCAGGACGCTCGAGGAACTGGGCTGCACCCGGTTCACGTTCGTGCCGCGCGAGACCCGCCGCACCCCGTCCAGGGAGCGCGGGACCCGTCGTACCGCCTCCCACCTGAGGGTCGTACCGGCGGCCGACTGAGCGCTTCCGGCCTCGCCCGACCGGCGTTCGCCCCATTCCCAGACGATGTGATGTGTGACATAGTACTGGCGTGAGCGAGTCGCTGACCTGCGATGTCGTGGTGGTCGGAGCCGGAGTGGTCGGCGCCGCCTGTGCCTTGTACGCGGCCCGTGCCGGCCTCGATGCCGTCGTGGTGGACCGGGGCGCGGTGGCCGGCGGCACGACCGGCGCGGGGGAGGGCAACCTCCTCGTCTCCGACAAGGAACCCGGACCGGAGCTCGAACTCGCCCTGCTGTCCGCCCGGCTCTGGGCCGAACTGGCCCGGGAGGGGCTGGGGAAGGCGGTCGAGTACGAGGCCAAGGGCGGTGTCGTCGTCGCCGGCACCGACGGGGCACTGGCCGGTCTCGAGGAACTCGCCGCCGGGCAGCGCGCGGCCGGGGTCGAGGCCGTCCCCGTGCCGCCCGACCGGCTTCCCGACCTGGAGCCGTACCTGGCCCCCGGCCTCGCGGGCGGCATGCACTACCCGCAGGACGCCCAGGTGATGCCCGCCCTCGCGGCGGCGCACCTGCTGCGCGCCTCGAACGCCCGGCTGCTCACCGGCCGGGAGGTGACCGCGGTGCTGCGGGGGCCCGGCGGTGCCGTGCGCGGCGTGCGGACCGACCGGGGCGACCTCCACGCCCCGGCCGTCGTCAACGCGGCCGGCACCTGGGGCGGCGAGGTCGCGGCCCGCGCGGGCGTGTCCCTGCCCGTGCTGCCCCGGCGCGGCTTCGTCCTGGTCACCGAGCCGCTGCCGCCCCGTATCCGGCACAAGGTGTACGCCGCCGACTACGTGGGCGATGTCGCGAGCGACTCGTCGGCGCTGCAGACCTCCCCGGTGGTGGAGGGCACACCCGCCGGGCCGGTCCTGATCGGCGCCAGCCGCGAACGGGTCGGCTTCGACCGGTCGTTGTCGCTCCCGGCACTGCGCGCGCTGGCGGCGGGCGCGACCGACCTCTTCCCCTTCCTCGCCGAAGTCCGGGCCCTGCGCACGTACGTGGGCTTCCGGCCGTATCTGCCGGACCATCTGCCCGCGATCGGCCCGGACCCCCGGGCACCCGGGCTGCTCCACGCCTGCGGGCACGAGGGCGCGGGCATCGGTCTCGCCACCGGCACGGGCCGGCTGATCGCCCAGGCGCTGACCGGGCAGGCGCCGGACCTGGACCTCGGCCCGTTCCGGCCCGACCGCTTCACCGAGGAGGCCGAGTGAATCCGCTGGAGCTGGCGGGGGCCAGGCCCGGCCCCGCCTTCACGGTCACGTTCGACGGGCGCCCCGTCGAGGCGCTGCCCGGGCAGACGGTCGCCGCCGTGCTGTGGGCGGCGGGCGTCACCTCCTGGCGCGCCACCCGGGCCGAGGGCCGTCCACGCGGGGTGTTCTGCGGGATCGGCGTCTGCTTCGACTGTCTGGTGACCGTCAACGGCCGCCCCAACCGACGTGCCTGTCTGGTGCCGGTACGGCCGGGGGACGTGATCGGCACCCAGGAGGGGACGGGCCATGAGGGGGTGCGCCATGCGGACTGACCTGGTCGTGATCGGGGCCGGACCGGCCGGCCTCGCCGCCTCCCTGGCGGCGTCCGCGCGGGGCACGCGGGTCGCGCTCGTCGACGCGGCGACGGAGCCCGGCGGGCAGTTCTACCGGCAGCCCGCCGCCGGACTCGGCGCCGGGCGCCCCGAGGCGCTCCACCATCAGTGGCGGACCTGGGAGCGGCTGCGCGACGGACTCGCCGCCAGTGCCGTACGGGTGCTGACCGATCATCATGTGTGGTGCGTCGAAAAGGTGTCCGACGGCTTCCTCGTGCACGCGCTGCTCGGGCCGGAGCAGGAGGAGCCGGCCGAGGTGCGGGCCCGCGCCGTGCTGCTGGCCACCGGCGGCTACGAGCAGGTGCTGCCCTTCCCCGGCTGGACCCTGCCGGGCGTCGTCACCGCCGGGGGTGCCCAGGCCATGCTCAAGGGCGGCCTGGTGGTGCCGGGGCGCCGAGCCGTCGTGGCCGGGACCGGGCCGCTGCTGCTGCCCGTGGCGACCGGGCTCGCCGCGGCCGGGGTGGAGGTCGCCGCGCTCGTCGAGGCCGTCGACCCGGGGCGCCTCGCCCGCCACGGACCGGCCCTGGCCGGCAAGCTCCCCGAGGGCGCCGGATACGCCGCCCGGCTGCTGCGCCACCGCGTGCCGTTCCTCGCCCGGCACACCGTCGTCCGCGCCCACGGCGACGACCGGCTGAGCGGCGTCACCGTCGCCGCCCTCGACAGCGACGGACGCGTCAGGACCGGCACCGAGCGGCACCTGCCCTGCGACACCCTGGCCGTCGGGCACGGCATGCTCCCGCACACCGACCTGGCGGAGGGCCTCGGCTGCGGCCTCGACGGGCTCACCGTGGCCGTCGACACCGAGCAGCGCACGGACGTGCCCGGCGTGTGGGCGGCCGGTGAGGCCACCGGCATCGGCGGCGCTGCCCTCGCGCTCGCCGAGGGCCACATCGCCGGGTGCTCCGCCGCCGCGCACCTGCACGGCACCGCCCCCGACCCGGCGCCCGCCGCTCTCAAGGCCCGTACGAAGCTCGGGAGATCCGCCGCCGCTCTCGACGCCGCCTACGCGCCGCCCGCGCACTGGCCCGAGCAGATCACCGACGACACCGTGGTCTGCCGCTGCGAGGAGGTCACCGCCGGTGCCGTGCGCGACGCCCTGGACCTCGGGGCGGGCGACGTGCGCACCGTGAAGCTGCTCACCCGGGCCGGGATGGGCTGGTGCCAGGGCCGGATGTGCGCCGGCGCGGTCGCCGGTCTCGCCGGATGCCCGCCCACCCCGGCCAGAAGGCCCCTCGCCCGACCCGTACCGCTCGGCGTCCTCGCACGGCAGCATCCCCAGGAGGGACAGTCATGACCGATCACCGCCCCTGGCGCGGCGTCCTCGTCGCCACCGCGCTCCCGCTGAACGACGACCTCTCCGTGAACCACGACCGCTACGCCGAACACTGCGCCTGGCTCGTCGAGAACGGCTGTGACGGCGTCGTGCCGAACGGCTCCCTCGGCGAGTACCAGGTGCTCACCCCCGAGGAGCGCGCCCGGGTCGTCGAGACGGCCGTCGCCGCGATCGGCGGGCAGCGCGTCATGCCCGGCGTCGCCGCCTACGGGTCCGCCGAGTCCCGGCGCTGGGCCGAACAGGCGGGCGAGGCGGGCTGCGCGGCGGTGATGCTGCTGCCGCCGAACGCCTACCGTGCCGACGAGCGGTCCGTCGTCGCCCACTACGCCGAGGTCGCGAAGGCCGGCCTGCCGGTCGTGGCGTACAACAACCCGATCGACACCAAGGTCGACCTGGTGCCCGAACTGCTCGCCCGGCTGCACGGCGAGGGGCACATCCGGGGCGTGAAGGAGTTCTCCGGCGATGTCCGCCGGGCGTACCGGATCGCCGAACTCGCCCCCGAACTGGACCTGCTGATCGGCGCGGACGACGTCCTGCTGGAGCTGGCCGTCGCGGGCGCCAAGGGCTGGGTCGCGGGCTACCCGAACGCGCTGCCGAAGGCCTCCGTCGAGCTGTACCACGCGGCCGTCGACGGCGACCTCGACACCGCGCGGGGCCTGTACCGGCAGCTGCATCCGCTGCTGCGGTGGGACTCGCGGGTGGAGTTCGTCCAGGCCATCAAGCTCTCCATGGACCTCGTCGGCCGCCACGGAGGCCCCTGCCGCCCGCCGCGCGTGCCGTTGCTGCCCGAGCAGGAGGCCGCCGTCCGGGCCGCCACCGAGAAGGCCGTAGCGGCCGGATTGGCATAGGGACCATGCGCAGCGGACTCGTCCTGCACGCCGTCGACTCGCACACCGAGGGCATGCCCACCCGGGTGATCACGGGCGGCATCGGCACCATCCCGGGCGCCACCATGAACGAGCGGCGGCTGTGGTTCCGCGAACACCGCGACGACATCAAGCAGTTGCTGATGAACGAGCCGCGCGGCCACTCCGCCATGAGCGGCGCGATCCTCCAGCCGCCGACCCGCCCCGACTGCGACTGGGGCGTCGTCTACATCGAGGTCTCCGGCTATCTGCCGATGTGCGGGCACGGCACGATCGGCGTGGCGACCGTGCTCGTCGAGACCGGCATGGTCGAGGTCACCGAGCCGGTCACCACCATCCGGCTCGACACCCCGGCGGGCCCGGTCGTCGCCGAGGTGGCCGTCGAGGACGGCGTAGCCAAGGCGGTCACCCTCCAGAACGTGCCCTCCTTCGCGGTCGCCCTCGACCGAAAGGCCACCCTCGCCGACGGGCGGACGGTGACCTACGACCTCGCCTTCGGCGGCAACTTCTACGCCATCCTGCCGCTGGAGCGGTTCGGCCTGCCCTTCGACCGGACCCGCAAGGACGAGATCCTCGCCGCCGGGCTGTCCCTCATGGCCGCCGTCAACGACGAGGACCCGCCCGTCCACCCGGAGGACCCGTCCATCCACGGCCTCCACCACGTCTATCTGGCCGCCCCCGGCTCCACCGCCCGCCGCTCCCGGCACGCCATGGCCATCCACCCCGGCTGGTTCGACCGCTCGCCCTGCGGCACGGGCACCAGCGCCCGCATGGCACAGCTGCACGCGCGCGGCGAGCTCCCGCTGCACACCGAGTTCGTGAACGAGTCCTTCATCGGTACCCGGTTCACCGGCAGACTGCTCGGCACGACCGAGGTCGCCGGACGCCCGGCCGTGCTGCCCAGCTTCACCGGACGCGCCTGGATCACGGGCACCGCCCAGTACCTGCTGGACCCCGACGACCCGTTCCCCGCCGGATTCGTCCTGTAGACCCCGACCACGAGAGGAAACCGCGACCGTCATGGCTGCCCCGCGGCACACCCCCGCCCTGCCCCTGCTGGGCAGCAGGAAGCCCAGCCACCGGGAGCGGGTCGCGGACGCGCTGCGGGCCGCCCTGATCGCCGGTGAACTGCGCCCCGGCGAGGTCTACTCGGCGCCCGGCCTCGCCGCCCGCTTCGGCGTCTCCGCGACCCCCGTGCGCGAGGCCATGCTCGACCTCGCCAAGGAGGGACTGGTCGACACCGTCCCCAACAAGGGCTTCCGGGTCACCGCCGTCTCCGAGCGGCAACTCGACGAGTACACCCACATCCGGGCGCTGATCGAGATCCCCACGACGGCGGGCCTGGCCGTCACCGCCGACCCCGTGGCGCTGGAGGCCCTGCGCCCGGTCGCCCAGGAGATCGTCACCTCCGCGGCGGCCGGCGACCTCATCGCCTACGTCGAGGCCGACCTGCGCTTCCACCTCGGCCTGCTGGCCCTCGCCGGCAACGACCATCTCGTCGACGTCGTACGGGACCTCAGGCGCCGCTCCCGGCTGTACGGGCTGACCGCGCTCGCCGGGCAGGGGCGGCTGGAGGCGTCGGCGGAGGAGCACCTGGAGATCCTGGACGCGCTGCTCGCCCGGGACGAGGAGGCCGTGCGGACGGTGATGACCCGGCACCTCGGGCATGTCCGGGGCCTGTGGGCAGCGCCCTGACCGTCCGGATCACAGGTCCAGCACGAGCCGCTTCCCACGGCAGCGGGACACGCAGATGAGCATGGTCTCGCCCGCCGCGCGTTCGTCGTCGGTGAGGACCGAGTCGCGGTGGTCCGGTTCGCCCTCCAGGACATCGGTCTCGCAGGTGCCGCAGGTGCCCTCGGCGCAGGAGTACAGCACCTCGATCCCGGCGGCGCGCACGGTGTCGAGCACCGACACGTCCGGCGCGACGGCGAGCGTCCTGCCGCTCCGCGCCAGCTCCACCTCGAACGCGGTGTCGCCGTCCGTCTCCCGCTCCTTCGGCCGGAACCGCTCGACGCGCAGCACCCCGGACGGGCTCCGGGCCTCCACCGCGTCCAGCAGCGGGCCGGGTCCGCAGCAGTAGACGAGCGTGCCCTCGGGTACGTCGTCCAGCAGCGAGGGCAGGTCCAGCAGCCCCGTCTCGTCCTCGGGCGCGAGGGTCACCCGGTCGCCGTACCGGCCCAGTTCCTCGCCGAACGCCATGGACCGGCGGCTGCGACCGCCGTACAGCAGCGTCCATTCGGCGCCCGAGGCCTCGGCCGCCGCCAGCATCGGCAGGATCGGCGTGATGCCGATCCCGCCCGCGACGAACCGGTAGCGCGGAGCGGGCTCCAGGCCGAAGTTGTTGCGGGGGCCGCGCACCCGGACCTTGTCGCCCGGCCCCACCCGCTCGTGCACATGGGCCGATCCGCCCCGCCCGTCCGGCTCGCGCAGCACCGCGATCCGCCAGGCCGACCGGTCCGCCGGATCGCCGCACAGCGAGTACTGCCGCTCCAGGCCGGGGCCGAGCACGACGTCGATGTGGGCGCCCGGTTCCCAGTCCGGGAGCGGCTCGCCCAGCGGGTGGCGCAGGGTGAGGGCGAGCACGCCGTCGGCGGCGGACTCCCGCCGCTCAACGACGAGTTCGGCTTCGTACACGCTCATGAGCTGTTCCCTCGCGGCTCGTGGACGGAGTGTCCCTGGGGGTGGGCGAGCATCCACTCCCACATCTCGACCGGGTCCTGCGCGGTGTGTTCACGGCCGCAGTGACAGGTGCCGTGCAGGACGTCGGTGCCGGGCAGCCAGTCGATGCGGTAGATCTCGCCGGTCCTGAACGAAGAGGGCGACGTCACTGGACCTTCTCCAGGGGCTTGTCGCCCTCCTCGACCAGCCGGGCGAGGATACGGCGGGCGGCCAGGCCACCGGTGTCGATGTTGATGCTGAGCTCCTGATAGCCGGTGCGCTCGGTGCCCAGCGTCTTCTGCAGCAGGTTGAGCGCGGTGACGTCCTGCATCACGACCGTGTGGTTGTTGCCCCGCAGGAACTCGGTGACCTCGGCGTCGTCCGTCGCCCAGTCGCGCGAGACGGCCCAGAAGTCGTACACCTTGCCGTCGCCGGACGGAGTGATCGCGTATGTGATCTCCGTGTGGAAGCCGTTGGGGTCGCTGCCGTCCGGCTCGGGCACCACCCCGACCGGGGCGATGCGGCTGTGCAGCAGATACAGGCAGGGGGTGTGGTACTCGATGTCCTGCCAGCGGGTGATCCGGCCTGCTATGCCGGTGGACTTGGCGTAGAACGGCGGGCACTCGGCGTCGTCCATGTGCCGGCTCACCCGGACGATCCCGGCGCCCTCGTCGACCTCCGTGGTGATCGGCGTCTCGGCGACCTCGGGGGTGCCGATGTACCCGCCGTGCAGATACGTCTCGTGGGAGAGGTCGAGGAGGTTGTCGACGAGCAGGCCGTAGTCGCAGTCGATGGGCTCCATGCCGCGCACGGTGACCCAGCCGGGGGAGTCCAGGTGCCTGGCCCGGGGGATGGTCTGGGGGTCGGCGAGCGCCGGGTCGCCGATCCACACCCAGATCAGCGAGTCCTGCTCGACGACGGGGTACGAGGCGAGCCGGGCGGTGCGCGGCACCCGTTTCTGCCCCGGCACGTACACGCACGTACCGGTCGTGTCGTACGTGAACCCGTGGTACCCGCACACGATCCGGTCGCCGTCGAGACGGGTCGGTGCCTCGGACAGCGGGTACCGGC
The DNA here is from genome assembly GCF_055589465.1 of Streptomyces sp. NPDC041940. Lineage (NCBI taxonomy): Bacteria > Bacillati > Actinomycetota > Actinomycetes > Kitasatosporales > Streptomycetaceae > Streptomyces > Streptomyces sp. NPDC041940. The sequence goes on from NZ_JBVJBP010000002.1 coordinate 176,478, forward strand.
GGTGCACACACCGGTCGTGCAGGACGACCGGCGTGCCGTCCTCCTCGGTCCGGTACAGCACGAGCGTCTCACCGAGGATCGTCCGGCCGAGCAGCTCCCGCCCGACCTCGTGACTGTAGGCGGCGACGTACCACTGGTTCCTGGCGAAGGCGGTGGTGTGAGGCATGGGGGTCGGCTCCCGTCTCTGGTGGTGCCGACATCGTCCAGGCGGCGTTCCGGGCGCCGCAACGGGCCTTCCGTCAGGCGGAAGTCCCTTCCGGCGAAAGCAGTTTCCGAATCAAAAAGTGAAATCGAAACGGAATTCTCCACTTCTTAATTTCCGGAAATTCATCTACGGTGGATGCATGGAAAAGACAACACAGTTCTACGTAGTGAAAACCGGCGACAACCTCACCAAGATCGGGCGCATGTTCCATGTGACGGTGGACCAGCTCATGGCATGGAACCCGCAGATCAAGGACCGAAATAAGATCTACCCCGACCAGCGGATACGCGTGGCCCCGCCCCAGGAACCGGAAACGGACGGTGAGTACGAGCCCTTTCCAGGCGCAGACTTCTTCCAAGCGTCGGTGACCAGTCCGGTCATCGAGGCCATGGGCTACCGCCTCATCGAGGAGAACTGCTCCGCGTACTCCGGCGGGCCCGACTCGCAGTGGAGTCAGGCGGACCAGAAGTCGTACGCCAAGTGGCAGCGCAAGCTCGGATTCGGCGGCCCTGACGCCGACGGCATCCCGGGCCGGAAGTCCTGGGACAAGCTGCACGTGCCAGCCGTTTACGAGTGACCAGAAAAGAAACCCGGCCGGGCCGGGGGGGGGCCGGGAAAAGGGAGGAGAGGGGGGGGTGGGGGGGAGGGGGCAAAGAGCGGAGTGCGCATCTTTGCGAACCAATTGAAGACGAAAAGAGGAAAGC